>NZ_JBIARV010000005.1:0-605595 GCF_042890295.1 Streptomyces sp. NPDC002232 | reverse complement strand
CGTGGGGGGGGGGGGGGTGGGTTCCGCAATCTACCGGGGGGGCGCCGGGGGGGGGGGGGGGGGCGGGGGGGGGGGCCCCCCCGGGGGGGGGGGGCCCCCCCCCGGCCGTTCGCGCGGGTGGGGGCCGGTCTCAGCCCTGGCCGTTGCCCGAGGTGTTCGCCAGGGCCGCCGACAGCTCGCGGGCGACCTCCTGGAGGATGGGGACGATCTTCTCCGTGGCGGCCTCGGTGACCCGGCCCGCGGGGCCCGAGATGGAGATGGCCGCCGCGGTGGGGGAGTCGGGGACGGGGACCGCGAGGCAGCGGACTCCTATCTCCTGCTCGTTGTCGTCGACCGCGTAGCCCGTCTCGCGGACCGCGACGAGCGCGTCGAGGAAGCCGTCCGGGGTGGTGATGGTCTTCTCGGTCGCGGCCGGCATGCCGGTGCGGGAGAGCAGCGCCCGTACCTCCTCCGCCGGCGTGTGGGCGAGGAGCGCCTTGCCGACGCCGGTCGAGTGCGGCAGGACCCGGCGGCCGACCTCGGTGAACATGCGCATCGAGTGCTTGGACGGCACCTGTGCGACGTACACGATCTCGTCGCCGTCGAGGAGCGCCATGTTCGCGGTCTCGCCGGTCTCCTCGACGAGCCGGGCCAGGTAGGGGCGGGCCCAGGTGCCGAGGAGGCGGGAGGCGGACTCGCCGAGCCGGATGAGCCGCGGACCGAGCGCGTACCGGCGGTTGGGCTGCTGGCGCACATAGCCGCAGGCGACCAGGGTGCGCATGAGGCGGTGGATGGTGGGGAGCGGGAGTCCGCTGCTGGCGGAGAGCTCGCTCAGCCCGACCTCGCCCCCGGCGTCGGCCATGCGCTCCAGGAGGTCGAAGGCGCGCTCGAGGGACTGGACGCCTCCGCTCGCGGCGGCGGGCTTGGCGGCGTCGGTGGTGCTGGCGCTGGACGTCGGCACGTCAACGGTCCTTTCGGGGCAGGCGGGCAAGGCAGCAGCCTACCGGGCCGTCCGCCGGGGCACTTGGTCAAGGTCCCGGCGTCTGCGCCGGTCAGGGGGTGTTTGTCCGGTGTCGGTGACGGCCCGGAGGGGTCCGGGTCTGGCCCTCATGTACGGAGCTACGTTCTACTGTACGGAATTTCCATTCCACTTTGTGGAAACCTCTAAGTCGGGTCCGTCGGCGGCGGATGCTGGAAGTGTGCCCTTGACGTCCTGTCGCCCGGAAGTGAAGACTCCTTTTCAACAGTTCGTTGAATTTCCCGCTGAAGTGCTTGAAGAAGGGGTACGGGTGGACGTCAACCTGGTCCTGCGCTCGACACGCGTCATCACCCCCGAGGGGACGCGCCCGGCGTCGATCGCCGTCTCGGGTGGGACGATCGCGGCCGTGCTGCCGTACGACGCGGAGGTGCCGGCCGGTGCCCGGCTGGAGGACGTCGGCGACGACGTGGTCCTGCCCGGTCTGGTCGACACGCACGTGCACGTGAACGACCCGGGGCGCACGGAGTGGGAGGGCTTCTGGACGGCCACCCGCGCGGCGGCCGCCGGTGGCATCACCACGCTCCTGGACATGCCGCTGAACTCGCTGCCGCCGACGACCACGGTCGAGAACCTGCGCGTCAAGCAGGAGGTGGCGCGCAGCAAGGCGCACATCGACGTGGGCTTCTGGGGCGGCGCGCTGCCGGACAACGTCAAGGACCTGCGGCCCCTGCACGACGCCGGCGTCTTCGGCTTCAAGTGCTTCCTGTCGCCGTCGGGCGTGGAGGAGTTCCCGCTGCTGGACCAGGAGCAGCTGGCGACGTCGCTGGCGGAGATCTCCGGCTTCGGCGGTCTGATGATCGTGCACGCGGAGGACCCGCACCACCTCGACGCCGCCCCGCAGCGGTCGGGCGGCGCCTACGCCGACTTCCTCGCCTCGCGCCCCCGGGACGCCGAGAACACGGCGATCGAGAACCTGATCAACCAGGCCCGCCGCCTGGACGCCCGGGTCCACGTCCTGCACCTGTCGTCCTCGGACGCGCTGCCGCTCATCGCCGCCGCGAGGGCGGAGGGCGTCAAGGTCACGGTGGAGTCGTGTCCGCACTTCCTGACGCTGACGGCGGAGGAGATCCCGGACGGCGCGACGGAGTTCAAGTGCTGCCCGCCGATCCGTGAGGCCGTCAACCAGGACGCGCTGTGGCAGGGGCTGGCGGACGGCACGATCGACTGCATCGTCTCCGACCACTCGCCGTCCACGGCCGATCTCAAGACCCCCGACTTCGCCTCCGCCTGGGGCGGGATCTCCTCCCTCCAGCTGGGCCTGCCCGCGATCTGGACCGAGGCGCGCCGCCGCGGCTTCGATCTGACGGACGTGGTCCGCTGGATGTCCGAGGCACCGGCCCGGCTCGCGGGCCTGGACCGCAAGGGCGCGATCGAGGCCGGCCGGGACGCCGACTTCGCGGTCCTCGACCCGGACGCCTCCTTCACCGTCGACCCGGCCGAGCTCCAGCACCGCAACCGCGTCACCGCCTACGCGGGCAAGACCCTCGACGGCGTCGTCACCTCCACCTGGCTGCGCGGCGAGAAGATCGCCGACCACGGCACCCTCGCAGAGCCCTCCGGCCGCCTCCTCGAAAGGAACAACTGACGTGTCGTCCATACCCAGCTTCACCGGTGACGCCAGCCCCTACGGCGGCGGCGACCCGTACGCCGACTACCGGACGGCCGACTTCCCCTTCACCCAGTACGCGGACCTCGCGGACCGGCGTCTGGGCGCGGGCGTCATCGCGGCCAACGACGAGTTCTTCGCCGAGCGCGAGAACCTGCTGAAGCCCGAGCCCGCCGAGTTCGACCCCGAGCACTTCGGCCACAAGGGCAAGATCATGGACGGCTGGGAGACCCGCCGCCGCCGCGGCGTCTCGGCCCAGCAGCCGCACCCCACCGAGGACGACCACGACTGGGCGCTCGTACGCCTGGGCGCGCCCGGCGTCGTCCGCGGCATCGTCCTCGACACCGCCCACTTCCGCGGCAACTACCCGCAGGCCGTCTCCGTCGAGGCGACCTCCGTGGCCGGCTCGCCGTCGCCCGAGGAGCTGCTCGCCGACGACGTGAAGTGGACGACGCTCGTCCCGCGCACCGCCGTCGGCGGCCACGCCGCCAACGGCTTCGCGGTCGACGTCGAGCAGCGCTTCACGCACCTGCGCGTCAACCAGCACCCGGACGGCGGCATCGCCCGCCTCCGCGTCTACGGCGAGGTCGCCCCGGACCCGGCGTGGCTGGGCGTCCTCGGCACCTTCGACCTCGCGGCCCTGGAGAACGGCGGCCAGGTCGAGGACGCCTCGGACCGCTTCTACTCCCCGGCCACCAACACCATCCAGCCGGGCCGCTCCCGCAAGATGGACGACGGCTGGGAGACCCGCCGCCGCCGCGACAAGGGCAACGACTGGATCCGCTACGGACTGGTCGCCGAGTCCGAGATCCGCGCCGTCGAGATCGACACCGCCTACCTCAAGGGCAACAGCGCGGGCTGGGCCGCCCTCTCCGTCGCGGCCGAGGGCTCCGAGGACTGGACCGAGATCCTGCCCCGGACCCGCCTCCAGCCCGACACCAACCACCGGTTCGTGCTCGACGCCCCGGCGGTCGGCTCCCGCGTCCGGATCGACATCTACCCGGACGGCGGCATCTCCCGCCTCCGCCTCTTCGGCTCCCTCACGGAGGCCGGTACGGCGCGGCTGACCGCCCGCCACCAGGAGCTCGGCGGCTAGCCGGCTCCTCCACCGACTGGGCGGGTACGACACCCCGCCCGGCCCGCGAGGGCGCACCGGCCCGACAGCACCGGTGCGCCCTCGCGCCCCCTTTCCAGGACTCCTCTTCCGGGGCTCCTTCCGGTCGGGCCAGAGCCTTGCGCGCCGCCGTCGGCTTCTCGGACGCCCGATCCTCCGGTCAGGCCCTCAGGCCGCGTGCGATGCTCCGGTCAGGCCCTCAGGCCGCGTGGCCGCCGTCCACCGAGAACTCGCCGCCCGTGACGTACCGTCCGCCCGGCCCGGCCAGGAAGGCGACCATCTCCGCCACCTCGTCCGGGGTGCCGAAGCGGCCGAGCGCCGTCAGGGCCGCCTGCCCCTGCGCGTACGGCCCGTCCGCCGGGTTCATGTCGGTGTCGACGGGACCGGGGTGGACGATGTTCGCCGTGATGCCGCGCCCGCCGAGCTCCCGCGCGAGCGCCCTCGACAGACCGGTCAGCGCCGCCTTGCTCATCGTGTACAGCGTCCCGCCGGGGCCCGGCACCCGCTGGGTCATGCAGCTGCCGACGGTGATGATCCGCCCGCCCTCGGAGAACCGCGCGGCCGCGGCCTGCGAGGCGAGGAACGCCGCCCGGACGTTCACCGCGAGCGCCCGGTCCACCTCCGCGAGGGACAGCGAGTCCAGCGGGCCGAGGATGCCGACGCCGACGTTGTTCACCAGGACGTCCAGCCGCCCGAAGGCGTCCGCCGCCCAGTCCACCGCGCCCGCCGCGTCACCGGCGTCGGCCGCGTCGGCCCGCAGGGGCAGCGCCCTGCGGCCGGCCGCCTCGATCCGTGCGGCGACCTCCTTGGCCCGCACCTCGCCCTGGACGTAGGTGAAGGCCACATCGGCGCCCTCCCGGGCCAGCCGCACCGCCGTCGCCGCGCCGATCCCCCGGCTGCCGCCCGTCACCAGGACCGCCGTGCCGTTCATCGTGGACATCCCGAAACCTCCGTCAGAAGAACCAAGTGGTTGCGGGTTCAATGAAAGTCGGCGGGGCGTCCGGAAGCTGGCGGGAATCGGACCCCGACGTGATCACCGATGAGTTCCGCCGGACCGCGGAGTCGGAAGGGTGAGACACGACGATCCGCAGAACGGAAAGGGCATCCATCATGGCCACCCTCAGCCTCACCCAGTTCCTCACCCTCGACGGCGTCATGCAGGCCCCCGGGGGCCCCGACGAGGACACCAGCGGCGGATTCGAGCACGGCGGCTGGTCCGTGCCGTTCGGCGACGAGGACTTCGGGCGGCGCATCACCGAGATCTTCGAGCGGCCGACCGCCTTCCTCCTCGGCCGCCGCACCTACGACATCTTCGCGGGCTACTGGCCGAAGCGGACCGACCCCACGGACCCGGTCGCCTCCAAGCTCAACGGCCTCCCCAAGTACGTCGCCACCACCACCCTCGACTCCGCCGACTGGGCCGGGACCACCCTGCTCAAGGGCGACGTGGCCGGCGAGGTCGCCGCCCTCAAGGAGCGCCTCGACGGCGAGATCCAGATGCACGGCAGCGCCGGACTCGCCCGGACCCTCCTCGACCACGACCTCATCGACACCATCCACCTCCACGTCTTCCCCGTGGTCCTGGGCACCGGACGCCGCCTCTTCACCGACGGCGTCCGCCCCACCGCCTTCCGTCTCACCGACGCGCGCACCAGCGGCACGGGCGTCGCCCTCCACACGTACGAGAGGACGGGCCGCCCCGCGTACGGCAGCTACTGAGCCCGCGACCGGGCGAAAGGTGTAGCCGCCACGGGCTCCTCCGGGTACGGTGATCGCTCCGCGTGCGAGCCGTCGAAGTCTCCACCCCACCGCAAGAGTTGGAGATTCGGCCGCTATGTCAGCTTCGTCGATCGCCGCACCCGTTCCCCTCGGCGCCCCGCGCCGGGCCTGGCTCACCGACCTCCCCGTCCTGCTCGTCGCCGTCGTCTGGGGCACCAGCTACCTCGCGGCCAAGGGCATCACCACCGGCCACACCGTCATCGCGGTCCTCGTGCTGCGGTTCGCCGTGGTGCTGCCCGTCCTCGTCGCGGCCGGCCACCGCAGGCTGCGCGCCCTCGGCGCGGCCCAGTGGCGCGGCGCCGCGACCCTCGGACTGATCCTCAGCGGGATCTTCCTCCTGGAGACGTACGGCGTCGTCCACACCTCGGCCACCAACGCGGGCCTGATCATCAGCCTCACCATGATCTTCACCCCGCTCGCCGAGGCCGCCGTCACCCGGGTCCGGCCACCCCGGGCCTTCCTCGCCGCCGCCGCGCTCTCCGTCACCGGGGTCGTCCTGCTGACCCAGGGCGGTGGATTCACCACGCCCTCCCTCGGCGACCTGCTCATGCTCCTCGCCGCCCTCGCCCGTACCGTCCACGTCCTCGCCATGTCCCGGATCAAGGCGGTCCGCTCGGCCGACTCGCTCTCCCTCACCACCGTCCAGCTCGGCTCCGCCGTCGCCGTGTTCGCCGTCATCGCCGCCGTCCCCGGCACCGGGGCCTCGCCGTGGGCGACGGCCCTCGACTTCGGACCCCGGGAGTGGGCCGGGCTCGTCTTCCTCTCCGTCTTCTGCACGCTCTTCGCCTTCTTCGTGCAGATGTGGGCCGTCCGCCGCACCTCGCCGTCCCGGGTCAGCCTCCTGCTCGGCACGGAGCCGCTGTGGGCCGCCGCCGCGGGCATCGCCCTCGCCGGTGACCGCCCCGGAGCCCTCGGTCTCGCGGGCGCGATCCTCGTGCTGGCGGGCACCAGTTGGGGCCGCCGCACGGCCGACGACGAGGCCCGGTAGGTTCTTCGCTCATGCGTTCACTGGTGTACGACAACGAGTTCCGCGCCCGGGCCCGGCGCACCCAGGGCTGGGGTCTCGGCCTGCTCACCCTGGCGAGCCTGCTCTGGGTCTGGTGCGGCGGCCTCCTCCTCACGCCGTACGAGGACGCCGACGGCGGCGGCAGCCCCTGCCCCGCCCTCGTCGGCAGCGACTACGTCCACGAGAAGGACTGCGTCGCCTCCCGCGACTGGCCCGGGACGCTCGCCGTGCTCGGCGGCTCCGTCCCCCTCGCGATCGTCGGCGCGGTCCTCTACACGAGCGGCGCCGTCTCCCACCGGATGGCCGAGCACCTCGCCGAGATCAATCGCCTCGACCGGGCGAGCGACTGACGGCCTCCGGACCGCGCCGCAGGTCCCGGGGCCCGGCCGGTGGCTCCGCGCACCGATCCCCGGGCCCGACCGGTCGCTCCGCGCACCGATCCCCTGTCTCGGCCGGTGGCCGTGAGGGCCGCCACGCGATCCCCGGGCCCGACCGCTCACCCTCCCGACCCCGCCGCGCCGCCCTCCCCGCTCAGTCGGCGGATATCCGGCTCGCCCCGATCGCCAGGGCCAGACCGAGGACCGCCACGACGATGTTCGCGAACAGCTCGCGGCCCTCCAGGAACCCCACGTTGTCCGTGAGGAAGTGCGTCAGGCCCATGAAGTGGAACCAGCCGCCGGTCATCTCGCGGATCACCCCCGCCACTCCGGCCACGAGCAGCAGCGCCCCGAGGCCCTCCAGGAATTTCTTCATGAGCCGATGATCGCCGGGCGGTCCGGACGGCCGCGTCCGCCGCTCGTCTACGGCGGCCGATACCAAAGTATCGACCTGGCCGACTCCGGTAGCCCGACGGCCGGCCAGGCCGCTGGACCGCCCCCGGCCTGCGTACATTTGCGGACATGACTCGTACGGACCGGCAGCGCTGGCTGCTCCCCTCCCACCTGGTCGAACCGGGCGGGAGCGGGGCGCCCCGGCCCCGCCGTACCGTCCGCGACTGGATCGTGGACACCGCCCTCTTCCTCCTCGCCGCCTTCGTCGGCCTCCTGGCCGCCGACGCCAGCGCGCAGTACACCAGCGAGCCCGTCAGCCTCCTCGACCAGCTCGCCGGCGCCGCCGCCTGCTGCGCCCTCTGGGGGCGTCGCCGCTGGCCGGTCGGGCTCGCCGTCGCCCTCTCCGTGGTGAACATCGTCGCCCCGGTCGCCGCGGGCGCCCTCCTCGCGAGCCTCTTCAGCGTCGCCGTGCGCCGCCCGGTCCGCGAGGTCGGCTGGATCGTCGCCTTCGCCGCCGCCACCTCCACCCTCCAGGCCTTCGTCCGCCCGGACCCCACCACGAACGTCGGGCTCTCCATCGGCCTCGGCTTCATCCTCGTCCTGCTCGTCACCGCCTGGGGCATGCTCGTCCGCGCCCGGCGCCAGCTCGTCGAAGCCCTCCGGGAGCGCGCCCGCCGCGCCGAGGCCGAGGCCGAGCTGCGCGCCGCCCAGGCCCAGCGGCTCGCCCGCGAGGCCATCGCCCGCGAGATGCACGACGTGCTCGCCCACCGGCTGACCCTGCTCAGCGTGCACGCCGGAGCCCTGGAGTTCCGCCCGGACGCACCGCCCGAGCAGATCGCCCGCGCCGCCGGGGTCATCCGGGACAGCGCCCACGAAGCCCTCCAGGACCTCCGCGAGATCATCGGCGTCCTGCGCGCGCCCGGCGAGAACGGCGAGGGCGACCGGCCCCAGCCCACCCTCGCCACCCTCGACGCGCTGGTCGGGGAGTCCCGCGAGGCCGGTGCCGAGGTCGTCCTCGACACCACCGTCGACGACCCGGCGGCGGTACCGGCCGCCACCGGCCGCACCGTCTACCGCATCGCGCAGGAAGGCCTCACCAACGCCCGCAAGCACGCCCCCGGCACCACGGTCACCGTCACCGTCCGGGGCCGGCCCGGCGAAGGCCTCACCGTCGACGTCCACAACCCGGCCCCCGCGGGCCCGGTCCCGCACGTCCCCGGCTCGGGCCAGGGCCTCATCGGCCTCACCGAACGGACCACCCTCGCCGGCGGCCGACTGGAACACGGCCGCGCCCCCGACGGGGGATTCGCCCTGCACGCCTGGCTACCGTGGCCCTCATGACCATCCGGCTGCTTCTCGTCGACGACGACCCCCTGGTCCGCGCGGGCCTCACCTTCATGCTCGGCGGCGCCGACGACCTCGAGATCGTGGGCGAGGGCGCCGACGGCCGCGAGGTCCCCGAACTCGTCGCCCGGTACGCCCCGGACGTCGTCCTCATGGACATCCGCATGCCCCACGTGGACGGCCTGACCGCCACCGAACGGCTGCGTGCCCTGCCCGGCGCCCCCGAGGTCGTCGTCCTCACCACCTTCCACGCCGACGAACAGGTGCTGCGCGCCCTGCGGGCCGGCGCCGCCGGCTTCCTCCTCAAGGACACCCCGCCCGTCGAGATCGTGGCCGCCGTCCGCCGGGTCGTCGCCGGCGACCCCGTCCTCTCGCCGGCCGTCACCCGTCAGCTCATGGCCCACGTGGCGGAGGAGCGGGACCGGCCCGAGCCGCCCCGCCGCGCCACGGCCGTCGACCGGCTCGCCGAACTCGCCGACCGGGAGCGGGAGGTGGCCGTCTCCGTCGGGCACGGCAGGTCCAACGCGGAGATCGCCGCCGAGCTGTACATGAGCGTCCCCACCGTCAAGGCCCACGTCTCCCGGATCCTCGCCAAGCTCGGCCTCAACAACCGCGTGCAGATCGCGCTCCTCGTCCACGACGCGGGCCTCGTCGACGAGGAGGAGAGCGGCTAGTCGGATAGTCTGCACCGATGTCCGTCATCGAACTGGGGGAGTACGGAGCGGACTTCACCGCGAACCCGTACCCCTTCTACGCGAAGTTCCGTGAAGCGGGGCCCGTCCACGAGGTCCGGATGCCCGACGGCTTCCAGTTCTGGCTGGTCGTGGGACACGAGGAGGGGCGCGCGGCGCTGGCCGACCCGCGGCTCCGCAAGTCCCCCTCGGTCATCGGCGTCCGGCCGCCGGAGGAGGACATCATCGGCGTCCACCTCCTCTCGGCGGACGCCCCCGACCACACCCGGCTGCGCCGTCTCGTCACCGCGGAGTTCACCGGCCGCCGCGTCGAGAGCCTGCGGCCGCGCATCGAACGCCTCACCCACGAACTCGCCGACGCCATGGAGCCGGCCGGCCGCGCGGACCTCGTCGACGCCTTCGCCTTCCCGCTGCCGGTCACCGTCATCTGCGAACTCCTCGGCGTCCCCGCCGAGGACCGCGAGACCTTCCGCGCCTGGTCGAACGGGCTCGTGACCCCGTCCGACGAGCGCGGCGCGCTGGACGCCATGGAGGGCTTCGCCGGCTACCTCGACAGCCTCATCGAGGACAAGCGGGCCGCCGGTCCCGCCGACGACCTGCTCTCCGGCCTCATCGCCGCCCGCGCCGAGGACGGCGACCGGCTCTCCGGGCCGGAACTCCGCGCCATGGCCTACCTGTTGCTCATCGCGGGCCACGAGACCACGGTCAATCTGATCTCCAACACCGTGCGCAACCTCCTCGGCCACCCCGAGCAGCTCGCCGCGCTGCGCGCCGACCCCTCCCTCCTCGACGGGGCGATCGAGGAGTCCCTGCGCTACGACGGACCGGTGGAGACCGGCACCTTCCGCTTCACCGCGGAGCCGGTCACGATCGGCGACACCGTCGTCCCGACCGGGCAGTACGTCCTGGTGGCCCTCGCCGCGCTCGACCGGGACCCGGCCCGCTTCCCCGACCCGGACCGCTTCGACATCCGCCGCGAGACCCGGGGCCACCTCGCCTTCGGTCACGGCATCCACTACTGCCTGGGCGCCCCGCTCGCCCGCCTGGAGGGCAGGATCGCGCTCCGCACGCTCCTGGACCGCTTCCCCCGGCTCGCGCTCGACCCCGAGGGCGCGCCCTGGGAATGGCTGCCGGGCCTCCTGATGCGCGGCGTCCGGCAGCTGCCCGTCCGCTGGTGAGACCCGGCCGGGGTCCGTCGTCGCCCTCCCGTCCGCCCCGCGGAGCCGGGCGGCGCCGGGAGCGGGACGCCACCCCCTAGGGTGTGTCGTCACACTCCCTAAGGGGCGTCCGGGCGCACCGGCCGCCGCTCCCGCCGCGAGCGCTCGCAGGCCTCGGCGATCCGGAGGGCCGCCAGGGCCTCGCGGCCGTCGCACGCGTTGGGCACCTCGCCGCGCACCAGGCGGACGAACGCGTCCAGCTCCGCCTCGTACGCGGGGGCGAACCGCTCCAGGAAGCCCGGCCAGGGCTTCCCCGGCGCGGCCGGGCCGTGCGGCTCCACCGAGGTGAGCGGGGTCCGGTCGTCCAGGCCCACCACGATCTGGTCCCGCTCGCCGGCCAGCTCCATGCGGACGTCGTACCCGGCGCCGTTGCACCGGGTCGCGCTCGCCGTCACCAGCGTCCCGTCGTCCAGGGTGAGCACGGCCGCCGCCGTGTCCACGTCGCCCGCGGCGCGGAACATCGCGGGGCCCGCGTCCGAGCCCGTCGCGTACACCTCGACGACCTCCCGGCCGGTCACCCAGCGGACCATGTCGAAGTCGTGCACGAGACAGTCGCGGAAGAGACCCCCGGAGAGCGGCAGGTACGCGGCGGGCGGCGGCTCGGGGTCGGAGGTCACGGCCCGCACGGTGTGCAGCCGGCCGAGCCGCCCGGACCGCACCGCCTCGCGCGCCGCCCGGTAGCCGGCGTCGAAGCGGCGCATGAACCCCAGCTGGAGCACCGTGCCCGCCGCCGCCACCGCGTCCAGCGCGGCCAGCGTCCCCGGCACGTCCAGGGCGATCGGCTTCTCGCAGAAGACCGGCAGCCCCGCCCCGGCGGCGCGGGAGATCAGCTCCGCGTGCGCCGCCGTCGCCGAGGCGATCACCACGGCGTCCAGGGGGTGCCCCAGCAGGGCGTCCACGTCCGGCGCCGCCTCCGCGCCGAGCGCACCCGCGACCCCCGCCGCCCGGCCGGCGTCCACGTCGGCCACGACCAGCGCCCCGACCGCCGGGTGCCGGGCCAGCACACCCGCGTGGAAGCTCCCGATCCGTCCCGTACCGATGAGTCCGATGCGCATGGCCCCACCGTGGAGCCGGGCCCGCCCGGGTGTCAAGGATTTGTCAGGACAACCGGACGTCACGACTTCCCGTCATCAGCCCCCCGGGCTACGCTCCCCCCGTGCCCAAGCAGTCCGGCTCCGCCCTGCCCCCGCTCGCCGTGGACCGCACGAGTCCGGTCCCGCTCTACTTCCAGCTCGCCCGCCAGCTGGAGAGCGCCGTGGAGAACGGGACGCTGTCCCCGGGCACCCTCCTGGGCAACGAGATCGACCTCGCCGGCCGCCTCGGGCTCTCCCGGCCCACCGTCCGCCAGGCCATCCAGACCCTCGTCGACAAGGGCCTCCTGATCCGCCGCCGGGGCGTCGGCACCCAGGTCGTGCACAGCGGGATCCGCCGCCCGACGGAGCTCAGCAGCCTCTACGACGACCTCGCCGCCGCAGGCCGGCACCCCGCCACCCGGGTCCTCTCCCACCGCCTCGAACCCGCCGCGGGCCCGGTCGCCGCGGCCCTCGGCGTACCGGAGGGCACCGAGGTCCTCTACCTGGAACGGCTCCGCACCGCGCACGGCGAGCCCCTGGCCCGCCTCCGCAACCACCTGCCCGCCGGGATCCTCGCCCCGGACACGCGGCTCCTGGAGACCACCGGCCTCTACCGCATGCTCCGCTCGGCCGCGGTCACCCTGCACAGCGCCCGGCAGACCGTCGGCGCCCGCGCGGCGACCGCCGAGGAGGCCGGGCTCCTCGACGAACCGGAGGGCGCCCCGCTGCTCACCATGGAGCGCGTCACCTTCGACGACACCGGGCGCGCCGTCGAGTACGGCTCCCACCTCTACCGGGCCGCCCGCTACTCCTTCGAGTTCCGCCTGATGGCCCGTCCGTAGCGACTCCAGGGGGCCCCTGACCAGTGCCACGACCCGCATGACCGATACTGCAATGCACGCAGAAGGACACAAAGAAGGGCACGGCCTCGTGACCAGGCTTCGGACAGGAGGGGTACGCGCCGCAGTCGGCGCCGTGCTCGCCCTCGCACTCACCGCGGCGCTCGCCGGGTGCAGCAGCACCGGCGGAAAGCGGGCGGAGGACGCCCGCAAGGCCGCCGAGGCCCAGGGCAGGGCGGCCGTCGACACCCCCCGGTGGACCTTCGCCATGGTGACGCACTCGGGCGACGGCGACACCTTCTGGGACATCGTCCAGAAGGGCGCCAAGCAGGCCGCGGCCAAGGACAACATCAACTTCCTCTACGCCCACAGCGACGAGGCCCAGCAGCAGGCGCAGCTGATCGACTCGTACGTCGCCAAGGGGGTCGACGGACTGATCGTCAGCCTCGCCAAGCCCGACGCCATGAAGGCCGCAGTCGAGAAGGCCGTCAAGGCCGGCATCCCGGTGATCACCGTGAACTCGGGCGCCGAGGTGTCCAAGGCCTACGGAGCGCTCACCCACATCGGCCAGGACGAGACCGTCGCCGGCGAGGCCGTCGGCGACGAGCTCGACGAGCGAGGCCGGAAGAAGGCCCTCTGCGTCCTGCACGAGCAGGGCAACGTCGGTCACGAGCAGCGCTGCGCGGGCGTGCGGAAGACCTTCGACGGCGAGCTCGTGAACCTGTACGTCGACGGCACCAACATGCCCGACGTCAAGGCCTCCATCGAGGCCAAGCTCCAGTCCGACCCGGCCGTCGACGCCGTCGTCACCCTCGGCGCCCCCTTCGCCGACACCGCCGTCCAGGCCGCGAAGAGCGCCGGCAGCAAGGCCGAGGTCGACACCTTCGACCTCAACGCCAAGGTCGCCACCGCCCTGGAGGCCGGCACCCTCGGCTTCGCCGTCGACCAGCAGCCCTACCTCCAGGGCTACGAGGCCGTCGACCTGCTCTGGCTCTACCGCTACAACGCCGACGTCCTCGGCGGCGGCAAGCCGGTCCTGACCGGCCCGCAGATCATCACCAAGGACCAGGCCGCCGCGCTGAAGCAGTACGCGGATCGGGGCACCCGATGAGCTCCACCGCCCCGTCCCCGGACGGCGTCGACCACGTCGACGAACGGCTGCTCCGCACCACCCCCCTGAAGAAGCTGCTGGCCCGTCCCGAGCTCGGCTCGGTCGTCGGCGCGGTCGCCGTCTTCGTCTTCTTCGCGGTGGTCGCCGACAGCTTCCTGGAACCCGCCAGCCTCGGCACCGTCCTCTACGCGGCCTCCACCATCGGCATCATGGCCGTCCCGGTCGCGCTGCTGATGATCGGCGGCGAGTTCGACCTCTCCGCCGGCGTCCTGGTCACCAGCTCCGCGCTCGTCTCGTCGATGTTCAGCTACCAGATGACGGCGAACGTCTGGGTCGGCGTCGGCGTCTCGCTGCTCGTCACCCTGGCCGTCGGCGTCTTCAACGGCTTCATGCTGACCCGCACCAAGCTGCCCAGCTTCATCATCACGCTCGGCACCTTCCTCATGCTGACCGGCCTGAACCTGGGCCTCACCAAGCTGATCAGCGGCACCGTCTCCACCAAGACCATCGCCGACATGGAGGGCTTCTCCTCCGCCCGCAAGCTCTTCGCCTCGGAGCTCACGCTCGGCGGCGTCGAGTTCAAGGTCACGATCCTGTGGTGGTTCGGCCTGGTCGCCGTCGCCACCTGGATCCTGCTCCGCACCCGCTTCGGCAACTGGATCTTCGCCGTCGGCGGCGGCGCGGACGCCGCCCGCGCGGTCGGCGTCCCCGTCCACCGCACGAAGATCGGCCTCTACATGGGCGTGGCCTTCTGCGCCTGGATCTCCGGCCAGCACCTGCTCTTCTCCTTCGACGTCGTCCAGTCGGGCGAAGGCGTCGGCAACGAGCTGATCTACATCATCGCGGCCGTCATCGGCGGCTGCCTGATCACCGGCGGATACGGCTCGGCCATCGGCTCCGCCGTCGGCGCGCTCATCTTCGGCATGACCAGCAAGGGCATCGTGTACGCAGAGTGGAACCCGGACTGGTTCAAGTTCTTCCTGGGCGCGATGCTCCTCCTGGCGACGCTGCTGAACTCCTGGATCCGCAAGCGCGTGGAGGCGACCAAGTGACCACGGAGCCGACCCCGCTCGTGGAGCTGACCGACGTCAGCAAGTACTACGGCAACATCCGCGCCCTCGAAGGCGTCTCCCTGGAGGTCCGCGCGGGCGAGATCTCCTGCGTCCTCGGCGACAACGGCGCCGGCAAGTCCACCCTCATCAAGATCGTCGCCGGCCTGCACCGGCACGACGCCGGCACCTTCCGCATCGACGGCGAGGAGGTCACCCTGGCCAACCCGCGCGACGCCCTCGACCGGGGCATCGCCACGGTCTACCAGGACCTCGCCGTCGTCCCCCTCATGCCGGTCTGGCGGAACTTCTTCCTCGGCTCCGAGCCGACGAAGGGCTCCGGCCCCCTCAAGCGGCTCGACGTCGCCCTGATGCGCTCCACCACCCGCGATGCCCTGCTCCGCATGGGCATCGACCTGCGCGACGTCGACCAGCCGATCGGGACGCTCTCCGGCGGCGAGCGCCAGTGCGTGGCCATCGCCCGCGCCGTCCACTTCGGCGCGAAGGTCCTCGTCCTCGACGAGCCGACCGCCGCCCTCGGCGTGAAGCAGTCCGGGGTCGTCCTCAAGTACGTCGCCGCCGCCCGCGACGAGGGCCTCGGCGTGGTCCTCATCACGCACAACCCGCACCACGCCTACCTCGTCGGCGACCGCTTCGTCCTGCTCCAGCGGGGCGTCATGGCCGCGAGCCACACCAAGGACTCCGTCACCCTCGACGAGTTGACCCGGCAGATGGCGGGCGGCAGCGAGCTGGAGGACCTGCGCCACGAGCTGGAGCGGCCGCACGGCACGTGACGGGCTCCCGGGCGACGTGACGGCCCCTTCACACCCCACCTGGCAGAATCGGAGCCGATGAGTACCTACCGTGACCTCGCCCACCGGGGAGCCGCCCGCGGGACCGTGCTGCGCACCGTCGGGAGCCGGGAGCGCCGCTCCCACCTGACGGCGCCCCGGGTGCCGACCGTCGGCATCGACATCGGCGGTACGAAGGTGATGGCCGGCGTCGTCGACGCCGACGGCAACATCCTGGAGAAGCTCCGCACGGAGACCCCGGACAAGTCGAAGAGCCCCAAGGTCGTCGAGGACACCATCGTCGAACTGGTCCTGGACCTCTCCGACCGGCACGACGTGCACGCCGTCGGGATCGGCGCGGCCGGCTGGGTCGACGCGGACCGGGCCCGGGTCCTCTTCGCCCCGCACCTCGCCTGGCGCAACGAGCCCCTCCGCGACGCCCTCCAGGGCCGCCTCGCCGTCCCCGTCATGGTCGACAACGACGCCAACACCGCCGCCTGGGCCGAGTGGCGCTTCGGCGCCGGACGCGGCGAGGACCACCTCGTCATGATCACCCTCGGCACCGGCATCGGCGGCGCCATCCTGGAGGACGGCCAGGTCAAGCGCGGCAAGTACGGCGTCGCCGGAGAGTTCGGCCACATGCAGGTGGTCCCCGGCGGCCACCGCTGCCCCTGCGGCAACCGGGGCTGCTGGGAGCAGTACAGCTCGGGGAACGCGCTGGTCCGCGAGGCCCGCGAGCTCGCCGCCGCCGACTCCCCGGTCGCGTACGAGATCATCGAGCGGGTCAAGGGGAACATCCCCGAGATCAGCGGCCCCCTCATCACCGAGCTCGCCCGCGAGGGCGACGCCATGTGCGTCGAGCTGCTCCAGGACATCGGCCAGTGGCTCGGCGTCGGGATCGCCAACCTCGCCGCCGCCCTCGACCCGTCCTGCTTCGTGATCGGCGGCGGCGTCTCCGCCGCGGACGACCTGCTCATCGGCCCCGCCAGGGACTCCTTCCGCCGCCACCTCACCGGCCGCGGCTACCGTCCCGAGGCCCGCATCACCCGCGCCCAGCTCGGCCCCGAGGCCGGCATGGTCGGTGCCGCCGACCTCGCCCGGCTCGTCGCCCGCCGCTTCCGCCGCGCCAACCGCCGCCGCGTCGAGCGGTACGAACGGTACGAGCGCTACGCCCAGGCCCTGCGCAACGGGACCTCGGGCCGGACCGCCCGTACCCCCGAGGACCCCCCTTCATGACCGTGCCCCACCAGTCCACCGCGCCCCGCCCCCCGCAGGAGAAGCTGCCCGAGGACCGGCGGCACATGATCCGCCGCCGCTGGCTGACGGCCGTGATCATCATGCTCCTCGTCGGCATCCCGGCCGGCTACCTCGTCATCTCCGCGGGCCAGAGCCGCGACAGCGGCCGGGACAAGGAGCGCGAGTCGTCGGCGGTCGGCCTCCAGGACAACTGGCCCTCGCTGATGAAGCGCCGGGTGTTCGAGGTCCCGATCCCCTCCGGGGCCTGGGGCGTCGCCTACTACGAGACCAGCAACTGGAAGACCAGCCGGCTGTACGTCCAGTTCACGACGACCGCCGGAGGCCTCGACGCCTTCCTCGCGGAGTCCGGGACCGCGCGCTCCGCGCTCACGCAGGGCAGGATCACCGTCGGCGAGCGCGACGCCGACATCGCGGGCTGGACCTTCACCGACGGGATGACCTGGGCGGGCACCACCGTCACCCGCGAGGCACCCCGCCCGCACACCGCGCTCACCGTCGACCTCACCGACCCCGCCTTCCCCCGGGTGTACGCGGTCTCCACCACGAGCCCCTGACGCCCGCGGTTCCCCCGGAAGCGCCGCCCGGCTCGCGGGCGGGCCCCCCGTCACGTCCAATGGCGGGACGGGCGGGGTCGGGAGGCGGGATGTCGTGGGCGACCCGGGTGCGCGACCTCCGCGCCGGAGCCGAGCGGCGCTTTCCCGTCATCACGGAGCTGACCGCCCGGCTGGTCAGCGGAAACCTCCTGGACTCGGCGACCCGGCTCGCGGCCCAGGCCTTCCTGGCCGCCGTGCCCCTGCTCTTCGCCCTCGCGGCCTTCGCCCCGAGCGGGGTGCGCGACCAGATGCTGGAGTCCCTGCGCACCGTCTTCGGGCTCCGCGGCTCCTCCGACGAGCAGCTCCAGCAGGTCCTCCAAGGCAGTGCCGACCCGGGAGTGCGGGAGACCAGCGGCGCCGTCGGCGCCCTCGTCGCGCTGGTCTCGGCCACCAGCTTCAGCCGCGCCATGGCCAGGGTCTGCGAGCGGGCCTGGCGGCTGCCGAAGGCCGGTACCCGGATCGCGGCCTGGCGGTGGGCCGTGTGGCTGCTCGCCCTCGTCCTGGTGGTGCTGCTCCAGGCCCCCCTGCGGGACGGCTTCGGCGCGGGCGCCTGGCTGGGCCTTCCGCTGTACTTCCTGGTCAGCACCGGGGTCTGGCTGTGGACCCAGCACCTGCTGCTCGCCAAGCGGATCCGCTGGCTGCCCCTGCTGCCCGGCGCCCTCCTGGCGGGCACCGCGACGACCGTCCTGAGCGTCACCGCGGGGCTCTACATGCCGGGCGCCCTCAACCGCGCGCTGGCCGAGTACGGCTCGCTGGGCCTGGTCCTGACCCTGCTGTCCTGGCTGATCGCGGTCTGTGCCGCCCTCACCTTCGCCGTCACCATCGGGGCGGTCCTCGCCCAGGAGCCGCCGCTCGACCGGTACCTCGGCACGGACCGCCGCGACGCGTGACCGGGTGGGAAACCGGACAATCCGACCCGCTCCCGGTGGGGGACAGCGGGATGTGAGAGCGTGCAGGGCGTGAGTGAGACACCGACGAACACCCTGCAATACCGCGTCGACGGGCGAGACGACGCCCCGGTCCTCGTCCTGGGACCGTCCCTCGGCACGACCTTCCACATGTGGGACCGGCAGATACCGGAGCTCGCCCGCGACTGGCGGGTCGTCCGCTTCGACCTGCCCGGACACGGCGGCGCGCCCGCGGAGCCCTTCACCTCCGTCGCCGAGCTCGGCGACCGGCTCCTCGCCACCCTCGACGAGCTCGGTGTCCAGCGCTTCGGTTACGCGGGCTGCTCCTTCGGCGGCGCCGTCGGCCTCGACCTCGTCCTCCGCGCCCCCCACCGGGTCGCCTCCCTCGCCCTGGTCGCCACCTCGCCGCGCTTCGGGACCGCCGACGAGTTCCGCCAGCGCGGGGTGATCGTCCGCGCCAACGGTCTGGAGCCGATGGCCCGCACCGCGCCCGAGCAGTGGTTCACGCCCCTCTTCGCGGGCGCGCAGCCCGCCATCGTCGACTGGGCCGTCCAGATGGTCCGGACGACCGACCCCGCCTGCTACATCGCCGCCTGCGAGGCCCTGGCCGTCTTCGACGTCCGCGAGGCCCTCGGCAGCATCGGCATCCCCGCACTGGTCCTCGTCGGCTCCGAGGACCAGGTCACCGGACCGGCCGAGGCCCGCACCCTGGTCGCCGGCATCGCCGACGCCCGGCTCGCCGTCGTCCCCGGCGCCTCGCACCTCGCCCCCGTCGAGCAGCCGGCCGCCGTCACCGACCTGCTCACCGAGCACTTCTCCGGCACCGCCCAGGAGTCCAGCGGCACCCTGGCCGTGCCGCCGCCGCCCCCGTCGCCCGTGCCCGCCGCCGAGCCGGCCCCGGCCGCCCCGGAGGCCGAGCCCGCCCCGGCCGGCCGGCCCGACCCGTACGAGAAGGGCCTGGGACTGCGCCGGGAGGTCCTCGGTGACGCCCATGTCGACCAGGCCCTCGCCGACGACCCCGACGGCGCCTTCCAGGAGCTCGTCACCCGGTACGCCTGGGGCGAGGTCTGGAGCCGCGAGGGGCTCGACCGCCGCACCCGCAGCGTCGTCACCCTCACCGCCCTGATCGCCGGGGGCCACCGGGAGGCCCTCGCCGACCACACCCGCGCCGCCCTCCGCAACGGCCTCTCGCCCGAGGAGCTCCGCGAGATCGTCCTCCACGCGGGCGCGTACTGCGGTCTCCCGGCCGCCGAGACCGCGCTGCGCGTGGTCGCCCGCGTCACCGCTGAGGAGACGACGCCACCGGCGTAGCCTGGTGGCGTGAAGCTGACGAAGAAGTCCCACGCCTGCGTGCGGCTGGAGAAGGACGGCCGCACGCTCGTCCTCGACCCCGGCATGTTCACCGAGGAGGACGCCGTCCTCGGTGCCGACGCGCTGCTCGTCACCCACGAGCACGCCGACCACTTCGACGAGGGGCGGCTGCGCGCCGCCCTGGACGCGAACCCGGCCGCCGAGATCTGGACGCTGCGCAGCGTCGCCGACCGGATCTCGGCCGCCTTCCCGGGGCGGGTGCACACCGTCGGGCACGGCGACGCCTTCACGGCCGCCGGCTTCGACGTCCAGGTCCACGGCGAGCTGCACGCGGTGATCCACCCGGACATCCCGCGCGTCACCAACGTCGGCTACCTCGTCGACGGTGCCGTGTTCCACCCGGGCGACGCGCTCACCGTGCCCGACCACCCGGTGGACACGCTGCTGCTGCCGGTCATGGCTCCGTGGAACAAGATCTCCGAGGTCATCGACTACGTGCGCGAGGTGCGGCCGCGCCGGGCGTACGACATCCACGACGCCCTGCTCACCGACCTCGCCCGCCCCCTCTACGACCGGCAGATCGGTGAGCTCGGCGGCGCCGAGCACGCCCGCCTCGCGTCCGGCGCGTCCGCCGAGCTCTGAGCGGCGGGACGGCCGACTGTCACACCCCGCCAGTAGGCTTGCGCCCATGCGCATCGCCACCTGGAACGTCAATTCGATCACCGCCCGGCTGCCCCGGCTCCTGGCCTGGCTGGAGAGCAGCGGCACCGACGTGCTGTGCATCCAGGAGACCAAGTGCACCGCCGAGCAGTTCCCCACCGAGGAGCTGCGGGCCCTGGGCTACGAGTCCGTGGTCAACGCCACCGGTCGGTGGAACGGCGTGGCCCTCGTCTCCCGCGTCGGCCTGGCCGACGTGGTCACCGGACTGCCCGGCGGCCCGGAGTACGACGGCGCGGAGGAGCCCCGGGCGATCTCCGCGACCTGCGGCCCGGTCCGCGTCTGGTCGGTGTACGTGCCGAACGGCCGCGAGGTCGCCCACGACCACTACGCCTACAAGCTTCGCTGGCTCGAGGCGCTCAAGGCGGCCGTCGCCGAGGACGCGGCGGGGGAGCGCCCCTTCGCGGTCCTGGGCGACTACAACATCGCGCCGACCGACGAGGACGTCTGGGACATCTCCGTCTTCGAGGGCGCGACCCATGTGACGGAGCCGGAGCGGGCCGCGCTGGCCGGGCTCCGCGAGACCGGTCTCTCCGACGTGGTCCCGCGCCCGCTCAAGTACGACCACCCGTTCACGTACTGGGACTACCGCCAGCTCTGCTTCCCGAAGAACAAGGGCATGCGCATCGACCTGGTCTACGGGAACAAGCCCTTCGCCGAGGCGGTCTCCGACAGCTTCGTGGACCGCGAGGAGCGCAAGGGCAAGGGCGCCTCCGACCACGCGCCCGTCGTCGTCGAGCTCGACGTCTGACCGGTCCCGCCGGCCCGGCGGCGGAGATCGACTCCGCGCGCCGGGTGGTCGACCGGGAGGTGACGGTGCGACGCTGTTGCGATGAACATCCCCTTTCTGGACCACTGGCGAAAACGGCATGAGCCCGAGCCCGCGGACTCCCCTCTGGCCGCGGCCTTCGACCGCGACCCGGAAGGGGTGGCCGAGCTCCTGTCGGAGTGCGAGCTGCTGCGTTCCCGTGTCGGGGAGGCGGGGGTGGCCCTGGACGACACTCCGGGCTCCCTGCAGGAGCTCGACCAGCTGCCGCCCCGGTGGCGAAACGATCCGGAAGAGCTCCCCTGGTTCGGGAACGACGCGGGGCTCTATCTCGGCACCGTGATCGTCCGGAACGTCCCGGGTGCCCGGTGGCAGGTGTGGCCCGGTGGCGGCCCCGTCGTGCGGCTGGCCTCCGGCCGGGAGATCCACGTCGTCGAGGCCGGTCTCGACTGGGCCATGTCGGGCGCCCCGCAGCTCTCCCAGGTGTACGCCGAGGCCTCCGAGTACTGAGGCCCGGCGGCCCCGCGTCCCGCTCACGGAGCGGGGATGCGCCACCCCTTTGCAGTAAATACGGCTTATTCCTGTTTCATGCGTGTCGGGCGTGAAGTCCCTTTTTCTGGTGGATAGTTTGCGCTGACCGCGACACCGCTGAGAAATGGGGCAGGGCAGCGCATGGCCGTCGCCGATCCGCTGATCGAACTGCGTGGCGTCAACAAGCACTACGGCGCGCTGCACGTCCTCCAGTCCATCGACCTCACCGTCGGACGCGGGGAGGTGGTCGTGGTCATCGGCCCCTCCGGCTCGGGCAAGTCGACCCTGTGCCGCGCGATGAACCGCCTGGAGAGCGTCGAGTCGGGCGAGATCGTCATCGACGGCCGCCCCCTCCCCGAGGAGGGCAGAGCGCTCGCCCGGCTGCGCGCCGAGGTCGGCATGGTCTTCCAGTCGTTCAACCTCTTCGCCCACAAGACCGTCCTCGCGAACGTCTCCCTCGCGCAGATCAAGGTCCGCAAGCGCAAGAAGGAGGAGGCCGACCGGCGTTCGCGCGAACTCCTCGACCGGGTCGGACTGGCCGCGCACGCCGACAAGTACCCGGCGCAGCTCTCCGGCGGCCAGCAGCAGCGGGTCGCCATCGCCCGCGCCCTCGCCATGGACCCCAAGGCCCTCCTCTTCGACGAGCCGACCTCCGCGCTCGACCCCGAGATGATCAACGAGGTCCTGGAGGTCATGCGCCAACTCGCCGACGAGGGAATGACGATGGTGGTCGTCACCCACGAGATGGGCTTCGCCCGCTCCGCCGCCAACCGGGTCGTCTTCATGGCCGACGGGAAGATCGTCGAGGACCGCACGCCGGAGGAGTTCTTCACCGCCCCGCGCAGCGACCGCGCCAAGGACTTCCTCTCCAAGATCCTCAAGCACTGAGCGGGGTGGGAACCATGCAGCGCACACACCGGACCCCGGCCCTCCTCGCCCTGCTGCTCGCCGTGGCGGTGGCACTCGCCGGCTGCGGCAAGGAGGGAAGCCCGCCGGTCAAGGGCCCCCGGCCCGACCAACTCCCCGTCTACCAGGTGCGGTCCGACTTCAGCCTGCCCGACTCGCCCACCTGGGAACGGGCGAAGAAGCGCGGCCGGCTCATCGTCGGCGTCAAGGAGGACCAGCCCTACATGGGCGAGAAGGACCCGGCCACGGGCCGCTACTCCGGCTTCGACATCGAGATCGCCAGGATGATGGCCGCCTCCCTCGGCTTCGACCCGAACCGCGTCGAGTTCCGCACCATCGCCTCGGCCAACCGCGAGACCGCCCTCCAGAACGGCCAGATCGACTACTACGTCGGCACGTACACCATCAACGACAACCGGAAGAAGCTGGTCGGCTTCGCCGGCCCCTACTACCAGGCCGGCCAGTCCCTCCTCGTCCGCGCCGACGAGAAGGACATCCACGGCCCCCAGGACCTCGACGGCAAGCGGGTCTGCTCGGCCGCCGGATCCACCCCGTACCAGCGCATCCAGAAGAACTACCCGAAGGCCGAACTCGTCGCCTACGACACCTACTCCGTCTGCGTCGACAACCTGCTGACCTACCAGGTCGACGCGGTCACCACCGACGACACCATCCTCCTGGGCTACGCGGCCAAGGTCCCCGACGAACTCAAGGTCGTCGGGAAGCCGTTCTCGAAGGAGCCCTACGGCATCGGCGTCCCGCGCGGCGACAACGCGCTGCGGTTCGCCCTCGACGACGCGCTCGCCGCCCACGAGAAGAACGGTGACTGGAAGAAGGCCTACGACGCCACCCTCGGGCTCTCCGGGGTCCCCGCCCCGAAGCCGCCCGTCATCGACCGTTACCCGTCCGACTGAGGACCCCCACCGCTGACATGGACGTACTCACAGAGAACTTCTCGCTCTACGGCGAGGGGTTCCTCGGCACCGTCGAACTCACCGTCTACTCCTCGGCCCTCGCCCTCGTCCTGGGCTTCGTCATGGCCTCCTTCCGGGTCGCGCCCGTGGGCTCCTTCCGGGTCTTCGGCACGGTCTGGGTCACCGTCCTGCGCAACACGCCGCTGACGCTGCTCTTCTTCGCCGTCATGCTGGGCCTGCCCCGCTTCGGCATCGTGCTGCCCTTCGAGGTGTTCGCGGTCCTCGCCCTCGGCTGCTACACGTCGGCCTTCATCTGCGAGGTGCTGCGCTCCGGGATCAACACCGTGCCGCGCGGCCAGGGCGAGGCGGCCCGCAGCCTGGGCATGAGCTTCTCCCAGACCCTCTCCACGGTCGTGCTGCCGCAGGCCTTCCGCACGGTCATCCCGCCCATCGGCTCCACCCTGATCGCCCTCGCCAAGAACTCCGCGATCGCGGGGGCGTTCAGCGTCACCGAACTCCTCGGCACCTACAAGACCCTGAGCGAGCTCGGCTACAACATCGTCTGGACCTTCGTCTGGATCGCCGTCGGATACCTGATCATCACCCTCACCATCAGCGCCCTCTTCCACGTCCTGGAGAAGCGCTGGGGAGTCGCCCGATGACCGAGTCCACCGCCCTCTACGACGTCCCCGGACCGCACGCCCGGCGGCGCCACCTCCTCTACGGACTCGCGTCCACCGTGGTCATCCTGGCGCTCGTCGGCTGGATCCTCTACCTCCTCTTCGACACCGACCAGTTCACCGCCACGAAGTGGTCGCCCTTCGCCTACGAGGGCATCCAGGAGCTGCTGCTCAGGGGCCTCGGCAACACCCTGAAGGCCTTCGCCTACGCCTCGGTGCTCTCGCTCGCCCTCGGCGGGGTCCTCGCCACCGGGCGGCTCTCCGAGCACCGGGCGCTGCGCTGGATCTCCACGCTGCTCGTGGAGTTCTTCCGGGCCATGCCCGTCCTCGTGATGATCTTCTTCATCTTCGTGGCGCTCAAGGTGCAGCCGCTGCCCGCGCTCGTCGCCGGACTGACCCTCTACAACGGCTCCGTGCTCGCCGAGGTCTTCCGCACCGGCATCCACGCCGTCGCGCGCGGTCAGGGCGAGGCGGCGTACGCGCTCGGCATGCGCAAGACGCAGGTGATGACGTACGTCCTGGTGCCGCAGGCCGTCCGCGCGATGCTGCCGGCCATCATCAGCCAGCTCGTGGTGGCCCTCAAGGACACCTCGCTCGGCTTCCTCATCACCTACGAGGAGTTCCTGCACGCGGGGAAGCTGATCGCCTCCAACCTCGACTACGACCTGCCGTTCATCCCCGTCGTGCTGGTCATCTCACCGATCTACATCGGGATGTGCATGCTGCTCTCCTGGCTCGCCACCTGGGTGGCGCGCAGGGAGCGCCACAGCCCGAGGACGAAGGCCGTGGACGTCGCGCCGGCCGGACCGGGGACGCTGCTGCCGGGACAGCAGTAGCGGGCAGGGAGCCGCACCCGCCCGGCAGCAGCCGGTGATCACTCCGCCCGCAGCGGGACCGACACGTACGACGGGTCGGCCGTGGGGGAGGAGAAGGTCAGCTGCGCGCCGGTCGGGTTGTGCTCGATGTAGAGCGGGTCGACGGTGTCGACGACCAGCGCGAGCCGGTGCCCGGCCGGGACGTCGTAGGCCGTCGAGAAGAGGTCCAGGTCGACGCCGAACGGCTGTCCCGGAGTCCGGTCGTGGAAGGTGTACGGGGCGTTGCTGACCAGCTTTCCGAGACCCAGCGGGCCCACGTCGTAGAGGTACGCGACGAGGGTGCCGCTCTCCTTGGTGGAGCTGACCGTGGTGTGCACCTTCACGGTGCCGCGCACCCGCTGCGGGGTGTCGTACCGCTCCGACTGCCAGACTCCGGCGAAGGTGCGGGGGAGCAGGGGCAGGGAGGCGACGGGCGGGGCCTGGAAGAACTGGTCCAGGAGGTTGGAGAGCAGGACGACGCCGCCGTTGGCGCCGGAGTCGACGTTCGCCCAGATCCGCTGGGTGCCGCCGAGGTCGAACTTCCGGCGGTTCGCGTCGAGGGACTTCCAGTCCGCGTAGCCCTCGTACGGGGCGTCGGAGCGGGGCTTCAACTGGACGGGCCGCTCGCGGTCGATGCCGTTGTCGTCGCCCTTGAGGTAGCGGTCGAACCACCGGTGGGCACTGGTCCAGGTGTCGTTGGGCAGCCCGAGGAGGCCGGTGGCCTCGGCGGTCGCGTGGTCGCCCGGCCGGAACTCCAGGCGCTTGGGACCGGTGAGCTTCTCGTAGAAGCTCGCGTACTGGTTGGGCGGGAAGATGGTGTCGCCCCAGGCGTTGCCGAGCATGATCGCGGCGCCGTTGGCGTTGATCCGGTCGAGCTGCTCGACGGCGGAGCGCTTGCGGCCCCAGGCGATCATCTCGTCCTCCTTGTCCAGGTTGGACGAGAGGAAGTCGCCGAGGATCTGCTGGAGTTCGGGTCCCGGGCGGCCGGTCAGGTAGCCGGCCCCGCCGAGCAGGCCGGCGGCCTGGAGGTGCTGCGTGCGGCCGCTGTAGATGGAGTCGATCAGGTCGGCCCAGCCGCTGAGCGCGGCGACGGCCTTGATCCGGGGGTCGTTCGCGGTGGCGAGCAGGCTGATCCCGGCGCCGTACGAGACGCCCGCCATGCCCACGTGGGCCGGGTCGGACGGGGTGTTCGCGAGGGCCCAGTCGATCACCTTGGAGGCGTCGGCGATGTCCTTGGGGCCGGCGGTCTCGATCTCCCCGCCGGACTGCCAGAAGCCGCGCGAGTTGTACGTCAGCACGACGTAACCGGAGTCGGCGAGCTTCTTGGCCTGGGCGAGGTACTCGACCTGGGGCACGGCCCAGCTGGTGGGCAGCACGATGAGGGGGTGTCGGGCGGCCGCGTCTCCGGCGGGCGTGACGACGTTGGCCTTCAGGACGGTGCCGCCCTCTCCGGCGATGTCGACGAAGCGGATGGATCCGGCGGTCTCGGCGGCCTGGGCGACGGGGGCGGACCCGAGGGCCGTCCCGGCCACGAGAGCGGCCGAGACGGCGAGGACCAGGGATGCGCGCACGGGGCACTCCTCACTGGGTGGGGGGCACTGTTGGGGAGCAGTGAAAGTGACCCGACGGTAACCGGGGTGGCTTACCCGTGGTAACTGGTCGGTAAGTTACGTGCGGGTAACGATTGGCGGCGCGTCCACGAGGCCGAGGGCCTCCGTCAGGTCCGCGTGGGCGTCCGCGTGCCGGCCGGTCGCCACGAGGAACATCGCCCGGTCGGTGAGGGCCTGCGGCAGCGCGGTCGCGGTGTCCTCCAGCCGGCGGGCGAGCGCGACCCCCTCGTCGAACCGCGGCCGCAGGAGCGGCGCGGCCCCGTGGGAGTGCTCGAAGTGCACCGCCCGGAGGGTCAGCCGGCGCTGGACGGTATACGCCCGGGGGAGCGCTCCGGCGGCGGTGAGGCGGGCCGCCTCGGCCTCGAGGACGGGGATGTCCTCGCGGTAGGCCTCCCGCACGTCCGGCGACCAGCGGAGGCTCTCGGCACCGAAGGGCGGCATCGGGGCCTCGGGAGTGGCGACGGGCTCGTCGGAGCGGCCCGACAGTACGAACAGGGTGGCCCACAGGGAGGTCATGGGATCCCCGGACCCGTCCCGTTGTGCCAGCCGCGCGACCACGTCCAGCGCCTCCCGGCGGGCGGCCGCCCCCTCGCCCGGACGTCCGGCGTCCTCCAGGAGCCGCGCGTGGTGGATCAGCTCCCACGCCAGGTCCGGGGGTGGCGTCCCCTTCTCGGCGGCCCGCCTCCGGCCGGCCCCGACGGTCCGGGCGAAGGCCTCCGCCGCCTCCGCGTGGAGCCCGGCGGCGGACAGTTCGGCGGCCAACTCGTACACGTTCCACGGCGGGAACCCCGGCGCCGCGGCCGGGCGGCGCCGGAGGATCTCGGCCGCCTCCCGGTGGCGCCCCTCCTCGGCGAGGACATGCGCCAGGCGGGGGTGGCCGCTCACGGCGTGCATCTCCTCGCACACCGCCCGCCCCTCCGCCCGGCGGCCGACGGTGAAGAGCTCCCGCTCGTACGCCCCCAGGGCGCGGCACAGCAGCTCCACCCGGTTCACCGCCGTGGCCTCGATCCGGCGCGCGGCGTCCACCGCCTCGGCGTACAGCCGCAGTTCCGCCCCCGGCACGGTGGTGCGGTAGCCCGTGAGCAGCAGCGCGCCCACCAGCTTCGGCAGATAGGCCCGCGGACTCACCTCCGCCAGCACCCGGTACGCGCCCAACTCCTCCGCGAGGTCCAGCCGTCCCGACCCCAGCAGCAGCACCCGCGCCCGCAGCACCGCGTCCTCGTCGTACTTCCGTGCGTTCCCCATGTGCCTCCTGCTCTCCGTGTGATGCACGACGGAGATTCTGGGACTCGCGCGACAGGCCGGACAAGGCTCGCGAACTGTGCGTTCCGTCCTACGAAAAACGGCTCTGACCTGTCATGATGGTGACGTCTTCGCTCCGAGGGGAGGGACCGGTGCCCAGCAGGACCGACGCGCCCGACGTGTACGACCCCCGGATCTACGCCGACGGCGTCCCGCACGACCGCTTCCGCGTCCTGCGCGACCGGGCGCCCCTCTCCTGGCAGGAGGAGCCGGAACTCCTCGGCTGGCCCGCCGGACCGGGCTTCTGGGCCGTCACCCGGCACGCCGACGTCGTCCGGGTCCTGAAGGACTCGGGGACGTACTCCTCGCACCTCGGCGCCACCCAGATCCGCGACCCCGACCCCGCCGACCTGCCCTTCATCCGCCGCATGATGCTCAATCAGGACCCGCCGGAGCACGGGAGGCTGAGGCGGCTCGTCAGCCGGGCCTTCACGCCCGGGCGGATCGAGCGCTTCTCCGTGACCGCCCGCGACCGGGCCCGCGCGCTGCTCACCGCCGCGTTCGCGGACGGCGCTGAGGTGGACCTCGTCCGCGCCGTCACCGACGACTACGCGCTGCTCAACCTCACCGACCTGCTCGGGATCCCGGCCGGCGACCGGGGGCTCCTGCACACCTGGACCGAGCGGGTCATCGCCTACCAGGACCCCGACGAGCCGCCGGTCCTCGACGCCGAGGGGCAGCCGGTCAACCCCCGCTCACCCCCCATGCTCGCCGAGATGTTCGGCTACGCCCAGGAACTCGCCGCACACAAGCGCAGGCATCCCGCGGACGACGTCATGAGCGTCCTCGCTGCCTCCCAACTCGCCGACGCGGAAATGGAGATGTTCTTCTTCCTGCTCACCGTCGCCGGGAACGACACCGTCCGCGCCGCCGCCCCCGGCGGAGTCCTAGCCCTCGCCGAACACCCGCAGGAGCAGGACAGGTTGTGGCGCGGCGAGGTCTCCCTCGACACCGCGGTGGACGAACTCCTGCGCGTGCACCCGCCCGTGCTCTCCTTCCGCCGCACCGCCCTCCGCGACACCGAGCTGGCCGGGCGGAGGGTCCGGGCGGGCGACAAGGTCGTCGTCTTCCACGCCTCCGCCAACCACGACGAACGGGTCTTCCCCGACCCGCACCGCCTGGACCTCGGCCGGACCCCGAACCCGCACGTCTCCTTCGGCGACGGACCGCACGTCTGTCTCGGCGCGCACTTCGCCCGGCTCCAGCTCCGGGTGTTCTACGACGAGGTGCGCGCGGCCTGCGGCGGTCTGGACCTCGCGGGGCCGCCCCGGCGCCTCGTGTCCAACTTCGTCAACGGGATCAAGTCGCTGCCGGTGACGCCACGGGTGCCGTCCGCGCCTCCCGCGTGACGTCCGCCACCAGCTCCACCACATCGGGGCCGTACGCCTGCGAGTTGACCACCTTCAGGAGGAGCGCGAAGGAGCCGTCCGGACCGTACTTCCCGGTCAGCTCCGTGTGGTGGCGGGCCAGGTGCCGCGCCGCGGCCTGGTTGGTCACCGCCGCCTGGCCGCAGATCAGGAACACCGGCCGGGCGCCCTCGCCGCGCGTGACGCGCGCGAGGACGACGTACTCGTCGACCCCCCACTCCGGGCGGTAGGACTCGCCCGCCACGGTGATCATCCCCCGGTCCTCGACCGGCTCCTGCTCGACGTTCATCGTCAGCCCCGGCAGGAGGTTCGGCAGGTGGGCCGCCATGCGCCGGTTGGAGTAGGGGCCGCCGATGCAGAACTCGGCTATCTCCCCGAGTCCCTGACGGGCCGTGTCGTGCTGCACGACACGGGGCCGCGCCCCGCAGTCCTTGATCAGCGCCGACAGTTCCAGCAGCGCCGACACGTCGGTGGTGTGCACCCCCCGCTCGCTGCCGGCCAGACGGTTCACCACGAGCAGGCACTCCGAGCCGGAGGGAAGCCCGAAGAAGGCCTGCTTGCGGCGCAGCCGCCGCCGCCAGAGATAGGTGCGGGTCAGCCACCCGAGCGAGCCGCTGACACCGGTGGCCAGGACCCCGAGCACCACGTTGCGCACGTCGTCGTTCATGGGCGCGCATGCTAGCGGCGATCCGGCCTCACGTTCGAGGCGGTCCTGACGGAAGGCGGCGCGGGAAGTTACGCTGCGCGGACGGTCGTTGACTGGAGGTAGGAATGCGTCGCTCCGCCGCAGGCAGGGTCTCACTTCTCGCCGTCGCGGCGACGGTGCTCTCGATGGGCGCCGCGCCACCGAAGGCCCCGCCCGTCGTGGGCCCACCCGTCAAGGAACCCGTCGCCGCCGGGTACGGCGGCGCCGTCGCCAGCGTCGACGCCGACGCCTCGGCGGCCGGCATCGAGGTGCTCCGCAAGGGCGGCAACGCGGTCGACGCCGCCGTCGCCGTCGCGGCCGCGCTCGGCGTCACCGAGCCGTACTCGGCGGGCATCGGGGGCGGCGGCTACTTCGTGTACTACGACGCCAAGAGCCGCACCGTGCGGACCGTCGACGGCCGGGAGACCGCGCCCCGCTCCGCCGGGGCCGACCTGTTCCTGGAGAACGGCACGCCCATCCCCTTCGAGGAGGGCCAGACCAGCGGCCGCGGCGTCGGCGTCCCCGGCACCCCCGCCACCTGGAAGGCCGCCCTCGACGCCTGGGGCACCAAGCGGCTCGGCACCCTGCTCGAACCCGCCGAGCGGCTCGCCCGCGAGGGCTTCACGGTCGACCCCACCTTCCGCTCCCAGACCGCGGGCAACGAGGCCCGGTTCCGGGACTTCCCGGCCACCTCCGCGCTCTTCCTGCCCGGCGGGCAGCTGCCCGTGGTCGGCTCCGTCTTCAAGAACCCCGATCTGGCCCGGACGTACGAGAAGCTCGGCCGCGAGGGCGTCGGCGCCCTCTACCGGGGGCCGCTCGCCCGGGACATCGTGAACACCGTCCGCAAGCCCCCGGTCCGCGAGGGCGCCACCCGGAAGGTCCGCTCCGGCGACCTGACGGAGGCCGACCTCGCCGCGTACCGCACCGCGTCGCGCCGGCCCACGAAGGTCTCGTACCGGGGTCTCGACGTCTACGGCATGGCCCCGTCCTCCTCGGGCGGCACCAGCGTCGGCGAGGCGCTCAACATCCTGGAGGGCACCGACCTCTCGGCGGCCGACCGGGCCCAGTACCTGCACCGGTACATCGAGGCCAGCCGGATCGCCTTCGCCGACCGGGGCCGCTGGGTCGGCGACCCCGCGTTCGAGCCGGTGCCGACGCGCGGGCTGCTCTCCCAGCGGTTCGCCGACTCCCGGGCCTGCCTGATCCGCGACGACGCCGTCCTCACCAGCCCGCTCGCCCCGGGCGACCCGAACAGCCCGGTGCCGTGCGCGAGCTCCGGGACCGCCGCCCCGACGACGTACGAGGGCGAGAACACCACGCATCTGACGGTGGCCGACAGGTGGGGCAACGTCGTCGCCTACACCCTCACCATCGAGTCCACCGGCGGCAGCGGCATCACCGTGCCCGGCCGGGGCTTCCTGCTCAACAACGAGCTGACCGACTTCTCCTTCGCCCCGGCGAACCCGGCCGTCCACGACCCGAACCTGCCCGGTCCCGGCAAGCGGCCGCGCTCCTCGATCTCGCCGACCATCGTCCTGGACCGGCACGACCGGCCCGTCCTGGCCCTCGGTTCCCCGGGCGGCGCGACCATCATCACCACGGTGCTCCAGACCCTCACGGGCGTCCTGGACCGGGGCCTGCCCCTGGTCGACGCGATCGCCGCGCCGCGCGCCAGCCAGCGCAACCAGACCACCACCGAGCTCGAACCCGGCCTGTGGAACAGCCCGGTGCGGGCGGAGCTGGAGGCGATCGGGCACGGCTTCCGGCAGAACCCGGAGATCGGCGCGGCGACCGGCGTCCAGCGCCTCCCCGACGGCCGCTGGCTGGCCGCGGCGGAGACGGTCCGCAGGGGCGGCGGCTCGGCGATGGTGGTCCGACCGGCGTCCTGACGGGGTCGGGCCGCGGGGCGGTCAGGACGCGGGCCCGCGTCCTGACGGGCTGCTCGGCCTTGAACGGGTCGCGTCCTGACCCGGATCCGGCTACAGGGCGGTGAGGATGCGCGGGCCCGCGTCCGTGATCGCCACGGTGTGCTCGGCGTGGGAGGCGCGCGAGCCGTCGGACGTACGGATCGTCCAGCCGTCCCGCGCCGTGTAGTGCTCGTCCGTGCCGCCGCCGATGAGCATCGGCTCGATCGCGAGCACCATCCCGTGGCGCAGCCTCATGCCCCGGCCCGGGCGGCCCTCGTTGGGGACGCCCGGGTCCTCGTGCATGGCACGGCCGATGCCGTGGCCGCCGAAGCCGTCGGGGATGCCGTACCCGGCGGCCCGGCAGACCCGGCCGATCGCGTGGGCGATGTCGCCGATGCGGTTGCCGACGACGGCCGCCGCGATGCCGGCGGCCAGGGCCTCCTCGGCGGCGGCGATCAGCCGGGTGTCCTCCGGCCGCGCCGGGCCGACCGTGAAGCTGACCGCGGAGTCCCCGGCCCAGCCGCCCAGGGTCGCCCCGCAGTCCACCGAGACCAGGTCGCCCGGGGCCAGCCGGGTCCCGTCCGGGATGCCGTGCACGATCGCGTCGTTCACGGAGACGCACACGACCGCGGGGAAGGGCACCGGAGCCCACTCCGGGTGGTAGTCCAGGAAGGGCGAGCCGGCGCCCGCCTCGTCGAGCACCGCGCGCGCGGCGCGGTCCAGCTCGGTGAGCGGCACGCCGGGCGCCGCCTTCTCGCGGACGGCCGCCAGGGCGCGGGCCACCACCCGTCCGGACTCGCGCATGGACGCCAGGGATTCGTTCGTCTTGATCTCCACCATAGCCAATTACTATACCGGTATTAGAATGGCGGCATGGTGCGCACACCCCTGACCCCCGAAGAGCGCGAGCGCGGCGAGCGCCTGGGCCTGCTCCTGCGCGCGGCGCGCGGCGAGCGGTCCATGGTCGAGATCGCCTCGGCCGCCGGCCTCTCCGCCGAGACCCTCCGCAAGATCGAGACGGGCCGGGCCCCGACCCCGGCCTTCTTCACCGTCGCGGCCCTGTCCGGGGTCCTCGGCCTCTCCATGGACGAGCTCGTGGCCCTCTGTACACCGGCGCCCGTCTGAGCGCCCCGGCATAGGCTGCGGGGCATGATGCCCGAAGAGGTGCGGCGCAGCCGCTACATCAGCCTGACCACCTTCCGGAAGAACGGCACGGGGGTCCCGACACCCGTCTGGCACGCGGTGGAGGGTGACCAGCTGTTCGTGCTGAGCCGCGACGACGCCTGGAAGATCAAGCGCCTGCGCAACGACCCCCGGGTCGAGGTCGCCGTCTGCGACCTGCGCGGCAACGTCGCCGAGGGCGCCGAGCGGTACGCCGGTACGGGCCGGCTCGTCGAGGGCGAGGAGCTGAGCCGGATCCGGCGGATGCTCTACCGCAAGTACACCTGGCAGTACTGGCTGACCGACGTGCCCGCCATGATCTTCCGGCGCGGCAAGCGCCCGCACGCGGGCATCGTCGTGACGCTCTGACGGGGCGGCGCCTCCATGGGGGAAGCGCACCCAGCCGAAAACGGTCCGTAGTCGTCCCGTAACACGACTGCGGTCCAATACCCGCGGACCGGAAGGTTCCAGTCGACGGCGGGGCAGGTGCGTGACGCATGACGGTGTATCAACTCCCGGTGGAAGTCGCCGCGTTCCGGCACTGGCTGACGGAACTCGTCAGCCGGATCCGCCCGGACGCCGGCTGGTACGGAGTCTTCGCCGCCCGCGACCCGGAGGGGCTCCGCGCCTGCTTCGACGGCACCGAGCTCCTGCCCTGGGACGTCGTCGAATCCCTCCTCCAGGACGCCGCGGAGCCCTCCGGCGGACCGTTCGCCGTGCGGGGGCGGAGGCTGTACGCGTCGGCCGCCGGTGCCCACGACCGCCGGGCCGGCGGGGCGGAGGCCCTCGCCGAACGCCGCGACCTGATGGAACGGGAACGCCGCCACGCCGAAGCCCGCACCCGCGAGCTCGGCGAGCGGGTCCGGGCGACCCCCGACCCGGCGGAGGCGTCGCGCCTGGAGCACGACCTCGCCTGGACCCGGGACGACCACGCCAGGGCCACCGCCCGCGTGCGGGAACTGACCGGCAGACTGGCCCGCCTGGGCGCGGGCGCGCCGCGCGCGTGGGACGGAGCCGGGCGCGCGCGCGGAAACGCCGCACCCGAAGGTGCCGGGCGTGCGGCTGGGGGTGTCGCTTCCGAAGGTGCCCTGCGTGCGGCTGGGGGTGCCGCACCCGAGGGTGCCGGGCGCACCGCTCCCGAAGGCGAGCGCGCCGGGCGTGCCGCCGGGGAAACCGTGCCCCCCGCCAAGGCCCAGCGCCGCCCCCGCGGAGCGCGGTACGCCTGGCTCGACGACGAGGGCGCCGGAGCGGTGGAGGAGGCGCCGGCCCCGCTGCCCGCGCTCCCGGCCGGGGGAGCGGCGCCCCGGGGCGCGCGCTTCGGCGCCGCCGGACCCGTCGCCCCCACGACCGGCCCCGTCGAGGACCCCGCCGAGGCGGTCCGCGCCGCGGCCAACGCGGTCTACGCCCTGCGGCGCCTGCGCGTCCAGGGCCGCAGCGGCGAGGCCCACGCCCTGCTCTGCGAGGCCCTCGCGGGCCCGCCGGCCCGGCTGCCGGCCCTCGCGGCGGAGCTGCACCGCGCGGGGCTCGGCGCCGACTGGTCCACCCTGCTCTGGGAGGCGGCCTCGCTGCCGCCCGGCCGGCTCGCCGCCGTCGCCGGTGTGCTCGCCGACGCGGGCCGGGCGGCCGACTGCGAGCAGCTGCTCCGGCAGGGCGTGGCCCGCCCGGTCGAGGAGCTCGCCGGGGCGTGCGCCGCGCTGCGCGCCGAGGACCACCACCGCGAGGCGCACGCCCTGCTCACCGCGTTCGTCCGGGTCCGGCCCCCCGAGGACGCCGCCCGGCTCGCGGGCGCGGATCCGCACGGGCTCGTCCCCCAACTGCTCTCCGCGGCCCGCGCGGTCTCCGCGTCCCGGGAGCGGGACCTGCTGCACGCCCTGCGCGTGGCGGGGCTCGCCGGGGTCTGAGGGGCGGGGGCGGACGGGCCCGCCGGGTGCCCGTTTCCGTACGGGCCCGTACGGGTCCACACGTGTCGGTACGTGTCCGACGTGGACCACTCGGGTATGAAACATGATCGACCCGGCCGCTTCACGGCGGCGGTCTTGCTCCGCGGTGTGACGGGGCTTACGTTCTCCTCCTACGCACCGCGTCTACGGGCGTAGAGGCTCTCTGACGCCGTGCCGAAGGAGCAGCTCATGACCGACGTCGTACGCGCCGCGCTCGTCCAGGCGACCTGGACCGGCGACACCGAATCCATGCTCGCCAAACACGAGGAGCACGCCCGGGAGGCCGCCCGGCAGGGCGCCAAGGTGATCGGCTTCCAGGAGGTGTTCAACGCCCCCTACTTCTGCCAGGTCCAGGAGCCCGAGCACTACCGCTGGGCGGAGCCCGTCCCCGACGGCCCCACCGTCCGGCGGATGCGGGACCTCGCCCGCGAGACCGGCATGGTGATCGTCGTCCCCGTGTTCGAGGTCGAGGACTCCGGCTTCTACTACAACACCGCGGCCGTCATCGACGCCGACGGCTCCTACCTCGGGAAGTACCGCAAGCACCACATCCCCCAGGTCAGGGGCTTCTGGGAGAAGTACTACTTCCGTCCGGGGAACGCCGGCTGGCCGGTCTTCGACACGGCCGTCGGCAAGGTCGGCGTCTACATCTGCTACGACCGCCACTTCCCCGAGGGCTGGCGCCAACTCGGGCTCAACGGCGCGCAGTTGGTCTACAACCCCTCCGCCACCTCGCGCGGGCTCTCGTCCTACCTGTGGCAGCTGGAGCAGCCCGCCGCCGCCGTCGCCAACGAGTACTTCGTCGCCGCCATCAACCGCGTCGGCCAGGAGGAGTACGGCGACAACGACTTCTACGGCACCAGCTACTTCGTCGACCCGCGCGGACAGTTCGTGGGCGAGGTCGCCTCCGACAAGGCCGAGGAACTCGTCGTGCGGGACCTCGACTTCGGCCTCATCGACGAGGTCCGCCAGCAGTGGGCCTTCTACCGGGACCGCCGCCCCGACGCGTACGAGGGGCTGGTGCGGCCGTGAGCAGCCTCTACGCCCGCCACAAGGCCGTCGTCCCCGATTGGGTCGCCCTCTACTACCGCGACCCCCTGGAGATCACCCACGGCGACGGCCGGCACGTCTGGGACGCCGAGGGGCGCAAGTACCTGGACTTCTTCGGCGGCATCCTCACGACCATGACCGCCCACGCCCTGCCCGAGGTCACCAAGGCCGTCGCCGAGCAGGCCGGGCGGATCATCCACTCCTCGACGCTCTACCTCAACCGCCCCATGGTGGAGCTGGCCGAGCGGGTCGCCGGGCTCTCCGGCATCCCCGACGCACGGGTCTTCTTCACGACCTCCGGCACCGAGGCCAACGACACGGCGCTCCTCCTCGCCACCGCGTACCGCCGCTCGAACCAGATCCTGGCGATGCGCAACAGCTACCACGGCCGCTCCTTCTCCACCGTCGGCATCACCGGCAACCGGACCTGGTCGCCGACCGGCCTCTCCCCGCTCCAGACCCTGTACGTGCACGGCGGCGTCCGCACCCGTGGTCCGTACGCCCAGTACACCGACGAGCAGTTCATCGAGGCCTGCGTCGCCGACCTCGAGGACCTCCTCGGCCACACCCGGGACGTCGCCGCCCTCATCGCCGAACCGATCCAGGGCGTCGGCGGCTTCACGTCCCCGCCCGACGGGCTCTACGCCGCCTTCCGCCGCGTCCTCGACCGGCACGGCATCCTCTGGATCTCCGACGAGGTGCAGACCGGCTGGGGACGCACCGGCGACCACTTCTGGGGCTGGCAGGCGCACGGCCAGGCCGGACCGCCCGACATCCTCACCTTCGCCAAGGGCATCGGCAACGGCATGTCGATCGGCGGCGTCGTGGCCCGTGCCGAGGTCATGAACTGCATCGACGCCAGCTCGATCTCGACCTTCGGCGGCTCTCCGGTCACCATGGCCGCCGGGCTCGCCAACCTCTCGTACCTCCTGGAGCACGACCTCCAGGGCAACGCCCGACGGGTCGGCGGTCTCCTCATCGAACGCGTCCGCGCGGCGGCCGCCGGGATCGAGGCCGTACGGGAGGTCCGCGGGCGCGGCCTGATGATCGGCATCGAGCTCACCGAACCGGGCACCGACCGGGCGAACCCGGCGGCGGCCGGCGCCGTCCTGGAGGCCGCCCGCGAGCACGGCCTGCTCCTCGGCAAGGGCGGCGGCCACGACACCAGCACCCTGCGCATCGCCCCGCCGCTCTCGCTCACCGTCGCCGAGGCCGAGGAGGGCGCCGCCATCCTCGAACAGGCGCTCCGATCCATCTAGCCGGCAGGGGAGAAGCACCGTGAGTACCCGTACCCTCATCCGAGGCGGTCTCGTCGTCACCGCCTCCGACGAAACGCACGCGGACGTGCTGATCGAGCACGGCCGGGTGGTCGCCCTCGCGGCGCCGGGAAGCCAGCAGTGGACCGCGGACCAGGTGATCGACGCCTCGCAGAAGTACGTGATCCCGGGCGGCGTCGACGCGCACACGCACATGGAGCTGCCCTTCGGCGGCACCTTCGCCTCGGACACCTTCGAGACCGGGACGCGGGCGGCGGCGTGGGGCGGGACGACGACGATCGTCGACTTCGCGGTGCAGTCGCGGGGCGACTCGCTCCGGGCGGGCCTGGACGCCTGGCACGAGAAGGCCGAGGGCAGGTGCGCGATCGACTACGCCTTCCACATGATCATGTCGGACGTGAACGAGTCGACGCTCAAGGAGATGCCGAAGCTCGTCCAGCAGGGCGTCCCCTCGTTCAAGCTCTTCATGGCGTACCCGGGGGTCTTCTACTCGGACGACGGACAGATCCTGCGGGCGATGCAGCAGGCCGGCGACACGGGCGGCCTGATCATGATGCACGCGGAGAACGGCATCGCGATCGACGTCCTGGTGGAGCAGGCCCTGGCCCGGGGCGAGACGGACCCCCGCTACCACGGGGAGGTCCGCAAGGCCCTCCTGGAGGCCGAGGCCACCCACCGGGCGATCCAGCTCGCGCGGGTCGCGGGCGCTCCGCTGTACGTCGTGCACGTGTCGGCGCAGGAGGCCGTGGCGGAGCTGGCAGCCGCGCGCGACCTGGGACTTCCGGTCTTCGGCGAGACCTGCCCGCAGTACCTCTTCCTGTCCACGGACAACCTGGCCGAGCCGGACTTCGAGGGCGCCAAGTACGTCTGCTCGACCCCGCTCCGGCCGAAGGAGCACCAGGCGGCGCTCTGGCGGGGGCTGCGGACGAACGACCTCCAGGTGGTCTCCACCGACCACTGCCCGTTCTGCTTCACCGGCCAGAAGGAGCTGGGCCGGGGCGACTTCTCGAAGATCCCCAACGGCCTGCCGGGCGTCGAGAACCGCATGGACCTGCTCCACCAGGCCGTGGTGGACGGGCACATCTCGCGCCGCCGCTGGATCGAGATCGCCTGCGCGAGCCCGGCCCGGATGTTCGGCCTGTATCCCCAGAAGGGGACCATCGCGCCGGGCACCGACGCGGACATCGTCATCTACGACCCGCACGCGACGCAGACGCTGTCGGCCGAGACCCACCACATGAACGTCGACTACTCGGCGTACGAGGGGAAGACGGTCACGGGCCAGGTCGAGACCGTCCTCTCGCGCGGCGAGGTGATCGTGGACCGGCGGAAGTACGTGGGGCACGCGGGCCACGGAGTGTTCGTGCCGCGCGGACTCTGTCAGTACCTGAACTAGGAGAACGACGTTGGACTTCGGACTCGTCCTGCAGACCGACCCGCCCGCCTCGCAGGTCGTGAGCCTGATGCGCCGGGCGGAACGCAACGGCTTCCGCTACGGCTGGACCTTCGACTCCGCCGTGCTGTGGCAGGAGCCCTTCGTCATCTACAGCCAGATCCTCGCCCACACCAGCCGGATGCACGTGGGGCCGATGGTGACCAACCCCGGCACCCGTACGTGGGAGGTGACGGCCTCCACCTTCGCCACCCTCAACGACATGTACGGCAACCGGACCGTCTGCGGCATCGGCCGGGGCGACTCGGCCATGCGCGTCGCCGGGCGCAGGCCCAACACCCTGGCCCGGCTGGGCGAGGCCATCGAGGTGATCCGCGACCTGGCGGAGGGCCGGGAGGCGCAGGTCGACGGCAACGCCGTCCGCATCCCCTGGATCACGGACGGCAAGCTGCCCGTGTGGATGGCGGCGTACGGCCCGAAGGCCCTCGCCCTCGCCGGGCAGAAGGCCGACGGCTTCATCCTCCAGCTCGCCGACCCCTTCCTCACCGAGTGGATGATCAAGGCGGTGCGGAAGGCCGCCCAGGACGCCGGCCGCGACCCCGACGCCCTCACCATCTGCGTCGCCGCCCCCGCGTACGTGGGGGACGACCTGGCGCACGCCCGGGACCAGTGCCGCTGGTTCGGCGGCATGGTCGGCAACCACGTCGCCGACCTGGTGGAGAAGTACGGCGAGCACTCGTCGATGGTGCCGGAGGAGCTCACCGCGTACATCAAGGACCGGCAGGGCTACGACTACAGCCACCACGGCAGGACCGGGAACCCGGACACCGCGTTCGTCCCCGACGAGATCGTCGACCGCTTCTGCCTCCTCGGGCCCGCCGAGGCCCACATCGAGAAGCTCCGCCACCTGAAGTCCCTGGGCGTCGACCAGTTCGCCGTCTACGACATGCACGACGACCGCGAGGGCACCATCGACGCGTACGGCGCCGAGATCATCCCGGCGCTGACCTCGTAGTGCGAGACCGCGACCGCCCCGCCGCGGGCCCTCCCGCCGTCCTCCGGACCTTCCGGAGGACGCCGGGCGGGGTGGTCCGCGGGTCTGGGATCGCGTCGGCCGGACGTGTTGGATGGGCCCATGATGTCCACCGACCGCCTGCTGGCCTTCGCGGCCATGTCCTTCCTGCTGATCGTCGTCCCCGGGCCCAGTGTGCTCTTCGTGATCGGACGGGCCCTGGCCCAGGGCCGCCGGGCCGCCCTGACCACGGTCGCGGGCAACACCCTCGGGGCCTATGTGCTCGTCGTCGCGGTGGCCCTCGGGGTCGGGACCGTCGTGGAGCGCTCGGTCCTCGTCTTCACGGTGCTGAAGCTCGTCGGCGCCGCCTACCTGGTGTACCTCGGGGTCAAGGCGGTGCGGCAGCGCGGCTCGCTGCGGGCCGCCTTCGACGGCGACGGGCCGCGGCACGGCGGTCTGCGCACCCTGTGGGAGGGGTTCGCGGTCGGCGTGGCCAACCCGAAGACGATCGTGTTCTTCGCCGCCGTGCTGCCCCAGTTCGTCGACCGCGAACAGGGGCACGTCGCCCTTCAGATGCTGCTGCTCGGCCTGGTGTTCAACCTCATCGCGATCGCCTCGGACAGCACCTGGGGCCTGATCGCCTCCACCACACGGAACTGGTTCGCGGGATCCCCCCGGCGCCTGTCCGTGGTCGGCGGCGTCGGCGGGCTGACAATGATTGGCCTCGGCCTGACGGTCGCGGCGACGGGGCGCAAGGACTAGCGGGTGTCTTGAGTCCCGCAGGGCGCCCAGGTCCCGGACGGGGTGCGGGCCGCCGTCGTGCGAGCGCCCGACACACGGGCCATCCGGCCCTCCCGCCTCCCTTGACGCCCCTGCCCCGGAGGACGAGACTCCGCACGGTCAAGAACCCCACGCCCCGCACGGCCTCGTTCCGTCCCCCGAACGAAGGGTTCCGTCCATGACCTCAACCGCGTCCTCCGGCAGACCCGGCCCCTCCGGCAGACCCGGCCCCTCCGGCAGACCCGGCCCCTCCGGCAGGCCCGGCTCCTCCGCCGGTGACGGCCGTGCCGAGCTCGCGCCCGGCACGGCCCCCGCCGACCCCCGCTTCGTCAACGACGACCTGCTGCCCGTCCCCGTGGCCGCCCGCCGCTGGACCACGTACAACTTCGCCGCCCTCTGGGTCGGCATGGCCCACAACATCCCCTCCTGGATGCTCGCCTCCGGTCTCGTCGCCCTCGGCATGGACTGGAAGCAGGCCGTCCTGACCATCGCCCTGGCCAACGTCGTCGTCCTCGTCCCGATGCTGCTCACCGGGCACGCCGGGCCGAAGTACGGCATCCCCTTCCCCGTCCTCGCCCGTGCCTCCTTCGGGCTCCGCGGGGCGAACCTGCCCGCCCTCGTCCGGGCCGGCGTCGCCTGCGCCTGGTTCGGCATCCAGACCTGGATCGGCGGCCAGGGCGTCTTCGTCCTGCTCGACAAGGTCTTCGGCGGCGGCTGGACCGAGGCGTCACGGGTCGGCGGCCAGCCGTGGACCCTGTGGCTCTGCTTCGTCCTCTTCTGGGCGCTCGAACTCGCCATCATCTACCGGGGGATGGAGGCGCTGCGCCGCTTCGAGAACTGGGCGGCGCCCTTCGTCATCCTCGGCGCGCTCGCCCTGCTGGTCTGGATCACGGTCGAGGCGGGCGGCCTCGGCCCGCTCCTCGACCAGCCGTCGAAGCTGGGCTGGGGGGCCGACTTCTGGCCCGTCTTCTTCCCCGCCCTCATGGGCATGATCGCCTTCTGGGCGACCCTGAGCCTCAACATCCCGGACTTCACGCGCTTCGGCGCGGGCCAGCGCGCCCAGGTGTGGGGGCAGACCCTCGGCCTGCCCACCACCATGACCCTGTTCGCGCTGCTCTCGGTGCTCGTCACCTCGGGCTCGCAGGCCGTGTACGGGGCGCCCGTCTGGGACCCGGTGGCGCTCGCCGCGAAGACCGACAACGTCTTCGGCCTGCTGTTCGCCCTGGTGACGGTGCTCGTCGCCACCCTCTCGGTGAACATCGCTGCGAACGTCGTCTCACCGGCGTACGACCTGGCCAACCTCGCGCCGAGACTGATCACCTTCCGCAGGGGAGCGCTGATCACCGGCGTCGTCGGCGTGGTCATCATGCCGTGGAAGCTCACCGCCACCCCCGAGCTGTACATCTTCACCTGGCTCGGTCTCGTCGGCGGCCTCCTCGGCACCGTCGCGGGCATCCTCATCGCCGACTACTGGCTCGTCCGCCGGACCGCCCTCGACCTGGAAGGCCTCTACCGGGCCGACGGGCCCTACTGGTACCGGGGCGGCTGGAACCCGGCCGCCGTCCTCGCCTTCGCCGTCGGCGGCGTCCTCGCCGTGGGCGGCTCGCACTCGGCGCCGGGCACCGGCCCCTTCCCTGAGGACGGGCTGATCCCCTTCCTCAAGCCGCTCGCCGACTACGGCTGGGCCGTCGGCCTGGCCGCCGCGCTCCTCCTGTACACCGCCCTCATGCGGCGCGCGGGAGCTTCCCGGCCGTCCTCGTGATCCAGCTGAGATAGGACCAGACCCGGGTGTTCACGGCGGGGGTGTCGGTCGCGCACCCCTTCCCGTACGAGACCAGACCGACCACGTACGGCGTCCCCGCGACCGTGTGGACCAGGGGGCCGCCGGAGTCGTACTGACAGGTGTCCCGCCCCGGCGCGTACGTGCAGAGCTGGGCGGCCGTGACCGGTGCCATGCCCCGGGCCTCGCACGCCGGATTGCCCATCGTCGACAGGACCGTGGTCCGCAGGACGTCGGAGGTGCGGCCCCCGAAGGAGGTGGTGCCCCAGCCGGGTGCCTCGACCTGGACGTGGTCGAAGGAGCCGTGCGCGAACCGCGCGGGCAGAGCGACCGGCCGCACGTCGCGGTTGAACGCCACCGGCGCGTCCAGCCGGACCAGCGCGATGTCGTCCCGCTGCGTGTCCGGGTCGTAGCCGGGGTGCGGGAGGAAGGCGGCGGGGGCGGCGAGCACGGCGTGCGGGCTGTCGTCGGCGCGCGTCAGGTCGTGGTCGCCGAGGAGGATCCCCACGCGCGCGGTGCTGCTGTACGAGCCGGTGAGGCAGTGCGCCGCGGTGAGCACGTACCGCTCGCCGACCAGCACCCCGCCGCACATCACCCGCCGCTCCTCCAGATCCACCAACCCGACCATGAAGGGGTACTGATGGGGCCGCGCCTCCCGCCCGCCGACGACCGCGTGCGCGGCGGGGGCGCCGCCGGCCGCACCGAGCGCCATGACGGCGCCCAGGAACCCCACCAAGAGCTTCCGCACCTGCCGTACCTGCCGCACCTGACCTCCTGCCCGGGCCCGGCCCACCGGCGCGGAGACGTTTCCGCACCACCACCACGCCCCACCAGATCCCCAACGACCCGAGGCCTTCGGGGTCACCGGCCGTCCCGTTGTGCTTGCGGCTCCGTTCTGCTTGCCGCTCCGTTGGGGGCATGCGTTCCGCCGGGGCGGAACGGGTGGGCACAACGGAACGGCGCCCTTGCCGGCGCCAGAGGCTGTAGTGCCCCGACCCGCACCACCAGTGACGGCACCCGGGTGGTGCGGGTCAGGCCCAGATCGCGGAGGCGCCGCTGAGCGCGCCGTCCCGTGTGCCCACCCGTCCCGCCCTGCGGGGCGATTGCCCACACGGGCGGGGCACACGGGGGGCACGGGGACACGCGGGGCGGCGCGCGCGGCAAGCCAACCGACCCGGCCCGCCCTACGGCACCCTCGCGGTCCACTCCTCCGTCGCGAACTTCGTCCGCACCAGTTCCTCCGCCCGGACCAGCTCCTCCCCGGTGACCTCTCCCGTGGTCAGCCCATAGCGGTCCCGGAAGGAGGCGATCATGTTCTCGATCACCTGCTCCCGCGCGAGGCCGGTCTGTCGCCGCAGCGGGTCGACGCGCTTCTTGGCGCTCTTGGTGCCCTTGTCGGACATCTTCTCCCGCCCGATGCGCAGGACTTCCAGCATCTTGTCGGCGTCGATGTCGTACGACATGGTCACGTGGTGAAGGACGGCCCCCGGCCCGCCGTCCGGGCCGACCACCCGCTTCTGCGCGGCGCCCGCGATCTTCCCGGCCTCGGTGGCGATGTCGTTGAGCGGTTGGTACCAGGCCTTGATCCCCATGTCACCGAGCGCGCCCAGGACCCAGTCGTCGAGGTAGGCGTAGCTGTCGGCGAAGGAGAGGCCCGACACCAGGGACTCCGGTACGGAGAGGGAGTAGGTGATCGTGCTCATGGGTTCCACGAACATGGCGCCGCCACCGGAGATACGACGCACCACGGTCATCCCGTGCCTCGCGGCCCCATCGGGGTCCACCTCGTTCCGCAGCGACTGGAAGCTGCCGATCACCACGGCGGGCGAGGCCCATTCCCAGACCCGCAAGGTGGGCGCCCGGCGCCCGGCCGCGACCTCGGCGGTGAGCACCTCGTCCAGCGCCATGTGCAGGGCCGGGGCCTGAGGCCCCGCGTGCACCAGCTGCCAGTCGTAGTCGCTCCACTCGGTCGCGTGGGCGAGGGCCCGACGGACAGCGATGCCGATTCCCTCCGAGGTCAACCCGAACATCACGGTCGACTCGGGCAGGGCCGCGGTGATCCGGGCCGCCAGCTCCGTGCTGCTTGCGGAGGAAGGGGCGCCTTCCAGGGCGCTGTTGATCGCCAGGATCGCCTCGTCGGGCTCCAGGAAGAAGTCCCCGGCCACTCGTACGTCGCTCAGTACGCCGTCCTCGACGTCCAGATCGACGACGACGAGCTTGCCGCCGGGCGCCTTGTACTCACCGTGCACCGTCTCGTTCCCTTCCCGCGCGCGGCCTCCTGGCCCTCGGGCTCCCAGGATACGGACGGACACCGTCCGACCCACACCGTTTCGTGAGCGTGTGCCGGTCGCGGCACGATTCAGCCACTCCAACGGCCTCTGACCCGATATCAGTTCCTGTACGCCGTTCCCGTTCCGTAAGTTGCTCGAGAGGTTGGTGAAGGGGGATGGGTATGGCCTGGGACGAATGGGAGCACATCAAGGCGGGCGCGGCGGCCGGGCAGTCCACGTCGACGCGGCTGAACCAGCTCGCGCCGAGTGCGGGAGGCGGGGGTGCCGGCAAGCCGGACCTGGCCACCAGTCCCGCGGCCAAGAAAGCGCCGACGGCCTGAGGGCACCCGGGGCGACGTGTCCCGGGGTGAGGAGAAGAACCGATGAAGCCCTGCCGTACCGCGCGCGTCCTCCCGCTGATCCCGGCGGTCACTCTCGCCGCGGGGCTGACACTGGGCGGCTGCACGTCCGCGCCCGCGGACCACGGCGCGCGTACGGATTCCTCCCCCCGTTGGGAGCAGGGAGCGGGCGCCCCGGAGGCAGCGGCTTTCATGAAGGTTCAGATCCCCCGGGGGGCGACGGAGGTGAAGGGGGCCGTGCGGGTCCAGCCGCAGGAGAACGTCTACCTGTTGTCCTTCGTCACGACCGAGCGGACCGCGCAAGAGATCACCGAGGACCTGCACCCCGACTACCCCCTGGCCGCGGAAGGTCCGTCGTCCTCGTCGTTGAGCGGACAGGGATTCGAGCACCTCGATCTCACTCCACCGCAAGAGCTCACGAACGTGCGGACGACGAGTGCGTGTCCGCCCTGCGCCGGCGACTCGAGGCGCCGCCACGTCCAAGCCGTCGAGATCCACATCGCGGCGGCTTCGGGAGATCGCGTGCGGGTCTATCTGACGGCGTACTGACCCACCCGTACCGCGAGAGTTCCCGTACGCGGGAGCTGGTACGCGCCGTGCACGGACCCTCCCTGCGTGTAAGGGGTGAACTCGGCCAAAGGGTACTCCCCGGGGAAACGGGGGGTGACAAGTGCGGCATTCCGGTTGTCAGCGCCCCGTGCTTAGCTGGACGCATGATCGAAGACTTCCTTGAACACGTGCTCGCCGGCCGTACGACCGAGGTCGAGGAGGCCGTCCGCAAGGCGGCCGCGGCCGAGATCATGCCGCGGTTCCGGCAGCTCTCCGCCGACGACATCGTCGAGAAGAACGGGCCGCACGACCTGGTCACCGTCGCGGACCGGGCCGCCGAGGCGCACCTCACCGCGTCCCTCACCGCCCTGCTCCCCGGCTCCGTGGTCGTCGGCGAGGAGGCGGTCCACGCCGACCCCTCCGTGTACGAGGCGCTGCGCGGCGACGCCCCCGTGTGGATCGTGGACCCGGTCGACGGCACCCGCCAGTTCGTCCACGGCGACCCCGCCTTCTGCACCCTGGTCGCGCTCGCACAGCACGGCGAGGTCCTCGCCTCCTGGACCTTCGCCCCCGCCCTGGAGGAGTTCGCCGTCGCCGTGCGCGGACGCGGCGCCACGCTCAACGGCCGGGCGATACGCTCCGGTTCCCCGGCGCCCGGGGCCGTCATCGAGGTCGCCACCTCGCACCCCGACTACACCACCCCGGACCAGAAGCGGGCCCTGCTCGGCCTCGCCGTCGACGGTGTCCGTCCGCGCCCCTGCGGATCGGCCGGCCTGGAGTACCTCGCCGTCGCGCGCGGCGCCCTCGACGGCACCGCCTTCAGCTGGGAGTACGCCTGGGACCACGCCGCCGGACTGCTCCTGGTCGCCGAGGCGGGCGGAGCGACCACGACGGTCGCGGGGGAGCCGTTCCGCATCGCCGGGGGGAACGCGCTGCCGTTCACGACGGCCCGGGACGCGGCGACCGCCGAGCGGATCCGGACGCTCCTCGGGGGCGCGTGAGGGGCCGCCCGGCACCCGCCTATCCTGGGGTCCCTGGCCATCGGCTGACGAAGGAGTCCGAAGGTGACGAACGAGACGTCGATGCTCGATGCCGTCGTCGTGGGGGCGGGACCCAACGGACTGACGGCCGCCGTCGAACTGGCCCGGCGCGGCCACTCCGTGGCCGTGTTCGAGGCCAAGTCCACGATCGGCGGCGGCGCCAGGACCGAGGAGCTCACCCTCCCCGGATTCCGCCACGACCCGTGCTCCGCCGTGCACCCGCTCGGCGCCGGGTCGCCGGTCTTCAGGACGATGCCGCTCGACCGGTACGGCCTGGAGTGGCTCCACCCCGAACTGCCCATGGCCCACCCGTGGCACGACGGCACCGCGGCCGTGCTGGCCCGCTCCGTCGCCGAGACCGCCGCCTCCTTCGGCCCCCGCGACGCCGGGACGTACCGCAGGCTCGTCGCCCCCTTCCTCGGCAAGTGGGACACGCTGGCGAGCGACTTCATGCAGCTGCCGCTCACCGCGCTGCCCCGCGACCCGGTGACCCTCGCCCGCTTCGGCCTCGCCGGACTCCCGCCGTCCACCTGGCTGATGCGCAGGTTCCGGGACGAGAAGGCCCCGGCGCTCCTGGCCGGCCTCGTCGCGCACGTCATGGCCCCGCTCGGCGGCTTCGCCACCGGCGCCGTCGGCCTGGTCTTCGCGCTCGCCGCGCACGCGGGCGGCTGGCCGCTGCCCCGGGGCGGCTCGCAGTCCATCTCGGACGCCCTCGCCGGGTACCTGAAGGACCTCGGCGGCGCCGTCCACACCGACTTCGAGGTCAAGCGGCTCGACGACCTGCCGCCCGCCCGCGCCTACGTCTTCGACACCTCGCCCACCGCCCTCGCCCGGATCGCCGGCTTCGGCGGGCACTACGACCACTACAAGTACGGCGCCAGCGCCTTCAAGATCGACTACGCGCTCGACGGGCCCGTCCCCTGGACCGCCGAGGAGGCCCGCCGGGCCGGCACCGTCCAGGTCGGCCCCACCGCCGGAGAGATCGGCACCGCCCTGCGCGAGGCCTCCTCCGGCACCGCCCCCGAGGCTCCCTTCCTCATCACCGCCCAGCCCAGCCTCGTCGACCCGTCCCGCGCCCCCGAGGGCAAGCACGTGTTCTGGGCGTACGGCCACGTGCCGAACGGCTGGCGCGGCGACCTCACCGAGGCCATCGAGCGCCAGATCGAGCGCTTCGCCCCCGGCTTCCGCGACCGCGTCCTGGCCCGCGCCACCGCCGGACCGGCCGAACTCGCCGAGCGCAACGCCAACTACGTCGGCGGCGACATCGCCTGCGGCGCCGCCCGCGGCCTCCAGCTCCTGCTCCGCCCCACCCTCTCCCTCCGCCCCTACGCCACCCCGCACCCGGCGGTCTTCCTCTGCTCCTCCGCGACCCCGCCGGGCCCCGGAGTGCACGGCATGTCCGGGCACAATGCGGCGAAGGCCGTGTGGCGGAGCCTGCGAAAATAGACTGCACCCATGGCCAAGTACTTCGACGTGCACCCCGACAACCCCCAGCCCCGCACCATCGGCGCGGTGGCCGAATCCATCCGGAACGGTGCGCTCGTCGCGTACCCGACCGATTCCTGCTACGCACTGGGCACCCGGCTCGGCAGCCGCGACGGCATCAGCCGCATCCGCTCCATCCGCGACCTCGACGACCGGCACCACTTCACGCTGATGTGCTCGAACTTCGCCCAGCTGGGCCAGCTCGTGCACATCGACAACGACGTCTTCCGCGCGGTCAAGGCGTCCACGCCCGGCGCGTACACCTTCATCCTCCCGGCGACGAAGGAGGTGCCGCGCCAGCTCCTCCACCCCAAGAAGAAGACCGTCGGCGTCCGCATCCCCGACCACGTCGTCACCCAGGCGCTCCTCGCCGAGCTCGGCGAGCCGCTGCTCTCCAGCACCCTGCTCCTGCCCGACGAGGCCGAACCGCTCACCCAGGGCTGGGAGATCAAGGAGCGGCTCGACCACCAGGTCGACGCGGTCCTCGACTCCGGCGACTGCGGTACCGAACCGACCACCGTCGTCGACTTCTCCAGCGGCGAGCCGGAGATCGTCCGCCGGGGCGCGGGCGACACCACCCGCTTCGAGTAGACGGCGGGCGGCGGGCCCTCCACCGGGCCCCGGGTCCGAGACGGCCCGGCCCCTCACCGGTCCACCGGTCCCGAAGCGGCCCTTCCCGGCCGGTCCGTGATCACCGTACGGTCGCGTGGACGCCCGTTCCCGCGCACCCACGGAGGCCCGGCCGCATGATCGTCATCGCCCACGTCAGCGACATCCACCTCGACGCCGGGCGGCGCAGTCAGGACCGCACCCGCGCCGTCCTGCGCCACCTGGAGCAGCTGCCGTACGACCTGGCGGCCGTCCTCGTCACCGGGGACGTCGCCGACCACGGGACGCCGGAGGAGTACGCGGTGGCGCGGGAGCTGCTGGCCTCCCGCCATCCGCTGCTCGTCTGCCCCGGCAACCACGACGACCGCGCCGCCTTCCGCACGGGCCTCCTCGCCGAGGAGGCGGCGGCGGGCCACGCCCCCGTCAACCAGGTGCTCCGCGGCGAGGGCTTCGTCGTCGCCCTCTGCGACTCCTCGGTGCCCGGCGAGCACCACGGCCTCCTGGAGGACGCGACCCTGGAGTGGCTCGACGGCGTCCTCGCCGGCACCCCGCACGAGGTGCCCGTCCTGGTCGGCTTCCACCACCCGCCGGTCCCGCTGCACACCCCGTACGTGGACGGGATCCGGCAGTTCGGCGAGGAGCGGCTCGCCGCGCTCGCCGACCGCCACCCCCACCTGACGGCCTTCCTCGCGGGCCACGCCCACACCGCCGCCGCCACCACCTTCGCCGGGCGTCCGCTGCTCGTCGCCCCCGGGGTCGTCTCCACGCTCCGGCTGCCCTGGGAGAGCCCGGGCCCCGACCATCCGCACGTCCACCTCGACCAGCCGCCCGCTCTCGCCTTCCACGTCCTCGGCGACGACGGCCGGCTGACCACCCACTACCGGACGGTCACCGTCTGACCGCGCGGCGCCCGGCGCGGACGTCCATGTCGTTTTCTCGCCAGCCCGCGCGCCGCCCGTCCCGGATCCTGGAACCATGCACACCGACACCGAGCGCTGCGTACGGGCCGTCCAGTCGAAGGAGTCCCGCTTCGACGGCGTGTTCTTCACCGCCGTCCGCACCACCCGGATCTACTGCCGCCCCAGCTGCCCGGCCGTCCCGCCCAAGCCCGAGAACATGGAGTTCCACCCCAGCGCCGCCTCCTGCCAGCGCGCCGGCTACCGCGCCTGCAAGCGGTGCCGGCCGGACACCAGCCCCGGATCGCCCGAGTGGAACGTCAGGGCCGACGCCGTGGCCCGCGCCGTACGGCTCATCCAGGACGGTGTCGTCGACCGCGAGGGCGTCCCCGGCCTGGCCCGGCGGCTCGGCTGGTCCACCCGGCAGATCGAACGCCAGCTCCTCGCCGAACTGGGGGCGGGACCGCTCGCCCTGGCCCGCGCCCAGCGCGCCCAGACCGCCCGGCTGCTCATCGAGACCACCCCCATGCCGTTCGGCGAGATCGCCTTCGCCGCCGGGTTCTCCTCGATCCGCACCTTCAACGACACCGTCCGCGAGGTCTTCGCCCTCACCCCCGGCGAGCTCCGCGCCCGCGCCGCCCGCCGCTCACCGGCCGGACCGGCCGCCACCCCCGGCGTCATCAGCCTCCGGCTGCCGTTCCGCACCCCGCTGGAACCCTCCAACCTCTTCGGCCACCTCGCCGCGACCGCCGTCCCCGGCGTGGAGGAGTGGCGGGACGGCGCCTACCGGCGGACCCTGAGCCTCCCGTACGGACACGGCATCGTCGCCCTCGCCCCCCGCGACGGGCACATCGCCTGCCGGCTCTCGCTGACCGATCCCCGCGACCTCACCCAGGCGATCAGCCGCTGCCGCCGCCTCCTCGACCTCGACGCCGACCCCGTCGCCGTCGACGAACGGCTCCGCTCCGATCCGCTGCTCGCCCCGATCGTCGACCAGGCGCCCGGCCGCCGGGTGCCCGGGACCGTCGACCCCGCCGAGTTCGCCGTCCGCGCCGTCCTCGGCCAGCAGGTCTCCACCGCCGCCGCCCGCACCCATGCCGCCCGCCTGGTCACCGCGCACGGCGTCCCCGTCGACGATCCCGAGGGCGGACTCACCCACCTCTTCCCGGGGCCCGAGGCGCTCGCCGCGCTCGACCCCGAGACCCTCGCCCTGCCGCGCAGCCGCCGCACCACCCTCCTCACCCTCGTCCGCGCCCTCGCCGACGGCTCACTGCCGCTCGGCCCCGCCGACGACCGCGAGGAGGCCCGCGCCCGGCTGCTCGCCCTCCCCGGCTTCGGCCCCTGGACCACCGAGATCATCGCCATGCGGGCCCTCGGCGACCCCGACGCCTTCCTCCCCGGCGACCTCGGCGTCCGCCGCGCCGCCGAGGGACTCGGCCTGCCCGGCACCCCGGCCGCGCTGACCGCCCGCGCCGCGCACTGGCGGCCCTGGCGCGCCTATGCCGTCCAGTACCTCTGGGCGACCGACGACCACCCGATCAACCTCCTTCCCGCCTGACGGACCGTAAGGACCCGCACCATGCCCGCCATCCAGCACACCGTCGTGGACAGCCCGTACGACCCCCTGACCCTCGTCGCCGTCGACGGGGTCCTCAGCCGGCTCCACATGACCGGACAGCGCCACCGCCCGCCCGAGGAGACCTTCGGCGAGCCCGACCCGCGCCCCTTCGGCGAGGTGATCCACCAGCTCGACGCCTACTTCGCGGGCGAACTCACCGAGTTCAACCTGCCGTTGAACCTCGTCGGCACCCCGTTCCAGCTGCGCGTCTGGGAACAGCTGCTGCGCATCCCGTACGGCGAGACCCGGACGTACGGCGAACTCGCCGAAGAGCTCGGCAGCCCCGGCGCCTCCCGGGCGGTGGGCCTCGCCAACGGCAAGAACCCCGTCGGCATCATCGTCCCCTGCCACCGGGTGATCGGGGCGGGCGGCTCACTCACCGGCTACGGCGGCGGCCTGGACCGCAAGCAGCGGCTCCTCGCCTTCGAATCGGGCACGGCGGCCCCGGAGTCGCTCTTCTAGACGGCGCCTGGTCGGCCCCGGAGTCGCTCTTCTAGACGGCGCCTGGTCGGCCCCGGAGACGCTCTCCTCGACGGCGCCTACCGGAGCCGTTCGAGCAGCGCCGGGAGCGCCGTGCCGATCGGCTCGCGCACCACCTCGTCGGCGACGGGATCGTACGGAGTGGGCTCGGCGTTCACGATGACCAGCCGGGCCCCGTACTCGGCCGCGACCCCCGCCAGGGAGGCCGCCGGATTCACCTGGAGGCTGCTGCCGACCACGACGAACACCTCGGTGGCCTTGGCGATCGACAGGGCCGTGCCGAGCACCACCGGATCGAGCCGCTGCCCGAACATCACCGTCGCGGCCTTCAGGATCCCGCCGCACCCCCGGCACGCCGGGTCGTCCTCGCCCGCCCGCACCCGGTCGAGCGCCTCCGCCATCGACGACCACGCGTCACAGGCCGTGCACACCACCGACCGCGCCGAGCCGTGGAGTTCGAGGACCTTCCGTGCGGACACCCCGGAAGCCTGGTGCAGCCCGTCCACGTTCTGGGTGATCACCCGCAGCGCGTGGCCGCTCGTCCGCTCGTACGCGGCGATCGCCCGGTGCGCCACGTTCGGCTCGGCGTCCAGGACGGGACCGTCGAGCCGCATCCGCCACGAGAGCCGCCGGATCTCCGGGTCGGCCATGTACGGCCCGTACGTGACGAGCCGCTCGGCCTCCGGGTCCCGCCGCCACAGGCCGTTCGGCCCCCGGTAGTCGGGGATGCCCGAGTCCGTGGAGATGCCGGCACCGGTGAAGATCGCGACCATCGTCATGGGGGAGACCCTAGGGATCGGCGAACCGCTCCCGCGAGCGGGTTTCCCGGTGCTAGGTTCCCGCCATGGCCAAGGTGAACATCGGTCTCGACGCCGAACTCGTCGTGGAAGTCATGGTCCTCGCCGGCATCGGCAACCCCCAGGACGCCGTCGAGGCCGTGGTCCGCGACTACATCGCCCGCGGCCACCGCACCGAGGCGCGGGCCGTCAGCCGCGAGGAATCCCCGCGCTCCGGCGAGATCGTCCCGCCGGAGCCCCAGCAGGGCTGACCGGCCGGGCCGGACGGTCAGAGCCCTCCCTCGGGAGGCTCCCCCTCGGAGCGGGACCGCGCCGCCCGCCGCAGCCGATGGTGACGGTCGCCGCCCTGCTCCGTCATCGCCTCCCCGACCAGCGTCCGCACCGCGTCCCGCAGCCCGTGCAGGGCGTGGTGCCGGGCCGGGCCCGCACCCGGGTCCTGCCGCAGCTCCTTCACGAGCGCGAAGCACAGCACCAGCATCACGACCACGAACGGGAGCGCCACCAGGATCGTCGCCGTCTGGAGCGAGGACAGGCCGCCCGCCACGAGCAGCACCGCCGCCACCGCGGCCATCAGCACGCCCCACGTCACCACGAGCCAGGTCGGCGGGTGGAGCGCGCCCCGGCTCGTCAGCGAACCCATCACCAGCGACGCCGAGTCCGCGCTCGTGACGAAGTACGTCATCACGAGCAGCATCGCGATCACCGAGGTGACCGTCCCGATCGGCAGCGCCTCCAGCATCGAGAACAGCGAGGCCTCCGCACCGTTCTTCAGCGCCCCCGCCAGGTCCGCCGCGCCCGTGGACTGCAACCGGATCGCGGTCCCGCCCATCACGCAGAACCACACCACCGTCGCCCCCGACGGCACGAGCAGCACCCCCACCAGGAACTCCCGGATGGTCCGGCCCCGCGAGATCCGGGCGATGAACGTGCCGACGAACGGCGCCCAGGACAGCCACCACGCCCAGTAGAAGATCGTCCACGCCCCCAGCCACTCCCGGTCGGTGAACGCGCCCGTCCGGCTCGCCATCGGCAGCAGCTGGTCCAGATAGCCGCCGACCGAGGCCGGGATCGTGTCCAGGATGTAGACGGTCGGACCGAGCAGGAACACGAACAGCATCAGACAGCCCGCGAGGACGATGTTCAGCGTGGACAGCCACTTCACGCCCTTGTGGAGGCCGGAGAAGGCCGACAGGACGAAGGCTGCCGACAGCGACACGATGATGATCAGCTGCGTGGCCGTGGTGTTCTCCACGTCCATCGTCAGGTTCAGCCCCTCGGCGACCTGGAGCGCGCCCAGGCCGAGGCTCGTCGCCGTGCCGAACACCGTCGCGAACACGGCGAGCAGGTCGATGGCCCTGCCCGGCCAGGAGGCCGCCCGGCGCGCCCCGATCAGCGGCACGAAGGCCGAGCTCAGCCGGTTCCCCCGGCCCTTGCGGAAGCCCGCGTAAGCCAGCGCGAGGCCCGCGATGCCGTAGATCGCCCACGGAGTCAGCGTCCAGTGGAAGAACGAGTACTCCAGGGCCGTCCGCGCCGCGGCGCCCGTCCCCGGCGCGACCCCGCTGGCCGGGGGAGGGAACAGGAAGTGCGTCAGCGGCTCCCCGACCCCGTAGAACATCAGGCCGATGCCCATCCCCGCGCTGAACATCATCGCGATCCACGCGAGGTTCGTGAACTCCGGCTCCGAGTCGTCCGCGCCCAGCCTGATCCGCCCGAAGCGGCTCAGCGCGATCACCAGGCACAGCACCAGGAAGGTGTCCGCGGCGACCACGAACAGCCAGGCGAAGTTCGCCAGCACCCACTTCAGGGCCGTGGACGAGGCACTGTCGAAGGAGTCCTCGCCCAGCGCCGCCCAGCCGACGACCGCGACGACCGCGGCGATCCCGATCCCGATGACCTTGCCGTCCGGCCGGCCGTCGGGCCCGCTGCCGGGTCCACTGTCGGCCGGGCCATCCGGAATGATCTTTTCCGTACTCATGTGACCCCACTATGGTGCGGAATATCGCCTTATCAGGGGGTGGCACGCCGTCTGGCGGTGCGGATAGGCTCCCCCTCGGCGCGACTGCACGTTCGAAAGCAAGGGATGCAAGGTGACGGACGGGGCAGCAACTCAGGTCGCTCACGTGCTCGTGGCGGCCGACAAGTTCAAGGGCTCGCTCACGGCCGTACAGGTCGCGGAGCGGGTCACAGCAGGACTGCGACGGGTCGTCCCCGACCTCACGGTGGAGACCCTCCCCGTGGCGGACGGCGGCGACGGCACCGTCGCGGCGGCCGTCGCGGCCGGTTTCGAGCGGCGCGAGGTCCGGGTCACGGGCCCGCTCGGCGAGCCGGTCACCGCGGCGTACGCGCTGCGCGGCACCACCGCGGTCGTCGAGATGGCGGAGGCCTCGGGCCTCCAGCTCCTCCCGCCCGGCGTGTTCGCCCCGCTGACGGCGACGACGTACGGCTCCGGTGAGCTGCTCCGCGCCGCCCTCGACGCCGGCGCGACCACGCTCGTCTTCGGCGTCGGCGGCAGCGCCACCACCGACGGCGGCTCCGGCATGCTCGCCGCGCTCGGCGCCCGCTTCCTCGACGCGTCCGGAGAGCCCGTGGGCCCCGGCGGCGCGCCCCTCGCGGACCTCGCCACGGCCGACCTCAGCGGCCTCGACCCGCGCTTCTCCTCCGTCGACCTCATCCTCGCGAGCGACGTCGACAACCCGCTGACCGGCCCCAAGGGCGCCCCCGCGGTCTACGGGCCGCAGAAGGGCGCCAGCCCGGACGACGTCCGCACCCTCGACGCGGCCCTCGCCCACTTCGCCACCGTCCTGGAGAAGGCCATCGGCCCCCGGGCCGCCGAGGCCGCCCTCGCGCCCGGCGCGGGCGGTGCCGGCGGCATCGGCTACGGCGCGCTCATCCTCGGCGCGAGCTTCCGCCCCGGCATCGAGCTGATGCTGGAGGTCCTCGGCTTCGCCCCGGCCCTGGAGCGGGCCACGCTCGTCATCACCGGCGAGGGCTCGCTCGACGAGCAGACCCTGCACGGCAAGGCGCCGGCCGGCGTGGCGGCGGCGGCGCGGGCCGCCGGCAAGGAGGTCGTCGCGGTCTGCGGCCGCCTCGCCCTGCCGGCGGAGGCCCTCGGCGCGGCGGGCATCCGCCGCGCGTACGCCCTCGCGGCGCTGGAGCCGGACCCGGCGAAGTCCATGGCGAACGCGGGGCCGCTGCTGGAGGAAGCGGCGGCGAACCTGGCGCGGGACTTCTTGTCGTAGGTCTTGGCGCGGGCTCGCGTCTGCCCGCGCCTTGAGTACCAGCCCCTGGCCGCCCTTGTGGGCCCGCCATGGCCCCGTGCGGGCCTTCGCCACGTGCCCGTGGGGGCCCGCTGCCCGCGCCGCCGTGCGGGCCGTCTCCCCCGCCCCGTGTGGGCAATCGTCCCGCTGGGGCGGGACGGGTGGGCACACGGGACGGCGCGCTCTCGCGGCGCCTCCGCGTCCTGTGCCTGGACCCGCACCACCATGTGCTGCACCTAGCGGTGCGGGTCGGGGCGCATGAGCCTCTGGCGCCGGCAAGGCGCGGCTCCGTTGTGCCCACCCGTTCCGCCCCTTGCGGAACGCCTGCCCACAACCGGGGCGGCGGGGCGCAAGCCCGCAGCGGGGACCTGCGGGGGCGCCGCCCACAGCGGGCGGGCGCGGGCTCGCAACGGCGGGGCCCGGGCCCGGAACGGGCGGGGCGCGGGGGCGGCGTCGTCACCTCGTCGAAACACCGTGGTGTGAAGCTCTCCCCATGACTGCCGCACGCATCGAGGAGAACCGCTCCCACCCCCGCCTCCCCGCCCTGCTCGCCGCCTACCACCTGGTCAACCAGGCCGGGAAGGGCGCGGTCGTGGCGACCGTCGCCGAGCTCCCGGCCGTATACCGGGTCGAGGCCGAGGACCCGGCGGGAGCCTTCGCCGCCGACACCGTCCTGCTCGCCACCCCGCCCGGCGCGGACGCCCCGGCCGGTTGCGTCGTCCTCAAGGCACCCCGCGAGGGCCACGCGCCCGAGATCAAGCGGCTCTGGGTGGAGCCCGGGGCCCGTCGCAACGGCCTCGCGAGGGCGCTGATGGCCGAGGCCCTGCGCCGCGCGGAGGCGTCCGGCGTCCCCGCCGTGCGCCTGACCGTCTGGGACGGCCGGGAGGAGCCGCTCGCGCTCTACCGGAGTCTAGGCTTCGAGACCGTCGCCTCCTGGGACGACCGCCCCGACCTGCTCTGCCTGGAGCGGCGGCTCGACGTCATCGAGCGGCTCGCGCCGGAGGCCGTCCGCGCCCACGCCCCGGCCGGACTCGCCGCGCTCCTCGTGGACGCCGTGGACGGCGGCGCCTCCGTCGGCTTCCCGGGGCCCCTGGACCCCGCCGAGGCGGCCTCCTGGTGGCTCGGGGTCGCCGAGGAGGCGGCCGGGGGCGTACGGGACGTCTGGGCGGCGCACGGGCCGGACGGGCGCCTCTCCGGGGTCGTCACCCTCGTCCGCGTGGGCGCGGCGAACGGGCGGCACCGGGGCGAGATCGCCCGGCTCCTCGTGCACCGTTCGGCCCGCGGCCGGGGTCTGGGACGCCGGCTGCTCGCCGCGGCGGAGGCCCACGCGGCCGCCACCGGGCTCCGTCTGCTCGTCCTGGACACCCAGACGGACAGCCCCGCCGAGCGCCTCTACCGGGGTGCCGGGTGGACCGCGGCCGGCACCATCCCGGACTTCGCCGCCGACCCGGGCGGCACCCTGCGCGCCACGACGCTCTACTACAAGCGGCTCTGAGCGGAGACGTGGAAGGGCCCGGGAGGCGATGTGCCTCCCGGGCCCTTCCACGTGCTTGCGTCGTGCCTGCGTACGCCGTCCGTCCGCTACGGCAGCTGCGCCGTCCGCGCCTCCCGGCTCTCACGCCGGTTGCCGCGGAAGGTGTTCACCCGGCGGGCCGTCGCGAAGAGGGGGATCACGGCGCCCAGCACGACCTGGAGCGCGCAGCCGGTCTGGAGCAGGAACGCCCCGCCCGGGGCGTCGAACGCCCAGGCCGCCAGCATGGCCATCGCGCCGACGATCCAGCTGAGCATCGCCACCGCGAGGACGCCCCTCGGCTTCGGGTACTCGACTCGGCTGACCATCAGCCACGCCACTCCGATGATCGCGAGCAGCGTCGGGATGAAGGGCAGCTCCAGAAGCACGATCGAGACGACCGTCAGCGCGCCGAACGGGCTCGGCATGCCCTGGAACATGCCGTCCTTCATCGTCACGCAGGAGAATCTCGCGAGCCTCAGCACCACGGCCAGCAGGACCACGATCGCGGCCACCGCCGAGACCTTCTGCTGCGCGTCGTCCGCGACCATGCCGTACACGAGTACGAAGTAGGCCGGGGCCAGACCGAAGCTGATCAGGTCCGACAGGTTGTCGAGCTCGGCGCCCATCGGCGAGCTGCGGAGCTTGCGCGCCACGATGCCGTCGAACAGGTCGAAGATCGCCGCGGCCAGCATCAGGATCACGGCGGTGGCGGCGCTGTTGCGCGCCATGCCGGTCTCGCTGCTGCCCGTGAGGTGCGGGATGAGGATGCCGGTGGTGGTGAAGTACACCGCCATGAAGCCGCACGTGGCGTTACCGAGCGTGAGGGCGTCCGCTATGGACAGCCTCAACGACAGCGGCATCTCCTCGGCGTCCTCGGCGGTCTCCGACTCGTCGTCGGCGGCCCACTCGGCAGCGCGTGTGTCGGGATCAATCACGGTCAATGCGAGTCACCCCCGCGGTGGTGGCCTGGCCGACCTCGACCGCGACCTCGACACCCTCGGGGAGGTAGATGTCGACGCGCGAGCCGAAGCGGATCAGACCGATACGGTCACCCTGCTCCACCTTCGTGCCCTGCGGGATGTACGGGACGATCCGCCGGGCGACGGCGCCGGCGATCTGGACCATCTCGATGTCGCCGAGCTCGGTGTCGAAGTGCCAGACAACGCGCTCGTTGTTCTCGCTCTCCTTGTTGAACGCCGGGACGAACCCGCCGGGGATGTGCTCCACGGACGTCACCGTGCCGGCCAGCGGCGCGCGGTTGACGTGGACGTTCAGCGGGCTCATGAAGATGGCGACCCGGGTGCGTCCGTCCTTCCACGGCATGATGCTCTGCACCACACCGTCGGCGGGGGAGATGACCCGGCCCGGAGCGATCTCACGCTCGGGGTCGCGGAAGAACCACAGCATGCCGGCCGCGAGCGCGGTGGTCGGCACGGCGATGGCCGCGGCGCGCCTCGACTTGCGCGCGCGCACGAGGCTGAGCGCCGCGGTGGCGACGGTCGGGAGGAGCCACGGCGATGCTCCGCGCGCGAGGCGTACGCCGGAGAGGCTGTCGCGGTGTGCAGAGGTTTGGCTGTGGGGCATGGATGACCTTCGTAGCGGATGATGCCGCACTGGCAACGGGGGACGGCGGCTTTCCGTCGATGCTATCGGTTGCGGGGCGCAACTGGGCAAGCCAGGAACCGAGTCGACGGCCGGAAGACGAACACGGGGTGTGATCTTCTTCGCGGCCGAACCGACTCAAAAGCGACAATCAACCCTGGAATCGGTACTCCTCGAGCAGCCGGCGACCAATGATCATTTTCTGGATCTCGGCGGTACCTTCACCGATGAGCAGCATCGGGGCCTCCCTGTAGAGGCGCTCGATCTCGTACTCCTTGGAGAACCCGTAGCCGCCGTGGATGCGGAAGGCATCCTCGACGACCTCCTTGCAGTACTCGGAGGCGAGGTACTTCGCCATCCCTGCTTCGAGGTCGTTTCGTTCCCCGGAGTCCTTTTTGCGTGCTGCATTCACCATCATGGCATGCGCGGCCTCGACCTTGGTAGCCATCTCGGCCAGCTTGAACTGAATCGCCTGGTGCTGGGCGATCGGCTTGCCGAAAGTGTGACGTTGCTGGGCATACGAGACACCGAGTTCGAAAGCACGCTGTGCGACGCCGCAGCCACGGGCCGCCACGTTGACGCGGCCGACCTCGACGCCGTCCATCATTTGGTAAAACCCTCGGCCGGTGGTGCCGCCGAGGACACGATTGGCCGGAATGCGCAGTCCGTCCATGATGAGTTCGGTCGTGTCGACGCCCTTGTAACCCATCTTGTCGATCTTCCCGGGGATCGTGAGGCCGGGGCGGACCTCTCCGAAGCCGGGCTCCTTCTCGACGAGGAAGGTCGTCATCGACTTGTGGGGGGCCGTGCCCTCCGGGTGTCCTTCGTCACTTCGGACGAGAACGGCCACCAGCGTCGACGTGCCGCCGTTCGTCAGCCACATCTTCTGGCCGTTGAGGACGTACTCGTCGCCGTCCCTGACCGCCTTCGACGTGATGGCGGACACGTCCGAGCCGAGGGCCGGCTCCGACATCGAGAAGGCGCCGCGCGTCTCGCCGGCCGCCATCCGCGGAAGGAAGTACTCCTTCTGCTCCTGGGTGCCGTGCTGCTTGAGCATGTACGCCACGATGAAGTGGGTGTTGATGATGCCGGAGACCGACATCCAGCCGCGCGCGATCTCCTCCACGCACAGCGCGTAGGTCAGCAGCGACTCGCCCAGGCCCCCGTACTCCTCGGGGATCATCAGGCCGAACACGCCGAGCTCCTTGAGCCCGTCGACGATCTGCTGCGGGTACTCGTCCCGGTGCTCCAGCTCCGTCGCGACCGGGATGATCTCCTTGTCGACGAAGTCCCGGACGGTGGCGAGGATCTCCTGCTGGACATCGGTCAGACCGTGGGTCTGGGCGAGTCGCGCCATGACTACTTCCCCTGTTCCTTCAGCTGGGGGCGGCCGGGCTGCTCGCCGCCGCGCTCCTTGATGTACGTCTCGGTGGGGACCATCACCTTGCGGCGGAAGACGCACACGAGGGTGCCGTCCTGCTTGTAGCCCTTGGTCTCGACGTAGACGATTCCGCGGTCGTTCTTCGACTTCGACGGGGTCTTGTCGAGGACCGTGGTCTCGCCGTAGATCGTGTCGCCGTGGAAGGTCGGTGCCACGTGCCGCAGCGACTCGATCTCCAGATTGGCGATGGCCTTGCCGGAGACGTCCGGGACGGACATGCCGAGCAGCAGCGAGTAGATGTAATTGCCGACGACGACGTTCCTGCCGAAGTCCGTCGTGTTCTCGGCGTAATTCACATCCATGTGCAGCGGATGGTGGTTCATGGTCAGCAGACAGAAAAGGTGGTCGTCGTACTCGGTGACCGTCTTTCCGGGCCAGTGCTTGTAGACGGCACCGACTTCGAACTCTTCATAGGTGCGGCCGAACTGCATCGCTCTCAGGCCTCCGGGATCTCGAACTTGCTCGTGCGCTGCATGCCGGCGGCGCGGCCCTTGCCGGAGATGACCAGGGCCATCTTGCGGGAGGCCTCGTCGATCATCTCGTCGCCGAGCATCGCGGAGCCCTTCTTCCCGCCGGCCTCGGACGTGTAGTAGTCGTACGCGTCGAGGATCAGCTCGGCGTGGTCGTAGTCCTCCTGCGAGGGCGAGAAGATCTCGTTCGCGGCGGCGACCTGGTCCGGGTGCAGCACCCACTTGCCGTCGAAGCCCAGGGCGGCGGCGCGCCGCGCGACGGCCTTGTAGCCCTCCTGGTTGCGGATCTGCAGGTAGGGGCCGTCGATCGCCTGGAGGTTGTTGGCGCGGGCCGCCATCAGGATGCTCATCAGGATGTGGTGGTACGCGTCCGCCGGGTAGCCGGGCGGCTGCTCGCCCACGACGAGGGACTTCATGTTGATGGAGGCCATGAAGTCGGCCGGGCCGAAGATGATCGTCTCGACGCGCTGGGAGGCCTGCGCGATCGCGTTGACGTTGTTCAGGCCCTGGGCGTTCTCGATCTGCGCCTCGATGCCGATCTTGCCGACCTCGAAGCCCATGGTCTTCTCGATCTGCGTGAGCAGCAGGTCGAGGGCGACGATCTGCTGGGCGTCCTGGACCTTCGGCAGCATGATGCAGTCGAGGTTCTGGCCGGCGCCCTCGACGACGGTGACGACGTCGCGGTAGGTCCAGTGGGTCGTCCAGTCGTTGACGCGGACCACGCGGGTCTTGCCGGTCCAGTCGCCCTCGTTCAGGAACTTCACGATGGTGTGCCGGGCCTCGGGCTTGGCCAGCGGGGCGCACGCGTCCTCCAGGTCCAGGAAGACCTGGTCGGCCGCGAGCCCCTGGGCCTTCTCCAGGAAGCGCGGGTTGGAGCCGGGCACCGCGAGGCAGGAGCGGCGGGGGCGGAGCCGGTTCACAGGGCTGGTCATGCGAGGACCTCCGTACTTTCAAGGGGGCTGAGCTGGTGGGCTGTGCGGATCTCGTCGACGATACGGCCGATGATCTCCGTGATGCCGAAGTCCTTCGGTGTGAAGACGGCGGCGACACCCGCGCGCTTCAGTTCTGCGGCGTCGGCGGTGGGGATGATCCCGCCGACGATGACCGGCACGTCGTGCGCGCCCGCCTCGCGGAGACGCTCCAGGACGTCCGGGACCAGCTCGGCGTGCGAGCCGGAGAGGATCGACAGGCCCACGCAGTGCACGTCCTCCGCCAGCGCGGCGCCGACGATCTGCTCGGGGGTGAGCCGGATGCCCTGGTAGACCACCTCGAAACCGGCGTCTCGCGCGCGTACGGCGATCTGCTCGGCCCCGTTGGAGTGCCCGTCCAGGCCCGGCTTGCCGACCAGCAGGCGCAGCCGGCCGACGTTCAGCTCCTCGGCGGTGCGGGCCACCTTGTCGCGGACGACGGCGAGCGGGGTGCCCGCCTCGGCCGTCACGGCGACCGGGGCGGAGGAGACGCCCGTCGGGGCGCGGAACTCGCCGAACACCTCGCGCAGGGCCCCGGCCCACTCGCCCGTGGTGACCCCGGCGCGGGCGCACTCCAGGGTGGCCTCCATGAGGTTGTCCGTGCCCTGGGCGGCCTCCTTGAGGCGCTCCAGGGCCTTGCAGGGCCTCGGGTGGTTGAAGGGCGGCTGGTAGCGGTTGTCGCGCCAGGTCTTCAGGGAGCCGGTGACCCGGGCCTCGACGGCCGGGTCGACCGTCATGATCGCGGTGTCCAGGTCGGCGGTGAGGGGGTTCTCCTCGGTCGACTGGAAGATGTTGACGCCGACGATCTTCTCGTCGCCCGCCTCGATCCGGGCGCGCCGCTCGGCGTGCGAGGAGACCAGCTGCGACTTGAGGTAGCCGGACTCGACGGCGGCCATCGCGCCGCCCATCTCCTGGATCCGGTCGATCTCGGCCAGGCACTCCTCGACGAGGGCCTCCACCTTGGCCTCGATCACGTGCGAGCCGGCGAAGATGTCCTCGTACTCCAGCAGGTCGGACTCGTGGGCGAGCACCTGCTGGATGCGGAGCGACCACTGCTGGTCCCAGGGCCGGGGGAGGCCGAGGGCCTCGTTCCAGGCCGGGAGCTGCACGGCGCGCGCGCGGGCGTCCTTGGAGAGGGTGACGGCGAGCATCTCCAGGACGATCCGCTGGACGTTGTTCTCCGGCTGGGCCTCGGTGAGACCGAGCGAGTTGACCTGGACGCCGTAGCGGAACCGGCGCTGCTTGGCGTTCTCGATGCCGTACCGCTCCAGCGTGATCTTGTCCCAGATGCGGCCGAAGGCGCGCATCTTGCACATCTCCTCGATGAACCGGACGCCCGCGTTCACGAAGAAGGAGATGCGGGCGACGACCTCGCCGAAGCGCTCCTCGGGGACCTGACCGGAGTCGCGGACCGAGTCGAGGACCGCGATCGCGGTGGCCATCGCGTACGAGATCTCCTGGACCGGCGTGGCCCCGGCCTCCTGCAGGTGGTAGCTGCAGATGTTGATCGGGTTCCACTTCGGGATGTGGTTGACCGTGTACGCGATCATGTCGGTCGTGAGGCGGAGCGAGGGGCCGGGCGGGAAGACGTGCGTCCCGCGCGACAGGTACTCCTTCACGATGTCGTTCTGGGTGGTGCCCTGGAGCCGGGTGATGTCCGCGCCCTGCTCCTCGGCGGCCACCTGGTAGAGCGCCAGAAGCCACATGGCCGTGGCGTTGATGGTCATCGAGGTGTTCATCTGCTCCAGGGGGATGTCCTGGAACAGCCGGCGCATGTCACCGAGGTGCGAGACGGGGACGCCGACCCGGCCGACCTCGCCGCGGGCGAGGATGTGGTCGGGGTCGTACCCGGTCTGCGTCGGCAGGTCGAACGCGACCGAGAGGCCGGTCTGACCCTTGGCGAGGTTGCGCCGGTACAGCTCGTTGGACGCCTCGGCGGTCGAGTGACCGGCGTACGTCCGCATGAGCCACGGCCGGTCCTTCTGGCGCTCAGTCATCTTCGGGACCTCAGATGTTCCGGAAGCGGTTGATGGCGTCGACGTGCTGGGCGCGGAGCTCGGGGTTGCTGACGCCGAGGCCCTCCTGCGGGGCGAGCGCGAGGACGCCGACCTTGCCCTGGTGCAGGTTGCGGTGGACGTCGTAGGCGGCCTGGCCGGTCTCCTCCAGGGAGTAGACCTTCGACAGGGTGGGGTGGATCTTGCCCTTGGCGATCAGGCGGTTGGCCTCCCACGCCTCGCGGTAGTTGGCGAAGTGCGAGCCGATGATCCGCTTCAGCGACATCCACAGGTAGCGGTTGTCGTACTGGTGCATGTAGCCCGAGGTGGAGGCGCAGGTGGTGATGGTGCCGCCCTTGCGGGTGACGTACACGGAGGCGCCGAAGGTCTCGCGGCCCGGGTGCTCGAAGACGATGTCGATGTCCTCGCCGCCGGTCAGCTCGCGGATCTTGGAGCCGAAGCGCTTCCACTCGCGCGGGTCCTGGGTGTTCTCGTCCTTCCAGAACCTGTAGCCCTCGGCGTTGCGGTCGATGACCGCGTCGGCGCCCATGGCCCGGCAGATGTCGGCCTTCTCGGGGGAGGAGACGACACAGATCGGGTTGGCGCCGCCGGCCAGGGCGAACTGGGTGGCGTACGAGCCGAGTCCGCCGCTCGCGCCCCAGATGAGGACGTTGTCGCCCTGCTTCATGCCGGCGCCGTTGTTGGAGACCAGCTGGCGGTAGGCGGTGGAGTTGACGAGGCCGGGGGCCGCCGCCTCCTCCCAGCTCAGGTGGCCGGGCTTCGGCATGAGCTGGTTGGACTTGACGAGCGCGATCTCGGCGAGGCCGCCGAAGTTGGTCTCGAAGCCCCAGATGCGCTGCTCGGGGTCGAGCATCGTGTCGTTGTGGCCGTCCGAGGACTCCAGCTCGACCGAGAGGCAGTGGGCGACGACCTCGTCGCCGGGCTGCCAGGCGTTGACGCCGGGGCCGGTGCGCAGGACGACGCCCGCGAGGTCGGAGCCGATGACGTGGTACGGCAGGTCGTGGCGCTTGGTCAGCTCCGAGAGCCGGCCGTAGCGCTCCAGAAAGCCGAAGGTCGAGACGGGCTCGAAGATCGAGGTCCAGACCGAGTTGTAGTTGACGGAGCTGGCCATGACGGCCACGAGCGCCTCGCCTGGGCCGAGCTCGGGGAGCGCCACGTCGTCGAGGTGGAGCGACTTGCGCGGGTCCTTGTCGCGGCTCTCGACGCCGGCGAACATCTCCGCCTCGTCCTTGTGGACGGTGACGGCCCGGTACGACTCGGGGAGCTTGATGTTCGCGAAGTCGGCGGACGTGGAGTCCGGGGACTGGATCGCGTCCAGGATTTCCTTCACGGGTTGCCTCCGGCGGTGAGCGTCCTGAGGGAGGGACGCCTGGGGGTTACGGCGGGACGTGCTGCTGTGGAGGTGTGCCGTCGGTTCGGCTGGGTGGTGCGGTGGCGGCGCTGTGTGGTGGAGCGCGAGGGTGCCTGTGACGCAGGCGTCCGGGCGCACCGGCCGTCGGTCGGTGGGGACAGCCGGCCCGCGGAGGTGTGTTCTCCGTGGGCCGGCCACCCGGACAACATCAACGTATGGCACGCCGTGTCACCTGACAAGGCACTGCGTGCCAACAATTTCACTCAGATGCAATCTGCCCCTCTCGGATGAGCGATGATCGATCGAAAACACCCGTGAGCTGCGGGAACACAAAGAGGGCCGCCCCCGGAAACCGGGGGCGGCCCTCTTCGAGGAGTGGTGCTCAGGCCTCCTTGAGCGCCTGCTGGATCGTCCGCATGACCTCGTCGAGCGGAGCGTCCGTGCGGGCCACGGCGACCACCACGTCGCCCGCGCCGGAGACCCGCGCGACGGGCGCCGCGGCGGAGGCGTCCGCCGGGGCCGCCGCCTGACCGGTCTGGCCCGCCGGCGTGGAGGCGGGCGCCGGACGGCCGCCTATGCCCGTGCCGAAGGTCTCCCGGACGATCGCGAAGGCGTGGTCGAGCTGGGCCTCCACGTCACCCTGGCCGCCCGCCCGCAGCCAGCGGCGCAGGACGTGGTTGTGGGCGGTGACGACCGCCGAGGCGGCCACCTCGGCGAGCAGCGGGTCGTCGTTGCCGTCGTGGTGGTCCCGCTCGTCGAAGTGCCCGAGGAGATAGCGGGTGAAGAGCCGCTCGTAGCGGGCCACCGAGGCGATCTCCCGCTCGCGCAGGGTCGGCACCTCACGGGTGAGCCGGTAGCGCTCCACGGAGACCGCCGGGGACGCCGCGTACATCTTCATGACTTCCTTGATGCCCCGGCACACCGTGTCGAGCGGGTGCTCGTGCGGCGGGGCCGCGTTCAGCACCGCCTCCGCCCGCACGAGGGTGTCGTCGTGGTCGGGGAAGATCGCCTCTTCCTTGGACCGGAAGTGCCGGAAGAAGGTCCGCCGCGCGACCCCGGCCGTGGCCGCGATCTCGTCGACGGTCGTCGCCTCGTACCCCTTGGTCGCGAAGAGCTCCATCGCCGCCGTGGCGAGCTCCCGGCGCATCTTGAGCCGCTGCGCGGCGGCACGCGTGCCCGCCGTGCTCTCCGGAGCGTCGGACGGGGACGTGGCACGGGGTGTCTTCGCGGCCTTGGGCATGGTCCGAACGTACTGCATCGGAGCGGGAGTGTGCCCAGGTGGGGGCGGGGAGGCCCCCGGGGCACCGGCGGTGCCCGGGGGACTCAGCAGACCGCCCCAGCCGGCGGCGCGGGGCTCAGCGTCGGGCATATTCGCGGAAGCCGCGACCCGTCTTGCGGCCCAGGCAGCCCGCCGCCACCAGATGCTCCAGGAGCGGGGCCGGGGCGAGGCCCGGGTCGCGGAACTCGCGGTGCAGCACCCGCTCGATCGCGAGCGAGACGTCCAGGCCGACCACGTCGAGCAGCTCGAACGGGCCCATCGGGTAGCCGCCGCCCAGCTTCATGGCGGCGTCGATGTCGTCCAGGGTGGCGTAGTGCTCCTCGACCATCTTGATCGCGTTGTTCAGGTACGGGAAGAGCAGCGCGTTCACGATGAAGCCGGCGCGGTCGCCGCAGTCCACCGGGTGCTTCCTGATCCGCGCGGTGACCTCGCGGACGGTCGCGTGGACGTCGTCGCCGGTCAGGACCGTACGCACGATCTCGACCAGCTTCATCGCCGGCGCCGGGTTGAAGAAGTGCATCCCGACGACGTCCTGCGGGCGGGTGGTCGCCCGGGCGCAGGCGATGACCGGCAGCGAGGAGGTCGTGGTGGCGAGCACCGCGCCCGGCTTGCAGATCTTGTCGAGCCGCGCGAACAGCTCCTGCTTGACCGTCAGGTCCTCGGCGACCGCCTCGACGGCCAGGTCGACCTCGGCGAAGGCGTCGAGCGAACCGGCCGGGGTGATCAGGGCCAGCGTCGTGTCGCGGGCCTCGGCCGTCATCCGGCCCTTGGTCACTGAGCGGGCGAGCGACGTGGCGATCCGGGCCTTGGCGGTGTCGGCCTTCTCCTGGGAGCGGGCGGCGAGCACGACCGCGTACCCGGCCTTGGCGAAGACCTCGGCGATGCCGGAGGCCATCGTGCCGGAGCCGGCGACGCCGACCGAGGAGACCGCGCGCCCGGCACCGGCGCCGGCGGAGGTCAGCGGGGTCAGGGCGTCGCGCACGAGCTCGCCGGAGCCCGGCGCCGCGTACGTGTAGAAGCCGCGGCCCGCCTTGCGTCCGGTCAGCCCGGCCTCGCTGAGCTGCTTCAGGATCGGGGCGGGCGCGTGCAGCCGGTCGTGCGAGGCCGCGTACATGGCCTCCAGGACCGTACGGGCCGTGTCGACGCCGATCAGGTCGAGCAGTGCCAGCGGGCCCATCGGCAGGCCACAGCCCAGCTTCATCGCCGCGTCGATGTCCTCGCGGGAGGCGTACTTGGCCTCGTACATGGCCGCGGCCTGGTTCAGGTAGCCGAAGAGCAGGCCGTCCGCGATGAAGCCCGCCCGGTCGCCGACCGCCACCGGCTCCTTGCCGAGGTCCTGGGCGAGGCGGGTGACGGTGTCGACGGCCCGGGGGTCGGTCAGGACGGACGAGACCACCTCGACCAGCTTCATGGCCTGGACCGGGGCGAAGAAGTGCAGGCCGAGGACCCGCTCGGGGTGCGCCGAGTCGGCGGCGAGCCGGGTCACGGACAGGGCGTTGGTGCCGGTGGCCAGGATCGCGTCGGGGCGCACGATGCCGTCGAGGGCCCGGAAGACCTCCTGCTTCGCCTCGTACGACTCCGGCACGACCTCGATCACGAGGTCGGCCTCGGCGGCCGCCTGGAGGTCGGAGTAGGTGCGGAAGCGGGCCAGGACGTCCTGCCGCTCCTCCTCGGTGATCCGCTCGCGGGCCACCGCCCGGGCGGTGGAGGCCTCCAGTGCGGCGACGGCCTGGGCCGCGGCGGTGTCGCTGATGTCGATGCCGATGACCTCGCGGCCGGCCCGGGCGAGGACGTCGGCGATGCCCGCGCCCATGGTGCCGAGACCGACGACGGCGATGGTGGAGAGAGGGGTGTCCATCAGGGGACTCCAGAGGAAGAGTGACGACTGAGGGCAGTGCGCGCGCGAAAGGCGCGGGAAAGTGCGAGGGCGATGCCCGGAAAGCAGGGCGGAGCCCTGGAGAAAGGGGCTACGGACTCTGTCCCGGAGCCACGTCGAAACTGCCGAACCGACGAACGAACACAACGGCTGCGTCACCAGGCCGTCGTGCGAAGTGCGGGTGGTGCCCGCTCACCTGAGACTAACCGGCCGGTAACGAGCGCGCCAGTCCCGGGAAGTTGGGAAAGTGTGATCTGGATCGCGGATAGGGTCGGATTCATGGAAATGTCCGAGGACCCGGAATTCTGCTCGATGATCGATCGATTGCGGGAAGAGATCGAGAATGACACCGGAGAAGTCCCGGCGGCATTCGGCGAACTCGCCGCGACGGACGATCCCGAAGAACTGCACCGCCTCCTCACCGCCCCCGGACAGCCGCTCTGGGCCCGCGAGATCGCCGCCTACGTCCTGGGCGTCACCGGCGACCCGCGCGCCTTCGAGGCCCTCGTCCTCCTCCTCAACCACCGCGACCCGGAGCGGTGCGTCACCGCCGCCCACGCCCTGGCCCGGCTCGGCGACCCGCGCACCGCGCGCGCCGCCGCCGCCCTCGCCACCAACGAACTCCGCGCCGCCTACGCCCTGCTGCCGGTGCGGCTGCTCGCCGAGCTGCGCGCCCCCGAGTCCGCACCGGCCCTGATCACCGTCCTGGAGCGGCGCCTGCGCACCGGCGACCCGCACTGGCGGGTCGGTCTCGCCTGCGTCGAAGGACTGGGCACCCTCGGCGACCCCCGGGCCCGCCCCGCCCTGGAGGCCGCGCTCCCGCACCCCCGGCTCGCCGCAGCCGCCCGGCGGTCACTCACCCGCCTCGACGGCGCCCGTTGACCCGGCACGCCGTCGCGCACCGGCCGGGGACGGCGTCACGACCGCCGTGAGCACCGCCGGGAGCAGCGTCACGACGGCCATGAGCACCGCCGGGAGTGCGGCCACGGCGAAGCACAGCGCCATCGGAAGCCGCCCCACCAGGAGCCCAGCCCCCGCCGTCGCCACCGTCGTGCCCGCGTTGAACCCGGTGCCGACCCAGGCGCCGGCCCGGGTGCGCCCGCCCTCCCCGGCGGACTCGTCGGCGAGGAGGTAGGCGCTGGTGATCGCCGGTGCCAGGAAGAGACCGCCGAGCGCCACCCAGCCGACCATCGCGTACGGATGCGGGGAGAGCCCCGCGGACGCCAGGACCGCGCCGAGGCAGAGGGACAGCACCGACAGGCGCACGGCCGTCGGGACCCGCCACGGCACGGCGCCGTGGACCAGGCCGCCGACCGCGCTGCCCGCGGACAGGGCCGCCATCGCCCACGGCACCGCCCCGGGACGGTGGTGTCCGTCGGCGAAGGCGATCACCAGCAGCTCGACGGCGCCCAGGCACATGCCGACCGCCGCCGCCACGGCCACCGCCCTGGACAGCCCGGGACCGGACGCACGCCGGCCGCCGGCCGCCCGGCCCTCGGCGGTGGAGCCGCGCTCCCCGGCTCCGTGCCGCACCGCGGGCGAGGCGACGAGGGCCAGGGTGCCGGTCAGCACGAGCCCCGCACTCAGCACGAGGCCGGCCGGCGCCGAGGCGAACCGCACGAGCAGCCCCACCAGCAACGGACCCGTGACGAAGAGGAGTTCCTCCGCCACCGTGTCGAGGCTGTACGCGCGCCGCAGCAGGTCCCGGTCGGTCAGCGTCGCGCTCAGCATCGCGCGGGTCACCGGCCCGAGCGGCGGCGGCAGCGCCCCCGCGGCGGAGGCCAGGACCGTCAGGGCGGCGGCCGGGGCCGCGGGCCGGGCCGTCGCCACCGCGAGCGCGACGAGCAGCAGCGCCTGCGCGGCGGCCGGCGGCACCAGGGCGCGGCGCGGCCCGAAGCGGTCGACGAGGGCCGCCCGCGCGGGCGAGAGCAGGACGGCGGTCAGCCCGTACGCGGCCATGACCGAGCCGGCCACGGCGTACGAACCGGTGCCGTCCTTGACGGAGAGGATCAGGGAGAGCGGGGCGGTGCCGTTGGACAGCCTCCCCAGGAGGCCCGCCGCGAAGGTGCGGCGCGCGTACGGAGCCCGCAGCACCGCCGCGTAGGTGGGTGCGGGGGAGTGGGCGGGGGAGGTCACGGACATGACGGGGTTCCTCGTCGGAGGGCGCCGGGCGAGGGCCCGGGACGCCGGGGCGTGCGGGGTCGGCGGGACACCGCGCCCGGTGGGCACGGTCGTCGGATCGCCGACTCCTACGCACGGAAGAGGAACATGCGCGTCAACGTAGCAAACGGAGCTCCGCCACGGTCTCGCCCGGGGCCGACCCGGCCTGCTCCGGAACCAGGGCGAACGCCTCGATCTCGACCAGGAGTTCCGGGCGGACCAGCGCGGAGACCTGCACCGCCGAGCTCGCCGGCAGCGGCGCTCCCGCGAAGTGGGCGTCCCGGGCGTCCCGGACCGCCGGGAGGTGGGCCACGTCCGTGACGAAGTAGGTCAGCTTCACCACGTCGCCGAAGCCCGCCCCGGCCGCCGCGAGGCAGCGCTCCAGGTTCGCGAAGACCTGATGGGCCTGGGCGGCGGCGTCGCCCGCGCCGACCACCGCCCCGGAGGCGTCGAGGGCGCACTGCCCGGATATCGCGACGAACCGGCCCGTGCCCCAGACGACGTGGCTGTACTGGGGGCTGGGCGCGAGGCCGTCGGGGGCGGGCAGGTGGGTGAGGTGGCTCGTCATGCCCCACATCCTCGCCCATGCCACTGACAGTGCCCGCCACCCCTGGCGGGGCGCGGGCACCGGGGGGTCGGAGGACCGGTCAGCGGACGTGGCCCAGGAGGCCGTGGAGGGCGGTTCCGGCCGGCTCCGCGCGCAGTGAGCCGGCCCGCTTGCCGGACGGCTCCGGGGCGGCCGCGGTCACCGGCTCCGGCTCGGGCTCGGGGAGCGCGGCGCACACCGCGTCCACCTCGGAGTCGCCCTCACCGCGCGGGACCTTTCCGGTGGCGAGGTAGGCGGCGAGGTGCTCGTCGAGGCAGTCGTTCCCGCCGAGGGTCACCCCGTGGTTCCCGCCGCCCTGCTCGACGACGAGGCTGGAGCCGCGCGTCAGCCGGTGCAGCGCGGCCCCTCCCTCGTACGGGGTGGCCGCGTCGTCCGTGGCCTGGAGGATGAGGACCGGCGGCAGCTGGTCGTTGCTGAGGTCCGGCGGGGTGAGGGACTCCACCGGCCAGAAGGCGCAGGGCGCGTTGTACCAGGCGTTGTTCCAGGTCGAGAACGGCGCCTTCGCGTGCACGTCCCAGGTGTCCTTGCGCCACACGTTCCAGTCGCGGGGCCAGCCCGCGTCCCGGCACTGCACGCTCGTGTAGACCGAGTAGCCGTTGTCGGCCGCCGCGTCGGCCTCCCCGTACCGCTCGTACGCCTCCGTGAGCGGCTTCGGGTCCGCGTCGTTGACGTACGCCGCGAAGGCGCTCGCCAGGCGCGGCCAGTAGCCGTTGTAGTACCCGCCCGGCAGGAAGGTGTCCTCCAGCTCGCCGGGACCGACCTTCCCGCCGGCCGGGGTCGCGCGCAGCGCGTCGCGCATCCGGTACCAGGCGGCCTCGACCCTGTCGGGGTCGGTGCCCAGCTTGTACACGGCGTTCTGCCGGGCCACCCAGGCCATGAAGTCCTTGTGGCGGGTGTCGAAGGCGTAGTCCTGGGCGATGTTGTCCTCGTACCAGACGCCGTGCGGGTTCACGACGGAGTCGAGCGCCATGCGCCGCACCCGGTCCGGGTACAGGCGCGCGTACACGGCGCCCAGGTAGGTGCCGTAGGAGTAGCCGAGGTAGTTGATCTTCTGGGCGCCGATCGCGTGCCGGATCGCGTCCAGGTCCCGGGCGGTGCTCACGGTGTCGATGTACGGCAGCACGTCCGCGTACTTCTTGCCGCAGGCCCGGGCGAAGGTCTGCGCCCGCTCGACGGCCGCACGCTCGGCCGCGGCCGAGCCCGGGACCGAGTCGGCCCGCACGGGGGCGAAGTGACCGGGCTCGCAGTCGAGCGCGGGCTCGCTCTTGCCGACCCCGCGCGGGTCGAAGCCGATCACGTCGTACTCGGCCGCCACCTTCGGGGGCAGCGAGGCCGCGACGTACCCGGCCATCCCGCGCCCGCTGCCGCCGGGGCCGCCCGGGTTCACGAGCAGGGGGCCCTGGGAGGTCTTCGCGGTGTGCGGGACCCGGGTGAGGGCGAGGGTGATCTTCCGCCCGGCCGGGTCGTCGTGGTTGAGCGGGACCTTCAGGGTGGCGCACTGGAGCCGGGGGTACGCCTGCGTGGCGCAGTCGGTCCAGGCGAGCGGGGGGAGCGGGCGGGGGGTCGGTTCACCGGCGTCCGCGGGGGCGGCGGGCAGGACGGTGACCGTCCCGGCGACCAGCGCTCCAGCGGCGATCAGCATTCCTGCGCGTGGGGTCATAGGGCGTTTGTGTCCCGAACCGGCCCGGAGAGGTCCTGTTTCGCCGAGAGTTGACCCGAACGGATGCGGATCCGACGGCGTGTCAGGTGACCGGTCCGATGATCGGAGAAGAGCTCCGGGGGTGCCTCACAGCAGGGTGAGCTGCTCGGGACCGGCGGCGTCGGCGGGCTCCTCCGGTACGGGGATCCGGCGTCCCGTGCCCCGGTGCGCGGGCCCGATGCCGAACTCGGCCGCCAGCTCGTGCACCTGACGGGTGATCCGGCGCTGGTACCAGGTCGGCGCGTAGGCCCCGTCCGCGTACATCCGCTCGTACCGCCGCACCAGGCCCGGGTGGTGCGCGCGGAGCCAGGTCATGAACCACTCGCGCGCGCCCGGGCGCAGGTGCAGCACGAGCGGGGTGACCGAGCTCGCGCCGGCCTCGGCGATCGCCCGGACCGTGGCGCGCAGCTGCTCGGGGCGGTCGCCGAGGAAGGGCACCACGGGCGCCATCAGGACCCCGCAGTCGATGCCGTGCGCGCCGAGGGTGCGGACGACGTCGAGGCGCCGCTGCGGCGAGGGGGTGCCGGGCTCGATCGTCCGCCAGAGCTCCTGGTCGGTGAAGCCGACGGAGACGGAGATGCCGACCTCGGTGACCCGGGCGGCCTGGGTCAGGAGCTCCAGGTCGCGCAGGATCAGGGTGCCCTTGGTGAGGATCGAGAACGGGTTGGCCCGGTCCCGCAGCGCGGTGAGGATGCCGGGCATCAGCCGGTAGCGGCCCTCGGCGCGCTGGTAGCAGTCGACGTTGGTGCCCATGGCGACGTGCGCGCCCTGCCAGCGGGCGGAGGCGAGCTGCCGGGCGAGCAGTTCCGGGGCGTTGATCTTGACGACGATCTGGGAGTCGAAGCCGAGGCCGGTGTCGAGGTCGAGATAGCTGTGGGTCTTGCGGGCGAAGCAGTACACGCACGCGTGCGTGCAGCCCCGGTAGGGGTTGACCGTCCATTCGAACGGCATCCGGGAGGCGCCGGGCACCCGGTTCAGGATCGAGCGGGCCCGGACCTCGTGGAAGGTGACGCCCCGGAACTCGGGGGTGTCGAAGGTCCGGGTCGTGACCGCGTCCGTGCCGAACAGCGAGATGTCGGCGGGGGCGGTGGGGTTTTCGCCCAGATTGTCCCAGCGCATGGACGCCTCCTCGGTGGCTCTGCCTCGACCGTTCGCCCAGAATAGAACATCTGTTCCCTTGATCGCCGCAACCCGGATTTCGCCCCCCGCAGCCCACGTGGTTCGCTTGGGCCACACCCTTGAGGAATCACGAGCTGGAGGAAGTCGATGGCGCAGGTCGAGGCCACCACGGAACGGATCATCGCCGCGGACGCGGAGACGGTGTTCGACGCGCTGGCCGACTACAGCGGCACGCGCGCGAAGGTGCTCCCCGAGCACTTCAGCGAGTACGAGGTGCGCGAGGGCGGCGACGGCGAGGGCACCCTCGTCCACTGGAAGCTCCAGGCCACCAGCAAGCGCGTCCGCGACTGCCTCCTGGAGGTCACGGAGCCCACCGAGGGGCAGCTCGTCGAGAAGGACCGCAACTCCTCCATGGTCACCACCTGGACCGTGACCCCCGCCGGTGAGGGCAAGTCCCGCGCCGTCGTGACCACCGTCTGGAACGGCGCCGGCGGCATCGGCGGCTTCTTCGAGAAGACCTTCGCGCCCAAGGGCCTCGGCCGCATCTACGACGCCGTCCTCGCCAAGCTGGCGGACGAGGTCGAGAAGTAACGCCCGGAGCGTTCACCGATTCGAGTGGATCGCCCGCACCCCCGTACCGGCGCTCCCGCGCGCCGGGGGGCGCGGGCCTTCTCGTAAACGCGCTGATGAGCGACCCAAGTGCGCCGTGGCGCAGGGACGTTCGCCCCCGGAGCGCCACCGCCCTCCCGCGCCGCCCGACTTGCTCCCCCTTCGCGCCCAATGCGAAGAATGGCGCGGCGCAGACGCCGCGACGAGGGGAGCAGGTACGTGGGTGCGATCACGATGGTCAAAGGCGTCCAGGACGCCGTGGGGGAAGCGGAACCCCTGCACGCTCCGCCCGCCGATCTCGCCCCGCCGGACGGGCCGGGCCCCGCCGCCCTCGACCCCCGCCGCGTACGGCTCGTCTTCTGCGGCCTCATGCTCGCGCTGCTCCTGGCCGCGCTGGAGCAGATGATCGTGGCCACCGCCCTGCCGAAGATCGTCGGCGAACTCCAGGGCCTGGACCGGATGTCCTGGGCGATCACCGCCTACCTGCTGACCTCCACCATCGGCCTGCCGGTCTACGGGAAGCTCGGCGACCTGCTCGGCCGCAAGGGCGTCTTCCTCTTCGCGATCGTCGTCTTCGTCATCGGCTCCGCACTCGCCGGCTGGTCCCGGACCATGGACGAACTCATCGCCTTCCGCGCGATCCAGGGTGCCGGAGCCGGCGGCCTCATGATCGGCGTCCAGGCGATCATCGCCGACATCGTCCCGCCCCGCGAACGCGGCCGCTACATGGGACTCATCGGCGCCGCCTTCGGCCTCGCGTCCGTCGCCGGCCCCCTGCTCGGCGGATTCTTCACCGACCACGTCTCCTGGCGCTGGTGCTTCTACTTCAACGTCCCCTTCGGGCTCGTCACCCTCGCCGTCGTCGCCGCCGTCCTCAAGCTCCCCAAGCCCACGGCACGCGCGCGCTTCGACGTCCTCGGCGCCCTGCTCCTCGCCGCCGCGTCCACCTGCCTGGTCCTCCTCACCAGCTGGGGCGGCACCGAATACGCCTGGGGCTCCCGGGTCATCCTCGCCCTGGCCTGCGGAGCCGCCGGAACGACCCTGCTCTTCCTGGTCGTCGAACACTTCGCGCCCGAACCGCTCATCCCGCTGCGCCTGTTCCGCGACTCCGTCTTCACCGTCACCGCGCTCGTCGGCGCCGTCGTCGGCATCGCGCTCTTCGGCGCCGCCAGCTACCTCCCCAGCTTCCTTCAGATGGTCGAGGGCGCCAGCGCCACCGAGTCCGGGCTCCTGATGCTCCCCCTCATGGGCGGCATCGTCATCGCCTCCGTCGTCTCCGGCCAGCTCATCAGCCGCACCGGCCACTACAAGATCTACCCGGTGATCGGCGGGGCCGTCGCCGTCCTCGGCATGTGGCTGCTCTCCCGCATGGACGCCGACACCCCGCGCCTCCAGCACAGCCTCTGGCAGGCCGTCCTCGGCACCGGCATCGGCCTGGTCATGCCGGTGCTGGTGCTCGCCGTGCAGAACTCCGTCCGCCCCGCGGACCTCGGCACCGCCACCAGCGCCCACACCTACTTCCGCCAGATCGGCGGCAGCGTCGGCGCCGCCGTCTTCGGCACCCTCTTCGCCTCCCGCCTCGACGACGCCCTCGGCGACCGCCTCGCCGGCGTCCTCGCCCAGGGCGGGCCGGTGTCCCTGCCGCCCGCCGAGTCGATCACACCGGGGACCGTCCACACCCTGCCGCCGGCCCTGCGGGACGCCTACATCCAGGCGTACGCGGACGCGATGCCGCGGATCTTCCTCTACCTCGTGCCGGTCCTCGTGCTCGGCCTCGTCCTCGCCTTCTTCCTCAAGGAGAAACCGCTGGTGTCCCACCACAGCCCCCTCACCGAGGCCACCGAGGCCATCGACCTCGGCGCCGCGCAGGCGTTCCCGCACGCCCGGCACGCGGCCCCCGCTCCCGCCAGCGCCGGACCCGCCCCCACGCACTCCGGGGTGCCGGTCTGCGGCACCGTCCAGCACCACGACGGCAGCCGCGTCCCCCGGGCCGCGCTCACCCTGATCGACGTCCAGGGCCGCCAGGTCGGCCGCGGCGCGAGCGGCGAGGACGGCCGGTACGCCCTCAGCGCCCCCGGTGGCGGCGCCTACGTCCTCATCGCCGCGGCCGGCGGACACCAGCCGCAGGCCGTCTCCGTCACGGTCGGCGACCGGCCCGTCGAGCTCGACGTCGTCCTCGGCGGCGCCGGGCGGCTCGCGGGCACCGTCGTCACGGCCGACGGCACGCCGGTCCGGGACGCCGCGGTCACCCTCACCGACGTGCGCGGCGAGGTCGTCGCCTCCACCCGCAGCGGACGCGAGGGCGGGTACGTCATCGGGGAGCTCGTCGCGGGCGAGTACACCCTCGCCGCCAGTGCCCCCGCCTTCCGGCCCGCCGCGCTCCCCGTCAGCGTCCAGTCCTCCCGCGAGACCCGCCAGGACATCGAACTGGCCGGCGGCGCGGTCCTGCGCGGCACCGTCCGGGCCGGCGGCGGGCGTCCCGTGGAGGACGCCCGGGTCACCCTCCTCGACGCCGCGGGCAACGTCGTCGACACCCTCACCACCGGCGCCGACGGCTCCTTCCGCTTCATCGACCTGTCCTCCGGCGAGTACACGGTCATCGCCGCCGGCTACCCGCCCGTCGCCACCGTCCTCCAGGTGGCCGGCGGAGGCCGCACCGAGCGCGACCTCCAGCTCGGCCACCAGGACTGACCGGGGCGGTGCTCAGGAGGTGGTCGTCGCCTTGCGCAGCGCGCTGATGCAGGTGCCGATCGCCTCCTGGAGGGCCTCCAGGCGCTGGAGCATGTCCGCCTCGTAGATGTCCTCCTCCATCACCTCGTCGAGGGTCAGCTCCTCGAAGACCTTCGTCGCCTTCTGCAAACTGCTGTAGAACCGCGTCCGCCGTTCCTGGACGCGCAGCGCCGGATCCTCCTCGACCGCCTTGGCGACCAGGCCCTTCACGGTGTCGTAGGCCTCGCCGGCCCACTCGCCCGCCTCCTCCGAGTCGTCCAGCTCGTCGAGGAGCGACAGATGGCGCTCGGCCTCGGCCCGCAGCTCGGCCGGCGCCTCCACGGTCTGTCCGGCGGGGGTCTTGATCTGGCCGTTCTCGACGATCTGCCGGACGTATCCGATGCGGTCGGCCGCCTTCGCCTCGCTCGCCACGGCCTTCTTCAGGTCGTCGGTGCGCGCGAAGGCCCTGGCCATCTCCGTCTGGAGCGCCGGGTCCTCCTTCATCCGGTCCAGCAGCGCCCCGCGCGCGGCCTCCGCCGTCCCGGGGTCGGCGAGGATCGCCGCCCGCAGCGCCGTCGGGTTCTCCGCGACCTCCAGTGCCTTCGTCGGCCGGATGCCCTCGGCCTCGGCCGCCGCGCTGATCGCCTGGCCCCGCACGGAGGAGGCGCTGTTGCGCGAGGCGTAGTACTGGAGCCACACGTCCGCGTCCGGCAGCTCGATGTCCTCGCCGGGGACCAGCACCTCGAACTGCGGGACCAGACCGTCGTCGGCCGCCATGTCCCAGGCCCGGTAGTGGCGCATGACCCGCTCGGGGGAGCAGCCGGCGAGCTGGGCGAAGGCCTTCGCCGAGACCTTCCTCAGGGCCGTCCCCTCGGCCGCCTGCCCGCCGGGCCGGACGCTCCGGGCCACCTTGAGGGCGAAGGCCCAGCCGCCGGTCCGCGCGTACACCCCGAAGTCGTGGGCGTCACGGACGACGACGGGATCGTGGGCCTGTCCGTCCAGGGGGTCGTCGTCGTCCTGGTCACCCTGGTCCTCCTGGGGTGCGTGGTGCTCCAGGGGCTCGGGGTCCTCCTGGTCCGGCTCGGGCTCCGAGTCCTCACGGTCCTCACGGTCCTCCAGGGGCTCGGGGGCCGACGGCTCCCAGAACTCGGGCTCCTCCGCCATGACGGGCCCCGCGGGCTCGGGGACGACGGGGGATCCGGGGACGACGGGGGATCCGGCGGGTCCCGGTACGACGGCGGATTCGGCGGGTCCGGGGACGGCGGGGGGCTGGGCCGCGACGGGCTCGGTCTCGGCGGGCGCGGATTCGGACGGGGTGAAAGCGATGGTCACCGAGAGCTCTCCGGAAGGTCGACAACGACGGCTGCGGCCGACAGCCTATACGCACCCCTTGGCGGCGTTTCGCCCGATTCGAGGGCCGCCGATCGGGTGGCGCGCCGGCGCGGCCCACGGCATCGTGCCCCACCGGGTGCCCGGGGCGCATCCGGAACCCGCCGGGCGAGCCGTAGGGCCGTCCGGCGGATGCCAGTGGTCCACTCCAACGACGTTTATCCACAGGGGTGGTAGGGCGGCCGGGCGGCGCGTACGGTGCCAGACATGAAGATCCTCATCAGCGCCGACATGGAGGGCGCGACCGGTGTGACCTGGCCCGCCGACGTGCTGCCCGGCACGCCCCAGTGGGAGCGGTGCCGCGCGATGTTCACGTCCGACGTGAACGCCGCCGTGCTCGGCTTCTTCGACGGCGGCGCGGACGAGGTCCTCATCAACGAAGCGCACTGGTCCATGCGGAATCTGCTCCTGGAGCGGCTCGACGAGCGGGCCGAGATGCTCACCGGGCGGCACAAGTCCCTCTCGATGGTCGAGGGCGTGCAGCACGGGGACGTCGACGGCATCGCCTTCGTCGGCTACCACACGGGCGCCGGTACCGAGGGGGTCCTCGCGCACACCTACCTCGCGAACTCCATCACCGGGGTCTGGCTCGACGGCGAGCGGGCCAGTGAGGGCCTTCTCAACGCCCAGGTGGTCGCGGAGTTCGGCGTGCCGGTCGTCCTCGTCACCGGGGACGACCTGACCTGCGAGGACGCCCTCGGATACGCCCCCGGGGCACCGAAGGTCGCCGTCAAGGACCACGTCTCGCGGTACGCGGCGGTGTGCCGCCCCCCGGCCAGGACCGCCGCCGACATCCGCGCCGCGGCGAAGACCGGCGCCGCACTCGCCGTCCGGCACGAGCCGGTCCGGGGCGGCCCCTTCACGGTGGAGCTCGAGTTCGACGCCGATCACCTGGGCGCCGCCGCCACGGTGGTTCCCGGCGTGGCGCGGGGCGGCGAGCGGCGCGTCGCGTACACCAGCGAGACCATGTACGAGGCAATTCGCACGTTCAAGGCGGTCACGACCATCGTCTCGGCCGCGGTGGAGGAGCAGTATGGCTGAGGAGGTCCGGAGCCCGGACACGAAGGCGCTCGACGAGGTGGTCACGTTCACCTCCGAGCTCATCCGCATCGACACCACCAACCGCGGCGGCGGCGACTGCCGCGAGCGGCCCGCCGCCGAGTACGTCGCCGAGCGGCTCGCGGACGCCGGGATCGAACCCACCCTCCTGGAGCGGACCCCCGGCCGCACCAACGTGGTGGCACGGATCCCCGGCACCGACCCCTCGGCCGACGCGCTCCTGGTCCACGGCCACCTGGACGTGGTGCCCGCCGACCCCGCCGAATGGAGCGTGCACCCCTTCTCCGGCGAGGTCCGCGACGGGATCGTGTGGGGGCGCGGCGCCGTCGACATGAAGAACATGGACGCGATGGTCCTGTCCGTCGTCCGCGCCTGGGCCCGCCACGGCGTCCGTCCCCGCCGCGACATCGTCCTCGCCTACACCGCGGACGAGGAGGCCAGCGCCGAGGACGGCTCCGGCTTCCTCGCCGACCGGCACGCGTCCCTCTTCGAAGGCTGTACGGAGGGCATCAGCGAGTCCGGGGCGTTCAGCTTCCACCCGCACCCCGGCCTCACCCTCTACCCGATCGCGGCGGGCGAGCGGGGCACCGCCTGGCTCAAGCTCACCGCCCACGGCCGGGCCGGCCACGGCTCCAAGGTGAACACGGCGAACGCCGTCACCCGCCTCGCCGCCGCCGTCGCCCGGATCGGGGCCCACACCTGGCCGGTCCGCCTCACCACGACCGTCCGCGCGGCCCTCACCGAACTCGCCGCCCTGTACGGCATCGACATCGACACGGCGGCCCGCGACCTCGATGTCGACCTCCTCCTCGACAAGCTCGGCCCCGCCGCCGCCCTCGTCGAACCGACCGTCCGCAACAGCGCCAACCCGACCATGCTCGACGCCGGGTACAAGGTCAACGTCATCCCCGGACAGGCCGTCGCGTACATCGACGGGCGGATGCTGCCGGGCGCGGAGGAGGAGTTCGCCGCGACCATGGACCTGCTCACCGGGCCCGACGTGGAGTGGGAGTTCCACCACCGCGAGGTGCCCCTGGAGGCCCCGGTCGACTCCCCGACCTTCGCCAAGCTGCGCGCCGCCGTCGAGCGCTTCGACCCGGCCGGCCGCGTCGTGCCCTTCACCATGTCCGGCGGCACCGACGCCAAGCAGTTCTCCCGGCTCGGCATCACCGGGTACGGCTTCTCGCCGCTCCGGCTGCCCCCGGACCTCGACTACGGCGCGCTGTTCCACGGAGTCGACGAGCGCGTGCCGGTGGACGCCCTGCACTTCGGCGTCCGCGTCCTCGACCACTACCTGAAGTCCGCGTAGACCCAGCACAGGGGGAGATGGGATGACCACGACCACGGCCCGGTACGGCAGCTGGCCGTCACCCGTGAGCGCCGCGCTCGCCGCCGCGCACGACGGGCGGCCCGAGTACCTCGGCACCGTCGGAGACGAGCTGTGGTGGACCGCGCCCCGCCCCGCCGAGGGCGGCCGGCGCGCCCTGGTCCGGCGGCGCGCCGACGGCACCGAGGAGAGCCTGCTGCCGCCCCCGTGGAACGTCCGGAGCCGGGTGATCGAGTACGGCGGCCAGCCGTGGGCGGCCGTCGCCCGGCCGGCCGGCGGACCGCTCGCCGTGTTCTGCCACTTCCCCGACCAGCGGCTCTACGCGTACGAGCCCGACGCCGCCCCCGGCGCCGAGCCGAGGCCGCTGACCCCCGTCTGCGACGTCGGCGGCGGGCTGCGCTGGGTGGACCCGGTCATCCATCCGGACCGGGACGAGGTGTGGTGCGTCCTGGAGGAGTTCACCGGCCCCGCGCCCACCGACGTGCGCCGCGTCCTCGCCGCCGTTCCCCTCGACGGCTCGGCGGCCGAGGACCGTGGCGCCGTCCGTGAACTCGCCGACGAGCGGCACCGTTTCGTCACCGGCCCCCGGCTCTCCCCGGACGGCCGCCGCGCGGCCTGGATCGCCTGGGACCACCCCCGGATGCCCTGGGACGGCACCGAGGTCCTGCTCGCCGAGGTCACCCCCGAGGGCACCTTCGGCGCGGCCCGGACCGTCGCCGGAGGGACCGCCGAGTCGATCCCGCAGGCCGAGTGGGACGCGGCCGGCCGGCTGCTCTTCGTCAGCGACCGCACCGGCTGGTGGAACCTCTACCGTGCGGAGGTCGCCGCCGACGGCTCCCTCGCCGCGCCGGAGGCGCTCTGCCCGCGCGCCGAGGAGTTCGGCGGCCCGCTCTGGAAGATCGGACTGCGCTGGTTCACGCCCCTGGAGAACGGGCTGATCGCCGTCGTCCACGGCCGGGGCACCACCACGCTCGGCATCCTCGACCCCGAGCGCCGCGCCCTCGCCGACGCGGCGGGCCCCCGCACGGAGTGGGCCGCCGCCCTCGCCGCGCACGGCACCCGGGTGGTCGGCGTCGCCGCCGGACCGCACAGCGCCTACGAACTCGTCGAGCTCGACACCCGCACCGGACGCAGCCGCGTCGTCGGCGCCGCCCACACCGACGCCGTCGACCCCGCCCACCTCCCCGAGCCCCGCGTCCGCACCTTCACCGGACCCGGCGGCAGGGAGATTCACGCACAGGTGTACCCGCCGCGCCACCCCCGCTACAGCGGACCCGAGGACGAGCTGCCGCCCTATGTGATCTGGGCACACGGCGGTCCCACCGGCCACGCCCCGCTCGTCCTCGACCTGGAGATCGCCTACTTCACCTCGCGCGGCATCGGCGTCGCCGAGGTCAACTACGGCGGCTCGACCGGCTACGGCCGGGAGTACCGGGACCGGCTGCGCGAGCAGTGGGGCGTCGTCGACGTCGAGGACTGCGCGGCCGTCGCGGCGGCGCTCGCCGCCGAGGGTACCGCCGACCCGGCCCGGCTCGCCGTGCGCGGGGGCAGCGCCGGCGGCTGGACGACGGCCGCGTCCCTCGTCTCCACCGACGTGTACGCCTGCGGCACCATCATCTATCCCATCCTCGACCTGCGCGGCTGGGCCACCGACGAGACCCACGACTTCGAGTCCCAGTACCTCCACGGACTCATCGGCCCCCTCGACCAGGTGCCCGCCCGCTACAAGGAACGCTCGCCGATCGAGCACGTCGACCGCGTCACCGCCCCGTTCCTCCTGCTCCAGGGCCTCGACGACGTCATCTGCCCGCCCGCACAGGCCGAGCGCTTCCTCGCCCGCGCGGCCGGCCGGGGCGTGCCGCACGCCTACCTCGCCTTCGAGGGGGAGGGGCACGGCTTCCGCAGGGCCGACACCATGGTCCGTGCTCTGGAGGCCGAACTCGCCCTGTACGCGGGGGCCTTCGGGATCGAGCGCACCGACGTGCCGGACCTGGAGTACCGCACGTGAGCCCCGTGGAGGCCCTCACCCGCGCGGAGCGGCTCCGGCCCGGGGCACGGGTCGCCGTCGTCGCCCCCAGCGGCCCGGTCCCCGAGGAGCGGCTCGCCCCCGGGCTCGACGTGCTGCGCGGCTGGGGTCTCGAACCGGTGGTCGCGCCGCACGTCCTCGACACCCACCCCGCGCTCCGGTACCTCGCGGGCGACGACGCGGCGCGGGCCCGCGACCTCACCGAGGCCTGGTGCGACCCCTCGGTCTCCGCGGTGCTCTGCGCCCGGGGAGGGTTCGGCGCCCAGCGCATGGTGGACCTCGTGGACTGGGCGGCGATCCGCGCGGCCGGGCCCAAGGCCTTCGTCGGCTACAGCGACGTCACCGCCCTGCACGAGGCACTCGCCGTCCGCGCGGGCTTCGCCACGCTGCACGGACCGATGGTCGCCGCCGCCACGTTCCTCTCCGACCCGGCCACCCAGGAGTCGCTGCGCGCCACCCTCTTCGAGCCCGACACGGTCCGGACGCTCGGCCGGGGGACGGGGCGGCCCCTGGTGCCGGGACGGGCCCGGGGCGTGACCCTCGGCGGCTGCGTCAGCCTCCTCGCCGCCGACCTCGGCACCCCGCACGGGCGGCCCTCGGCCCGGGGCGGGCTGCTGCTCCTGGAGGACGTGGGGGAGGAGCCGTACCGCCTCGACCGCATCCTCACCCAGCTCCTGCGCTCCGGGTGGCTCGACGGCGTCGCGGGCGTCGCCCTCGGCTCCTGGGAGGAGTGCGGTCCCTACGAGGACGTGCGGGCGGTCCTCACCGACCGGCTCGGCGGCCTCGGGGTGCCGGTGGTGGAGGAGATGGGCTTCGGCCACGGCCCGACCGCGCTCACCCTGCCGCTCGGCGTCCCCGCCACCCTCGACACGGACACGTGCACGCTCACCCTGGAGGTACCCGCCTTGCGGTGACGGGGCGTGTCGCCCCGCGCTGGTCGGACCGCTACTCCGGTGCCGTCCTGCGCTGGTGTGCGGCGGCCTCGTCGCGGCTGGTCTCCAGGTGGCGCAGGGCCAGCGCCTCGACGCGCTCCACGTCCCGTGCCTCGATGCCCCGGTACAGCTCCGCGTGCTCCTCGGCGACGACGGTGAAGTCGTCGTGCTGCCCGAGCATCCAGCGCATCCGGCTGCGCAGCGTCGCGTTGAGTTCGGTCAGCAGGGCGTTGTCCGCGAGCTCCGTGACGGTCTCGTGGAAGTCGGCCGCCGCCCGCCGGGCTGCCTGGCCGTCGCCCCTGGCCGCCGCGGCCAGTTCGGCGTCGAGGTCGGCGCGGAGCTGGGCGAGCCCCGCCCGGGTGCGGCGCTGCGCGGCGAGCCGGAAGCCGAGGACCTCCAGGGCGGACCGGACCTCGCCCAGGTCGGAGATGTCGGACGCGCTGAACTCGCGGACCACCGCCCAGGTGCGCGGCCGGGGCGTCACGAGCCCCTCCGCGACCAGGTCCCGCAGGGCGTCGCGGACGGGCAGCCGGCTCACGTCCAGCTCGGCCGCGATCTCCCGCTCGACCAGCCTGCTGCCGGGCGCCCGGGTCCCGTCGATGATCTGGTCGCGCAGGGCGCGCGTCACCCGCTCCGATTCGGGCTTGAACTCCTCAGCGCCTGTCATGCCGCCATTCTCCCACCGAGGAGGGCCGGGCGGGCCGCGGGACGAGCCGTCGGAGCGGGCTGCGCGGCCTTCACTGAATCTCCGTCAACAACCCGTGTCCGACGCGTTGACGGGCTTATGACACGTGTCACAGCATGGGCGGCGACCGAGTACCTACCAGTCGGTAGGTGCGGTGGGTCTCTCGGCGTCGCCCTCAGCGTGGAGGTCTCTGTGTCCCGTGCCGTGCCCCGATCCCGCAAGGTCCTCGCACTCGTGGCCGGTGCGGCCGCGCTCGCCGGGCCGCTCGCCCTCGCCGGCCCCGCCGTCGGTGCGGAGGAGCCGCCCGCCCCGTACACCGTCACCCCGCTCCGCTTCACCGTCGAGGCGGGTGGGCGCAGTTGCGCCGTCGACGCCGACCTCTACCGGCCCGCCGGGGTCGACGCCGCGCACCCGGCACCCGCCGTGCTCGCCACCAACGGCTTCGGCGGCAGCAAGAGCGACGACTCCACCGCCGCCGTCGGCAAGGCCTTCGCCGAGCGGGGCTACGTCGGCCTCGTCTACTCCGGCCTCGGCTTCGGGAAGTCCGGGTGCCTGATCTCCCTCGACGCCCCGGAGGCCGACGGCCGGGCCGCGGCCCGTCTCGTCGACTTCCTCGCCGGGACCCGCGCCGCCGACGACGGCACCCGTGCCGACTTCGTCACCCGGGACGGCGAGGGCGATCCGCGCGTCGGCATGATCGGCGGCTCCTACGGAGGCGCCGTCCAGCTCGCGACGGCCGCCGTCGATCCCCGCGTCGACGCCCTGGTCCCCCTCATCACCTGGAACGACCTGGCCTACTCGCTCGCCCCCAACGCCGCCGACCGAGCCACCCCCGGCGCCTTCAAGTGGCAGTGGGCGAACGGCTTCTACCTCATAGGCGAGGGCCAGCCCCTGCTGTCGCCGTCGCTCGACCCCAGCCGGATCAACTCCCTCGGCTGTCTGCACTTCGTCACCGACGCCTGCGACACGATCAGGCTCCTCAACTCCGGCCGCTACCCGGCCGCCGCCACCGAGCGCATGCTCGCCTACGCCCGAAGCGTCTCCCCGGTCTCGTACCTGGACCGGGTCGACGCCCCCACGCTCCTCGTGCAGGGGCAGTCCGACAGCCTGTTCAACCTGAACGAGGCGCGCGCCACCTACGACCGGCTCCGCGAGCGCGGCGTCGACACCCGCATGATCTGGCAGTCCTGGGGCCACAGCGGGGGACAGCGGGCGGGCGAGCTCGACCTCGGCGATCCCGGGGCGAGCTACGTCGGGCGGCGGATCCTGGCCTGGTTCGACCGGTACCTCGGGAAGAACACCGCCGCGGACACCGGTCCGGCCTTCGCCTGGTATCGCGAGGGCCGCGACGGCTACGGCACCGCCGACCGCGTCCCGGCGCTCAGCCAGCAGCTGTACCTCTCCGGCGACGGCAAGCTCGTCGACAACCGTACGAAGGTCGCACGCGGCTCCCGCCAGTACGCGAACTGGCTGGTCCCGACCAGCCACTCGGAGTCCTCGCTCGCCGGCATGATCGGCCTCCCCGACCCCCGTCCCTACGACACCCCCGGCACCTACCTCGGCTGGACCAGCGCCCCGCTCACCGGGCCCGTCGACCTCGTCGGCGCACCGAGTGCCACCCTCAGGGTCGTGTCGCCCGCGACCGAGCGCGTCCAGGACTCCGGCGACGCCGCCGACAAGCTCGTGCTCTTCGCCAAGCTCTACGACGTCGCGCCCGACGGGACGAAGACGCTGGTCAACAGGCTGGTCGCCCCGGTGCGCGTCCCCGACGTCACCCGCCCCTTCACCGTCGAGCTGCCGGCCATCGTCCACCGGTACGAGACGGGTCACCGGCTGGAGTTCGTCGTCGCGGCGAGCGACACCGCGTACTCCGGCAACCGGGGCATCAAGCCGGTGACCGTCGTGAGCGACCCCGAGTCCACCGGGACGCTGTCCCTGCCCCTGGTGGAGGGCAGGGTCGGCTAGGGCGTGTCGTCACACTCCCGTCTGCCCCGCGGGCGACGACGGGAGTGTGACGACCCGCCCTAGCGGGCCCTAGAGCGCCGCGTACCCCGGGCGGACGACCTCGTCGACGAGCCGTCGCCGCTCGGGCAGCGGCAGGAACGCGGCCTTCAGGGCGGCGACCGTGAACTCCTCGAAGACCTCCGGGCCGTATCCGAAGGCGTCCACCATGTGCTGGAACTCCTCGCTCATGGTGGTCCCGGACACCAGCCGGTTGTCCGTGTTGAGCGTGATCCGGAAGCCGAGGCGGCGCAGCTCGTCGATCGGGTGCGAGGCGTAGTCCTTCGCGGCGCCCGTCTGGAGGTTGGACGTCGGGCAGACCTCCAGGGCGATGCGGTTGTCCCGGACGTACGACGCGAGCCGGCCCAGCGTGCCGTCCTCGGCGATGTCGTCGGTGATCCGCACGCCGTGGCCGATCCGCTCGGTGCCGCAGACCTGCACGGCCTCGTGGATCGACTCCGCGCCGACGGCCTCGCCGGCGTGGATCGTGTAGTGGCAGTTCTCCCGCTTCAGGTGCTGGAAGGCCGCGAGGTGGCGGGCCGGCGGGTTGCCGATCTCGCCGCCCGCTATGTCGAAGCCGGCCACGCCGTTGTCCCGGTGCGCGACCGTGAGCTCCGCGATCTCCAGCGAGCGGTCGGTGTGCCGCATGCCGGTGAGCAGCGCGCGGACGGTGATCCGGCCGCCGGCGCGGCGCTCGCCCTCGCGGAAGCCGTCGTTGACCGCCACGACGACCTCGTCGAGGGTGAGTCCGCCCTCCAGGTGCTGCTCCGGGGCGTAGCGGATCTCGGCGTAGACGACACCGTCCGCCGCCAGGTCCTCGGCGCACTCGGCCGCGATGCGCGTGAGCGACTCGCGGGTCTGCATGACCGCGCAGGTGTGCGCGAAGGTCTCCAGGTAGCGCTCCAGCGAGCCGGAGTCGGCGGCGTCCCGGAACCAGACCGCGAGCTCGGCCGGGTCCTCGGTCGGCAGCGCGGTGTAGCCGCACGCCCGCGCCAGCTCGACGATGGTCGCGGGGCGGAGCCCGCCGTCGAGGTGGTCGTGCAGGACGGCCTTGGGGGCCCGGCGGATCCACTCGGAGACGGTGGCGGCGGCAGGCGTGGCAGGGTTGTCAGACAAGTGCATGGCCGGGAAGTGTACGCCACGGCGGCACGGGCCGCTGTGACGCCCCTGACGGCGGCCCCACGGGGGCGCGGGGCCGGGTGGCCGTGGGGACGCGGAGGTGAAGGGCGGAGGTGGGCGCGGGGGTGCCGGGTCAGGTCGCGGACACGGCAGAGTTCTGGCGCGCGAAGGTGGCGGGTGGGGCCCGGCGTGCGCCCCGCCCCGTCCCTCAGTGCGACTGGAGCACCGGCAGCGCGGGTGTGCCCGTCGGGAGCATGTGCTTGGCGGCCAGGACCGGTGTCTCGCCGACCCGCACCACCTGCGTGACCAGCACCGCGGGGGTGTCCGCCGGGCGGCCCAGCTGTTCCCCGCGCCGCCGACCGAGCAGCGTCGCCGTGATGCCGCTGTGCGCGGTCAGCGCGGTCTCCCGGGAGGCCGCGACCAGGACCGCCAGCATCGAGACCGCCCCGGCGCCCGCACCCTCCGCGTCCCGCAGGCCCCGCGCGAACTCCGGGTGCACCCGGTCGAGCAGCGCGTCGGGCGCGGCCCACTCGTGGCTCAGCGCCGCCGCCGTGCCCTCCCCGGTCAGGACCGACTCCCAGAAGCGCAGCTTGGCGCGGGCGGGCGCGAGCAGGTGCTGGGTGGTGAAGTCGGTCGGCTCCTCGGTGGTCCTCAGCAGCGCCCGCACCCGCAGCGGGGCACCCGCGCCGATCAGCTCCTCCAGCGGCTGGACGTGCTCGAAACCGCGCCTGGGGGGACGGTCGTTGACCGTACGGCCGACCCCGCGCCGCACCGTCAGGACGCCGTCCTCCTGGAGCAGCAGCAGCGCCTCGCGCAGGGCCGGCCTGCTGACGCCCAGCTCGGCCGCGAGCTTCGGCTCGGAGGGGAGCGTGGAGCCCGGCGGATAGGTGCCGTCGTGGACGGCGTCCGCGATTCGCTCGTAGAGCGCCACGACCGGTCGCCGCCGCTGTCCGCTGACCGCCACGGCCCCTCCTCGTCTCGTTCCCCGGCGCGCTTCCGGCCGGTCCGGGACCACGGTAGTCGGCCCTCGTTGTCTGACAAGTCACCCGTACGGCCCTGCTCGCCGTCACGGAGAGGCGCCGGGCGTCCCATTCTGGTCCCACGGCTGCGGCCGGTACGACCGACGGCACGACGGAGGAGAGGGCGGGCATGAGTCCCAAGGAGACGCCACCGACGGCGGGCGGGGGCACGTCCCGGCTCGCCGGAGCCTTCACCCCGGCCCGGATCGCGATGATCGCGGTCGCCGTCCTCACGCTCGTCTTCATCTTCGAGAACACCCGCGAGGTCAAGATCCGTCTGCTCGTCCCCGAAGTCACCATGCCGCTCTACGTGGCCCTGCTGGCCACCGCCGTCCTCGGCGCGGCCTGCGGCTACTACTTCGCGGCCCGGAGGCGGAAGTGAGACGGGCGGCCGTCCTCGTCGGCGGCGCGGTCCTCGCGCTGGCGGCCTTCGCCGCCTCCTCGGCGGAGGAGACCGTCGACGACGAGGCCGGGACCCGCCCGATGCCGGACTTCCTCGACGGGGGACTGTGGCGGGTCTTCACCCACCTGGACCGCCGGACCCGGCTCGACGTCCACGACGTCAGCGGCCGCGACCGGCGCGTGCTGTGGCCGCCCCGCTGGCAGGTCGGCACCCAGTACCCGGCGGCGGGCACGGGCCTCGACCGCCGGACGACCGTCATGATCGGAGTCGTACGGAAGGGTGAGACCTGCCCTCCCCGCGTCCGCGACGCCCGCCGCTGACGGGGAGGTCGGTTGCCTGCTGGGCCATGGGGAGGACCGCGCCCCGGCCGGGCCGCGGCCTGCGTCCGCGCCCCGCTGGCCCAAGGGCAGGACCGCGCCGTTACGGGCAGGACCGCGCCCCGCCAGCCCCGGGGCAGGACCGCGCCGCTACGGGCAGGACCGCACCCCGCCAGCCCAAGGCCAGGACCGCCCCGCCCAGGCCAGGACCGTGCCCCGCCGGTCCACGGGCAGGACCGCGCCCCGCCAGCCCCGGGGCAGGACCGCCCCGCCCAGGCCAAGACCGTGCCCCGCCGGCCCACGGGCAGGGCCCCGCCTTCCCGCGGTCACCCCGTCGGCCCCGGGCCGCATAACCTGCTGCGTATGTCCGACGACCCCGGTCCGTACCTCGCCACCGGGCCCCGCGTGGGCCTGCGCCCCTTCTCGCCGGCCGACGCCGACGAGTTCACCGCCCGTGCCCGCGAGAGCCGTGAGCTGCACCGCCCCTGGCTCTTCCCGCCGTGCACGCACGACGCGTACGCCGTCTACGCGGGCGGGCTGATCCGGGACCCGGCCCGCGCCGGTTTCCTCGTCTGCGAGCGCGCCGACGGCGCCCTCGCAGGCTTCGTCAACATCAACAACATCGTCCGGGGCGCCTTCCGCAGCGGCGCCCTCGGCTACGGCGCCTTCGCGCACGCCGCCGGACGGGGACTCCTGACCGAGGCCCTCGGCCTGGTCCTGGCGCACGCCTTCGGCCCGCTGGAGCTGCACCGCCTGGAGGCGAACATCCAGCCCGGCAACACCGCCTCGCGCGCCCTCGTCCGCCGGGCCGGCTTCCGCCTGGAGGGCTTCTCGCCCGCCATGCTGCACATCGACGGCGCCTGGCGCGACCACGAGCGCTGGGCGATCACCGCGCCCGACCGCCGCCAAGACACCCCTAGCGCTTGTAGTTGATCTTCATCGTGTCGAGATCGGTCACCGTCGAGCGCAGCGCCGTGTGCCCGTGGCCCAGCGCGCGGAGCGCCGTCTCCACCCGGTCCTCCGCGATCGCCCCCGCCATCTCGTCACCGTCCTCGGCGTCCGAGACGACGACCAGGCGGTACGAGAAGGCCTTCAGCGTCCGGTCGTAGGCCAGCGAGCCCTCCTCCGTGAACTGCATCGCCGTCAGCCCGTGCGCGTCCACCTCGGCGAGCAGCCGGGTCCGGCTCTCCTCCGAGAGACCGTCGAACGTGCCCCGCACGATGACCCGGTAGGTGTGCTGCGTACCCATGCCTCGAACTCCCTGTGCCCATGGTCCCCGGCCGCCACGACGGCGGACCGGCGCTCCACACTACGGCGGCGGCCCCCGCCGCCGCCCGGAATATCCGGGCCGCCGGGCCTGCGCACGTCCGGGCCGCCGGCCCCGCCGCCTTTGCCGAAGCCTGACGCGGAGAACCGTGGAGAACCCCTGGTCAGGACGGGCTCCGGCGTGTTCCATGGATCGATGACGACCGTACGACGTGCCGTACTGACGCTGCCCGCGGCCCCGTTGGGCCCGGACAACCCCCTTCCCGCACTGCAGGCCCCCGCCGGCGCCGGGGCGCACGCGGTCGACGCGCGGACCCTCGCGGAGCTCCCGCGCGACATGGCCCGGGGCATCGGGCGGGCGCCCCTGCGCAGCCTGCTCCCCGCCCCCGTGCGCGACGGCTACGGCCGCGAGCGCACCCCCGCGGACCTCGACGCGATCGTGATCGAGAACGACCGGCTCCGGGCGACCGTGCTGCCCGGCCTCGGCGGCCGCGTGCACTCCCTCCACCACAAGCCCACCGGGCGTGAGCTCCTCTACCGCAACCCCGTCCTCCAGCCGGCCGCCTTCGCCCTCAACGGCGCCTGGTTCTCGGGCGGCATCGAGTGGAACATCGGGGCCACCGGCCACACCACCCTCTCCTGCGCGCCCCTCCACGCGGCGACCGTCCCGGCCCCCGACGGCGGCCCGATGCTCCGCCTGTGGGAGTGGGAGCGGCTGCGCGACCTGCCCTTCCAGGTCGACCTGTGGCTCCCGGAGGGCTCCGACTTCCTCCACGTCGGGGTCCGCATCCGCAACCCGCACGAGCGGCCCGTCCCGGTCTACTGGTGGTCCAACATCGCCGTCCCCGAGGAGCGCAGGGTCCTCGCGCCCGCCGACGCGGCCTGGCACCACGGCTACGAACGGGGCCTGAACCGCCTGCCCGTGCCCGTCACCGAGGACGGCACCGACCGCTCGTACCCGCTGAACGGCGCGCACGCCGCCGACTTCTTCTACGACCTGCCCGACGGACAGCGCCGCTGGATCGCCGCCGTCGACGCGGCCGGTCACGGGCTCGTCCAGACCTCGACCGACCCGCTGCGCGGCCGCAAGCTCTTCCTGTGGGGTACGGAACGCGGCGGCCGGCGCTGGCAGGAGTGGCTGACCGCGCCCGGCGCCCCCGGCTACGCCGAGATACAGGCCGGCCTCGCCCGCACCCAGCTGGAACACCTGGAGCTGGCGGGCGAGGCGGAGTTCAGCTGGCTGGAGGCGTACGGACCGCTCTCCGCCGACCCCGCCGCGGCGCTCGGCGACGACTGGGCGGCGGCCCGCGCCGACGTCGAGGGGAAACTGGAGACGGCGCTGCCCCGGGCCGCCGTCGACGCCGCGTACACCGCCTGGCGGGAGGGCGCGGCCGACGCCGAGCCGGAGACCGTGCTCGCGGCCGGGTCCGGCTGGGGCGCACTCGAAGTCCTGCGCGCGGGATACGCGTTGCCGGGCACGCCCTTCCCCGAGTCGACCCTCGGACCGGACCAGGAGCCCTGGCGCGAGCTCCTGCGCACCGGCGTCCTGCCGCCCCCGGCGAAGGGCGCGGGCCCCGGCGCGCCACTGGTCGCCGCGCCCTGGCGGGACATGCTGGAGACCGCCCCGGCCGACCCGTCCACCGAGTACCACCTCGGGATCGCCCAGTGGCACGCGGGGGACCGCGCCCAGGCGGTACGGAGCTGGGAGCGCGGACTGGTACGGGCCGGGGTGCGCTGGCCCCTGCTGTACTGCCTGGCCGTCGCCGACCGGGAGGACGGTCACCCGGCACGGGCCGCCGAGCGGTTCGCCGAGGCCTGCGCCGACCACGAGGACCACGGGGGCGGCGCGGTCGTGGCGGCGGCACTCGGGCGCGAGGCCCTGGCGGCGCTGCTCGCGGCGGGCCGGACCGGCCGCGCGAGGGAGCTGTGGGGGCGGCTGCCGGACGAGGTCCTGGCCCGGGGTGCCTTCCGCTTCCTGGAGATCCGCCTCCTGCTCGCCGAGGGGCGGCCGGGCGAGGCGCGCGGCGTCTTCGACGCGGGCTTCGAGGTCGCGGACCTGCGCGAGGGCGCGGAGATCCTGGGTGAGGTCTGGGCGGAGCTCACCGACGAACCGGTCCCGGACGCCTACGAGTTCCGGATGCGCCCGAGCTGACCGGCCGGCGACCCGTGGCCCCCGGAGACGGAGGCCACGGGTCGGGGCGGGGGCGCGGGGTCAGGACACCCGGCACAGGATCTCGCCGTGCGGGACCATGAACCAGGCGTCGTCCTGCTCGCCCCACTCCCGCCAGGCCGCCGCGATCGACTCCAGTTCGCCGGCCGTCGCGTGTCCGCCGGCGACGGCCAGGTCGGCGTAACCGGAGGAGGTCGTACGGTCCGCCCACAGGCCGCTCCACCACGTCCGCTCCTCCGGGGTGGCGTAGCACCAGGTCCCGGCGGTCGTCGTGATCTCGGTGAAGCCGGCCTGCCGGGCCCAGGAGAACAGCCGCCGTCCGGCGTCCGGTTCGCCGCCGTTGGCGCGGGCGACCCGGTGGTACAGGTCCAGCCATCCGTCCAGCGCGGGCCGCTCCGGGAACCAGGCGAAGGCCCCGTAGTCGCTGTCGCGGGCCGCGACGACCCCGCCGGGGCGGCACACCCGCCGCATCTCGCGCAGGGCCTGGACCGGGTCGCCGACGTGTTGCAGCACCTGATGGGCGTGCACGACGTCGAAGGAGTCGTCGGGGAAGTCCAGGGCGTGGACGTCGGCGACCCGGAACTCGACGTTCTCCAGGCCGCGTTCGGCGGCCACCGCGCGGGCCTTCACCAGGACGTCGTCGGCCGCGTCGACGGCCGTGACCCGGCCCGGCGCGACCCGCGCGGCCAGGTCGGCCGTGATGGTGCCCGGTCCGCACCCCACGTCCAGGACGTCCAGCCCCGCGCGCAGTTCGGGCAGCAGGTAGGCGGCGGAGTTGGCCGCGGTCCGCCAGGTGTGCGACCGCAGGACGGACTCGTGGTGGCCGTGCGTGTAGACGGCGGTCTCATGGGCCGCGGGCTGCGCGGAGGCGTGCGTCATCGGAGCGACTCCCTCGGTGTGGGTGCGTGCCTCCACCGTACGCATCGTGGCCGAATGATGAGACCCGTGTCTTGCGATGTGGACATAGGGTCAGGCGAACAGGTCCCGCCGGTACCGGAGTTCCTCCAGGAGCCGGCCGCCCGTCTCCTCCCACGCCGAGGCGCCGTCGGCCCGCCAGCCCGCCGCCTCGTAGAACCTCCGCGCCCGCGCGTTGCCCGCGAACACCCACAGCGCGGCCGTCCTGAACCCGCCCGCGACGAGCGCCTCGGCGGACGCCGACAGGAGTGCCCGCCCGACGCCCGTGCCCCAGGCCTCCGGCAGGGCGTACAGCGCGGCGAGCTCGGCCGTGAACTCCTCGTCGGGACAGGCCCGGAAGCAGGAGAACGCGACGGCCCGGCCTTCGTCGTCCGTCGCCAGGAGCACCGACGGCCGGTCGGGGGCGGTGAGGCGGCCGTGCCACACGGCGGCGCGCTCCTCCACGTCCAGGGCGTCGAGATACGGACCGGGGACCAGGTCGCGGTAGGCGGCCCGCCAGGACAGGACGTGCACGGAGGCGAGGGCGGCGGCGTCATCGGGTCGAGCTGCGCGGAGGATCATGCGGCATTCTGCCCCGGGCCGGACCGGACCCGAGGGGAGCGGACCGGACTGGCCGGACCTGACGGGGCCCGGCCCCCGGCCTGGGGTGAGAGGCGAGCCGTACGCCCGGACCGGTCGACGGCAGGGCCGCATCCCCGGAACGGGGCCCCTGAAGGGGCGGAAACAGTCGAACCTTCGTATAAAGGGCACGGGAGTGCCTGCCCGGCGCCCCCGCGCGCTCAGGAGGTACGGGACATGCCGCAGACGGCTCCGGAAGGCCGTGGTCCGGTGCGCTACGGGCCTCCCGCACCCGACACCGGCCTCCCCGTCCTGCCCGGACTCGCCGGCCTGCTCGCCGGCGCCGCCGGGCGCACCGCCCCCGAACCGCCCGGTGGCGGGCCCGTCCTGCGCGAGGCCGCCGCCGGCTACTGGTGGCGGCGCGGCCTGCGCACCCATCCCGAGGACGTGGTGGCCGCCCCCGGCGCGCCCGGGCTCCTCCTCGCGCTGCTCGCGGCCCACGGCGGCGACCTCCTGCTGCCCCGCCCCTGCCCCGCCTGGTGGACCCCGCAGGCCCGGCTCCTCGGCCGTCCCGCCTACCACGTGCCCACGCCCGCCGAGGCGGGCGGCGTCCCCGACCCGTACGCCCTCCTGGAGACCGTCCGGCGGATCCGGGCCGAGGGCGGCGACCCCCGGGTCCTGCTCCTCTCCGTCGCCGACGACCCCACCGCCACCGTCGCCCCGCCCGAGCTCGTGCGGGAGGCCTGCGAGGCCGCCGTCGCCGAGGGCCTGCACGTCGTCAGCGACGAGACCTGGCGCGACACCCTCCACCCCCCGCGCGACACCGTGCTCCTCAGCCCCGCCGAGATGTGCCCGGACGACGTCACCGTCCTCGCCGACCTCGGCGGCGCCCTCACCCCCGCCGCCTGGCCCTGCGCCGTCGCCCGCTTCCCGCCCACCGACCCGTCCCGCGCCGACCGCTGGACCGACCGCAGGGCCCGCGTCCTGGACGTGCTGACCACCCTCGGGGCCCTCGTCCCGGGGCCCGTCGCGCCCGCCGTGGCGCACGCCCTCGACGAGCCGCGGGAGGTCACCGACCGGGCCCGGCGCGCCGCCGCCGTCCACGGCGCCCTCGCCTCCGCCGCGCACCGCGCCGTTCTCGCCGCCGGGGCCCTCGCCCGGCCCCCGCAGGCCGGCCGCCACCTCTACGCCGACCTCGGCCCGCTCCGCGCCGGGCTCGCCGCCCGGGGCGTCACCGACTCCCTGGAGCTGGAGAGCCACCTCACCACGCGGCTCGGCGCCCCGGTGACCGGCGGCCACCGGTTCGGCGACGAACTCGGCGCCCTGCGCGTCAGGTTCGGCACCGGCATGTTCCTGGGCTCCACCGAGGAGGAGCGCGCCGAGACCCTCGCCGCCGAGGACCCGGCGGGACTGCCCCACGTGGTCCGCGCGCTGACCGACTTCGGGGCGGCCCTGGAGGAGCTCCGATGACGACGACGAGCACGTCCACGGCCGCCGCGGCGACCCCCGCCACGGCAGCGGGCGGCCACCCCGCGCCCCCTTCAGGCGGCGCCGAGCACGAGCGGAACGGAGTCCGCAGATGACCGAACGGACGGCACCCCCCGCCCGGGCCGGACAGGGCGCGCACCACCCCGGCCAGGGCGCGCCCCCCGTCCCCGCCGCGCCCGTCCTCCAGCCCCTCGGCAGGCTCCGCCACGACTGGCCCCGCAGCTTCGCCGACCGGCTCACCGCGCCCCTGCCCGGTGTCCGGGCCCTGGCCCGCCTCGCCCGCGAAGGCGCCGTACGCCCCCGTCCCGAGGGGCTCCGCGACATCCCCCTGCTGCCCTTCGAGCCGGGCCCGCTGCCGCCCGCGGGACCCGACACCCTCGCCGTCACCTGGGCCGGGCACGCCAGCTGGATCCTGCGCGTCGGAGGACTCACCGTCCTCACCGACCCGGTCTGGTCGCGCCGCATCTTCGGCACACCGGCCCGGCTCACCCCCGTCGGCGTGCGCTGGGAGGACCTGCCGCCCGTCGACGCGGTCGTCATCAGCCACAACCACTTCGACCACCTCGACGGCCCCACCCTCAGACGGCTGCCCCGGCACACCCCGGTCTTCGTCCCGGCCGGGCTCGGCCGCTGGTTCACCCGCCGCCGCTTCAGCCGCGTCACCGAGCTCGACTGGTGGGAGGCGGCCGAACTCGACGGCGTCCGCTTCGACTTCGTCCCGGCGCACCACTGGTCCAAGCGCACCCTGCTGGACACCTGCCGGTCCCTGTGGGGCGGCTGGGTGCTCACCGACCGGGCCGGCCGCCGGATCCACTTCGCGGGGGACACCGGCTACGGCCACTGGTTCGGCGAGATCGGCCGCCGCTACCCCGGCATCGACCTGGCGCTGCTCCCCATCGGCGCCTACGACCCCCGCTGGTGGCTCAGCGACGTCCACACCGACCCGGAGGAGGCGGTCCGCGCCCACCAGGACCTCGGCGCGCGCCGGATGGCACCCATGCACTGGGCCACCTTCGTGCTCTCCTCGGAGCCCGTCCTCGAACCCCTCACCCGGGTCCGGGCCGCCTGGGAGAAGGCCGGTCTGCCCCGCGAGGACCTGTGGGACCTGCCGGTCGGCGCCTCACGGGTGCTGGTGCCCTGACGGCGTCTCCCGGGGCGTGCCCCGGACCCGCCGCCACAGCGCCGGGGCCGCGCTGACGAGCACCGTCAGGCCCACCGCCGCCACGACCCCCTGCCAGGGCTCCGGGAAGAGCGAGCCGCCCAGGATCCCGATCAGCTGGTACGTCGCCGCCCACGCCAGGCACGCCGCGACATCGCCCCGGACGAACCGGCGCAGCGGCATCTCCGCGAGCAGACAGGCCAGCATCACCGGGATCCGCCCGGCCGGCACGAGCCGCGACAGCACGAGCACCGACACCTGGTGCGTGTCGAGCCGCTCCTGCGCGTGCGCGAGGCGGTCCGGCGTCACCCGGGACCGCAGGGTGGCGAGCCACCGCGAGCCGTTGCGGGAACGGACCCCGCGCTGCCCGAGCCAGTAGAGCGCCGTGTCCCCGAGGAAGGCGGCGAGCGCCGCCGTCAGGAAGACCCAGAGCAGGGAGAAGGGCGAGGACTGGTGGAAGGCGACCACCGCCGCCGAACTGACGATCGCGCCCGTCGGCACCACCGGCACCAGCGCGCCGAGCGCCACCAGCAGGAAGAGCGAGGGGTAGCCGACGGCCTGCTGCGTGGACTCCGTCGGCAGCTCCCGCACCGCCGTGACCATCCCGGTGAGCCCACCGATCACCGGGCGACCTCCGGCCGCACCCGGTCGCCGTGGGCGAGGAGGTGGACCGCCACCTTCGGCGCGAGCCGGGCCGCGTGGCGTACGAACTCGTCGCCCGGCGCGTGGAACTCGTGCGGCCGGACCCCGTCGAGGCCGATCGGCCAGTACGTGCCGTAGTGCACCGGCACCGCCGCCGCCGGCGAGAGCGCGGCGAGCGCCTCCGCGGCCCGTCCCGCGTCCAGGTGCCCGTGCCCGAGGTACGGTCCCCAGCCGCCGACCGGCAGCAGGGCCACGTCCACCGGGCCCACCGCGTCCGCCATGCCGTCGAACAGGCCGGTGTCCCCGGCGAAGTAGGTGCGCGCCTCGCCCTCGACGACATACCCGAGCGCGGGGGCGCGGTGCGGCCCGACCGGCAGCCGCCGTCCGTCGTGGAGCGCGGGGACGGCCCGTACGGTCACGCCCTCCACCGTCACCACGTCGCCCGGCTCCACCTCGGTCAGCCGCAGCCCGCCCTGGTCGAGCCGGCGCAGCCCCGGTACGGCCGAGGGCGCGCCGCGCGGCACGAGGACCCGCGTGCCCGGCGCGAGCCGGGCCAGCGAGGGGAGGTGGAGGTGGTCGGCGTGCAGATGGGAGACGAGGACGGCCTCGGCCCTGGCGGCCTCCGGCGGCGGCAGGGCGCCGCGCCGGCGGCGCAGGTGGGCGAGCCGCCGCGCGAACAGCGGATCGGTGAGGAAGCGGACCCCGGAGTCCTCGACCGTGCAGGTGGCGTGACCCCACCAGGTGACCTCCACCGGCATGCCGCCCTTCTGCTCTCGGTCGTCCGTACGCGTTCCGTAACGAGAGTAAATGTCCCGAGCGGGCTCCGGAGGATGTTCGGGCGTCACCTTCCGGCAGTAGGGTCGGCCCATGGACGACGTTCGGGTGGCGGCGATCGCCAGCCTCACCCCGCTCGAAGAGCTGGACAGCGACCCCTTCCTTGTCGACACGCGCGGACAGCACGCGCTGTGCGCCCGCTGGGCCCAGGACAAGGGATACGTGCTCGCCCGCAGGCTGTTCTGTTACGGAATCCGCCCGGACCACGCGGAGCTGTGGGCCGACGTGGACGACGGGACGGTGGACCTCTTCGTGGCCCCCAGTGAGCGGGTCCTCGCCCGCGCGCTGGCCTCCGTGCCGGGCTTCCGCGCGGAGTGCGAGCGGCGCGGAGTGCGGGTCGAGACCGTCGGACTTGACGAACCCCCGTACGACACGGGGGCGAAGGCGGGAGTCCACCGGCGCCTCTCGATGCCCACGGCCGGATACGACGGCTCCTGAGCCGGCCGCCGCCTTCGGGCACGACGGATCCCGATCCCGCCGTCGGCTCCGGATGTGACGCATTCCGATCCCGCGGTCGTCCTGGGGCACGACGGATCCCGTCCACCCCGCAGCCGGCGGGCCCCGAGTCTTCCGTCGCCCGGTGACCCGGGGCCCGCCCCGTCACCGGCGTCCCCCGAGGGACACCCCGCCCGCCCGGCCGGGATCGTTGTGCCACGCTTGAGGCAGGAAACGGGCGAAAGGTGATGCGGGCGTGGGTGACGGGCGATGGGGTGGCGCCGACCGCTGGCGGTCCGCGGGCAGTGCGCTGGGGCGGATGGCCGTCGTGTGGGCGGTGTCCACGCTGACCCTGCTGGTCCTCGCCGGGCTGCTGCCCGACTTCCAGCTCCAGTCCGCCGACGGCGACAGCTTCACCAGGACCGCGCTCACCGCGGCCTGGGCCGCGGGCGCCTTCGGCCTGCTCGGCGCGCTCGTGTGGCCGCTGATCGTGCGGGCGCTGCTGCTCGTCCCGGCCCTCGTCCTCGGTCTGCTCGGTTTCTTCCTCAACGGCTCGCTGCTGCTCGTCGCGCTGTGGCTGATCCCCGACGGACGCGGTGCCGCGAACCCCGAGACCGCCGTCGTGGTCGCCGCCGTGATGTCCGCGGTCGCCTCCGCGACCTCCACCGCCCTCGCCGTCCGCGACGACGACGCCTACCGGCGCCGGCTCTACCGGCTCACCGGCCGCACCCGCCCCCGTGACCCCGTGGACACGTCCGTGCCCGGCACGGTCTTCCTCCAGCTCGACGGCGTCGGCCACCACGTGCTGCGCGGCGCCGTCGCCGACGGCCTCATGCCGACCGTCGCGGGCTGGCTGGACGCCGGCCACCGGCTCACGCCCTGGCGCACCGACTGGTCGAGCCAGACCGGCGCCAGCCAGCTCGGCATCCTGCACGGCTCCAACGAGGACGTGCCCGCCTTCCGCTGGTACGAGAAGGACACCGGCCGGATCATGGTGTCGAACCGCCCGGCGAGCGCCGTCGAGCTTCAGCGCCGGGCCGTGCTCCGCACCGGCGACGCCGGTCTGCTCACCGTGGACGGGGCCTCCCGGGGCAACCTCTTCAGCGGCGGCGCCGACCAGCTGGCCCTGGTCCTGTCGGTGGCCGCCCGGCGCGGCCCCCGCAACCGCTCCCGGGCCGGCTACTTCACGTACTTCTCCGACCCGGCCAACGCCGTGCGCACCGCCGGTTCGCTCGTCGCCGAGTGCGTCCGGGAGGTGGTCCAGTCGACCCGGGCGCGGCTGCGCGGCGAGACCCCGAGGGTCTCGCGCGGCGGCACCTACCCGTTCGTGCGCGCCTTCGCGACCGTCGTCGAGCGGGACGTCGTGGTCTCCGCCGTGATGGGGGACATGCTGGCCGGGCGGACCGCGGTCTACGCCGACCTGGTCGCGTACGACGAGGTGGCCCACCACTCGGGTCCGCACGGCCGGGACACCGACCAGGTCCTGGGGCGCCTCGACCGGTCGATCGCGCTCATCGCCAGGGTCGCCGAGCACGCCCCGCGCCCGTACCGGATCGTGCTCCTCTCCGACCACGGGCAGAGCCCCGGCGAGACCTTCGAGTCGGCGTACGGGCTGACGCTGAAGGAGCTCGTGCGGGCCGGGTGCGGCCTCCCGGTGCCGCGCCGGGTGCGGCGCAGGTACCGGGGGCAGGCCCGGACGGAGTCCCGGGGAGGTTCGGAGGCGCGGGACGCGGCCAGGGACGCGCTGCGCAGCGCGCTGCACCGGCCGGTCGACGAGCGCGGCGAGACGGCGGGGGAGCTGCCTCCGTCCGAGCCGGTGGTCCTCGCCTCGGGGAACCTGGGGCTGGTCTCCTTCCCCGACGTGCCGCACCGGATGACCCGGGAGGAGATCGACCGCCGCCATCCGGCGCTGCTGCGGGCCCTCGCGCACCATCCGGGGGTCGGCTTCGTGCTCGTGGCGAGCGCCGAGCACGGCTCGGTGGTGCTCGGCCGCGACGGGGCGGAGGTGCCGGTGGCGGACCTCGCGGACGACGGGCCGCTCGCGGTCTTCGGGCCGGGCGCGGCCCGCGCGGTGCGGCGCACGGACCGCTTCCCGCACGTCGCGGACATCATGGTCAACTCCATGTACGACCCGGCGACGGGCCGCGTGCACGCCTTCGAGGAGCAGATCGGCTCGCACGGCGGCCTCGGCGGCGAGCAGTCGCGCGCCTTCCTGCTGTCGCCGCCCGATCTGTCGCCGCCGGTCGGTCCGGGGGAGGAGCTGGTCGGGGCGGAGCAGGTGCACCGGGTGCTGAGGCGCTGGCTGCGCGAGTCCTCGGGGCCGCAGGTGCCGCTCGGCCCACTGGAGATTTCCCCGTCCACGGATGCTCCGGAATCACTTCTTCCGGTTGACGGCCCGGTCGCGCCGGACAAAAAGCACTGATTTGGACGCCTGTTCGCCGCTACCGGACGATGGTCCGGATTTGTACGACGGAAGGCGCACCACCCCATGAGCACGGCCACCACAACTCCACAGCGGGACGCGGCACCGCCGGAGGACACCCGGCACACCCGACGCTTCGGACTCCCCGTCGCGACCGCCCTGGTCATGGGCAACATCATCGGCGGCGGCATCTTCCTCCTGCCCGCCTCCGTCGCCCCCTACGGCACCGTCAGCCTCGTCGCCTTCGGCATCCTCACCCTCGGCGCGATCGCCCTGGCCCTGGTCTTCGGGCGGCTCGCCCACCGCCTGCCGCGGACCGGCGGACCCTACGTCTACGCCCGGGCCGCCTTCGGCGACTTCGCCGGATTCCTCGCCGCGTGGTCGTACTGGATCACCGCCTGGGTCTCCAACGCCGCCCTCGCCGTGGCCGCCGTCGGCTACCTCGACGTCCTGGTCCCCGTCCACGCGTCCAAGCCCGCCACCATCGCCGCCGCCCTGGCCTTCCAGTGGCTCCCCGCGCTCGCCAACCTGGCCGGCACCCGCTACGTCGGCGCCGTGCAGCTCGTCGCCACCGTGCTCAAGTTCGTCCCGCTGCTCCTCGTCGCCGTCGGCGGCCTGTTCTTCTTCGACAGCGCCAAACTCGGGCCGTTCCACCCGGGCGGGGGGAGCGCGCTCGGCGCCGTCTCCGCCTCCGCCGCGATCCTGCTCTTCAGCTACCTCGGCGTCGAGTCCGCCGCCGTCAGCGCCGGCGAGGTCCGCGACCCCCGCCGCAACGTCGGCCGCGCCACCGTCCTCGGCACCCTCGGCGCCGCCGCCGTCTACCTGCTCGGCACCCTCTCCGTCTTCGGTACCGTCGCCCACGACCGTCTCGTCACCTCCACCGCGCCCTTCTCCGACGCCGTGAACGCCATGTTCGGCGGCTCCTGGGGCGGGGCCGCCGTCGCCTGCATGGCCATGGTCTCCATGCTCGGCGCCCTCAACGGCTGGACCCTGCTGAGCGCGCAGGCCCCCTACGCCGCCGCCCGCGACGGACTCTTCCCGAAGGTCTTCACCGTCAAGCGGCGCGGCGTCCCGACGGCCGGCGTGCTCGTCACCGTCGTCCTCGCCTCGCTCCTGACGGTCTACAACTACACGGCCGGCACCAAGGGCGTCTTCGAGATCCTGGTCCTCGTCACCACGTTCACCGCCACCGTGCCCTACCTGCTGTCCACCGCCGCCCAGATCCACTTCCTGCTCTCCGGGCAGTCCGAGAAGGTGTCCCGGGCCCGGCTCGCCCGCGACGGCCTCCTCGCCACCGCCGCCCTCGGCTTCTCCTTCTGGCTCGTCGCCGGCTCCGGCTACGCCGCCGTGTACCAGGGCGTCCTGTTCCTCTTCGCCGGCGTGCCCGTGTACGCGTGGCGGGCGGCCCGCAGGCAGCGCGCTGCCGCCCAGGGGGTGAATCCGGGGCCCGGCGCGTAGGCCGGCCGGGCGGATCTCGGGCCGCGGACGCCGCGCCGGGCGCACCGCGGGGCAGGACGGATCTCCATGAGCCCCACGCGCCCGACGCCCGCCGAGCCCGCCCCTCCGGCGGGGCGCCGGGCGCGCCCGGACCGCGCACGGCACCGGTGGATCGCGCTCCTCCTCGTCCTCGCCGCGCTGTTCGGCGCCGGGACCGCCGCCGCGCTCCCGGCCGCCGAGACGCGCGCGGCGGCCGCGGCCCCCGCTCAGGACCCGGGCGGCGAGACCCACGACCCGGCCGGCACCGAGGCCGGACTGCCCGGCCGGGCCCGGCGGCACGGCACGCGCCCGCGACCCGGCAGGCCCCGCCCCAGGGCCCACGGCCCCCGGGGCCACCGTCGTCCCGCCTCCGCCCCCGTACCCGCTCCGCGCGGCGACGCGCTCCGGTGCGTGGTGATGCGCTGCTGAGAGGCCCCGCCTCCCCGCAGTCATCCCCCCACGCACCCGAGGAGCTCCGTCATGCCCGTCGATCCGTACGCCGTCCTCCAGGCCCTGCTGCGCGCCGAGGCCTCCCGTGCCCGCCGCTCGGAGCGCACCGCACCCGAGACACCGGCCCCGGCGCCCGCGCCCGAGCCGCCCGCGCGCCGCGAGGACCCGGGACACCGCGAGGTTCCCCTCCGCTGACCACCGGGTCCGGCCTCCCGGAGCACGGCTCCGGGAGGCCGCCTTCGACGGCTGGGCCGCCGTGCTCCCGCCGCCCGGCTGGCCCCCCGCCGACACCGCCCGGCTGCGCGCCTTCCTCGGCCACCGCCGCGCGGCCCACCGACCCGGGGGCCGGGCGTCAGGCCGCCTCCACCGCCGGGACGGTCCGCCCGCCGCGCCGGGTGTGCACGCCCACGAGGACCGCCGCCGTCGCGGCGAGGGCCGTGAGGGCCACCAGCGCGGGGACGAGCCCGACCAGCGGGCCCGCCGCCAGACAGCAGACCCCGCCCACGGCCAGCGCGGTCGGCCGCCGGCCCGAGGTGCGCAGCACGATCGCGGCGGCGCCGAGCAGATAGACGCCGACGCCCCCGGTGAGCGACCAGGCCACCGCCCCGTGCAGCGGCTCCGCGAGGCCGTAGTGCCCGGTGTCCGCGACCTGCTGGAGGGCCTTCTTCATCCCGAGCGCGCAGAGCACGACCCCGGCGACCAGCGGCAGGTGCAGGAACGTGTAGACGTCCCGCGCGAAGCGTGTGCGGTCGTCGCCGTCCAGCCCGCCGAGCCGGTGCTCGGCGGCCTCGCCCAACTGCCGGAAGTACAGCCGCCACAGCCCCGCCGAGAGCAGCAGGCCGGCCGCCGAGGCACCGAGCACGGCGTACGTGAGCGGGAAACCGGACACTCCGACGCCCATCGCCACGATGGACTCGCCGAGCGCGATGATCACGATCAGCCCGTGCCGCTCGGCGAAGTGCCCGGGGGAGTTGACCCGCCAGCCGGACGAACCGGTGACGTAGATGCCGCCGTAGTCGACGGCCACCGCGCCCAGCCACCACAGGAGTTGGGCCCGCCCCTCGAAGGCGCAGCCGATCAGCAGCAGCACCAGCGGCGGCAGGACGGACGCCATGGCCGTGCGCCGCAGGGTGACCCGCAGCGCGGTGTCCCCCGGGCTGGAGAGCCAGTACGAGGCCAGGTGCAGGACGCGCACCGCGCCGTAACAGAGCACGAACACCAGCGGCGCCGACAGCCCGCCCGGCCCGTGCGCGAAGACCCGGGGCACGGCGAAGGACACGATCAGGACGACGGCCATGACGGTGACGAGGACGCCGAACAGGGCGCCGGAGTCGGCCCGTACGACATTGCCCAGCCAGGCGAAGGAGCACCAGCACCACCACAGCAGCGCGAGCACGACCATCGCGCCCACCATCCGCTGCGGCGAGGGCGCCGCCGCCATCAGAGCGGTGACCTGGGTGATCGCGTACACGAACACCAGGTCGAAGAAGAGCTCCGCGGGCGTCACCTTGTGATCGTCCCCGGTGGCCACCATGCCGGCCCGTTCCCTGTTCCACGCCATGCGCGATCTCCCCCTCCGGGGCACCGGTTCCGGCCACCCCGGCGCGAAGACTACTCACCTCGGGGGACCGGCGGCACGACCGTCCGGAGACCGGCATTACCTCCGGCGTCATCGACCCTCCGCCCGCCGCGCGGCATGCTCGGAGACACCGGAACCCGGGCGGCGCACTCCGCTCGGGCTCCGGCCCCACCACCAGCGCCCACGTCCCCCTCAGGAGGGTGATCCGCCATGTCCCGGACCCTGCTCGCCGGTCTCGCCCGCACCACCCGGCCCCAGTCCGCGGTGCGCCGCTTCCTCGCCCTCGACGCGGTCGTCACCGGAGCCAACGGGATCGCCTACGCCACCGCCTCCCGCCCCCTCGGCGAACTCCTCGGCGTCGACGCGGGACTGCTCCTCGGACTCGGTCTCTTCCTCACCGCGTTCGCCGCGGGCGTCGCCTGGCTCGCGAGCCGCCCGCAGCCCCCGGCCGCCGCCGTGAAGCTCGTCGTCGACGCCAACGTGGTCTGGGCCGTGCTCAGCCTGGTCGCCCTCGTCGCCTGGCTGGAGCCGACCACCGCCGGCTTCCTGTGGACCCCGGTGCAGGCGGCCACCGTCGCCGGCTTCGCCGCGCTCCAGTGGGCCGCCCTCCGGGCCGTGGCGTCCGCGGCCCGCTGAGCCTCAGCCGCCCGCCGGCGCCGCCGGGAGCGAGCGCAGGTACGCGACCGTCTCCGGGTCGGCCGGAAGGAACGTCTCGATGGCCAGCTCGGAGACGGTCACGTCCATCGGCGTGTTGAACGTCGAGATCGACGACACGAACGACAGCACCCGGCCCTCGTGCTCGATCCGCAGCGGCAGAGCGAAGTACGGGTACGGCTCCGCGTCCGGCCGGTCCTCCGGGTGGGTCCGCTCCGGCAGCGGATAGGCCGCCACCTCCTCGTACAGCTTCCGCAGCGGCTCCGAACGGGCCAGCGCGATCTGACGGTCCATCTGGTCCAGCAGGTGGCCCCGCCATTCCCGCAGGTTCCGGATGCGGGGCGCCAGGCCCTCCGGGTGCAGGGTCAGCCGCATCGCGTTCATCGGCGGCGTCAGCAGGTGCTCCGGGATCCCGCCGAGCAGCAGCTCGATGCCCCGGTTGGCCGCCACCACCGTGTACGTGCCGTCGACCACGAGCGCCGGATACGGCTCGTACCCGTCGAGCAGCTGCCGGATGCCCCAGCGCAGCGTCTCCAGGCGCGGCGCGTCCAGCGGCGACTCCGTGTACCGGGGCGCGTATCCCGCCGCGAGCAGCAGCGCGTTCCGGTCCCGCACCGGCACGTCCAGGTGCTCGGCGAGCCTCAGGACCATCTCCTCGCTCGGCCGGGACCGGCCCGTCTCCACGAACGAGATGTGCCGCGCCGAGGAGTCCGCGCGCAGCGCCAGCTCCAGCTGGCTCAGCCGCCGCCGCTCGCGCCATCCGCGCAGCAGCGCCCCCACGCCCGTGTCGGTCACGACAGTCGTCATGGCCAGACGGTATCCCAGAGGGGGACCCCGGGTAGCTTTCCCCCGGGCCCGAGCCCGTCACCCCGCGCACCACCCGACCGGAGGGAGCACCGCCGTGCCCACACAGCCGCTGTCGCAGAAGGAGATCGAGGACCGTCTCAGGGAGCTTCCCGGCTGGTCCGTCGACGCCGACCGGCTCATCCGGACCTACCGGCTCGGCGACCACTTCGCGGCGACCGCGCTCGTCGTCCACGTGGCCCAGATCCAGCAGGAGCTCGACCACCACTCCGACCTCACCCTCGGCTACGACACGGTCGCGGTCGCCGTCAGCACCCACTCCGCCGGCGGCGCCGTCACCGAGAAGGACTTCGAGCTCGCCGACCGCGTGGAACGGATCGCCCCCGGCCACGGCGCCAACTGACGCCTCCGTGGGGGTGTCGTGCCGACCGGGCGCGCGGCACGATCGACACCCTCCCTGGTTCCTGCCGCTGCCCGGCGGGGTCCGGCGGGGGCCGTCCGGACCCGGCCGGGCGGCCGTCGCGTCGACCCGACCGCATTGCGGACGCGGAACGACGTGCACCGGCCGTCTTCGGGCCGAAGCGGCTCTGGCGGTCTGGACCATTGCCTCGGCAGACTCGCTCCATGTCGCCCGATACCGAAGCCTGGACGCCGATCCACGGCCTGCCCTACCGCCCCGCCCCCTACCGGCCCGCGCGGATGCCGGGTCACGAATCCCTCGCGCGTGCCGCCGAGTTGCGGGCGCGGATGGACGAGCGCAGGACCGTGCGCCACTTCTCCCCCGACCCCGTGCCCGAGCAGGTGGTCCGCGACGCCGTCGCGTGCGCGGCGACCGCCCCGTCCGGGGCGCACCAGCAGCCGTGGACCTTCGTCCTGGTCAAGGACCCCGCCGTACGGCGGCGGATCCGCGCCGCCGCCGAGCAGGAGGAGGAGCTCTCCTACGACGGCCGCCTGGGCGAGGAATGGCTCGCGGCCCTGCGCCCCCTCGGCACGGACTCCGTGAAGACCCACCTCACGGACGCCCCGGCCCTGATCGTGGTCTTCCAGCAGCGCTACTGGCTGGGTCCGGACGGCACGAAGCGCAAGCACTACTACGTCGACGAGTCGGTCGGCATCGCGGTCGGCATGCTGCTGTCCGCCCTCCACCTGTCGGGCCTCGCGGCACTGGTCCACACGCCGAGCCCGATGCGCTTCCTCTCCCGGGTGCTGGACCGCCCGGAGAACGAGAAGGCCTTCGCGGTGATCCCGGTGGGCTACCCGTCGGCCGACTGCGAGGTCCCGGACCTGGTCCGCAAGTCCCTCGACCAGGTCATCGTGGAGGTCTGACGCACTACCGTGGGGACCTTCCACAAGGTCCACATCGGGAGGTCCCCCCTTGCTCCGCATCCGCTACGAGGTCAACGGCGGCCCCGAAGTCCTCTTCGCCGAGGACGTCACCGTGCCGGGACCGGGACACGGTGAGGTGCTCGTGCGGACGGAGGCCGTCGGGGTGACCCTCCCCACCGTCCGCAAGGTGCGGGAGGGAACCGGGCCGATGCCGTTCGGAGGCGAGGTCGCCGGGCGGGTCGCCGCCGTCGGCGAGGGGGTCACCGCCTTCGCCGTCGGCGACCGCGTCACCGGGCTGTGCTTCGCGGACGCCTACGCCGAGTTCGCCGTGCTGAACACCGCGATGACCTCTCCGATCCCCGACGGCGCGAGTGCCGTCGAGGCGGTGGCCCTGGTCCGCAGCGGGCTGGTGGCGCGCGGGGCCTACGAGGCCGCGCGGGTGGAGCCCGGGGAGTCCGTGCTCGTCACCGCGGCCGCGAGTGCCGTGGGGACGCTCGCCCTCCAGTTCGCCAAGGCGGGCGGGGCAGGCCGTGTCGTGGCCGCCGTCAGCAGTGCGGGCAAGGCGGACTTCGTACGTGCCCTGGGTGCCGACGAGGTCGTCCTGTACGAGGACGCCGAGTGGGGAGCACCGTACGACGTGATCCTCGACGGCGTCGGCGGCGACCTGCTCGGCCCCGCCGTAAGGGCCCTGGCGACCGGCGGCCGTCTGGTGGCCTTCGGCTCCGGCGGCGGCACGGTGGAGGCGTACGAGCTCCTGGTCCGCGGCGCCTCGGTGATCGGCTTCCAGATGCGGGCCATAGCCACCGGCAAGCCCGAACTGTACGACCGCTGGCGGCGCGAGCTGTGGGAGCTGCGCGACGCGGGCACCCTGCGCACCGCCGTGCACGAGGAGATCCCCCTCGCCGAGGCGGCCCGGGCCCACGCCCTGATCGAGCAGCGCCGCAACCTGGGCAAGGTCGTGCTCGTGCCCTGAAGGGCGTTGCAGAAGGTCCCCTCCGGCCTGCCCGAAGCGGACCTACCGCAACGCCCCTAGGATCCCAGGCATGGCGGAGACCGTGCTCGACTACGAGGCCGAGGCAGCGCACTACGACCGGACCCGTGGCGGCGTGCCCCGCGCCGAGGCGGCCGCCGAGGCCGTCCTGCGCCTCGTGCCGCCCGGCGCCCGCACCCTGCTCGACGTCGCCTGCGGCACCGGCCTCGTCACCGAGCGCCTCGGCCGGCCCGGTCTGCGCGTCCACGGGGCCGACGCCGCCCACGCCATGGCGAAGGTCGCCGCCGGCCGGGTCCCCGGCCGCACGGTGCGCGCCGACGCCCGGCGGCTGCCGCTGCCCGACGCTTCCCTGGACGCCGTGACGGCCGTGTGGCTGCTGCACCTCGTCCCCTTCGCGACGGACGTCGTCGCCGAGGCGGCCCGGGTGCTCCGCCCCGGCGGCGTCCTCGTCGTCACCGTCGACAAGGACGCGGCCCACGACGTCGGCAGCGACATCGACGCGATCCTCCGCCCCCACCGCTCCCGGGGGCGCACCTCGGACCGCGCCGAGCTGATCACGGCGTGCGCGGCGGACCACGGTCTCGACCCCGCCCCCGGCACCTTCTTCACCGGGCACGGCCAGGGCGCCACTCCCCGCGACACCGTCCGGAAGCTGCGCGCCGGCTACTACGCCTCCTGGTTCGACGGCGACCGCGCCGCGACCGAGACGCTCGCCGCCGAACTGACCGCGCTCCCGGACCAGGACCGCCCCCGGGCCGACCCCCGCTACCGGCTCGCGAGCTTCGTCAGGCGCGGCTGAACTCCATCACCCAGTTCGTCACCCACGCCTCCGTGCCCGCCTCCGCGAACGACTGCTCCCAGCGGGCCGTGCCCGGGGTGATCCCCGACCACCGGAACCGCACCCGCACCGGCCGTCCGGCATAGGTGTCGTCCCCGTGGAACTCACCCGTGCCGTCGGCCGAGAAGCGACCCCGGACGGGCGGGTCCAGCCGCCCCGTACGGCTGGAGGACCAGTTCAGCGTCCACTCGCCGGTCTCCGGCTCGTACAGGCGCAGCGTCAGACCGCTGAACCCCTCGGAGGGGAAGACGATCTCGTCCACGTGCGCCCGGCCGTCCCAGAACAGTGAGCCGGTCGTGTGTCCGTCGAACTCCCGCCACCCGCTCGCCGGGTCGAGGAAGTCGGCGAGACGGCGGTTGCGGACCCGCCACCGTCCGTCGAGGAAGGCGAAGCCGTCGGCACTCACGCGCGGCCTCCCGTCGGGCCGGAGGGCAGCGCGTCGGCCAGGTAGCCCGCCAGATCGGGCGTCCCGGCGGCCAGCACGTGCCGCACCCAGGCGTCCCGTTCGTGACCGAGCGGACCGAGCTCCCACACGCAGCCGATCCACGACCGGTCCACCCGGACGAAGTGCGCCGGATCGGTGTCGGGGCAGTCCAGGGCCGGCTGGCCGGCGGCGCCGCCGCCGAAGTGGAGCACGTTGTCCCACACCCAGCTGTACGCGTTGAGGTACGCGCCGCTGTCACCGCCGCGGTGCAGCACCACGAAACCGGCCGCCGGGGTGCCGTCCGGCTCCGGCAGGAGCTCCGGAAGCAGGGCGTACGCCGCCGCCTCCACCTCCGGTTCGATGCCCTCGGGGCCGGAGGAGACGTGGTAGCGCTTCAGGTGCCGTCCGGCGATCTCGACCGGCGGCAGCGCGAGGAGGTTCTTCTCTGCGAAAGCCATGGCTGGACTGTAGGAACGCTCCACTGACATCTTGTGTCAGTGAAGTCCAGCCGCCTCCTCTCGATCCTGCTGCTGCTCCAGACCGGCGGCCGGACGACCGCGGCCCGGCTCGCCGAGGAGCTCGGGGTCTCCGTCCGCACCGTCTACCGCGACGTCGAGGCCCTGCACGCCGCCGGAGTGCCGCTCTACGGCGACGCCGGACACCGCGGCGGCTACCAGCTCCTGCCGAGCAGCCGCACCCGGCTCACCGGACTGTTCGCCCCCGAGGCCGAGGCCCTGGTGCTCTCCGGCATGCCCGGAGCCGCCGAGGGGCTCGGACTCGGACCGCACTTCGCCGACGCCCGGCTGAAGCTCCGCGCGGCCCTCCCGCCCGCCCTGCGGGAGCACGTCGACCGGCTCGCCGCCCGCTTCCACATCGACGCCCCCGGCTGGTACGACGAGGGCGACGAGGTGCCGTTCCTGCCCGAGGTCGCCGACGCGGTCCGCGCCGGACGCGTCCTGGAGGTCCGCTACCGGCGCTGGAAGGAACCGACCGACGTCGACCGGCGCCTCGAACCGTTCGGTCTCGTGCTCAAGGCCGGCCGCTGGTACCTGATCGCCGGACCCGGCCCCCGCACCTACCGGGTCGACCAGATCCTCGCCCTCACCGTCACCGACGACGAGGCCGCGATCCCGGCGGACTTCGACCTGGCCGCGCACTGGCGGGCGAGCCGGAGCGACTTCCACCGCCGTCTGCACCGGGGCGAGGCCGTCGTCCGGATCTCCGCGCGCGGCGCCGCCCGGCTCACCGGCGCCGCCGCGCGGGCGCTCGCCGACACCGGCGTCCCCGAACCCGACGGCTGGACCCGCGCGGTGCTCCCGGTCGAATCCCCCGAGCACGCCCACGACACCTTCCTCGGTCTCGGCGCCGAGGTGGAGGTCCTCGCCCCCGAGGACCTCCGCGACCGCATCGCCTCGACCGTGCGGGCACTTGCCCACCGCTACGGCGCCTGACGGGACCCGTCAGGCCGACGGACCGCCCCAGACCTGCGCGGCGAACGCGGCGAAGGAGCGCGGCTCGCGGCCCAGGACGCGCTTCACGCCGTCCGTCGCCGAGGCGTTGTGCCCGTCGAGGAGCGTCGCGAACAGCCCGGCGAGCCACTCCGCCTCACCGGCCGGAAGCCCGAACCCGTCCAGCAGCCCGGCGTACTCGGCCTCCGACACCGGCCGGTAGACCACCGGGCGGCCCGAGGCACGGGCGATCTCCGCCGCCACCTCGGCGAAGCCCACCGGCCGGGGACCCGTCACCTCGTGCACCCGCCCCGCGTGCCCGTCCGCCGTCAGGGTCTCCACCACGACGTCCGCCAGGTCGTCGGCGTCGATGAACGGCTCGGCCGTGTCACCGGCCGGGAAGACCACCGCGCCCTCGGCGACGCCCTCCGCGAGCAGCCCCTCGGAGAAGTTCTGCGCGAAGAACGAGGCCCGTACGACGGTCAGTTCGACCCCGGACGCCGCCGCCCGCAGGGCGTCCTCGGCGAGGACCGCCTCGGGCTCACCGCGCCCGGAGAGGAGGGTGAGCCGCCGCACCCCGCTCTCCGCGGCCAGCCGGCCGAAGGCCTTCATCGCCTCGACCGCGCCGGGGGCCGCCAGGTCCGGGTAGTAGGCCACGTACGCGGCGTCCGCGCCCCGCAGCGCGGGCGCCCAGGTCGCCGGGGCCTCCCAGTCGAAGACGGTCGCCCCGCTGCGGGAGCCGGCCCGGACCGTGACCCCGCGGGCGGTCAGCCGCTCGGCCACCCGCCGCCCGGTCTTGCCGGTGGCGCTCGTGACCAGGACCGTCGTGTTCTCGATGTGGTGCGTGTGCGTCGTCATGGCTCAAGACTCCCGCCCCGGGCGCCTCCCGCCCATGCTCCGCAGTCTCACCTCCCTACGCCTCCGTCTCACCCCTCCGCGGCCCGCGTCACCGGGGGCCCGGTCGCTCGGGCACCGCGACCCGGTCCGCTCGACGCGGCACCGCCTAGGCTTGCGCACCATGGACGCACTCGCCGGACTGCTCGACGGGCCACGCGCCAAGGGCGCCTTCCTGCTCCGCATGATCATGGAGCCGCCGTGGTCCGTGCGCATCGAGGACGAGGCGCCGATCTGCCTCATGTGCGTCACCGACGGCGAGGCCTGGATCGTCCCCGACACCGGCACGCCCGTCCTCCTGAGGCCCGGGGACATCGCCATCGCCCGCGGCCCCGAGCCCTACACCGTCGCCCACGCCCCCGACGCCGCGCCCCACGCCCGGATCGGCCCCGACGGCTGCTGCACCACCCTGTCCGGGGAGCCCCTCGCCCAGTCCATGCGCCTGGGCGTCCGCACCTGGGGCAACACCCCCGACGGCGGCACCACGGTGCTCGTCGGCACCTATCTGATGGACGGCGAGGTCGGCCGCAGGCTCCTCGACGCCCTGCCGGGCCTGGTGCACCTGCCCGCCGACGTGTGGAACTGCCCCCTCATGCCGTTCCTGGACGAGGAGATCTCCCGCGACGAGCCCGGCCAGAGCGTCGTCCTCGACCGGGTCCTCGACCTGCTGCTCATCGCCGCCGTCCGCGCCTGGTTCTCCCGGCCGGGCGCCGAAGCGCCCGCCTGGTACCGCGCGATGGGCGACCCGGTCGTCGGCCGGGCGCTCCGGCTGCTCCAGAACGATCCCGCCCACCCGTGGACCGTCGCCTCGCTCGCCGCGAAGTCGGGCGTCTCCCGGGCCGCGCTCGCCCGCCGCTTCACCGAGCTCGTCGGGGAGCCCCCGATGGCGTACCTCACCGACTGGCGGCTCGCGCTCGCCGCCGACCTGCTGCGCGAGACGGACGCCACCGTGGAGTCCGTCGCCCGGCAGGTCGGCTACAGCGGGGCGTTCGCCCTGAGCGCCGCCTTCAAGCGCGTCCGGGGGATCAGCCCGCAGGAGCACCGGGGGCGCGGCTGACGGGAGCCCACGATGTTGCCGTACCGGCAACATTTCTCGCGTTCCCCGGCGGTGCGGCGCAGGCTGGTGCGATGAGCCAGCACCCCGCGTCCCCCTCCGGCCCTCAGCACGGCGCCGGTCACGACCACCGATCCCACGACCACGGGTCGCACGACCACGGATCCCAGGACCACGGGTCCGGCGAGCACGGGTCGCACGACCATGGGTCCGGCGACCACGGGTCCCACGACCACACCCACCTCGACTGGAGCGAGATGGCTCCGCTCCTGGAGCGGCAGGCCGAGATCGCGAGCCCCGCCTACGCGGAGGCCGCCGCCTGGCTCGGCACCCTGGTGCCGGTGCAGGGCGTCCGCCGTGTCCTCGACGTCGGCAGCGGACCCGGAGTCGTCACGGGCCTGCTCGCCGAGGCGTTCCCCGCCGCCGAGGCGGTCGCCGTCGACGGAGCCCCCGAGCTCCTCGCCCGTGCCTCGGCCCGGGCGGAGGCCCGCGGTCTCGGCGCCCGCGTCTCCACCCTGCACGCCGAACTCCCCGCGGACATCGGCACCCTGGGGACGGCCGACCTCGTCTGGGCGGGCAACGCGCTGCACCACATGGGCGACCAGGGCGCCGCCCTGGCACGGCTCGCGGACCTGCTGAACCCCGGTGGTCTCGTCGTCCTCGTCGAGGGCGGCCTGCCCCGACGGCACCTGCCGCAGCACATCGGGATCGGCCGGCCCGGCCTGGAGGCCAGGCTCGACGCGGCCCATGCCACCTGGTTCGGCGAGATGCGCGCCGAGCTGCCCGGCTCCAAGGACGAGCCGGACGACTGGCGGGCCCTGCTCACCGCCGCCGGACTCACCCCGGCCGGCACCCGCACCTTCCTCGTCGACCTTCCCGCGCCGGTCTCCCCGGCCGTCCGGGAGCTGGTCCTCGCCCACTACGGCCGCCTGCGGGACGGGATGGCCGCCCGGCTCGACGCCGACGACAAGGAGACGCTCGACCGGCTGCTCGACCCGGCCGACCCGCTCTCCCTGCACCACCGGACGGACCTGTTCCACCTGACCGCCCACACGGTCCACACCGCGCGCAAGGGCTGACGGCCCACACGGTCCACACCGCGCGCAAGGGCTGACGGCCCACACGGTCCACACCGCGCGCAAGGGCTGACCGCCCCCGCCGCCCGGGTCAGGACACCGGCTCCAGCCGCCACCACTGGAACGGCGAGTCGGTGTCCTCCCACTGCCGGAGGTTCCCCCCGGCCTCCAGCGACTCGTCGGCGACCTCCAGGAAGAGGCCGCTGACGAAGCTCACCAGGGCCACCGTCCCCGGCGACTGGAGATCCTGCTCGATGATCCACTCCTGCGCGCCGAAGTTGTTCGCCCTCCACTGCTGGATGCCGGCGCCGTTCTCCGTCGACGCGTTCCTGACGTCGAGCCGCTTGCCGCTCGCCGCGTTGACCAGGTGGTAGAGCCCGCCGCCGTCGGTCACGGGCGTGATGTGCCAGTGCTGCCCGGCACTTCCGTCCCCGGTGCCCTGCTGCACGGCGGCACCGCTGCGGCCCGAACCGCCGTACACCTCCAGGAGCAGCCCGCTCGCCACGTTCCGTACCCGGTAGACGCCCGCCTCGACGGGCTCCGGGGCACCGCTCACCGTACCGACTCCTTCTCTCCGCCCGGCCGTTGCACCGCGCGGCCGACCCGGCCGCGCGCACCTTCCGGGTCCGTCTCCGACTCTACGTCCGGGGTACGACAACGGCCGGATGCCGCCCTGCCCACCGCTCGGCACCCGCGCCGCGCCTGGCACGATGGGCCGGTGACCGATCCCGAACTCCTCGACCTGCTCGACGATCCCGCCCGGCTCCTGCGCCACGACCGCGCAGAGCTCCGCGCCCGCCTCGACGCGCTGCCGGACGAGCACGGCGGCGTGGGCCGTGAGGTGTTCACCCAGGCCGAGGCGGTGTTCGGGACCACCCCGGTGACGCCCGCCGAATTCGCCTCCTGGCTGCACTTCGCCGCCGCCGTCCTCGGCCACCGGGAGTACGCCCGGGACGTGGCCACCGCCGCGCCGGGCCTCCCGTGGCGGACGGTGTGGGCCTGGTGGCGGCCGGTCGGCGCCGCCGAGGCGGACCCGAACCTCAGCGGCGACCGCTCCGCCGAGGTGTACGAGGCCGGGGGCGCCGAGCTCCTGAAGGTCTGGGCCCTGTGGTGCGAGGACGCCTGGTTCGACCTGGCCACCGGCACGCCCCGGCCCGCCCCCGCCGAGGGCACGGCCGAGCCGTCCGAGGAGGCCGACCCCGAGGGCCCCTGGCTGTTCGACGCCGACGACGTGTCCCGGACCCTGCACACCCCCGACGGCTGGGAGGAGCCGCTGCCTCTGGAGGGCGGCCGGTACGTCTTCCACGACGCGCGCGGGGTGGCCGTCGTGGAACGGAACGACGCGGCCCTCGCCGACTGGCCCGACGGCGGCGCCGCGCCCTCCCACCCGGCGCCCGGCGTCCGGCCGTGGTTCCGGCCCGGCACGAGGGACGCCGACGGCCCGCTCACCGCGGCCCGCCTCGACGCGGTATTCGGCGCCTCCCGGGTCCTCCGTGTTCCGGCGGCCGGCCTGCCGGACACCCTCACGCACGCACCGACCCGGACGCTGCTCACCGGCGCCGGTCTGCCCCGCCGCTGGGCGGCGGGCGTCACGGCCTTCGCGGTGGCCGACCCGGTCCTGATCCCGGGGCCGGAGGGCCTGCTGCGCGTCGGCGCGTTCGACCTCGGGCACTGCGACCCCGGGGAGGTGCTCCTCCACCCCGGGACCGGCGCCGTCCTGCTGCGCCAGCCGGACGGCAGCCACGGCCCCGGCGGCGACGCCGCCTTCCCGCTCGTCCGCGACCTGGAGTCCTTCGTCCGCTTCCTGGAGGGCGTCCGCCGTCACATGGGCGTCTGCTGGGACCCGTATCCGGGGGAGGACGGGGTGCGGGACTTCCTCCGCGCGATGGAGGCCGTCGACGCGGAGGCCCTCGCCGGGGGCGCGCCGGGGGCGGAGGTCTGGGAGCACCTCTTCGCCTCGATCACCGAGCTCGGCGTCGAAGGCTACTGAGCGCCGGAGGAACGACGATGGGGGGCGCCGCCGTGGCGGCGCCCCCCATGTCTGCGGTCAGGCGCCGACGTTGAACTCTCCCGGGTTCGGGCCCAGGCGGTGGTTCTCGTCGAGGGCGGCGATCGCCGCCAGGTCCTCGGCGTCCAGCTCGAAGTCGAAGACGTCGATGTTCTCGCGGATGCGCGAGGGGGTGACCGACTTCGGGATCACCACGTTCCCCAGCTGGAGGTGCCAGCGCAGCACCGCCTGGGCCGGCGTCCGTCCGTGCTTGCGGCCGATCGCGACGATCGCGGGGACGTCCAGCAGCCCCTTGCCCTGGCCGAGCGGCGACCACGCCTCGGTCGCGATGCCGTGCCGGGCGTGCGCCTCGCGCGACTCCGCCTGGGCCAGCTGCGGGTGCAGCTCGATCTGGTTGACGGCCGGGACGACCGAGGTCTCGCCGATCAGCCGGTCGAGGTGCTCGGGAAGGAAGTTCGACACGCCGATCGCCTTGGCGCGCCCGTCGGCGAGGATCTTCTCGAAGGCCCGGTAGGTGTCGACGTACGCGTCCTTCGCCGGGACCGGCCAGTGGATCAGGTACAGGTCGACGTAGTCGAGGCCCAGCTTGTCGAGGGAGGCGTCGAAGGCGCGCAGCGTCGAGTCGTGACCCTGCTCGCTGTTCCACAGCTTCGTGGTGACGAACAGGTCCTCGCGGGCGATGCCCGAGTCGGCGAGGGCGCGGCCCGTGCCCCGCTCGTTCTCGTAGATCGCGGCGGTGTCGATCGAGCGGTACCCGGCCTCCAGGGCCGTCGCCACGGCCGCCGTCGCCTCGTCGTCCGGCACCTGCCAGACGCCGAAGCCCAGCTGCGGCATGCTCACGCCGTTGTTCAGGGTGATCGAGGGAACGGTGCTGTCCGTGCTCACGTGGGGTGGTTCCTAACGTCGTCGCGAGTCGTCCGCGTACGCGGGTACGCGGGTCCTTTCTACGCCAACGATCACGGACCGCCCCGCATTCCATCGGCCGTACGGCCTTGGGCCGCCCTTTGCGTTCCGGCGGCCGTACGGTGCCGGGGCCGCCCCTCCCCGCCCGCCGGGCGTACGGCCCCGGCCGGTCCCGCCCGCTCCGTCAGCCGTACAGCGCCGCGACCTCCGTCGCGTACGCCCGCTCGATCGCCTTCCGCTTCAGCTTCAGCGAGGGGGTCAGGAGTCCGTGCTCCTCGCTGAACGGATGCGCCAGGATCCGGAACGTCCGGATCGACTCCGCCTGCGAGACCAGCGTGTTCGCCGCCACCACCCCCCGCCGGATCTCCGTCTCCAGGGCCGGGTCGCGGACCAGCTCGGCCGGGGCGAGCGGCGCCCGCCCCTGCATCGCGAGCCAGTGGTCCACGGCCTCCTGGTCGACGGTCACGAGGGCCGCGATGTACGGCCGGTCGTTGCCGACCACGATGCACTGGGCGATCAGCGGATGCGCCCGCACCCGCTCCTCCAGCGCGGTGGGGGAGACGCTCTTGCCCCCCGAGGTCACCAGGATCTCCTTCTTCCGCCCGGTGATCGTCAGGTACCCGTCCTCGTCGAGGGCGCCGATGTCCCCGGTGGCCAGCCAGCCGTCGTTGAGGACGGCCGCCGTCGCCTCCGGCGCGTTCAGATAGCCGGAGAAGACCTGGCCGCCGTGCAGCCACACCTCGCCGTCCTCCGCGATGTGCACGGTCGTCCCCGGAACGGGCCGGCCCACCGTGCCGAACCGGGTCCGTCCCGGCGGGTTCGCCGTGGCGGCGGCCGAGGACTCGGTCAGCCCGTACCCCTCGAAGATCGTGACCCCCGCGCCCGCGAAGAACAGCCCCTGCCGACGGGCCATCGCCGAGCCGCCGGACATCGCGTGCCGCACCCGCCCGCCCAGGGCCGCGCGCACCTTGACGTACACGGTCTTCTCGAAGAACTGGTGCTGCACGCGCAGCGCCGCCGACGGCCCCGGACCGGTCCCGAAGGCCTTCTGCTCCAGCGCCTCCGCGTACGCGACCGCCACCTCCACGGCCTTGTCGAACGGGCCGGCCTTCCCCGCGGCCTCCGCCTTCCGGCGGGCCGCGCGGAAGACCTTCTCGAACACGTACGGCACGGCGAGGACGAACGTCGGCCGGAACGCCACCAGGTCCGGGAGCAGCTCGGCCGCCGTCATCACCGGCTGGTGCCCCAGCTTCACGCCGCCCCGGACCGCCGCGACCTCCACCATCCGCCCGAAGACGTGCGCCAGCGGCAGGAACAGCAGCGTCGAGGCCTGCTCGTCGGGCCGGGAGCGGAACACCGGCTCCCAGCGGCCCATGACCATGTCCGTCTCGAACATCAGGTTCGCGTGGGTGATCACGCAGCCCTTCGGGCGCCCGGTCGTCCCCGAGGTGTAGATGACCGTCGCCACCGTCTCCGGGGTCACCGCCCGCCGGTGCCGGTGCACGACGTCCTCGTCGATCTCCGCGCCCGCCGCCGTCAGCTCGCCCACCGCGTCCGAGTCCAGCTGCCACAGCCGGCGGAGCCGGGGCAGCCGGTCGATCACCGAGCCGATCGTCATCGCGTGGTCCTCGTGCTCCACCACGCAGGCCGTGACCTCGGCGTCGTACAGCATCCAGAAGACCTGCTCGGCGGAGGAGGTCGGATAGACCGGTACGGGCTGCGCGCCCACCGTCCACAGGGCGAAGTCGAAGAGGGTCCACTCGTACCGGGTCCGGGCCATGATCGCGACCCGGTCGCCGAACCGCACGCCCTGGGCGATCAGCCCCTTCGCGAGGGCCATCACCTCGTCCCGGAACCGTGCGGCGGTCACGTCGTGCCACTGGCCGTCCGGGCCCTTGCGCGCGAAGGTGATCCGGCCGGGGTCGGCGAGGGCGTGCTCGAACACGGCGTCCGCCAGACCGCCGACCTGAGGCGCCGCCTCGACGGGCGGCACGGTGAACTCGCGCACTGACCTGCTCCTCGACGGCTCGATGGATCGGTGACCTCGGCGGCGCGGTGGCTGGAAATGCCCCCTCGTCGCACTCCGTACGGCGCCGGTGACGGTACCCCACGGGACCGGTCTGGGGGAGGGCCTTCACCAAGCCGGGACATTCCGCGTTCTCACAGGTCAGGGCGGGTGAGGTGGTCAAGTCGGGAGCGACCGGCGGCGGTTACCGACCGGACGGTTGGTCCACCGGGCGTGAATCTCCACGGAATCTGTACCGGCCGCTCACGCCCCGCCCCCGCCCCGTCGCCGTGGCGCCTTCTCGCCGTCCACCCGACGGGACCCGGCGCGACCGCCGACCGCCGGGCGCGGCGGGGTCCGGGACGACGGCCGACCGCCCACCCGACAGGGCCCGGCGCGGAGGGTCGCCGCTCGGCTCAGCGGGGCCGGTGCAGGCGGTCGCCGCCCGCCAGGATCGCCTCCGCGAGGGCGTCCGCCGCCTCCTGGGTCTCCCCGCCCCGGCGCCCCCGGCGCAGGACGAAGCCCACGTCCCCCAGCTCCGGCAGCCCCGCGCGGGGCGGCACCGGCACCAGGCCCTGCGGCACCAGGCCCCGCGTGTGCGCCATGACGCCGAGCCCCGCGCGGGCCGCCGCCACGTTCGCGCTCAGGCTGGAACTCGTGCACGCGATCCGCCACGCCCTGCCCTGGGCCTCCAGCGCCTCCAGGGCCCGCGCCCGCGTGATCCCCGGCGGCGGATAGAGGATCAGCGGCACCGGGCGGTCCGGATCGAGCCGCAGCCCCGGCGCCCCGATCCAGACCAGGGTGTCCTCCCAGACGAGCCGGCCCTCGCTCTCGGCCCCGCGCCGCTTCGCCAGGATCAGATCGAGCCGGCCCGCCGCGAGCCGGGCCTGGAGCGTCCCCGACAGCTCGACCGTCAGCTCCAGGTCGACCTCGGGGTGCTCGCGCCGGAAGGACTCCAGGATCTCCGGCAGCCGGGTCGTCACGAAGTCCTCCGACGCGCCGAACCGCAGCCGGCCCCGCAGCCGCGTACCGCCGAAGAAGGCCGCCGCCCGCTCGTGCGCCTGGAGGATCGTCCGCGCGAAGCCCAGCATCGCCTCGCCGTCCTCGGTGAGCTCCACGCGATGGGTGTCCCGGGCGAACAGCGGACGGCCCGCCGCCTCCTCCAGGCGACGCACGTGCTGGCTGACGGTCGACTGGCGCAGCCCGAGCCGCTCCGCCGCCCGCGTGAAGCTCAGTGTCTGGGCCACGGCGAGGAAGGTGCGCAGCTGGGTGGGCTCGTACACCCTCCGACGTTATCGCGGATCGCGATGACAGTCAGAGCGCTGTGCGGGATTCCCGATCACCAGGCCGTGGAGCAGGATGGACGGGCGCGATCACCCGTAGGAGTCCTGGAGCCCATGACCGCCCGCACACCCGGCCGCACCGCCCGCCGCACCCTCCGCCTGCCGTCCCGGCTGCCCGTCGACGGATACGTCCTCGCCCTGCTCGGGACGGTCGGGCTCGCCGTGCTCCTGCCCGCCTCCGGGACCGCCGCGCAGGTCGCGGAAGGCGCGTCGACCGGAGCCGTCGCCCTGCTCTTCTTCCTCTACGGCGCCCGGCTCTCCACCCGCGAGGCCCTCGACGGGCTCCGGCACTGGCGGCTCCACCTCACGGTCCTCGGCGCGACCTTCCTGCTCTTCCCGCTCCTCGGACTCGCCGCCCGCGGCCTGGTGCCCGGCGTCCTCACCCCCCAGCTCTACAGCGGGTTCCTCTTCCTCTGCCTGGTGCCCTCCACCATCCAGTCCTCGATCGCCTTCACCTCGATCGCCCGGGGCAACGTGCCCGCCGCGATCTGCGCCGGCTCCTTCTCCTCGCTCGCCGGCATCGTCCTCACCCCGCTGCTCGCGGCCCTCCTCCTCGGCAACAGCGCGGGCGGTCTTTCCGCCGACGCCCTCCTGAAGATCGTGCTCCAGCTCCTCGTGCCCTTCCTGGCCGGGCAGTTCCTGCGCCGCTGGGTCGGAGGCCTCCTCGTCCGGCACAAGAAGGTCCTCGGGTACGTCGACCGGGGGTCGATCCTCCTCGTCGTCTACACCGCCTTCAGCCAGGGCATGGTCGCCGGCATCTGGCACCTGGTGACCCCTGCCCGGCTCGGCGCGCTGCTCGCCGTCGAGGCCGTGCTCCTCGCCGTGATGCTGGCCCTGACCTGGTACGGGGCCGGACGCCTGGGCTTCGACCGGGCCGACCGGATCGCGATCCAGTTCGCCGGTTCGAAGAAGAGCCTGGCGGCCGGTCTGCCGATGGCGAGCGTCCTCTTCGGACCGCAGGCCTCCCTCGCCGTGCTCCCCCTGATGCTCTTCCACCAGATGCAGCTGATGGTCTGCGCGGTCCTCGCGAAGCGCCGCTCCCGGGACCCGGAGCCGGCCGGGACGCCCCCGACCGACGCGGCCCCCGGAGCCGTGACCGCCCCCGGGACGGCGTCGACCGGCCCGTGACGGGTCCGCGGGACGGCGTCGACCGATCCGTGACCGCCCCCGGGGCGTTGTCGACCGGCCTGCCGTCTGTCGGCCGGATCACGTCCTCTCCCCACCCGGGGTGATCATCCGGCCCGCTACGGTGCTCCCATGCCCGCACTCGCACCCGGCAGCACCGCGCTCGTCCTCGTCGACCTGATGGAACGCATCGTCGCGCTGCCCCTCGCCCCCCGCCCCGGCACGGACGTGCTCGCCGCCTCCGCGCGGCTCGCCGACACCTTCAGGGCCGCCGGCGCGCCCGTCGTCCACATCCGCGTGGAGCGGCCGAACGTCGACGCCCAGCCGCCCGGCAGCGAGCTCGTCCCCGACCTGGTCCACGACGGAGACCCCGTCGTCGTCAAGCGCACGATCGGCGGCTTCCAGGACACCGGACTCCACGAGCTGCTCTCCGGACTCGGCGCCACCACCCTCGTCCTCGGCGGCATCGCCACCAACCTCGGGGTCGAGTCCACCGCCCGCGCCGCCTGCGACCTGGGCTACGAGCTGGTCTTCGCCGAGGACGCCATGGCCGCCCTGACCGCCGACGAGCACCGCGCCTCCGTCGACCTCGACTTCCCGCGCCTCGGCACCGTCGCCCCCGTCTCCGGGATCACCCTGGACGGCCCCGCATGACCCCGGTGCCGATACGGTACGGGGCCCGCCCCTGCTCCCTGGTCGTCTGCCGGGGCTGCTGCTGCGGCGACGCCCGCAAGAACCCGGGCATGGACCACGCGGGCCAGCTGGCCCGGCTGCGCGCGGCCGCCGCGGCCTCCGGGGGCCGCCTGGTCGTCCGTACCAGCGACTGCCTCGGTCCCTGCGCCCAGGCCAACGTCCTCGTCGTCCAGCCCTCCACCGAGGGACGGCGCCGGGGCGGCCGGGCCGCCTGGATCGGCTGGAGCGCCGACGACGACTGCCTCGACGAGGTCCTCGCCTGGACCGAGGCCGGCGGCCCCGGCGTCAGCCCGCCGCCGGCCACCCTCGCCCTCCAGATGATCGACCCGCCGAAGAACTAGAGCGCCGGGTCACCTTCTAGCCCGCCTCCGTGTCGATCCGGTGCTCGCCCGCGTACACGTTCATGTCCGGCCCCCGCAGGAAGCCGACCAGCGTCAGGCCCGACTCGGCCGCCAGGTCCACGGCCAGCGAGGACGGCGCGGACACCGCGGCGAGCACCGGGATGCCCGCCATCACCGCCTTCTGCGCCAGCTCGAACGAGGCACGGCCCGACACGAGCAGCACCGCGCGCTCCAGCGGCAGCAGCCCCTCCCGCAGCGCCCGCCCGACCAGCTTGTCCACCGCGTTGTGCCGGCCCACGTCCTCCCGGACGTCGAGCAGCTCGCCGTCCTCGGTGAACAGCGCCGCCGCGTGCAGCCCGCCCGTCGAGTCGAAGACCCGCTGCGCCGCCCGCAGCCGCTCCGGGAGCAGCGACAGGAGGCCCGGGGTCAGCCGGACCGGCGGAGTGTCGGCGATCGGGAAGCGGGCCGTGGTGCGGACCGCGTCCAGGCTGGCCTTGCCGCACAGCCCGCACGAGGACGTCGTGTAGACGTTCCGCTCCAGGGAGATGTCCGGGACGACGACGTCCGGCGCCAGTTGCACGTCCACCACGTTGTACGTGTTCCGGCCGTCCTCGGTGGCGCCCGCGCAGTACACGATGCTGCGCACGTCCGACGCCGCCGCCAGCACCCCCTCGCTCACCAGGAACCCGGCCGCGAGCGCGAAGTCGTCGCCCGGGGTGCGCATGGTGATCGCGATCGGCCGCCCGTTCAGCCGGATCTCCAGCGGCTCCTCGGCCACCAGGGTGTCGGGCCGGGTGGTGACCGCACCGCCCCGGATGCGCAGGACACGCCGTCGCTCGGTGACCCGTCCCATCGTGACCGCACTCGATTCTCTCCGCAGGAGGCCGGATAGGCCCTGACCGCCCCATTCTCCGCCACACCCGCGTCCGCACGCGCACCCGCTCCCGCCAGGCACGTTGTCACGGTCGGCCAAGCGATTCGGGGGAATGTTGGTGGTTTACGTCACCTGTTACTGATCAGTCGCTGGCAAGACTGGGGGATCCTGCCGGACGAACGAACCACCTAGGGGGTCCCGAGTATGACGGGCACTCGCATCGCCGCGCTCGGGCACTACCAGCCCGCCAAGGTGCTGACCAACCACGACCTGGCCGAGCTGGTCGACACGAGCGACGAGTGGATCCTCAGCCGGGTCGGGATCCGCACCCGGCACGTCGCCGGACCGGACGAGCCCGTCGACGAGCTCGCCGCCCACGCGGGCGGCAAGGCACTCGCCGCCGCCGGACTCACCGCCGGGGACGTCGACCTCGTGCTGGTCGCGACCTCCACCGCGATCGACCGCTCGCCCAACACCGCCGCCCGGGTCGCCGCCCGCCTCGGCATGGGCTCGCCCGCCACCCTGGACCTCAACGTGGTCTGCGCCGGCTTCACCCACGCGCTCGCCACCGCGGACCACGCGGTCCGCGCCGGGGCGGCCCGCCGCGCCCTCGTCATCGGCGCCGACAAGATGACCGAGATCACCGACTGGACCGACCGCACCACCTGCGTCCTCACCGGTGACGGGGCCGGAGCCGCGATCGTGGAGGCCACGGAGACCGACACCGGCGCCATCGGCCCGGTCCTGTGGGGATCGGTCCCGGAGATGGGCCACGCCGTCCGCATCGAGGGCACCCCGCCCCGCTTCGCCCAGGAAGGCCAGTCGGTCTACCGCTGGGCCACCCAGCAGCTGCCCGCGCTCGCCCGGCGCACCTGCGAGCGCTCCGGCATCGCCCCCGAGGACCTCGCGGGCGTCGTCCTGCACCAGGCCAACCTGCGGATCATCGAGCCGCTCGCCGCGAAGATCGGCGCCGTCAACGCCGTCGTCGCCCGCGACGTGGTCGACTCCGGCAACACCTCGGCCGCCTCCATCCCGCTGGCCCTGGCCAAGCTGGTGGAACGCGGCGAACTGCCCTCCGGCGCCCCCGTCCTCCTCTTCGGCTTCGGCGGCAACCTGTCCTACGCCGGTCAGGTGATCCGGGTCCCGTAGCGCCCATGACGCGCGGGCTCCCACGGGGTGGCCCCTCCTGGCGGCCCCGCGCGGTGCGCGTTGCCCCGTTCGGCGGAGCCCGGTGGCGGCGCACCGGGGGCGGACCTAGCTTCGATCGCGGTGAGGGTCGTCCACCTCCCGCCGCGGAATCGCTCCGCGACCGGGGCCCTCCCGCGATCTGGAGGACCCGCCATGCGCGCCATACGTGCCGCTTCCGCCGCCCTTCTCAGCGCCGTCGCCGTCGTGGCGTTCGCGCCCGCGGCCCTGGCCGGCGACGGCGACCACGACATCACGCCGTTCGGCTACTCGGTCACCCCCGCGACGATCGCCCCCGGCGGCACCGTCACCCTCACCTCGGACGGCTGCGAAGTGCCGTCCGTGACCGTCACCTCCGGCGTCTTCGAGACGGTGACCCTCACCGAGGGCCGCCCGGGCACCGCGACCGTCGACGTCGACGCCAAGGCCGGGGCCCAGTACGAGATCACCTTCGACTGCAAGGGCCAGCGGGGCACCGCGCCGCTCACCATCCAGGGCGGAGACACCGGCACGCAGACCGGAGCGCACAAGGGCGTGAAGGCCGGGTACGGCACCGCCGCCGGTGCGCAGTCCGCCGGGCTCGGCGTCACCGAGGCGGTCACCGGCGTCCTGCTGATCGCCGGAGCGCTCGGCGCCGCCGTCGTGCTGACCCGCCGCCGCGCGGGCGGCCGCGCCTGACGGCGGACACCCCGGGGCATCCGAAACGGCCCCTCCGTCCCGGTGTGACGAGGTCCGGGGCGGAGGGGCGCCAGCACGTGACGAGGGGCGGTGCGCCGGGACGCACCGCGGCGGGGGCGCGAGAAGGGCTGCGGACGTGGGGCGTGCGGACGGTTCGGGGCGTACGGAGGAGGCCGGCGAGCGGGTGGACGACACCACGACCGGGACGGGAGCGGGGCCCGGCACCGGACGGCGCGGGGCCTGGGGCGCCATCGCCGTCGTCCTCCTCATCGGCGTGCACCTCGTGCGCGGCGGCACCGGGGAGCTCCAGGCCGCGGGCCCGCCGCAGCCCGTCGCCGCGGCCGCGCCCGACGGGGCCGGGGCCGGCCTCGCCGCCCTGGCGCCCCTTCCCGTCCCCGCTCCGCTGCCCGCCTCGCCGCCGGTCCGGGTCCGCGTCCCCGCCGTCCGTATCGACGCGCCCGTCACCGCCGTCGGCCTCGACCCCGACGGCTGGATCGAGGCCCCGCCGCCCGAGGAGAACCGGCTCGCGGGCTGGTTCACCGGCGCGGTGACCCCCGGCGAGCGCGGCACGGCCGTCGTCGTCGGCCACGTCGACACCCCGGCCGGCCGGGCCGTCTTCTACGACCTCGGCGCCCTCGGCCGGGGACACCGGGTCGAGGTCGTCCGCCGGGACGGCAGGACCGCCGTCTTCGTCGTGTACGGGGTCGAGGTCGTCCCGAAGGAGGACTTCCCCGCCGAGCGGGTCTACGGGGACGTCGGCGTCCCCGAACTGCGGCTCATCACCTGCGGCGGCACCTTCACCCAGGAGAGCGGCTACGCGGGCAACGTGGTGGTCTCGGCCCGCCTCGTCGAGGTCCGCTGACCGGCGGGCCCGCCGTGGGGCCTCCCGTCCGCGACCGGATCGGCCACGCGGACCGCGAGGACACCGACCTGACGGACTTCCGACAAAGCATTGGCCTGGACCGCGGGGCGGTCGTCAGTGTGGCCTCCACGGAGCCGGCGTCGGGGGGCGCCGGGCTCCCACCCCGTCCTTCCGCGCCCGCGGCGGTGCTCCGCACCGCCCGCCGCCCGCGCATCGGACCTCTTCACCCCGCCTCCTCGACGGTCACCGCCGTCACCCTGAGCGCCCGGTCGTGAGCACCTCGTACGCGGGGCGGGGCGGTCTCCGCCCGGTCCCGGCCGTCAGGGTCGCCCCACCCCACTGACCACGGAAAACGCTGGTGAAACCCACCTCGAACCCCTGGTAGAGTTGTCTCTGTCGCCGCGGGGGAAACCCCGGAGCGACAGACACCTTGTCCGGGTGGCGGAATGGCAGACGCGCTAGCTTGAGGTGCTAGTGCCCTTTATCGGGCGTGGGGGTTCAAGTCCCCCCTCGGACACCAGCGGAAAGTGCCGGTCGATCTCACATCGACCGGCACTTTCGCGTTTCCTCCGCGGATCGGTGCGGGGGCTCGGGGACTCGCCGCCTAGAGCTTCCGCGCCACCACCAGCCTGCACCGCGGGCTGCCGTCCTCGCGGCGGCCCAGGGTCTCGACCGGGGTGAGGGAGACCTCGAAGCCGGAGGCCTCCAGACGGGAGCGGACGTCCTGGAGGCGGAAGGTGCGGTAGTACATGACGAACGGCGGGCGCAGGACGGCGTTCCGCACGCGCATCGCCGCGTCGAAGCCCCACAGGGTCCAGTAGAGCCGCGAGCCCACCGCCGGCGGGGCGGGGAGCGGGAAGGCGAAGGTGCCCCCGGGGCGCAGGGCGGCGTGGACCTGGGTGAAGAGGGTGCGCTGGGCGGCCGGCAGGAAGTGGCCGAAGGCGCCGAAGCTGACCGCCAGGTCGAAGACCGGGCGGAAGGGAAGGGCCAGGGCGTCCGCGCGCACCAGGTCGGCGGTCGGGTGGGCGGCCCGCGCCCGGGCCAGCATGCCCGCGCTGAAGTCGACGCCCGTGACCCGGCCCGCGCAGACCGAGCGGAGCACGCCGAGGCCCGCGCCGGTGCCGCAGCAGACGTCGAGCCCGGAGCCGAAGGGGCCGAGGGGCTCCAGGGCGTGAGCGACCGCGCTCAGGAGACGGTCGGACGTGCGGAAGGGCGTCACGTCGAACGTGTCCGCGAGCAGGTCGTAGCCGTGCTCGACCGAGGAGAGGGCCTGTGCGGTCAGCTCGCGGAGGCTGGGACCCTGCGGGGTGAACATGGCTCCGAGCCTAGGGGGTGACCCGTGGACCGGTTCGCACCCCGGGGCTGACGAACCGGCCGGACCGTCACAGGGCGCTGCGTACCGGGGGCGCCGGCCAGGACGGTGCGATGCCCGTGAGCTGGCAGACGAGGAGGTAGAGGGGGATCGGCGGCGTGTAGGGAGAGGTGCCGTCGGGGTGGTGGATGAGGCGCGGGCGGCGGTCCGGGATCTCGGCGCCGGGGGCGTAGCAGGCGGGCAGCGGCCAGGTCAGGTCCTGGTCGGAGCCGGCGGGGACGAGCCACCACCACCAGTCGGAGTCGGCGTACACACAGCCCTTGGCGGGCAGCCGCGAGAGGATCTTGAAGCCGAAGCGGGCGGGGACGCCGACGGCGTCGCAGCCGAGCCCGGTGTGGAGTCCGACGGGGACGGCGAGGCGGGTGGCGCCGAGATCGTGGATCCGGGTCCCGTCGCGCGGGTCGGGGGAGCGGTGCTGGGCGGCCACGGACGAGGCCTCGGGGTTCCGGCGGGTGCGCGGGAGGATGCGGAGGGACCTCAGCATGGTTCCCCCATGCCGTGGGCGAGTTCCGCCCAGACGACCTGCGCGGTGCCGTGGCCGGTGCGGTCGGCGCCCCAGGCGGTGCAGAGCGCGTCGACGATGAGGAGGCCGCGGCCGCGCTCCTCCTCGCCGCAGTCGCGAATCCGGGGGTCGGCGGGGCCGCCCTCGTCGCGGACGGCTATCCGCAGCGTCTCCTCGCCCTCGCGTATCTCGCACACGAAGCGGTCGCTGGCGGTGTGCACGACGGCGTTGGTGACGAGCTCGGAGACGACGAGGGCGACGGTGTCGCGTATCTCGGGGTCGCAGCCCCAGAGGATGAGCCGCTCCTCCGCGAGCCGGCGGGCGCGCGCGACCGAGGCCGTGCGGGCCGGGAGCTCGAAGGCGAAGCGACGGACGGGATCGGTGTGCTGCTGTGGGCGCTGGGCCATGACCCGGGGGGCTCGAGGGCTCATGAGACCTGAGGGCTGCGCGTTACCAGAAGCCACGACCGGTTCCTCACAACAGTGGGCAGGACTGCCGTACGGCGCTGTCGCCGTGGCGCGGGGGCGCACGGCGGCAGCGTGTACTGGTTCACCGGATCACTGTCCTCCTGAGTCGGACACTTGGCAAGTGGCACTCTGAAAATTGCAGAGTGCCGTGTTCTCTCCGGCCCGCCTTCGTGTCACACTCGTCCAAACAGTGCGTCGGGGAGGTCTGAGAGTGAGCGAGCCGCGGTCCGCCCCCACGGTGGGACAGGTCGTCCTCGGAAAGCGACTGCAGGACCTGCGCGAGCGGGCCGGCATGAAGCGGGAAGAGGCCGCGAAGATCCTCCGAGTGGCCCCGGCCACCGTCCGGCGGATGGAGACCGCCGAGGTCGCGCTGAAGATTCCGTACGTGCAGCTCCTCCTGAAGGAGTACGGGATCACGGACTCCGAGGCGGAGGGCTTCGTCGCCCTCGCGGAGGAGGCCAACCTCCCCGGCTGGTGGCAGCGGTTCCACGACGTGCTGCCCGGCTGGTTCTCCATGTACGTCAGCCTGGAGGGGGCGGCCGGCCTCATCCGGGCCTACGAGCCCCAGTTCGTCCCCGGTCTGCTCCAGACCGAGGAGTACGCCCGCGCCATTCTGCGCAGCGGGGCGGTCGGTGGCGGCAGCGATGCCGGCAGGGACGAGGACGCCGAGCGCCATGTAGCCCTTCGGATGGAGCGCCAGTCCCTGTTGACCAGGGACGACGCCCCGAAGTTCTGGGTGATCATGGACGAGACCGTCTTCCGCCGACCGGTCGGCGACGGGCCCGAAGTGATGCGCGACCAGCTCGACCGGCTGCTCGAGGCGTCGGAGCTGCCGAACGTCACCCTGCAGATCGCGGAGTTCGCGTCCGGACACCATCCGGGCACCTACGGACCCTTCGTCCTGTTCCGCTTCGCCATGCCCGAACTCCCGGACATGGTCTACAGCGAGTACCTGACCGGCGCCGTCTATCTGGACGCGCGTCCCGAGGTGGCGTCCCACCTGGAGGTCATGGACCGCATGGCGGCGCAGGCCGCGACTGCACAACGCACGAAGGAGATTCTCCGGAATCTCCGCAAGGAGCTGTGAATGGATCGCATATACAACGGCATGCCCGCCGCCGAGCTCGGTGCCGAAGGCTGGCACAAGCCCTGGAGCGGCGGGAACGGGGGCAACTGCGTGGAGGCCATGAAGCTGGCCGACGGCAGAGTCGCCGTGCGACAGTCCGCAGACCCTGAAGGACCAGCGCTCATCTACACCCACGGAGAGATCGCCGCTTTCATCCAGGGCGCCAAATCCGGTCAGGCTGACTTTCTGCTCACCTGAGCCCTTCCGTCCCACCCCTACCATCGCGTAACTCTTGTTGCAGTGCCGCCCGTTCATCCCGACCAGGAGAGCCGATGACCCAGGACCCCGCATCCGTTCGGATCGACACCAGCAAGCCGCATCCGGCGCGGATGTACGACTGGTTCCTGGGCGGCAAGGACAACTACCCGGTCGACGAGGCGATGGCACGCCAGCTGCTCACCGTCGACGCCCGGGGCCGTGACATGGCCCGCGTCAACCGGGCCTTCATGCACCGCGCCATCCGCTGGCTCAGCGCCCACGGCGTCCGGCAGTACCTGGACGTCGGCACGGGCATCCCGACCGAGCCCAACCTGCACCAGATCGCGCAGGAGGCCGCGCCGGAGTCCCGCATCGTCTACTGCGACAACGACCCGATCGTGCTCGCGCACGCGGCCGCCCTGCTGCGCTCGACCCCGGAGGGGGCCACCGAGTACATCCAGGCGGACGCCCGCGAGCCCGAGGCCATCCTCGAAAGGGCCGGAAAGGTCCTTGATTTCGACCGGCCCATCGCCCTGTCGATGCTCGCCCTGCTGCACTTCGTGGGCGACGAGGACGGCGCGTACGACCTGGTCTCCAAGCTCGTCGAGAAGCTCGCGCCGGGCAGCTACCTCGTCCTGTCCCACGTCACCGGGGACTTCAACCCCGAGGGCGCGGCCCAGGCGGCCGCCATGTACAAGGCGCGCGGGCTGACCCTGCGGCCCCGCTCGCGCGACGAGCTGGCCGCGTTCTTCGACGGGCTCGAGTTCGTGGAGCCCGGGGTCTCGCTCACCGCCGAGTGGCACCCGGAGCTGGGCGTACCCGTTCCGGTCCAGGGCGACGAGCCCATCCCCGGGTGGGCCGCGGTGGCACGCAAGCCCTGATCCCGAGCCCTACGCGCGGGGCCCGCCCGGTACCACCGGGCGGGCCCTGACGCGCTCCTACGGCGCCACCGGCGTCACCGGGAAGCGGCCGGGCGGCCCGATGGCGCCGACCGTGTCGGCGAGGTGCTCGCCGGCCGTCCGTTCCGCCGTCCGGCCACACGGTGCTCGTCCGCCCTCGGTCCACCGTGAGGCGGGGGTCAGCCCCGCAGCCAGGCCAGCCCCGGGTGCTCCGCCGTGTAGCCCGCCACGAGACGCCGGGCCACCGCCACCGAGTCCACCAGCGGGTGCAGCGCGAAGGCCTTCACGGCCGTCTCGCGGGAGCCGCTCTCCACCGCCGCGAGGACCTCGCGCTCCACGGCCTTCACCGCCGTCACCAGGCCGACGGCGTGGTACGGCAGCGGGGCCACCGACACCGGATGGGCGCCGTTCGCGTCCACGAAGCAGGGGACCTCGATCACCGCGTCCGCGTCGAGCACGGAGAGCGTCGACCGGTTGCGCACGTTGAGGATCAGGGTGGTCCGCTCGTCCCGCGCGATCGCCCGCATGAGCGCGAGCGCCACCTTCTCGTAGCCGCCCGACTCCAGGTCCTCCTCGTCGCGGTCCCCGGTCCCGGCGGCCTCCCGGTTGGCGGCCATGTAGGTGGCCTCCCGGTCGGCGAGCGTCCGGTGCCAGGCGGCGAGCGCCGGGGTGTCGGGCTTGCCCATCTCCCGGTAGAACGCGCCCTGCTGGTCGCGCAGGTACGCCCCGCGCGTCCGCTCGGCCGTCCGGTAGGCGTGCACCGCCTCCCGGTTGAAGTAGTAGTAGTGCAGGTACTCGTTGGGGATCGCGCCCAGCGAGCGCAGCCACTCCGGGCCGAAGAGGCGGCCCTCCTCGAAGGAGCCGAGCGCCGCCTCGTCGGCCAGCAGCCGGGGCAGTTCGTCCCGGCCGGCGACCCGCAGCCCCCGCAGCCAGCCCAGGTGGTTGAGGCCCACGTAGTCGATCCAGGCCTCGTCCGGGTCCGCGCCCAGGACGCGGGCGACCCGGCGGCCGAGGCCCACGGGGGAGTCGCAGATGCCGACGACCCGGTCGTCGAGCACCCGGGACATGGCCTCCGTGACCAGACCGGCCGGGTTCGTGAAGTTGATGACCCAGGCGTCGGGGGCGAGTTCGGCGATCCGCCGGGCGATCCGTACCGCGACGGGCACGGTCCGCAGCCCGTACGCGATGCCTCCGGCGCCCACCGTCTCCTGGCCGAGCACGCCCTCGTCGAGCGCGATCCGCTCGTCGGCGGCCCGGCCCTCCAGACCGCCGACGCGGATCGCGGAGAACACGAAGTCCGCGCCGCGCAGGGCCTCGTCGAGGTCCGTCGTGGCCGTCACCGCCGGGGCGTCCGGCACGCCCTCCGCCTGGTCCGCGAGGACCCGCGCGATCGCCGACAGCCGCCCCTCGTCGAGGTCGAAGAGGGTGACGTGGGTGACCCGCCCCTCGGCGTGGTCGCCGAGGAGGGCGCCGTACACCAGCGGCACCCGGAATCCGCCGCCTCCGAGAATCGTCAGTTTCATGCTCGTACGCTACTCGGCCGACCGCTCCGAGCAGCGGGATTCCCGGCCGGCGTCCACGCGGCCGTCCACATGCCGGGCGTCCGCCGCCGCGGCGGGTGGGGGACAATGACGCCATGTCCCGACGCAAGACCCGGCCCCGCACCTCCCCGGCCTCCCGTACGGCCCAGGGCGCCCCCGCGCCCGCCGTGACCGCCGGCTCGCCCTGCCCCTGCGGCCTCGACGCCGCCTACGGCGCCTGCTGCGGCCGCTTCCACGCGGGCACCGGCGGTACGGCGCCCACCGCGGAGCTCCTCATGCGCTCCCGCTACAGCGCCTTCGTCGTCCGCGACGAGGCCTATCTGCTGCGCACCTGGGCGCCGGAGACCCGGCCCGGCGAGGTCGACTTCGATCCCGGCATGCGCTGGGCGGGCCTGGAGATCGAGGAGACCGGCGAGGGCACCGCGTTCCACCAGCACGGCACCGTCACCTTCACGGCCCGCTACGTCCACGGCGGCGAGCGGGGCTCCCTGCACGAGCGGAGCCGGTTCGCACGGCACGAGGGCGCGTGGGTCTACGTGGACGGCGACTTCGTCGACTAGCGGGGACGACGGCTCCGGTCCTGCGCTCAGCGCGCCCCCGCGCCCGCCGTGGTCCGGCCCCGGGGGAGTCCGCTCGCGAGGTCCTCGGCGACGATCCTCTTGGCGATGGCGTCCGTCGCCACCCGCAGCTCCGGGCCGCTGGGCCGGCCGCGCTCGCTCGCCACGAGGTCGGAGAGCCAGTCGCCCCAGGCGTGGGTGATCACGTCCGCCTCCCGCCGGCCCGCCGCCGTGTGGGAGAGCAGGTTGCCGTCCCGGGTCAGGTACCCCTCGTCGACCATCCGGTCGAAGACGGGCAGCAGCACCTCGGGCGGCACCCGCCGGCCGGCCGAGATCAGGCCGAGGCTCGCGTGCCCGACCGTCCGCGTGAAGAGCTCGACCTGCATCACCGCCCAGGCGCCCGCGGTGTCCAGCCGGGTGTCGGAGGCGGCGACGATCGACCGGGCCGTCTCGTAGTCGGTGCGGCGCAGGATGCGGCCGACGGACAGTTCGAGGAGCTTCTCCGAGTCGCCGGTCGCGGCGGGGGAGCTGAACCCCTCGCCCATGTCGGGCGCGGCGGCGCGGGCCGAGTCGCGGAGCGTCACCTGCTTGAGGAAGAGGGCGACCACGAAGCCGACGGCGGCGACGGGCACGGTCCACAGGAAGACGGTGTGCAGGGTGTCGGCGTAGGCCTGGACGATCGGCTCCGCCACCCGGTCGGGCAGCGCGTGCAGTCCGGCCGGGTTCTGCGCGGCCCGCGCGATCCCGGCGGGGTCGACGCCGAGGCTCCCGGCGACGGCGGCGGCCTCGGCGGTCCCCGCGGTGAGGTTCGGCTTGAGGGAGTTGGCGTAGATCGTGCCGAAGACGGCCGTGCCGAAGGAGCTGCCGAGGGTGCGGAAGAAGGTGACGCCGGAGGTGGCGGTGCCGAGGTCGGCGTACTCGACGGTGTTCTGCACGGCGATGGTCAGGACCTGCATGCACAGGCCGATGCCGGTGCCGAGGACGAACATGTACAGCGACTCCAGCCAGGTCCCCGTGTCCGGCCCCATGAGGGAGAGCAGGAAGAGCCCGACGCCCATCACCAGACAGCCGACGATCGGGAAGGTCCGGTAGTGGCCGGTCTTGCTGACGACGTTGCCGCTGAAGATGGAGGCGATGAGCAGGCCGATGACCATCGGCAGGGTGCGGATGCCGGACATGGTGGCCGACTCGCCGTCGACGTACTGCAGATAGGTCGGCAGGAAGGTCATCGCGCCGAGCATGGCGAAGCCGACGACGAAGCTGAGCACGGAGCAGACCGTGAAGACGGGGTTCCCGAAGAGCCGCATGGGCAGCATGGGTTCGGCCGCGCGCGTCTCCACCCAGCAGAACAGCGCGAGGGCGGCGAGCCCGCCCGCGAAGAGCCCGATGATGACGCCCGAGCCCCACGCGTACTCGTTGCCGCCCCAGCTGGTCGCCAGGATCAGGGCGCTGGATCCGACGGCGACCAGCGCGATGCCCAGGTAGTCGATGACCGGCCGGCTCGCGGAGCGTACGGAGGGGATGGTGCGGGCGGCGGCGATGACGACCAGGATCGCGATGGGGACGTTGACGTAGAAGGCCCAGCGCCAGGTGAGGTGGTCGGTGAACAGACCGCCGAGCAGCGGCCCGATGACCGTGGAGACACCGAACACGGCCCCGATCGCGCCCTGGTACTTGCCGCGCTCGCGCAGCGGGATCACATCGGCGATGAGCGCCATCGAGGTGACCATCAGACCACCGGCGCCGATGCCCTGGAGGCCACGCCAGACGATCAGGAGCGTCATGTTCGTGGCGAGGCCGCAGAGGAACGAGCCGGTGATGAAGACGACCGCGGAGATCTGGAAGATGACCTTGCGGCCGAAGAGATCGCCGAACTTGCCGACCAGGACGGTCGCGACCGTCTCGGCGAGCAGGTACGAGGTGACCACCCACGACATGTGCGCGGCGCCGCCGAGGTCCGAGACGATCGTGGGCAGGGCGGTGCCGACGATCGTCTGGTCGAGGGCGGCGAGGAGGACGCCGAGCATGATCGTGCCGAAGACGATGTTGCGGCGGCGGCGGTCGAGCACGGGTGGCTCGGTGGCGGCCGGGGGCGCGGGCGCTGCGTCGCTGGTCGTGGTCACTCTCGCAGCGTCACACCGGCACCGGCCTCACGCATGAGGGGGACCGCCGAACGGGTGCGCCCCGCACGGCGGGAGCGCGGCCTCCGTCAGGGGGTGACGGGCAGTCGGGGATGGTGCTTGGCGAGGATCTTGTTGGCCCGCGCCAGGGCGGCGAGGGCGTGCTCGCGGTCGGCCCGGTCCTCCGCGCAGAGCGGCCCCCGGAAACGGTAGACCTCACGCGCCGCGCAGTCCGCGTCGACCTCGGCCTGGAGGACGTGCAGCGGCAGGCAGGCACCGATCAGAGCGGCCACGCTGTCGGGGATCGGTACGGGAACGAGGCGCGAGGGCGAGGTGATCACAGGTCAGTCCTAGTCGGTCCGGGGAGGGTACGGAAGGGTCTCCTCACCCATACGTACCGGATCGGGGTACGGGTTCAGGCACGGCCGTGTCGCGGCCGGGCAACGGCCGGACCCGCCCCGGGAGGACCGAAGGGGCCGGACCGGCGGGTGCGGGCGGCCGGACGCGGGGGTGTTCCCGCAGGTGCGGGGCCGGGCGGCGGCGGACGCGTTGCGCACCGTTCCTGCGTATCGCCCGGAAGTCCGGGGCGGGCACGGGCGGTTCACGCCGTCCGAGTGTGTGGCATATCACGTTGCGGTCGGGCCTCTTCCCGGTGGCCGGATCCCGTGCCTCCTACGCGAGGATGTCGGCCAGGTCGTAGGAGACGGGCTCGTCCAGCTGCCCGTAGCCGCAGGACTCCGGATTCCGGTCGGGGCGCCACCGCTTGAACTGCGCCGTGTGGCGGAAGCGGTCCCCTTCCATGTGGTCGTAGCCGACCTCGCAGACCCGCTCCGGCCGCAGCGCCACCCACGACAGGTCCTTCTTGCCCGACCAGCGGCTCGGGGCCCCCGGCAGCCTGGCCCCCTCGTGCGCCGCCTCGTCGGCCCACGCCGCCCAGGGGTGCCCGTCCGGGGGGTCCATCCGGAGCGGCTCCAGCTCCTCGACGAGTTCGGCGCGGCGGGCGGCGGTGAAGGCCGCGCACACGCCGACGTGCTGGAGGGCGCCCCCGGCGTCGTACAGACCGAGCAGCAGCGAGCCGACCACCGGCCCGCTCTTGTGGAAGCGGTATCCGGCCACGACGACGTCCGCCGTCCGCTCGTGCTTGATCTTGAACATGAGGCGGGCGTCCGGCCGGTAGGCCAGGTCGAGCGGCTTGGCGATCACCCCGTCGAGGCCGGCGCCCTCGTACTGCTCGAACCAGCGGGCGGCGAGCTCCGGGTCCCGGGTCGCCGGCGCCAGGTGGACCGGCGCGTCGACCCCGTCGAGCACGCGCTCCAGGGCCTCCCGGCGCTCGCTCAGCGGGGTGTCGAGGAGGGAGTCGTCCCCGAGGGCGAGCAGGTCGAAGGCGATGAACCGGGCCGGGGTGGTCGCGGCCAGCATTCGGACCCGGGAGTCGGCCGGATGGATCCGCTCGGAGAGCCGGTCGAAGTCGAGCCGCCCTTCGTGCTCGATCACGATCTCCCCGTCGATCACGCAGCGCTCCGGCAGCCGGGCGGCGAGCGCCTCGACCAGCTCGGGGAAGTAGCGGGTGAGGGGCTTGCCCGTACGGCTGCCGATGACGAGCTCGGGCCCGTCCCGGTGCACGATCGCGCGGAAGCCGTCCCACTTCGCCTCGTACTGCATGCCCGGCGGGATCCGCTTCACGGCCTTGGCGAGCATCGGTTTCACGGGCGGCATCACCGGAAGATCCATGGGGCGATTGTCCGGTATGCGTGAGTTGTCGGCGAGCTTTAGGCTGACCCGCATGGCAGGCAAGGCGGCAGCGGTGGAACTGGAAGTCGGCGACCGGACCGTGCGGGTCTCCCACCCCGACAAGGTCTACTTCCCCGAGCCCGGCTACACGAAGATGGACCTGGTCCAGTACTACCTGGCCGTGGGCGACGGGGTCACCCGCGCCCTGCGGGACCGCCCCACCACCCTGGAGCGCTACCCCGAAGGGGTGACCGGCGAGTCGTTCTTCCAGAAGCGCGCCCCGAAGTACATGCCCGACTGGATCCCTACGGCCCACATCACCTTCCCCAGCGGCCGGTCCGCCGACGAGATGTGCCCCACCGAACCGGCGGCCGTGCTCTGGGCGGCCAACCTCGGCGCCGTCACCTTCCACCCCTGGCCGGTGCGCCGGGAGGACACCGATCATCCCGACGAGCTCCGCATCGACCTGGACCCGCAGCCCGGCACGGACTACGCGGACGCCGTCCGCGCCGCCCACGAGCTGCGCGCGGTCCTCGACGAGCACGGGCTGCGCGGCTGGCCGAAGACCTCCGGCGGACGGGGGCTCCACGTCTTCGTCCCGATCCTCCCCGAGTGGACGTTCACCCAGGTCAGGCGGGCGGCCATCGCCTGCGGCCGGGAGCTGGAGCGGCGGATGCCGGACCGGGTCACGATCAAGTGGTGGAAGGAGGAGCGCGGCGAGCGGATCTTCGTCGACTACAACCAGACGGCCCGGGACCGCACGATCGCCTCCGCCTACTCCGTACGGCCCCGTCCGCACGCGCCCGTGTCGGCGCCGCTGCGCTGGGAGGAGATCGACGACGCCGTGCCGAGGGACTTCGACATCAGGACGATGCGGACCCGGTACGCGGAGGCCGGTGACGTCCACGCGGACATGGACGACGAGCGGTTCAGCCTGGAGTCGCTGCTGGAACTGGCCCGGCGGGACGAGGCGGAGCACGGCCTGGGTGACCTTCCGTACCCGCCCGAGTACCCGAAGATGCCGGGCGAGCCGAAGAGGGTGCAGCCGAGCCGGGCGAAGAAGGATGCGGAGGATCCCAAGGATCCCAAGGATCCCAAGGGCTCCGAGGACCCCAAGGGCCCCAAGGGCGCCAAGGACTCCAAGGGTCCCGAGAACGCCAAGGACGCCGAGGACTCCAGGAACCCCAAAGAGTCCGAGGGTTCCGAGAAGGCCTGAGGCTCGCCGCCGCCGGCTCCCTCAGGCGCCCTCCGTCAGGGCCTCGCGGCCCCTCTCCGTGGCCGAGGTGAGCAGGCGGGTCGTGATGCCCCGCTCGGCGTGGGCGTACGCGGTGGGGTCGTCGTGCAGCACGGACTGCGCGTTGGCGGTCTCCATGAGTGCGATCAGCTCGAAGGCCACCTGCTCCACGTCCAGGTCCCCGGCGAGCTCCCCGGCGGCGCGGGCCTCCCGCAGGGTCCCCTCCACGAAGGCCGTCCAGTCGCGGTGGGTGCGGGCGACGGCGTCGTGGACCGGTCCCGTGCGGGCGTCGAACTCGGCGCCGGCCGCGTAGAAGAAGCAGCCGCCCGCGAAGACCCGCCCCGAGGAGTACGCGAGCCAGCTGCGGCACAGCTCGCGCACCCGCCGCGCCCCCGGCGGCACGTCGTTCAGCGGGGCGACCACCTGGTCGGCGAAGACGGCGACGGCGGCCCTGACGGTCGCCAGCTGGAGCTCCTCCTTGGAGCCGAAGAGGGCGAAGACACCGCTCTTGCTCAGCTCCAGCTCGGTCGCGATCCGGCCCAGGGACAGGCCGTCGAGGCCCTCGACCGAGGCGATGTCCATCGTTCTGCCGAGGACGAGGCGCCGGGTCTGGTTGCCCCGCTCGACCCGCCCGTCGATCTTGCTCCCGCTGCCGCTCATCCCTCCATCGTACTGAACGCACGACCGTGCGGACATATCGGCGGGAGAGGGGATCGAGAGAGTTCGGCGACTCGTCCGCCTCCGGATCGAAACGGCTCCACGGGGGCCGGACCAGGGGCTACCCGGCCCGCTCGCCCGGATCCCGGCGCTCCGCCGGCGCGAGCAGCAGCACCTCCAGGGCCCGCGCGCAGGCCCGCGCCTGCGCCAGGTACCAGTCGAGTCGCGCCTCGGTGATCAGCTCGGGGGTGGCGCGGACCGCGAGCGCGAACCGCGCGTGCCCCGTGCGCTCCAGGACCGGTACGGCCACCGTCCGTACCCCGAGCGCCGACTCACCGTCGTTGAGGGCGAACCCCGCCTCCCGTACGCGCGCCAACTCTGCGGTCAGTACCGGGGGTTCGACGATGGTCCGCTCCGTGAACGCGTACAGCGGCGGCAGGGAACGCGGGCCGCCCTCGCCCGCCCGGGGCCAGGCGAGCAGCACCTTCCCCAGTGCCGTCGAGTGCAGCGGCCGCCGCAGCCCCACCTTCGGCGTCACCGAACCGCCCGCCACGATCACCGCGTGCGGGCCGCTGCGCAGGGCCAGGTCGACGGTGGCGCCGGTCCGTTCGGCCAGATCCGACAGCTCGGGCGCGGCCAGGTGCAGTCCGCGCTGGTGGTACGAGAGACGGCCCAGCTCGGTCATCGCGGGACCCAGGCGGTACCGCGCGGTCCTGGCGTCCTGCTCCAGGAAGCCCGCGCCGAGCAGGGTGCGGGCCAGCCGGTGCGCCGTCGAGGTGGAGAGGCCGAGCCGGCGCGCGAGGTCGGAGGCGCTCAGGTCGGGTCCGTTGTCGTGGAAACAGTGCAGCACGTCGAGTGCGCGGCGGACCGCCTGGGCGCCCGCCGGGGGTCGGGCGATGCCGGCCTCGGTCGTCATAGGGTTCGCTCCCCGTGGGTGATCGGGCTCCCACGCTCCCACATGGCGGGAGCCGATTCGGGCCCGGCGCAAGGTCGGAAACACTCCGTTCACAAGCAATCCCACATCGTGGGAAGCGAGTTGTGGGCGGCGGAACAACCGTGGCAAGGTTCCGGCCAACACACCAGAGCGGCAACCGAGCCGGAAGGAGCAGACCCGCGATGAACGCACGACACGCGCCGGACGCCCTCCGCGCACCGCTCGCCCTCACCCGGCGCCGCCACATCGACCTGGTGCGCGTCACCGGCACCGGCTGTCGCTGACCCCCGGCCTCACCCGCCGCACCGGCCGGCTCGACCCCCGGCCCTCGCTCGCCGCACCGGCCGGCTCGACCCCCGGCCCTCGCTCGCCGCACCGGCCGGCTCGACCCCCGGCCCTCGCTCGCCGCACCGGCCGGCTCGACTTCCGGCTCCCGACCCCCGCACCGGCACCGCTCCACGCCCTGCCCGGGTCGGAATGTCCGGCGGTGAGTTCCAGCCATCCGCCCCGCACACCCCGCACCTCCGTGCCTCCCGTGGCGGCGGCGCCGTGCCCGGCGGCCCCTCCGCCACCCCCGCGGGGTGACGCCCTGCCCCACGGGCCGGGCCCCCCGTCCCACGACCCCTTCCCGACCCCTTCGCACTCCGGGATGCCCCCATGACGTACGCCCGCGTTCCCGACACGCTCTGGTTCACCCGCTGCCCCGTCCCCACCGCCACCGGCGTCGCCGCCGACCGAGGCTGGCTCGCCGGGGAATTCGCCCCGGACGGCATCGCCGTCCGCTCGCTCCAGGACGCCGAACCCGGCGCCGACCCCGCCACCCACTTCACCCACGCCCTGCCCGGACTCTTCCGCGAAGGCGGCAACGTACCGGCGCTGTGGGCCCGTTCACGCGGCGAGCGCACCCGGCTCGTCGGCCTCACCTGGATCGAGGAACGCCAGGCGGTGCTCGTCGCCCCCGGCTCCCCGGTGCGCGGGGCCGCCGCCCTGCGCGGACTCCGGCTCGCCGTGCCCCGCCACTCCGTGCCCATCGACTTCTGGCGGGCGATGGCCCTGCGCGGTTTCGAGGGCGCCCTCGCCTCGGCGGGGTACGGACTCGGCGACGCGTCCCTCGTCGACGTACCGGCCGACGGGCACCGCGGCCAGTGGGCCGCCGGGCTCGACGCCCTGCGTCGCGGAGAGGTCGACGCCGTCTACGTGAAGGGCGCCCTCGCCGTGGAGGCCGCCCGCCGCGCCGGAGCCGAGGTGGCCGTCGAGCTCGACGACCTCCCGGACCCCGTCCACCGCGTCAACAACGGCACCCCGCGCCCGATCACCGTCCACCAGGACCTCCTCGACGCGCACCCCGGACTCGTGGCGCGCTTCCTCGCGGTGCTGCTCCGCGCCGCCGACTGGGCCGCGGACGAGCCCGCCGAGGTCGCCCGCATCCTCGGTGCCGAGACCGGAGCGGGCGCCGAGGGCGTCGCCGGCGCCTACCGGCCCGGCACCCACCGCACCCTCCACCCGGACCTCTCCGGCACCCGTCTCGACCTGCTCGCCCGGCAGGAGGAGGCCCTGCGCGCCCACGGCTTCCTGCCCGAGGCCGTGGACGTGCGGGCCTGGGCCGACCCGGAGCCCCTGCGCCGCGCCCGCCTGATCGCGTCCGCCGCGCCGGAACCGTCCGCGCACCCCGTCCCGTAGCAGCGGACACCCGCGTCCCGTGCCGGCGGAGACCCCCGTCCCGTACCGGCCGAGCCCCCCGCCCCGTCACAGCAGAGCCCCCCGCCCCGCCCTCTCCTTCGGAGGAAGACCGCCATGCGCCCACTCACCCCGCTCGCCGCTCTGGCGGCCCTCGCCGCCCTCTCCACCGTCACCGCCTGCGGCGGCGACGCGGACACCGGCGGCGACCCGAAGGCCACGACACAAGGGAAGGGCACGGTCACCGTTCGCATCCCCGACCCCGGCAACGCCGGCGTCCTCGCCCGGGGGAAGAAGGACGGCAGCCTCGACAAGGCCCTCGCCGCCGTCGGGGCCAAGGTGGCCTGGACCGGCAGCGCCGGACCCTTCGCACCGGCCGCCCAGGCGATGAACGCCGACCAGCTCGACATCGCGACCGGCTCCATCACCTCCGGCATCACCTCCCTCTCCCAGAGCCCCGGCTTCGCCTTCTTCACGGCCACCGACCCCGACCCGGTCGGCGAGGGAATCCTCGTCCGCGAGGGATCGGACATCGCCTCCGTCCGGGACCTCGTCGGCCGCAAGGTCGCCGTGAACAAGGGCGGCACCGGCGAGTACCTGCTCCTCAAGGCCCTCGCCCAGGCCGGGATCCCCGCCGACAAGGTGGAGCGCGTCTACCTCCGCCCCGACCAGACCGCCGCCGTCTTCAACGCGGGACAGGTCGACGCCTGGGCGGTCTGGTCCACGTACGCCGTTGCCGAGATCGGCACCGGCAAGGCCCGGTTCCTCGCCGACGGCGCCGCCATCGGATCCGACAACTACAGCCTCAACGCCGTCCGTTCGGGCTTCGCCAAGGAGCACCCCGAGATCGTCGAGGCGCTCTACGCCTACCTTCACGAGAACAGCGCCAAGGAGAAGAAGGACCCGGCCGCCTACCTCAACGTCTTCACGGACGCCGGACCCACCGCCGTCACCGGCAGGGCCCGTGACGTCCAGATCGGCTTCACCGGCAAGGGCGGCACCGTCGACCCCATCGGTCCCGAGGACATCGCGCGCTTCAAGACCGTCGCCCGGTTCTACGCCGACCAGAAGGTCACCCCCGCCGAGGTCGACATCGCCGCCCACCTCCTCGACGTCGAGAAGCTGTCATGACGGCCCCCACGGAGGAACACGCCCCGACGGAGAAGCACGCCCCGACGGAGGAACTTCCCGGCGCGGAGGCACACGCCCCCACGGAGAAGCACGCCCCGACGGAGGAACTCCCCGCCACGGAGGCACCCGCCCTCACGGAGGAGCCCACCGGCACGGACGGCCTCGTAGCCCCCCGCCCGCCGGCCCGCCGCGCCCGTTCCCGCACCCACGCCGTCACCGTCCGCGCCCTCGGCCCGTTCGTCCTCCTCGCGCTGTGGTGGGCCTCCTCCGCCACCGGTCTCCTCACCCCCGACGTCCTCGCCTCACCCGCGCAGGTCGCCGACGCGGTGGGGGAGCTGTGGGGCAACGGACAGCTGCCCGACGCGCTCGCCACCTCCCTCACCCGCTCCGGACTCGGCCTCGTCATCGGGCTCACCGCCGGACTCGTCCTCGGCATCACCACCGGCTTCACCCGGCTCGGCGACGAACTCCTCGACTCCTCGCTCCAGACCCTCCGCACCATCCCCTTCCTCTCCCTCGTCCCCCTCTTCATGGTCTGGTTCGGGATCAACGAGACCGCCAAGATCCTGCTCATCGCGGTCGCCACCACCTTCCCCATGTACGTCTCCACCACCGGGGGCGTCCGCACCACCGACCGCAAACTCGTCGAGGCCATGCGGAGCTTCGGTCTCGGCCGGCTCGCGATCGTCCGCCAGGTCGTCCTGCCCGGCGCGCTTCCCTCGCTCCTCGCCGGGCTGCGGCTCTCCATGACCCTCAGCGTCATCGCGCTGATCGCCGCCGAGGAGATCAACGCCACCGCGGGCATCGGCTATCTGATGTCCCAGGCCCAGAGCTACGCCCGCACCGACATCCTCGCCGTCTGCATCCTCGTCTACGGGCTTCTCGGCCTCACCGCCGACGTCCTCGTCCGAGGACTGGAACGGATCCTCATGCCCTGGCGCACCGCCGGACCGGGAGGGACGACATGACCGCCGTACGGGTACGGGGACTGCGCCGGGTCTTCGGAGACCGCGCCGTCATCGACGGACTCGACCTCACCCTGGGGCGCGGCGAGTTCGTCGCCCTCCTCGGTGCCAGCGGCAGCGGCAAGACCACCCTGCTGCGGATCCTCGGCGCCCTCGACGGAGCCGACGGGGGAGAGGCGCTCGTCCCCGCCGCCCGCACCATCGTCTTCCAGGAGCCGCGGCTCATCCCCTCCAAGAAGGTCCTGGCCAACGTCATCGTCGGGCTGCCGCGCGGCGCGGAGACCCGGGCGACCGGTCTGCGGGCGCTCGCCGAGGTCGGCCTGGAGCGGCACGCGGACGTCTGGCCGGCCACCCTCTCCGGCGGCGAGGCCCAGCGCGTCGCCCTCGCCAGGGCCCTGGTGCGCGAGCCCGAACTGCTGCTGCTCGACGAGCCGTTCGCCGCGCTCGACGCGCTGACCCGGCTCCGCATGCAGGACCTGGTCGGCGAACTGCGGCGGATCCACCGGCCGGCCGTCCTGCTCGTCACCCACGACGTCGACGAGGCCGTGCGCCTCGCCGACCGGGTCGCCGTGCTGCGCGACGGCCGGCTCGTCACCGACGAGCCCGTGACCGTCGCCCGTCCCCGCGACCCCGGCGACCCGGCCTTCGTGGCCCTGCGCCGCCGCCTGCTCGCCGACCTCGGCGTCCACGCGCCCGAACCCACACCCACCCCCTCCCCCGAAGGAGCCCCGGCATGACCGTCGTCATCGGCGTCCACCGCAGCAACCCCTCCCTCTACCACCTCTCCCGCCTCGGCTACGCGGAGGAGGAGCTGGCCGCCCTCGGCGAGACCGTGACCTGGCACCCGTACACCGACGGGGTCCGCACCGGCGCCCATCTCGCCGACGGCACCATCGACTTCGGCGGCACCGGCTCCACCCCGCCCGTCACCGCCCAGGCCGCGGGACACGACATCGTCTACACGGCCGTCTCCGCGCCCCGCCCCGACCACGGCGCCCTCCTCGTCCCCGAGGACAGCCCCGTGCGCACCGTCGCCGACCTGAAGGGCGGCACCGTCCACCTCGCCGTCGGCTCCTGGCAGACGCACCTCGTCGCCAAGGCCCTGGACGACGCCGGACTGTCGTACGCCACCGACATCACCCCGGTCCGCGGAGACGCGGGCAGCGAGGCGCGGCTCCGCGCCGGGGAGATCACGGCCTGGGTCGCGCAGGGCGCGGAGCTCGCCGCGGCCCGCCGCACCGGCGGGCTGCGCACCCTGATCCGCACCGGCGACGTCATCAGCGACCGCTCCGTCTTCTTCACCCGCCGCGACCTGGCCGAGCGGCGGCCCGAACTCGTCGAGGCGCTCACCCGCGCGCTGCGGCGCGCAGACGACTGGGCCGCCGCGCACCCCCGCGAGGCCGCCGAGATCGCCGCCGCCGACCAGGGCGGCACCGTCGAGGACTGGGAGACCGCCCTGAAGGCCCTGCCCTGGACGATCGAGGAGGTCACCGAGGAGTTCATCGCCGAGCAGCAGCGGGCGGCGGACATCTTCCACCGCACCGGGTTCGTCGACCGCGCGGTCACCGTCGCCGACGCGCTGCCCCGGAAGGCCTGACCCGATGACGCACCAGGCCCCCGAAGTCCTCTGGTACGTGATCCCGCGCGAAGGCGCCTACCCGTGGGAGCCCGCGGGCCGCCGCCCGGTCGACCTCGGCTATCTCACGCAGCTCGCCGGGACCGTCGAACGCCTCGGCTACACCGGCGCGCTGCTCGCCACCGACCTCTACGACGTGTGGCCGCTCGGCTCCGCGCTCGCCGCCTCCACCAGCACCCGGTTCAAGCCGCTGCTCGCCGTCCACCCCGGACTGATCGCGCCCACCCTCCTCGCGAAGATGGCGCTGAGCTTCGACAACCTCTTCGGCGGCCGACTCCGCTTCAACGTGGTCAACGGGTCGACGAACTCCCTGCGGGAGTACGGCCTGCACGTCGAGCACGACGAGCGGTACGAACTGAGCGCCGAGTACTGGTCGATCGTGAAGCGCCTCACGGCCGGCGAGGTCTTCGACCACAAGGGACGCTTCTACGACCTCCGGAACGCCGGAGCCTCCTTCCGCGACCTGCGCCCCGTGCAGGCGCCGCACGTCCCGCTCTGGTTCGGCGGCTCCTCGGCGCCCGGCATCGAGATGGCGGCCGAGCATGTCGACGTCTACCTGACCTGGGGCGAACCGCCGCACCTGCTGAAGGAGAAGCTCGACCACGTCCGCGCCCGGGCCGCCGCCCACGGCCGCACCCTCCGCATCGGGCTCCGGCTCCACCTGATCGTCCGGGACACCGAGGACGAGGCCTGGGCCGCCGCCGACCGGCTCCTGGACGTCACGAGCGAGGCGACCTACGCCCGGCAGCTCGGCGACCGGGCGGGCGAGGACGGGGAGGGCTGGCAGCGCCAGTTCCGCCAGCACGGCGGCCGGGTGCCGGCCCGCGCGCGCGAGCTGGAGACCCATCCGAACCTCTGGCCCGGCATGAGCCTGTTCCGCCCCGGCCCCGGCACGGCCGTCGTGGGCTCCACCGCCCAGGTCGTGGAGCGGCTGAAGGAGTACCAGGAGCTCGGGGTGGACACGTTCATCCTGTCCGGAAACCCGCTCCTGGAGGAGGCCTACCGGGTGGCCGAGACGGTCCTTCCGGCACTGGGCGTCACCCGCTGACCGGATCGCCCGGCGCGCCGCATTGATCGAACGTTGATGGCCCGTTTACGACCCCGGGGCAGTGTGGTCCGCATGCAGACCTACACGAGCGTACTGACCGCCCCGGAGCCCGACACGACCTGGCGCGAGAACGCCCTGTGCGCCCAGGCCGGACCGGAGTTCTTCTTCCCGGCGCCCGGTTCGTCGACGCGCGAGGCGAAGCAGCTGTGCGGGGCGTGCGAGGGACGCGTGGCGTGCCTGGAGTACGCGCTGGCCCACGACGAGCGGTTCGGCGTGTGGGGCGGGCTCTCCGAGAAGGAGCGGGGGCGGCTCAAGCGGCAGGGCCGCTGAGCCGCCGGACCGCTCCGGCGACGCGGGGGCGGTTCAGCCGGCCGCGCGCGAGGCCATCCGGGCCTTGCGGGCCGCGAGCTTCTCGTCGAACTTGCTGGCTTCGCTGTCCAGGCCGTTCATGTAGAGACCCAGCTCCTCCTGGGCGCGCAGGCCGTCCGGGCCGAGGCCCTCGATCTGGAGGACCTTGAGGAAGCGCAGGACGGGCTGGAGCACGTCGTCGTGGTGGATGCGCATGTTGTAGATCTCGCCGATCGCCATCTGCGCCGCCGCCCGCTCGAAGCCGGGCATGCCGTGTCCGGGCATCCGGAAGTTGACCACGACGTCCCGCACGGCCTGCATGGTCAGGTCGGGGGCGAGCTCGAAGGCCGCGCCCAGCAGGTTGCGGTAGAAGACCATGTGCAGGTTCTCGTCGGTGGCGATCCGGGCCAGCATCCGGTCGCAGACCGGGTCGCCGGACTGGTGGCCGGTGTTGCGGTGCGAGATGCGGGTGGCCAGCTCCTGGAAGGCGACGTACGCCACGGAGTGCAGCATCGAGTGCCGGTTGTCGGACTCGAAGCCCTCGCTCATGTGCGCCATCCGGAACTGCTCCAGCTTGTCCGGGTCGACGGCGCGGGAGGCGAGGAGGTAGTCGCGCATCACGATGCCGTGGCGGCCCTCCTCGGCGGTCCAGCGGTGCACCCAGGTGCCCCAGGCGCCGTCGCGGCCGAAGAGGCTGGCGATCTCGTGGTGGTAGCTCGGGAGGTTGTCCTCGGTGAGCAGGTTGACGACGAGGGCGATCTTGCCGATGTCGGTGACCTTCGACTGCGCCGGGTCCCAGGCCTCTCCGTCCTCGAAGAAGCCGGGGAAGTTCCGGGCGTCGGACCACGGCACGTACTCGTGCGGCATCCAGTCCTTGGTGACCTTCAGGTGCCGGTTGAGCTCCTTCTCGACGACCTCTTCCAGCGCGTAGAGCAGGCGCGCGTCGGTCCACTCCGCAGAGCTGCCGAGGTGGGGAGAGGTGAGCGTCACGGGAACTCCTGGGGACGGAGAGGGCAAACGGGCGTACCTACGGATTCGTAGGTTACGAAACCGTAGGTTAAGGCTCCGTAAGGCGTCGGCCAAGCCCGTCCCGGCGATGTCCGGTTACGTTCCGTTATGTACGCTGCTCCGGCCGGGGTCCCGGAGACGCAGGTCACGTCCGTGTCGGCGGTCGCCCGCCAGGGCGTCGGCTACGCAGCGCAGACGCCCCGCTGCTCAGCGCGAAGCCCGGCCGCTCCGGCCGGGACGCCCGGCCGGAGCGGCCTGGACGCCCGGCCGGTCAGGCCGGAACGCCCGGTCAGGGACGCGCGCGGCACCCGGTCGGGACCGGCCGGGGCGTCCCCCGTCAGGACCGGCTCGGGGCCGTGCCCCCGACCTCCTCCGCCGTCGTCTCCCGCAGCTCCCCGTCGAGCACCAGCCAGCGCGTGATGCCCAGCGACTCCAGGAACGCCACGTCGTGGCTGGCCACGATCAGCGCCCCCTCGTAGGCGTCGAGCGCGGCCGTCAGCTTGCGCACCGACGCCATGTCCAGGTTGTTCGTCGGCTCGTCCAGCATCAGCAGCTGCGGGGCCGGCTCCGCCAGGAGCAGGGCGGCCAGCGTCGCCCGGAAGCGCTCCCCGCCCGACAGGGTGCCGACGGGCTGATCCGCCCGCGCCCCCCGGAACAGGAACCGCGCGAGCCGGGCCCGGATCGCGTTCTGCGTCGCGGCGGGCGCGAACAGGGCCGCGTTCTCCACGACGCTCAGGGCGTCGTCGAGCACGTCGAGCCGCTGCGGCAGGAACCGGAGCGGCACCCGCGCGTCCGTCTCGCCCGACACCGGCTCCAGCTCGCCCGCGATCGTCCGGAGCAGCGTCGTCTTCCCGGCGCCGTTCCGGCCGACCAGGGCGATCCGCTCCGGGCCCCGCAGCTCGAAGGCGCCGTCGACCCTGGCCCCGTAGCGCAGCTCCAGGTCCCGCAGGTGCAGGACCTCGCGGCCCGGCGGCACCGAGGTGCGGGGGAGTTCGACGCGGATCTCGTCGTCGTCCCGCACCGCCTCGACGGCCGCGTCGAGCCGCTCGCGCGCCTCCGACAGGCGCTCCGCGTGCAGGGTGTTCTGCTTGCCGGCCGTGACCTGCGCGTCGCGCTTCCGTCCGTTCGCCACGATCTTGGAGGCGACCTTGTTCTCGAAGCTCTTCTGTCCGTACCGCTTGCGCCGTGCCAACTTCATCCGGTTTTCGGCCAGTTCGCGTTTCTGGCGCTGCACGTCGGCCTCGGCGACCCGCACCATCCGCTCCGCCGCGTCCTGTTCGGCGGCGAGTGCCGTCTCGTACGCGGACCAGTTGCCGCCGTACCAGTCGACCTCGCCGTCGCGCAGATCGGCGATCTGGTCGACGCGCTCCAGGAGTTCACGGTCGTGGCTGACCACGACCAGCACCCCGGACCACTTCTCCACGGCCTCGTAGAGCCGCGCACGGGCGTACAGGTCCAGATTGTTGGTGGGCTCGTCGAGCAGGAGCACATCGGGCCGGGCCAGCAGCAGCGCGGCGAGCCGCAGCAGCACGGACTCGCCGCCGGAGATCTCGCCCACGGTCCGGTCCAGGCCGACGTGGTCGAGGCCGAGCTGGTCGAGGACCGCGCGGGCCCGCTCCTCCACGTCCCAGTCGTCGCCGACCGCGGTGAAGTGCTCCTCGGAGGCGTCGCCCGCCTCGATGGCGTGCAGCGCGGCCCGCCGGCCCGCGATGCCGAGGATCTCGTCCACCCGCCGCGAGGTGTCCAGGACCAGGTTCTGCGGGAGGTAGCCGATCTCGCCGGTGACCTTCACCGTGCCGTCCAGCGGTGCCAGTTCGCCCGCGATGAGCTTCAGGAGCGTGGACTTGCCGGAGCCGTTGACCCCGACGAGCCCGGTGCGGCCGGGGCCCACCGAGAGCCGGAAGTCGTCGAGGACCGGGGTGCCGTCCGGCCAGGAGAAGGAGAGGGAGGAACAGGTGATGAAGGTGGGGTGATGCGCCATACGGGCCTCCGGGGTCGCGCGAGCGTGAAAAAGGGAGCAACGCGGGAGACACCGGGGCGCGGGCAGTGGGAGGACGGCTCGTACGCCGAGGTCGAGAACGGCACACGCGGCACAGGGGGCACGCGCGGCTCGGTGTCTCGCAACCTCAGACGAGCAACGTCCTTCTCCGATCGGGTGACGACAAGGTCAGGACCGACCGTACGTCCCGGACCGGAGGAGCGGCAAGCGATTAAACGAGCACCGGCTAGGGGTGCTCGCGGAGCAGCTCGGCCAGGTCCTGGTCCCAGTCCAGGTACTGGTGCTCGCGCCCCGCCGGGACCAGGTGCTGCGAGCGCTCCAGGAAGAGGCGCAGCTCGGACGTCCGCACATGGACCATGGCGACGCCCTCCGGGGCGTGGAACTCGACCACCGTGCGGTCGTACCCGTACGGGCGCAGTCGCACGTCCCCGACCCCGGCCGGGCGCTCGACGCCCTGGACGAGCAGCTCGCGCGAGAAGGCCCAGGAGACCTCGACGCCCTCCAGGGTGGCCGGCGGCGGGAAGGCCATGCTCACGGCGTACGGATCCCCGCGGTCGTACCGGAGGGTGGCGGGGACGGTCTCCATCCGGGGCGCGGACGCGACCAGACGGGCCTGCACGGCCTGCTCGATGACGGCGGACAAGACCGGCTCCTCTCACACGGGCTTCGGATCCTGTGCGTCTCCCCGACACCAGGGCACCTGACACCCCTCAAGACGAGCGGGGCGGCCGGAACGTGCACTCGCCCCCCACGTGACGTGTGTCACCGGCCGGGCGTCAGCGTTCCTGGGCCGGGTCGCCGTCCGGCTCCGCGCAGGGGCCGGAGTGGTCGCAGTACGGCTGGTTCCCGGAGGCCCCGCAGTCGCAGAGCACCACCCGCGTCTCGCGCCGTTCCCCGGAGGCGCCGGTCACGAGCAGGTCGCCCCGCACCACCAGCTGTCCGGCGGAGGTGCGCCGGACGGTGGTGGGGGAGTCGCCCGGCTCCGGCACGGCGTCCTCGGTGCGGCGGCGGTACTGGAGCGCGCCGGAGGGGCAGCGGCGCACGACCTCCGCCACCCGGGACGGCTCGGCGGCGCCGGGCAGCACCCACGGGCGCCGGGACGGGTCGAAGACCTCCGGCAGGCCGCGCACGCACGCGGCCGCGTGCAGACAGCGGCGCGGCTCGAACGTGACGGTGATGCCCTCGCCCTCGTACTCCTTGAGAGGGGGCCGCTCCTCCGTCGCCGCTTCCGCCGCTTCGCCGTCCGCCATGCGACCAGCCTAGGAATGCCCGGCGGGGGACGCACCCCGGCGCGGGACGCCTCGGCCGGGGACGCACCCTGGACGGGGAGCGGCCCGGGGCGCTAGCTTCCGGCGCCATGACGTCCATGGGGAAGACGAGACGAACGATGTCGGTGGGGCTGATCGGGGCGGCGCTCGCGCTGACCCTGGCCGCCCCGGCGCGGGCCGGGGAGACCCCCACGGCAGCGGCCGGCTGGCAGCTGACACCGACCGGTACCGACGCCCGTTTCCGGGGGCTCGCGCCGGTCGACCGCACCACCGCGTGGGCCGCGGGCTCGAAGGGCACGGTGCTGCGGACCACCGACGGCGGCCGGAGCTGGCGAAACGTCTCGCCGCCCGGCGCGGGCGACCTGGAGTTCCGCGACGTCGAGGCCTTCGACGCCCGACGGGCCGTCGTCCTGGCCATCGGGGAGGGCGAGGCCTCCCGGGTGCTGCGCACCGAGGACGGCGGCGCCAGTTGGACCGAGTCCTTCCGCAACACCGACGCGCGGGCCTTCTACGACTGCATGACCTTCTTCGACCACCGGCACGGACTCGCGATGAGTGACCCGGTCGACGGGAAGTACCGCATCCTGTCCACCCGCGACGGCGGCCGCTCCTGGCGGGTCCTGCCGGACTCCGGCATGCCGGAGGCGCTCCCGGGCGAGGCGGGATTCGCCGCGAGCGGCCAGTGCCTGGTGTCGGCGGGCCCGCGCGACGTGTGGCTCGCGACGGGCGGCGGGGCCGCCGCGCGGGTGCTCCACTCCGCCGACCGGGGGCTGACCTGGACCGCCACCGGCACCCCGATCCCGGCCGGTGACCCGGCCCGGGGCGTCTTCGGGCTCGCCTTCCGCGACCGCGCGCACGGCATCGCCGTCGGCGGCGACTACCGCAAGGACCAGCCCTCCCCGCGGGCCGGCGCGGTCAGCGCCGACGGGGGCCGCACCTGGCGCCCCTCCGTCACGCCGCCGCCCGCCTACCGCTCCGGCGTCGCCTGGCTCCCGCACGCCAAGGCGTCCGCGCTCGCGGTGGGCCCGACCGGCACCGACCTGACGACCGACGGCGGCCGCACCTGGCGCACGGTCGACACCGGCTCGTACGACACGGTCGACTGCACCCCCGACGGCTCCTGCTGGGCCGCCGGCGAGCAGGGCCGCATCGCCCGGCTCACCACCCGCCGCTAGGGAGCGTCCCGTCGATCGGGCCGGAGCTCCGGCCCGATCGACGCGGCACCTCTCAGGCGGGCAGTTCCTCCCGGTACGCGGCGATTCCGTCGGCCGTCTTGGTCGCGTAGAACTCCGTGATCCGGTAGGCGCACACGCCCTCGACGCTGAACGGGTCGGCCGCCGCGATCCGCTCGATCTCCGCGCGGTCGACGCCGGCGGCCAGGATCACCCCGCCGTCCCGCGGGTTCTTCCGTCCCGACGCCAGGAACACGCCCTCGGCGTACTGCGCGTCGAGCCACTCGACGTGGGCGTCGAGCAGCGCGTCCACCCGCTCGACGGGCGCGGTGTAGGTCAATTCCAGTACGAACATGATCGCCAGGCTACCGCCCGGGGTCCGCCCGGGGCCGTGACGTCCCAGCCCTCGGAACGGGCGCCCCGGCGGCCGTAGGGTGGCCCGCATCATGACGATCATCGAGATTCCGGCGGGCTGGCCCGCCGACGAGAGCGCCGCCCGGGCCGTCCAGCGCGAGCTGCGCGACCGGCTCGTGCGCGACGAGGAGGGTCCGGCCGTCGGGGAGGGGCACGTCACCGGGCTCGACGTGGCCTACGACGACGAGCGCGACCTCGTCGCCGCCGCGGCCGTCGTCCTCGACGCGCGGACCCTGGAGGTCGTGGAGGAGGCCACCGCGGTCGGCCGGGTCTCCTTCCCGTACGTCCCCGGGCTCCTCGCCTTCCGCGAGATCCCGACGGTCCTGGCCGCGCTCGACGCCCTGACCGCCGACCCGGGCCTCCTGGTCTGCGACGGCTACGGTCTCGCCCACCCCCGCCGCTTCGGCCTCGCCAGCCACCTCGGGGTGCTGACCGGGCGGCCGGCCGTCGGCGTCGCCAAGAACCCCTTCACCTTCGCCTACGAGCAGCCCGGACCCGCCCGCGGCGACGCCGCTCCGCTGCTCGCCGGGGGCGAGGAGGTGGGCCGGGCCCTGCGCACCCAGGCCCGGGTGAAGCCCGTCTTCGTCTCGGTCGGCCACCGCGTCTCCCTCGCCAACGCCTGCGCCCACACCCTCCACCTCGCCCCGCGCTACCGGATCCCGGAGACCACCCGGCGCGCCGACTCGCTGTGCCGCCGGGCCCTGGCCGAGGCGCTCGGCAGCGTCTGAGTACCCGTACGGATACCGGCCGTCCGCCCGGCCCGGAAGAGTGGGCGCATGACAACACCCCCTTCCACCTCGCCGCGTTCGCCCGGATGCGGCCCGACTCCGGTCCTGGCGGCGTCCGTCGCGCCCGTCCCCGTCCGGACCCGCGCCATCCCGACCGTCCTCGTCCGTGGGACGACCGGATGATCGGGCAGCTGCGGTGCGTCGTCCTCGACTGCCCGACGCCTTCGAACTCGCCGAGTTCTATCGGCAGTTGATCGGCGGCGACATCGAGAGGCCCGATCCCCGCTGGACCGTCGGAGAGGGCGCCGCCGTCCTGCGCGGAGCGTGCGGCCCGGTCCTCGCCTTCCAGGGCGTCGCTGACCACCGCCCGCCCGTCTGGGGCGCGCCCGAGCAGCAGTTCCTCCTCGACGTGCGGGTCGACGACCTGGCCGCCGCCCACGCGTCGGTCCTCGCGCTCGGAGCCGTGCCGCTCGACGGCGGGACCGTCGACGGTCCCTGGCGCGTCTACACGGACCCGGCGGGCCACCCTTTCCGGCTCGTACGGCCCTGAGGTCCGGGCCCGGAGCGGAGGGCGGCCTCCGCTCCGGACCCGTCAGCCCGGGTGCGCCCCCCCGGAACCTGACGCCGCTCCGTACTCCTCAGCCCCGGTGCGCCACCCGGAACCGGATGCCCGCCGCCCGGAGGCGGGCGGTCAGGGCGTCGCCCATGGCCACCGCCGTCGTCACCTGCCCGGCCGTCTTCGGCAGCGGGTCGAAGGCGAGGCAGAGCGCCGACTCGGCCAGCATCCGCGCCGTCTCGTCGTAGCCCGGGTCGCCGCCCGAGACCTCCGTGAAGACCCGCCGCCCGCCGCCCTCGCCGACGAACCGGACCGTGAACCAGCTGCGGGCGCGCCGCTCCTCCGACGGCCCCCGCCCCGCCGCGTAACGGTCCATCAGCCAGGAACGGACCTGCGGGAGTTGGGCGGCCGTGACGCCCAGCCCGACGGCGGCGGCGCCGCCGAGGGCCATCGGGAGGGTCTTCACGGAGGCGTAGTGCCGGTAGCGGAAGTCCGGTCCGTACCGCGCGAGGGCCGCCGCCGAGCGGGCCACGACCTGCGGGTCGAGCGTCGGCAGGGGCAGGGCCCAGGTGCCCGTCTCGCGGCTGAAGCGGGGTCCGCCGAGCGGCGCGCGGGCCCGGCGGCCCACCAGGCGAGGCTCGTGCAGGCGCCGTTCGCGCGCCGCGCCGAGGATCTCGCGGCCCCGGCCGAGGGCCGTCAGCGCCGAGGCGAAGGTGCCCCCGGAGAAGGCGGCCCCCGCGCGCACGAAGCCGTCCACGCGCAGCGGCACGTCCTGCGGCAGCTGCCCGACGGTGAAGTACACGCCCAGGTCGTGCGGGACGGAGTCGAAGCCGCAGGCGTGCACGATCCGCGCCCCGGTCTCCCGGGCCCGGGCGTCGTGCCGGACGAACATGAGGTCCACGAACTCGGCCTCGCCGGTCAGGTCCAGATAGTCCGTGCCCGCCTCCGCGCAGGCCGCGACGAGCCCCTCGCCGTACCAGACGTACGGGCCGACCGTCGTCGCCACCACCCGTGCGGACTCGGCGAGTTCGCGCAGCGCGCCGGGATCGGCCGAGTCGGCCACCAGCAGCGGCAGCGCGGCGAGTCCCGGCCGGCCGGCGGCGAGCCGGTCCCGCAGCGCCTGAAGCCTTTCGAGGCTGCGCCCGGCGAGCGCCCAGCGGCACTCCGCCGGCGCGTGCGCGGCCAGATACTCCGCGGTGAGCTCGCCCACGAAGCCGGTCGCCCCGTAGAGCACCACGTCGTACGGCCTGGCTCCGGTCTCGCGTGCCACGCCCGTCCCTGTCTCCATGAAGACCCTCGTCTCGGCCGCACCGCGCCGCCGCGCGCGGTTGTCGTCGGCGGAGGATAGCGGAACCGTGGCGGGCCGCCGTCCTCGCCCCGGCCCTCGAATTTCCAAGCGCTTGCTCGGCTCGGGGGCTTGTGCCGAGTGGAACACGTTCCTAGCATCTTCGGTGTTACATCATTGGTGTCACACACTCCTGGGGGCTCGATGAGCACGACGCACACCGCCCGCAACGGCCCCCTCACCGGGGTGCGCGTGGTGGAACTCGCCGGGATCGGCCCCGGTCCCTTCGCCGCCATGCTCCTCGCCGACCTCGGCGCCGACGTCGTCCGCGTCGACCGCCCCGGCGGTGCCGGCCTCGGCATCGACCCCGCCCGCGACCTCACCAACCGCAACAAGCGCTCCGTCCTCGTCGACCTCAAGGCCGAGGACGGCCCCGCCACCGTCCTCGACCTCGTCGAGCAGGCCGACATCCTGGTCGAGGGCTACCGGCCCGGCGTCGCCGAACGCCTCGGCGTCGGCCCCGAGGCCTGCCTCGCCCGCAACCCCCGCCTCGTCTACGGACGGATGACCGGCTGGGGCCAGGACGGGCCGCTCGCCCCCACCGCGGGGCACGACATCGGCTACATCGCGATCACCGGCGCCCTCGGCATGATCGGCCCCGACCCCGACGGCCCGCCCACGATCCCCGCCAACCTCGTCGGCGACTACGCGGGCGGCTCCCTCTACCTGGTGATCGGCGTCCTCGCCGCCCTCCAGCACGCCCGCGCGCAGGGCGAGGGCCAGGTCGTCGACGCCGCCATCGTCGACGGCACCGCGCACCTCACCACCATGATCCACGCCATGCTCGCGGCCGGCGGCTGGCAGGACCGCAGGGGCGTCAACCTGCTCGACGGCGGCTGCCCCTTCTACGGCGTGTACGAGACCTCCGACGGCGGCCACATGGCGGTCGGTGCCCTGGAGGAGAGGTTCTACGCGGACTTCGTCCGCCTCCTCGGCGTCGAGGACCTCGCCCCCGCCCGCCACGACCTCGCCCGCTGGCCCGAGCTGCGCGCGGCCGTCGCCGACCGCTTCCGGAGCCGTACCCGCGAGGAGTGGACCACCGTCTTCGACGGCAGCGACGCCTGCGTCGCCCCCGTCCTCTCGCTGCGCGAGGCCCCGTCCCACCCCCACCTGGCCGCCCGCGCCACCTTCACCGAGCGGGACGGCATTCCCCAGCCCGCCCCCGCACCCCGCTTCTCCGTCACCCCCGGCACCCTGCGCACGGGCCCCGCCCTGCCCGGTGCCCACACCGCAGAGGTCGCCCGCGACTGGGCCGTACCCGCCCTGAAGATCCAGGAGCCCGAAGCATGAAGCGTCAGCTGTACACCGCCGACCACGAGGCCTTCCGGGCGGTCGTCCGCACCTTCCTGGAGAAGGAGGTGCTGCCCCACTACGCGCAGTGGGAGAAGGACGGCATCGTCTCCCGCGAGGTCTGGCTCGCCGCCGGACGGCAGGGACTGCTCGGCATCGCCGTCGACGAGGAGTACGGCGGCGGCGGCGACCCCGACTTCCGCTACGGCGCCGTGCTGGCCGAGGAGTTCACCCGCGCCGGGGCGCCCGGACTCGCCGTCGGCCTGCACAACGACATCATCGGCCCGTACCTCACCTCCCTCGGCACCGAGGAGCAGAAGCGGCGCTGGCTGCCCGGCTTCTGCTCAGGCGAGCTCGTCACCGCCATCGCCATGACCGAACCCGGCGCCGGCTCCGACCTCCAGGGCATCCGCACCACCGCCGAGGACCACGGCGACCACTGGATCCTCAACGGCTCCAAGACCTTCATCTCCAACGGCATCCTCGCCGACCTCGTGGTCGTCGTCGCCCGCACCACCCCGGAGGGCGGCGCCCACGGCCTGTCCCTCCTCGTCGTCGAGCGCGGCGCGGAGGGCTTCGAGCGCGGCCGTAACCTCGACAAGATCGGCCAGAAGTCCCAGGACACCGCCGAACTCTTCTTCACCGACGTCCGCGTCCCGAAGGAGAACCTCCTCGGCGAGCTCAACGGCGCCTTCCTGCACCTCATGACCAACCTCGCCCAGGAGCGCCTGGCCATCGCCGTCGCCGGCATCGCCGGGGCCGAACACCTCCTGGAGCTCACCACCACGTACGTCAAGGAGCGCGAGGCCTTCGGCCGCCCGCTCTCCCGCCTCCAGCACATCCGCTTCGAGATCGCCGAGATGGCCACCGAGTGCGCCGTCACCCGGACCTTCGTGGACCGCTGCATCGAGGAGCACGCGGACGGCGCCCTCGACGCCGTCCACGCCTCCATGGCCAAGTGGTGGGCGACCGAACTCCAGAAGCGGGTCGCCGACCGCTGCCTGCAACTGCACGGCGGATACGGCTACATGAGCGAATTCCCGGTCGCCCGCGCCTTCACCGACGGCCGTATCCAGACCATCTACGGCGGTACGACGGAGATCATGAAGGAGATCATCGGCCGCTCCCTGCTCGGCTGACCCCGTCCCGCACCCCTCGAAGAACCCTCACCGCGAAAGGCTTCCCGTGAGCACCGAAGCGTACGTGTACGACGCGATCCGCACCCCGCGCGGACGCGGCAAGGCCAACGGCTCCCTGCACGGCACCAAGCCCATCGACCTGGTCGTCGGCCTCATCCGGGAGATCCGGGCCCGCCACCCGGAACTGGACCCGGCCGCCATCGACGACATCGTCCTCGGCGTCGTCGGCCCGGTCGGCGACCAGGGCTCCGACATCGCCCGGATCGCCGCCATCGCCGCCGGACTCCCCGACACCGTCGCCGGCGTCCAGGAGAACCGCTTCTGCGCCTCCGGCCTCGAAGCCGTCAACATGGCCGCGATGAAGGTCCGCTCCGGCTGGGAGGACCTGGTCCTCGCCGGCGGCGTCGAGTCCATGTCGCGCGTCCCGATGGCCTCGGACGGCGGCGCCTGGTTCTCCGACCCGATGACCAACCTGGAGACCAACTTCGTCCCCCAGGGCATCGGCGCCGACCTCATCGCCACCATCGAGGGCTTCAGCCGCCGCGACGTCGACGAGTACGCCGCCCTCTCCCAGGAGCGCGCCGCGGCCGCCGTCAAGGACGGACGCTTCGCCCGCTCGATCGTCCCCGTCAGGGACCGCGCCGGACTCACCGTCCTCGACCACGACGAGTTCCTGCGCCCCGGCACCACCGCCGACTCCCTCGCCCGCCTCAAGCCGTCCTTCGCCGACATCGGCGAGCTCGGCGGCTTCGACGCGGTCGCCCTGCAGAAGTACCACTGGGTCGAGGAGATCGACCACGTCCACCACGCCGGTAACTCCTCCGGCATCGTCGACGGCGCCTCCCTCGTCGCCATCGGCTCCCGGGAGGTCGGCGAGCGGTACGGCCTCACGCCCCGCGCCCGGATCGTCTCCGCCGCCGTCTCCGGCTCCGAGCCGACCATCATGCTCACCGGCCCCGCCCCGGCCACCCGCAAGGCCCTCGCCAAGGCCGGCCTCACCATCGACGACATCGACCTCGTCGAGATCAACGAGGCCTTCGCGGCGGTCGTCCTGCGCTTCGTCAAGGACATGGGCATCTCCCTGGACAAGGTCAACGTCAACGGCGGCGCCATCGCGCTCGGCCACCCGCTCGGCGCCACCGGCGCGATGATCCTCGGCACCCTCGTCGACGAGCTGGAGCGGCAGGACAAGCGCTACGGCCTGGCCACCCTCTGCGTGGGCGGCGGCATGGGCATCGCCACCGTCGTCGAGCGCGTCTGACGTCCCGTCCGCACCCCTTACTCACGGAGAAGCAGCAGTCATGAGCGAGAGCACCACCATCCGCTGGGAGCAGGACGAGACCGGCATCGTCACCCTCGTCCTGGACGACCCCGACCAGTCCGCCAACACCATGAACCAGGCCTTCCGGGCCTCGATCAAGGCGATCGCCGACCGCGTGGAGGCCGAGAAGGACTCCATCCGCGGCATCATCTACACCTCCGCGAAGAAGACCTTCTTCGCCGGCGGCGACCTCAAGGACATGATCAAGGCGGGCCCCGAGCACGCCCAGGACATCTTCGACGGCGCGATCGAGATGAAGAACGCGCTCCGCCGCATCGAGACCCTCGGCAAGCCCGTCGTCGCCGCCGTCAACGGCGCCGCGCTCGGCGGCGGCTACGAGATCGCCCTCTCCGCCCACCACCGCGTCGCCCTCGACGCCCCCGGCTCCAAGATCGGCCTGCCCGAGGTCACCCTCGGCCTGCTGCCGGGCGGCGGCGGCGTCGCCCGCACCGTCCGCCTCATGGGCATCACCGACGCCCTCCTCAAGGTGCTGCTCCAGGGCACCCAGTACACCCCGAAGCGCGCCCTGGACAACGGCCTCGTCCACGAGGTCGCCGCCACCCCCGACGAGATGATGGCCAAGGCCATCGCCTTCATCGACACGCACCCGGAGTCCCAGCAGCCCTGGGACGTCCCCGGCCACCGCATCCCGGGCGGCACGCCGTCGAACCCGAGGTTCGCCGCCAACCTGCCGGCCTTCCCGGCCAACCTGCGCAAGCAGCTGAACGGCGCGCCCTACCCGGCGCCGAAGGCCATCATGGCCGCCGCCGTCGAGGGCTCCCAGGTCGACTTCGAGACCGCGCTGACCATCGAGAGCCGCTACTTCACCGAGCTGGTCGTCGGCCAGACCGCGAAGAACATGATCCAGGCGTTCTTCTTCGACCTCCAGGCGGTCAACTCGGGCGCGAGCCGTCCGAAGGACGTCGCCAAGCGACAGGTCCGCAAGGTGGCCGTCCTCGGCGCCGGGATGATGGGCGCCGGCATCGCGTACTCCTGCGCCCGCGCCGGCATCGAGGTCGTCCTCAAGGACGTCTCCGCCGAGTCCGCGGCCAAGGGCAAGGCGTACTCCGAGAAGCTCTGCGCCAAGGCCGTCTCCCGGGGCCGCACCACGCAGGAGAAGGCCGACGCCCTCCTCGCCCGCATCACGCCCACCGCCGACGCGGCGGACCTGGCCGGCTGCGACGCGGTCATCGAGGCCGTCTTCGAGGACACCGCGCTCAAGCACAAGGTCTTCCAGGAGATCCAGCACGTCGTCGAGCCCGACGCGCTGCTCTGCTCCAACACCTCCACCCTGCCCATCTCGGTCCTCGCCGAGGGCGTCGAGCGCCAGGGCGACTTCATCGGCCTGCACTTCTTCTCGCCCGTCGACAAGATGCCGCTCGTCGAGATCATCAAGGGCGAGCGGACCGGCGACGAGGCGCTGGCCCGCGCCTTCGACCTGGTCCGGCAGATCAACAAGACGCCGATCGTCGTCAACGACTCGCGCGGCTTCTTCACCTCCCGGGTGATCGGCCACTTCATCAACGAGGGCGTCGCGATGGTCGGCGAGGGCATCGAGCCCGCCTCGATCGAGCAGGCCGCCGCCCAGGCCGGCTACCCGGCGAAGGTGCTCTCCCTGATGGACGAGCTGACCCTCACGCTGCCCCGCAAGATCCGCAACGAGACGAAGAAGGCCGTCGAGGACGAGGGCGGCACCTGGGTCACCCACCCGGGCGAGGCCGTCATCGACCGCATGGTCGACGAGTTCGGCCGCCACGGCCGCAGCGGCGGGGCGGGCTTCTACGAGTACGGCGAGGACGGCAAGCGCGGGAGGCTCTGGCCGGGCCTGCGCGAGCACTTCGCCAAGCCGGGGTACGAGATCCCGTTCCGCGACATGCAGGAGCGGATGCTGTTCTCCGAGGCGCTGGACACCGTCCGGCTCCTGGAGGAGGGCGTCCTCACCTCGGTCGCCGACGCCAACATCGGCTCCATCATGGGCATCGGCTTCCCCGCCTGGACCGGCGGCATCCTCCAGTACGTCAACGGCTACGAGGGAGGCGTCGCGGGCTTCGTCGCCCGGGCGCGCGAGCTGGCGGAGACGTACGGCGAGCGGTTCGACCCGCCCGCCCTGCTGGTGGCGAAGGCGGAGCGCGGCGAGGTGTTCACCGACTCCTGAAGGCCGTCCTGAGCTCCTCGCTCAGGGACCGCTGGAACGCGGTGACGAGGGCCTGGACCACCATCGGCTGCATGTGCGCCGAGAGCGACCGCATCGCGCTCAGGTGGTCCGGGTCCTCCCCGGACTCGCGGTAGGGGCCCCACACCTCGTCCCGGAAGAGCCGGGAGAGCTCCTGGGCCGCCGTGCGCGCGTGCTCCAGGAGCACGGTCCGGGACGCGAGGATCGTCTCGTGCTCGATGGGCACGTCGAGCAGCTCGACACCGAGCCGCAGCAGCGACCCGTCGAGCCGGTAGGCACCACCGTCACCACTCGGTCCCGCGCCGGCCCTCCGGTCGGCGTCGCCGACCGTCCCACGGCCCGGGTCCTCGTCCGTCCGGTCCGCCTCGGTGCCGGTCGTCGGGGTGGCTCCGGTGCCGTCCGTCCGGTCCGCTCCGGTGCCGTCCGTCCGGTCGAGCACCCCCATCGCGGCCAGCCGGTCCACGTCCCGCTCGGTCAGCGCCCGCCCGGCCCGGCGCTCCAGCTCGCGGCGGGTGATCGTCTCGGCGGACTCGGGAGCCCAGGACGCGACCAGGGCCCGGTGGATGGCCAGGTCCTGGGCGCTCAGATCGGACGGCAGCTGCTCCAGGTACCGCTCGATCGCGGCCAGCGTCATCCCCTGACGCTGGAGCTCCTCGATCAGCGCGAGCCGCGACAGGTGGTCCTGCCCGTAGTGCCCGACCCGCCGCGCGCCGATGACGGGCGGGGGCAACAGCCCCCGGGTCCCGTAGAACCGCACGGTCCGCACCGTCACCCCGGCCCGCGCGGCCAGCTCGTCGACGGTGTACACGGGCTCCTGCGCCTCGCTCGCCTGCTCCATGGTTCAACAGTATTGCTGTCTCACCACTGGTGTAAAAGACCCCGGAGGGCTCGTCCCGGAGGCCGGACGGACAGGGATCAGAGGGACGCGGGGGAGGAGAGCGCCGCGTCGACGGAGTCGAAGGTGACCCCGTGGTCGGCCAGCGCCTCGGCGACGACGCCGCCGAGGGTGGTGAGGGCCAGCAGGAGGTGCTCGTCGCCGATCTCCCGGTCCCTGCGGGCCAGGGCCACGCGGAGCGACTTCTCCAGGACGGTCTTCGCCTCGCGGGAGAAGGTGAGGCGACCGGACCACCACCCGGCGTCCTTGCGGTCCCCGGCCAGGGCGCCCGCGCCGTGGGCCTCCTCGACGCGCTCGACGACGGCGCCGAGGTCGATGCCGAGACCGGCCAGGGCCTCCGCGTCCGCCCGGGACAGCCCGGCCCGGCGGCGCGCGTCGGAGAGGGCGGCGACCAGGGACGGGCGGTTCTCCGGCGGGCAGAGCCGCCCGAGCACCGCCGCCGCGCGGGTGTCCTCGCGGTCGAGCAGGGCGAGCAGCAGGTGCTCGGGGGTGACGACGGCCGCCCCGCCCCGCTCCGCGTGCGCGGCCGCGCCCTTCACCGTGGCGCGCGCGGCCTTCGTGAACCGTTCGAACATCACTGCCTCCCGTACTTCTTGTGGACGGCCTGCCGGCTGACACCCAGCTCGGTCGCGATCTCCTGCCACGACCACCCCTGGTTGCGCGCACCGCGCACCTGGACGGCCTCCAGCTGTTCCAGCAGTCGCCGCAGCGCGGAGACGGCGCGCAGCCCGACCCGGGGGTCGCGGTCGCCGGCCCGTGCGGCGAGATCGGTCGCATCGCTCATGTTGTCAATGTAGGTTGACAAGGAGGCAGATGTCAACCCTGGTTGACATCTGTCTCCCCGCAGCCCGTTGTCAGTGCCGTCTCCTACGGTGATCCCATGACGGTGATCGAATACGTACGGGGGGACGCCACCGCGCCGCGGGGCAAGGGCGTCAAGATCGTCGCGCACGTCTGCAACGACCTCGGGGGCTGGGGGCGGGGCTTCGTCCTCGCGGTCTCGCGGCGCTGGCCGGAGCCGGAGGCGGCCTTCCGGCGCTGGCACCGGGAGCGGGCGGGGAACGACTTCGGGCTCGGCGCGGCCCAGTTCGTGCGGGTCGAGCCGTACGTCTGGGTGGCCAACCTGGTGGGGCAGCGGGGGATACGGACGGCGCGGAGCACCGGAGTGCCCGTGCGGTACGAGGCGATCGACGCGGCCCTCGGACTGCTCGCCGACAGGGCGGCCGGGCTGGGCGCTTCCGTGCACATGCCCCGGATCGGCTGCGGGCTCGCCGGGGGCACGTGGGACAGGGTCGAGCCGCTGGTCCTCCGGCGACTCGCGGAGCGGGGGATACCGGTCACCGTGTACGACTTCGGCGGGTAGCGGGCGTCGAGGTGGGGTGTCGTGGGGGTGTGCGGTCGGGCGGGCTAGAGTCGGCGGCTGTTCGTGTCGGGGGAGCAGGGGAGTGGGGGAGAGCGATGTACGCGCAACTCAGGGAGACGGCTGACGAGTTGGCCGGAGTCCTGTGGCGGGAGCACACGGTCTACCGGGAGCGGGGCGGCGGGGTGGTGATCCGGGGCGAGCACGTGCGCCGCTGGATCAGTCTCGCCCCGACCGGGGGCAAGGACCGGGCGCTGCTGCGCGCCGGGCGGATCCTGGACGGCGGGACGACCGCGCCGGCCCGCACGGAGGTGGTGGTCGACCTGACGGTGGGGAAGGCCGAGCTGGCGGCCGTCTGCCGCAGCCTGCTCGCCGATGTCGCCGCCGCCGCGGAGCCCGCTCCTGGGCCGTCCGGGGCGGGAGGGGGCCGCAAGCGCGAGAGGCCGGGCCGGCCGGCGCGTGCCGACCGGCCCGGCCGCCGCCCCCGGAGGGAGCGGCACACCGGCGCCGGTTCCTGGTTCGTCCTGCTCTGTGTCGCCGGGGTCCTCGGACTCTGGCTCTACGGCCTCTTCGGCGGGTACCCGTACTGAGGGGACGGCCCGGTCAGAAGCCCGTCACGGGGTAGTGGTCGGACAGGTTGCTGTACGTGTACTGCTTGCCCCAGCTGGAGACCGTCCAGGGCGCGGTCCGCTCCTGGACGACCTGGTTGGTCCAGCCGGCGGGCCGGGCGTTCCCGGCGCGGTAGAGGACGTAGTCGAGGTCCTCGCGCGGGTCGTCCGGGTAGCGGTCGGAGGCGATCGAGTTCAGCTCGGTGTCGAAGGAGTACGCGTGGCCGGTGCGGGCGTCGGCCCCCACCAGGCCCGCGTCGGCGAGCATCGTGCCGTACTCGGGAGTGTGCGAGTCGACGTTCATGTCGCCGGCGACGATCACCTGCTCGTTCGCCGGGATGTTCTTGGCGTCGAGGAAGGCGTCGATCGTCTTGAACTGCCGGCTGCGCATCTGCGCCGCCTCGCCCGCCGAGCAGCCCGAGTCGGTGGACTGGGCGTGCGTGCCGACGACGTGGACGCGGCTGCCGTTCACGTTCAGGACGGTGTAGGCGAAGCCCTTGTTCGAGTACCAGTCGGAGCCGCAGGCGTCCTTGTAGACGTACTGCTCCTTGCGGACGATCGGCCACTTGCTGAGGACCGTCACACCGCCGTCCTCGGGCGTGGTCGAGGAGTACGAACCGCCGGTGGCGTCCCAGCCGGACTTGCTGCGGCCCACGACGGGCGTCTGGTAGGGGTACTGCGCGGCGGCGTTCGCCTTGAGGGCGTCCGAGGCGGAGTTGTCGAAGGTCTCCTGGAGCACGACGACGTCCTGCCCCTGGAAGAAGGGGGCGGCGGGGATCGCCTTGGCGCGGTGGTCCTGGCCCCAGTTCGGGTACAGGGTCTTGGAGAACAGGAACGTGTTGTACGTGAGCACCTTCAGGCGCGGGGCCTCGGCCGCCGTCGCGGAGGCGGCGGACGCGGCCGGGGCGGCGGTCGCCAGGGTGGCGGCGGCGAGCGCGAGCGAAAGGGCGGCGCCGGGGGCGCGGCGGAGCGCGGCGAACGACACGTGAACTCCCATGGTCAGCTGGGGGGTTGGGCTGGCGCCGCACATACAATCAGCCGTGGTTACCTTCCGGTAGCCTCTGGATGCCGGGAATCTTGCCGACCTCGCAAGATCACGCCAACTCTCCTCCCGGTGCCTGAATTGTCACTTTTTGGAACAGGTAGAATGCGCGCATGACCCTCGCGAACTCCACTGTCTTCAAGATGGACCTCGGTCCGCTCAACCCCGTCTGGGCCGAGCTCATCCTCGGTCTGGTGTTGTTCGGGCTCACCTTCCTCGTCATGGCGAAGGGCATCCTCCCCAAGATCAAGCGCACCCTCGACGAGCGCGACGACGCCATCGAGGGCGGCACCGACCGCGCCGACGACCTGCGCGCCGAGGCCACCGCGATCCGCGAGCAGTACGAGGCGGAGCTCGCCGAGGCCCGCCACGAGGCCGCGCGCATCCGCTCCCAGGCCACCGAGGAGGGCTCGGCCGCCATCGCCGCCGCCCGCGCCGAGGGCCAGACCGAGCGCGACACGATCCTCGCCGCCGGCGCCGCCAAGATCGCCGAGGAGCGCGCCGCCGCCGAGCGCGAGCTCAACGCCGACGTCGACGCCTGGGCCCACGCCCTCGCCGCCCGCATCGTCGGCGAGCCGGTCGGCGCCGACCGCGCCTGACCCCGCACTCCACGCAAGGGGCCGTCGCCCGGGCCGCAGCGCCCGGGGCGACGGCCCCTTCGTCATGGGTGCAGCCTGGACACATGAGGAGAAGGCCATGGCCATGGACCGCGTGACACCGCCCGACCGGGCCTCGGTGGGCCGCGCCCCCCTGACGCCGCCCACCGGCGGAAAAGGCGGCGACCCCCTGCCGCCGCCCGTCGGCGGAGTGCTGTGGAGCGTCGCGGGGGACGTCCGGGCGCTCCTGATGCTGCCCGCCGCCCTCACCCTCCAGGTCGCCCACCCCGCGATCGGGGCCGGCGTCGACGACCACTCCGTCTTCCGCACCGACCCCTGGGGTCGCGGCGAGCGCTCGCTGCGCTCGCTCCAGCTGTGGATCTACGGCGGCGACGAGGCCGCCCGGGAGGGCCGCCGCCTCCGGGAACTGCACCGCACGATCCAGGGCACCGACGCCCACGGCCGCCGCTACCACGCACTCACCCCGGCCTACTACTCCTGGGTGCACGCGACCGGCTTCCCCGTCTACCGCCACGGGCTCGGCCTGCTCGCCCGCCCGCTCACCGACGCGCAGGAACGGCAGCTGTACGCCGAGTGGCTCCAGGTCGGCCGGATCCTCGGCATCCACGACCGCGACATGCCGCAGACGATCGAGGAGTTCTGGCCGTACTACCGCAAGGTCCTCGCCGAGGAGATCGAGGCCACCGCCGTCGTCCGGGAACTGCTCGACACCGGCCTGCCGCTGCCCGCCCCCGACCGGGGCCCGCTGCCGCTCCGGCTCGCCCTCCGCGTCCTCTGGCCCGCCCTGCGCCGCCCCTTCCTGCGGCTGCGCGCCTTCCTCACCGTCGGTCTGATGCCGCCGGACGCCCGCGAGGCCATCGGACTGGAGTGGACGGACGCACAGGAGCGCACCCTGCGCCGCTCCGCCCGCGTCGTCCGCGCCGTGGTCCCGGTCCTCCCCGAGCGGCTGCGCTACCTGCCCCTGGCCAGGAAGGCCCGCGAGGCCGCCCGCCGCGCTGCGCGCTGACGGACGGCCTCACCGAACCAGGAGGCCGGAGGCCCGGAGCCCGCGAGCCCCGGGGAGCCCGTGGAACCGGAGCCCCGGAGCCCCGAAGCCCCGGAGCCCGCGAACTCATGGACGGCCACGGATCCCGAGGGCCAGAGCCCGCGAGCTCCCGGGAGCCTGCGGAACCGCCAGGCCCGGAGCCGCGAGCCCCGTCGGGCCCGCGAGCCCCGCGCCGTCCCCCGGGGTCAGTGCCCGGCGTGGGCGTCGTTCTCGTGGATCGTGTTCGTCTCCGCGATCTTCTTCCACGACTTCGGCTGCACCGGCTTCGCCGGCTTCGCGGCGCGGGCCGACGGCGCCGCCGCGGGGGCGGACAGCCCCGCCGCTGTCGCCGCCGGAGCGGCCGGCTTCGACGGCTGGTACAGCCAGGTGTCGAAGAGCCCGGCCAGCGGCTTGCCGGAGACCTTCTCCGCGTACCGGACGAAGTCCGCGACCCGCGCGTTGCCGTAGGCGAACTGCTGCGGCCAGCCCTTCAGGATCGCGAAGAAGTCCTTGTCGCCGATCGCGTTGCGCAGCGCCTGGAGCGTCAGCGCGCCCCGGTCGTAGACGGCGATGTGGAACTGGTTCTCGGCCCCCGGGTCACCCGGCTTCACCGTCCAGAACGGGTCGTCGGCCGGGCGCGTGGCGTACACGTAGTCCGCCAGCTCCTGGGCCGTGCCCTCGCCCTCCTTCTCCGACCACAGCCACTGGCTGTAGCGGGCGAAGCCCTCGTTGACCCAGATGTCCTTCCAGTCGCGGACGGACACGCTGTCGCCGTACCACTGGTGCGCCAGCTCGTGGACGACCACCGACACGTTCGAGCCGTTGGCGAACTGCCGCGGGCTGTAGAAGGGCCGGGTCTGCGTCTCCAGCGCGAAACCGCTGGTCACGTTCGGCACGTAGCCGCCGAGGGAGTTGAAGGGGTACGGCCCGAAGACCGACTCCAGCCATTCGGCCACCTCGGTCGTGCGCTCGATCGAGGCGCGCGCGGCGCCCGCGTTGTTGCCGAGGTCCCTGCTGTACGCGTTCAGGACGGGCAGCCCGTTCGCGGTCCTGTCCGTCGTGATGTCGAACTTGCCCACGGCGAGCGTCGCCAGGTAGGTCGCCTGGGGCTTGTTGGACCGCCAGTTGAAGCGGGTCCAGCCGAGCCGCGAGGACTGCGACTGCAGCACGCCGTTGCTGATGGCCTGGGTGCCGTCCGGCACCGCGACCGACACGTCGAAGGTGGCCTTGTCCAGCGGGTGGTCGTTGGACGGGAACCACCAGACGGCCGAGTCCGGCTCCTGCGCGGCGACTCCGCCGTCCGGGGTGCGGGCCCAGGCCGACCAGCCGTCGATCTTGAACTCGGAGGGCTTGCCCGCGTAGCGGACGACCACCGAGATCGGCGTGTTCCGCGCCAGCGGACTCGCCGGGGTGACCTCCAGCTCGTGGTCGCCCGAGGTGCTGAACCTGGCCAGGCGGCCGTTGACCCGGATCTCGCTGACCTTCAGACCCAGGTCCAGATTGAAGCGGGACAGGTTCTGCCGGGTCGTGGCGAGGATCGTCGCCGTGCCCTCCAGCAGGTCCGTGGCGGGCTGGTACGTCAGCCGCAGGTCGTAGTGGGAGACGTCGTAGCCGCCGTTGCCACTGGTCGGGTAGTAGGAGTCGCCGATGCCCGGGGCGCCGGGTTCGAAGTCGGCCGCCGATGCCGGGATCGCCAGCAGCAGAGAGGCCGCGAGGGCGCTCGGAACGATGATTCTGCGGTGCACGGGTGCTCCCCAAGTCATAAGAAACGTAAGACGCACGGGTGGTCGTCGGTCCTTAACTCGGACCCTATTCAGCCCCTCGACGCACCGTCACGTCCAGAGGACCCCCTGTCACACGATCGCCATTCGGCCGACATGAACCCCTCCGTCCCCGGAATCCCCCCGAATCCCCCCCGATTCCCTGCGGCGCTCTTTTCCACGGGAGTTGACCGGGGTACGTTCCGCCGCATGCCGATGCGAAAGCGGAGAACCCGCGGAGCCCGACTGACGTACGGAACCCTCGTGTCCGCGGCCACGGCCGCCCTGTTCGCGACCCTGGTCACCCCGGCCGGCGCCCGGCCGGAGCCGGCCGCGCCCACCGCTCCCGCCGTGCGCGAGTCCCGCCCGGTCCACTCGTACGCCGACGCCGTCCGCGAGTCCGTCTGGGTCGACACCGGCCTCGACGGCGACGGCGACGGGCGCGCCGACCGGGTCGCCGTCGACATCGTGCGCCCCCGCGAGCCCGCGGCGGCCGGCCGGAGGATCCCGGTCGTCATGGACGCCAGCCCGTACTACTCCTGCTGCGGGCGAGGCAACGAGGGCCAGAAGAAGACGTACGACGCCGACGGCAACCCCGTCCAGTTCCCGCTCTTCTACGACAACTACTTCGTCCCGCGCGGCTACGCCTTCGTCGCCGTCGACCTCGCCGGCACCAACCGCTCCGACGGCTGCGACGACGTCGGCGGACGCTCGGACGTCCAGTCCGCCAAGGCCGTCGTCGACTGGCTGAACGGCCGCGCCCGGGGCTACACCTCGCGCACCGGCGGCACCCCGGCCCGCGCCACCGCCTGGAGCACCGGGAACGTCGGCATGATCGGCAAGAGCTGGGACGGCACCATCGCCAACGGCGTCGCCGCGACCGGCGTCGAAGGGCTGAAAACGATCGTTCCGATCGGTGCCATCTCCTCCTGGTACGACTACTTCCACGCGCAGGGCGCCCCGCTCTACGACGCCAACCCGAGCTGGCTCTCCGCCTACGTGAACAGCGCCGACGCCCAGGGGCGCTGCGGCGCCGTCCAGGACCGGATCACCGCCGGCACCCCGTACAGCGCCGACTGGACCCCGGCCTGGACCGAGCGCGACTACGTGAAGGACGCCGGGAAGGTCAGGGCCAGCGTCTTCGTCGTCCACGGCCAGCAGGACCTCAACGTCCGCACCAAGCAGTTCGGCCAGTGGTGGGACGCCCTCGCCGCCCACGGCGTCGAGCGGAAGATCTGGCTCTCCCAGACCGGCCACGTCGATCCCTTCGACTTCCGGCGCGCCGACTGGGTCCGCACCCTGCACCGCTGGTTCGACCACTACCTCCTCGGCTACGACAACGGCGTCGACCGCGAGCCCGTCGCCGACATCGAGCGCGCCCCGGACGTCTGGACCACCGACCCGCAGTGGCCGCCCCGCGGCACCGCGCCCACCACCCTGCGCCCCGCCCCCGGAACCGCCCCCGGTCCGGGCGTCCTCGGGCGCGCGACGGCCCGGCCCGGCGCCACCGCGGCCTTCACCGACGATCCGGGCCTCGGCGAGCTGGACTGGGCGGCCCGGATCGACACCCCGACCCCGGAGAAGGCCGGGTTCGTGACCCGCCCGCTCTCCCGGGACCTGCGGATCGCCGGCTCCTCGAAGGTGACGGTCACGGCGACCCCCACCACTTCCACGGCGCACCTCTCCGCCGTCCTCGTGGACCTCGGGCCCGCCACCATCCGGGACTACGCGGGCGAGGGGGAGGGCATCACGACCCTCACCGACCGGACCTGCTGGGGCTCCGGCACCCCGGGCGACAGCGCCTGCTTCAAGGAGACCTCGGCCCGGACGGCGGACGTCACGTCCACGGTCGTCAGCCGGGGCTGGGCCGACCTCGGCACCTGGGCGGACCCGCGGAAGGGACGCCCGCTGACCCCCGGCAGGGCGTACACCCTCACCCTGGACCTCGCCCCGACGGACCACGTCGTCCCGGCCGGGCACCGGCTCGCCCTGATCGTCGGCGGCACCGACAAGGACCTCCTCGACCCTCCGTCGACGACGCCGACCCTCAGCCTCGACCTCGCCCGCACCTCGGCCAGGCTGCCCCTCGTCGGCGGCACGGGCGCCTTCGAGCGGGCCACGACGGGACCGGCCCCCGCCGTGCCGACGCCCCCGCACGCCCCGACCCTGACCGGCCCCCTTCCGCCCGCCGCCGTGAGCGGACCGCGCCTGCCCGGCACGGCCGCGGCCGTCCGCCCGGGAGCCGACCGATGACCCCCCGTACCGCACCCGTCCGGAACCGGAGCCGCCGATGAACCCCTCCGTCAGGCGCCGGAGCTCCCGTCGCACGCTCGCCCTCGTGGCGGGCGCCGCCGCCCTCGCCCTGCCGCTCGTCACCGTCCCCGCCAAGGCGGCGGACAGCGCGCCCGCACGGCCACCCCTCCCGCGCACCGGCTTCGAGGAGAGCGGGGGCGCGAGGTGGACCACCGAGGCCGAGGAGACGGACTTCCTCGCGGCGGTGGACCGGGACAGCGACCGGGTGTCGCTCCGCGAGATCGGCACGACGGGACAGGGACGCCCGCTGCGGCTCGCCACCCTCGGCCAGGGGCGGACCGGCTCGACCGTGCTGCTCGTATGCAGCCAGCACGGCGACGAGCCGGCGGGCCGGGAGGCCTGTCTGAGCACGGTGCGCGACCTCGCCTACGGCCGGGACCCGGAGACCCTGCGCATCCTCGCCCGCACCACCGTCCTGGTGGTCCCCACCGCGAACCCCGACGGCCGGGAGGCCGACACCCGGGGCAACGGCGACGGCGTCGACGTCAACCGCGACCACCTGGCCCTGCGGACCGCCGAGGCGCGCGCGATCGCCGCCGTGATCCGCGACCGGCGCCCCGCCCTCGTGTACGACCTCCACGAGTACGGCGCCACCCCCCGCTTCTACGACAAGGACCTGCTCGCCCTCTGGCCCCGCAGCCTCGACACCGACCCGCGCGTCCACCGGGAGTCGAAGACGCTCTCGGAGACGTACGTCCGGCCGACGGCCGGGCTCGCCGGATACAGCAGCGGCATCTACGGCATCTGGACCGACCCGCTCACGGGCGAGCCGGTGAAACAGGTCGCCGGCGACGGCCAGGAGCGGATCCTGCGCAACACGGCCGGCGTCAAGCACGCCGCGGGACTGCTCGTCGAGACCCGGGTGGACGCCCTCGACCAGGCGGAGAAGGACGACCCGGCGCGCAACCACCGGCGCCGCGTCGCCACCCAGCACGCCGCCCTGAAGGGGGCCTTCGCCTATCTGGACGCCCGGCGCGGGCCGCTCGCCGCGGCCACCGCCCTCGCCCGGAGCACCGGGTTCGCGGACCGGGGGCCGGTCTACCTCGGCGGCGCCGACAACGACTCCGCCGAGCCGTCGGAGATCCTCGCCGACCCGCCGTGCGGATACCGCCTGGACGCCGCGCAGTACGCCGAGGCGGGCGACGAACTCGCCCTGCACGGCGTCACGGTACGGAAGGAGGGTGCCGGGGCGTTCGTCCCGCTGCGCCAGTCGCAGCGCGCGCTGGTCCCGCTGCTCCTGGACGGGCGGGCGGCCTATCACCTCGTCAGTGGGAGTCCTGTGGAGAGGTGTTGACGATCGGGTGACCCAGGGCGGGTGTGGCGTGATTCCGATGTTTGCCGGGGTAAAGTTACCTGCTGGTACTGACCATGCCTCGAAAAGGCCCACAAGGCCTTGAAGTTGGAGAACCGCCATGCACCACACCAAGCCCGCCCGCCGCACCCTGACGGCTCTGCTCGCCACGACGCTGCTCGCCGGGGGCATGCTGCTCGGCCAGACGGTGACGGCCGAGCCGGCCGCCGCCGGCACCATCACCTGCAACGTCAGCAAGCTGCGGGCCGACGCCCGCAAGGAGCGCGACCGGGGCAACCAGCTCAAGCACCTCGGCGCCACGGCCGAGGCCCGCAAGGCCTTCGCCCGCGCCGACGCCCTGGAGCGCAAGGCCAAGGCGTGCGAGGACGCGGACAACAACAGCAAGCCGCCGCTCTGGAAGTAGTACGGCACGCGGGGCGGTTGCCATCCGAAAGGACGGCAACCGCCCCGCGGTCGTTTCCGGCCGACGGCCACGGTCCGGCGACCGTCTCCGGCGGGTGGTCCCCGCCCCGCGAGCGTTTCCGGCGGGTGGTCACCGCCCCGCGGCCGCTTCCGGCGGGTGGTCCCCGCCCCGCGCGGTCGTTTCCCGCCGGTGCGGTGGATTCCGCCGGACCTCGGCGTGGGCCTCCTCAGCCGACGGCCAGCTCCGCCGCCGCCTCCGCGCAGCCCCAGGCCACCGTCACCCCCGCGCCGCCGTGCCCGTAGTGGTGGACGAGACGCCTCCCGCCCGGCAGTTCCACCGCCTCGATCCGCACCCCGCCCGTCCGGGCCGGCCGCAGCCCCACCCGGTGGCCGAGGACCCGGGCCCCCGCGATCTCCGGACGCACCCGCGCGCACCGCGCCACGATCGCCGCCGCCGTCGCCGGATCCGGGGCGAGCCGCCCGTCCCCCTCCTCGGCCGTCCCGCCGAGGACCAGCCGGTCGGCGTGCGGGAACCAGTACGTGGTCTCGCCCGCCGACTCGTCCGCGGCCGTGAACCACTCCTCGATCCCCGGGTTCTCCACCAGCACCAACTGGCCGCGCACGGGACGCAGTCCGGGATCGGGCACGAGCTCGCGCGCCGCGAGCCCCGTGCAGTCGACCACCACCGGGGCCAGCGCCGCCGCCTCCTCGAAGCCGTCCACCGCGCGCCGCTCGAAGATCCCGCCCACGGCCTCGAACCGGCGGAGCAGGAACTCCAGATGGACCGGCATGTCGAGCAGCGGAAGCCGGGCCGCCAGCCCCGTCCCGTACGGCCCGGGCACCTCCTCCGGCGCCAACTGCCGCAGCCCCTCGATCTCCTTCGCCCAGGGACCGAGACCGTCCAGGACCGTGCCCGCGTGCACCCCGGCCACCCGGCGCACCCCGCTGACCTCCGGATCGGCCGCCCACTCCTCGTACACCCGCAGGGTGCGGAGCGCCCAGGCCCCGACCTCGGCCGCGGGCTCGATCCGGTACGGCCACCACAGGGCGCCCGCCACCGCCGAGGTCGTCCCCGTCACCGCGTCCCGCGACCAGATCCGCACCCGCAGCCCGCGCTCCGCCAGGGTCGTCGCCGTCGCCAGCCCGACGACCCCGCCACCCACCACGATCACGTCGCTCCTCATGCCCCGGACCGTACCGGGACCGGGACATTTCCGGGACGGCGCGGCCACGGAACGGGGAAACACTGGAGTCATGCCGGTCCCGTACTCGTCCCTCGACCTCGTCTCCGCCGCCAGTCCTGGCGGCGAGCACCTCCACCACGACTTCCTCGTCGACGGCAGGCCGCTGCTCCACCGGCTCGACGAGACCGACGGCTTCGACACCGTCTCGCCCCTCGCTGCGGACGTGCCGCCCACCGTCCGCGCCGCCCACGCCCAGGCCCTCCTCCTCGCCGACGGCACCCGCCGGGTCATCCACTCCTGCCCCGACTGCGACGACCCCGGCTGCGGCGCGGTCACCGCCGTCGTCGCACGCGAGGGCGGGGACGTCGTCTGGCGCGACTTCGCCTGGCAGACCGGCCCCACCGCCGACCTCGCCCGCGAGGGCTACCCCGGCGTCGGCCCGTACCGCTTCCCGGGCGAGACCTACCGGTCCGTGCTGCTCGGACTCCTCGGATCCTCGGCGTGTCGCAGCGTCGCCTAGGATTCGTTCCCTGATGACTGCAACCCTCGTCGCCAAGGACCTCGCCGCCGGCCACGGCGAACGCACCCTCTTCGCCGGGCTCGACCTCGTCGTCGCCCCCGGCGACGTCATCGGCCTCGTCGGCGTCAACGGCGCCGGGAAGTCGACCCTGCTGCGCCTGCTCGCCGGGCTCGACACCCCGGAGGAGGGCGAGCTGCGGCTCTCCCCGCCCACCGCGGCCGTCGGCCACCTCCCGCAGGAGCCCGAGCGGCGCGCCGGGGAGACCGTGCGCGCGTTCCTGGCCCGCCGCACCGGTGTCGCCGCGGCCCAGACCGCCATGGACGAGGCCACCCAGGGGCTCGTCGACGGCACGCCCGGCGCGGACGACGCGTACGCGACCACCCTGGAGCGCTGGCTGAACCTCGGCGGCGCCGACCTCGACGAGCGCGCCGAGGAGGTCGCCGCCTCCCTCGGCCTGACCGTGGGCCTCGACCAGCCCATGACCGGTCTCTCCGGCGGTCAGGCCGCCCGCGCCGGGCTCGCCTCGCTGCTCCTCTCGCGCTACGACGTCTTCCTGCTCGACGAGCCCACGAACGACCTCGACCTCGACGGCCTGGAGCGCCTGGAATCCTTCGTGAAGGGGCTGCGCGCCGGGACGGTCGTCGTCAGCCACGACCGCGAGTTCCTCACCCGTACCGTCACCAAGGTCCTCGAACTCGACCTCGCCCAGCAGCAGATCACCCTGTACGGCGGCGGTTACGAGGCGTACCTGGACGAGCGGGACACCGCCCGCCGCCACGCGCGCGAGGAGTTCGAGGAGTACGCCGGGAAGAAGGCCGCCCTCGAAGCCCGCGGCCACATGCAGCGGTCCTGGATGGACAAGGGCGTGAAGAACGCCCGCCGCAAGGCCACCGACGGCGACAAGCTCGGCCGCAACGCCCGCAGCGAGGCCAGCGAGAAGCAGGCCGCCAAGGCCCGGCAGACCCAGCGCATGATCGAGCGCCTCGACGTCGTCGACGAGCCGCGCAAGGAGTGGGAGCTGCGGATGGAGATCGCCGCCGCGCCCCGCTCCGGCTCGGTGGTCGCGACCCTCCGCGAGGCCGAGGTGCGGCGCGGCGACTTCGCCTTCGGCCCCGCCACCCTCCAGATCGACTGGGCCGACCGGGTCGCCGTCACCGGTGCCAACGGCGCCGGGAAGTCGACCCTGCTCGCCGCCCTGCTCGGCCGGCTCCCGCTGGACTCCGGCGACGCGGTCCTCGGCGCGGGTGTCGTCGTCGGCGAGGTCGACCAGGCCCGCAAGCTCTTCCACGGCACGGAGACGCTCCTGGAGGCGTTCTGCGCGGCCGTGCCCGACACCGAGCCCGCGGAGGTCCGCACCCTCCTTGCCAAGTTCGGCCTCAAGGCCGTCCACGTGCTGCGGCCCGCCACCACGCTCTCCCCGGGCGAGCGCACGCGCGCCGCGCTCGCCCTGCTCCAGGGCCGGGGCGTGAACCTGCTCGTCCTGGACGAGCCGACGAACCACCTGGACCTGCCGGCCATCGAGCAGCTGGAGTCCGCGCTCGACTCGTACACCGGCACGCTGCTGCTCGTCACCCACGACCGCCGCATGCTCGACGCGGTCCGCACCACCCGCCGCATCGAGGTCGCGGACGGAAAGGTGACCGAACTCTGATGCCGCCCGCCCACCGACGGGCCCCGCGATGACCGTCTCCTTCGGCTGGGGGCCCGTCGAGGCGCGGATCCTCGCCGAGGCGGCCGCCTGCGTGGTCGTCGTCGACGTGCTGTCCTTCACCACCGCCGTCGGCGTCGCCGTCGAGCGCGGCACCGCCGTCCTCCCGTACCGCTGGCGGGACGCCACCGCCGCCGCGTACGCGCACGAGAACGACGCCGTGCTCGCCGTCGGACGGAGCGAGGCCACCGGGGCGCACCCCTGGAGCCTCTCCCCGGCCGCCCTGCGCGCCGCGCCCCCGCCCGGCCGCCTGGTCCTGCCCTCCCCGAACGGCTCCACGATCGCGGCCGCCGCGGCCTCCGGCGGCGCGGCCGTCGTCGCCGCCTCCCTGCGCAACCACGGCGCCGTCGCCCGGTGGCTCCTCGACCGGGGGCACGGCACGGCGGAGCGCCCGCTCGCCGTCATCGCCTCCGGCGAGCGGTGGCCCGACGGCTCGCTGCGCCCGGCGCTCGAGGACCTGCTGGGTGCGGGTGCCGTGCTCTCCGCCCTGCGGGGCACCCACCCCCTGACCCCGGAGGCGACCGCGGCGGCCACGCTGTGGGACGCGACCGAGGACCCGGTCGCCGCCTTGCACGGCTGCGACTCGGGTCGTGAACTGTACGAGTACGGCTATCCGCAGGACGTGGCCGTGGCCGCCGAGACCGACCGCTCGACGACCGTCCCCGTCCTCGTGGACGGCGCATTCCAGGAGGCACCATGACCGACCTACTGACCCGGCTGACCGAGATGCTGGACGATCTGGACGCCGACGTGGACGAGACGATCGACCTCGCCGACGAGATCGCCGCCTCGGGCGACGCCGGCCTCCTGCCGCGCCTCCAGGCGGAGCTCGACCGCGCCCTCACCGAGCGGAACGCCTACGCCCGGGAGCTCCTCGGCGGCGTCCTGGCCGCCCTCGGCGGTCCGGACGCCCTGCCGACCCTGATCAGGGCCTCGGCCGTCGACCTCGGCGACGACCAGGACGGCCTGGCCGCCGAGATCGTCGAGCTGGTCCAGGCGGACCCGAAGGAGGCGCGCCGGCTCCTCCAGCCGATGACGGAGGACGAGGACCTCTCCGTCGCGAACCGCGCCGACTGGGCGCTGCGCTTCCTGCCGTAGCGGGGCGGGTCCCGCCGCGGCGGGACAGGAAGCGACGAGGCCACGGCCCGGTGGGCCGTGGCCTCGTTCCTCCAGGACGGGCACGACGTCCGGCCTCGACCCGCCGGACGTCCGGTCCTACCGGAGTCCCTACCGGCGCTTGCCGCCGCCCTCGCCGAGCAGGCCGGCCTTGCGGAGCGCGTCCGCCATCGCGCTGTTGGCCGGGGCGGGCGCGGCCGAACGGTCCCGGGCGCCCCGGTCCCCCCGGTCGTTCCGGTTGCCGCCGTCGGACCTGCGGCCTCCGCCCTGGCGCTGCTGCGGCGGCCGGCCGGAGCGCTCGCCCCGGTCGCCGCGCTCACCCCGGTCGCGCCGGGGCGAGCCGCCCTGGCCGTCCGCGACCGCCTCGTCGTCCAGCCGCAGCGTCAGCGAGATCCGCTTGCGCGGGATGTCCACGTCCACGACCTTCACCTTCACCACGTCGCCGGGCTTCACCACGTCGCGCGGGTCCTTGACGAAGGTCTTCGACATCGCCGACACGTGGACCAGGCCGTCCTGGTGCACGCCGACGTCCACGAACGCGCCGAACGCGGCCACGTTGGTGACGACGCCCTCCAGCACCATCCCGGACGCCAGGTCGCCGATCTTCTCGACGCCGTCCTTGAAGGTGGCCGTACGGAACGCCGGACGCGGGTCGCGGCCCGGCTTCTCCAGCTCCCGCAGGATGTCCGTGACGGTGGGCAGGCCGAAGGTCTCGTCGACGAAGTCGTCCGCCCGCAGGGAGCGCAGCGTGCCCGTGTCGCCGATCAGCGCCGCGACCTCGCCGCCCGTCGACTTCACCATCCGGCGCACCACCGGATACGCCTCCGGGTGCACCGAGGAGGCGTCCAGCGGGTCGTCGCCGTTCCGGATGCGCAGGAAGCCCGCGCACTGCTCGTACGCCTTCGGTCCGAGCCGGGCCACGTCCTTCAGCGCCCGCCGGGAGCGGAAGGGGCCGTTGGCGTCCCGGTGCGCCACGATGTTCTCCGCGAGGCCGGAGCTGATGCCCGAGACCCGCGAAAGCAGCGGAGCGGAGGCGGTGTTGACGTCCACCCCGACACCGTTCACACAGTCCTCGACGACCGCGTCGAGCGAGCGCGAGAGCTTCACCTCGGCCAGGTCGTGCTGGTACTGGCCGACGCCGATCGACTTGGGGTCGATCTTCACCAGCTCGGCGAGGGGGTCCTGGAGCCGGCGCGCGATGGAGACGGCGCCGCGCAACGACACGTCCAGGCCGGGGAGTTCCTGGGAGGCGAAGGCCGAGGCCGAGTAGACCGAGGCGCCGGCCTCCGAGACCATGACCTTGGTCAGCTTCAACTCGGGGTGCTTGGCGAGCAGTTCGGCGGCCAGCTTGTCGGTCTCCCGGGAGGCCGTGCCGTTCCCGATCGCCACCAGCTCGACCGCGTGCTCCTTCGCGAGCCGCGCCAGCCTGTCCAGCGCCTGGTCCCACTTGTTGGCGGGGACGTGCGGGTGGATCGTGTCGGTGGCGACGACCTTGCCGGTCGCGTCGACGACGGCGACCTTCACGCCGGTACGGAAGCCGGGGTCGAGCCCCAGCGTCGCCCGGGTACCGGCCGGGGCGGCGAGCAGCAGGTCCCGCAGGTTCGCCGCGAAGACCCGGACCGCCTCGTCCTCGGCGGCCGTCCGGAGCCGCAGCCGCAGGTCGATCCCGAGGTGCACCAGGATCCGGGTGCGCCAGGCCCAGCGGACCGTGTCCTGGAGCCACTTGTCACCGGGGCGGCCCCGGTCGGCGACGCCGAAGCGGCCCGCGACGATCCCCTCGTACGAGGAGGGGCCCTCGGTCGCCTCCTCCGGTTCGAGCTCCAGGGAGAGGGCGTCCTCCTTCTCGCCGCGCAGCATGGCGAGCACCCGGTGCGAGGGAAGCGCCGTGAACGGCTCGGCGAAGTCGAAGTAGTCGGCGAACTTCGCCCCCGCCTCCTCCTGGCCCGCGCGGACCTTCGCGACCAGCCGGCCCCGGCCCCACATGCGCTCGCGCAGCTCGCCGATGAGGTCGGCGTCCTCGGAGAACTTCTCGGCGAGGATCGCCCGCGCGCCCTCCAGGGCCGCGGCGGCGTCCGTGACGCCCTTGTCGCCGTCCACGAAGGCCGCGGCGGCCGCCGCGGGCTCGACGGACGGGTCGGCGAGCAGGCCCTCGGCCAGCGGCTCCAGACCGGCCTCGCGGGCGATCATGGCCTTCGTCCGCCGCTTCGGCTTGAACGGCAGGTAGATGTCCTCGAGGCGCGCCTTGGTGTCGGCGGCCAGGATGCTCGCCTCCAGCGCGTCCGTCAGCTTGCCCTGCTCGCGGACCGAGTCGAGGACCGCCGACCGGCGGTCCTCCAGCTCGCGCAGATAGCGCAGCCGCTCCTCCAGGGTGCGCAGCTGCGCGTCGTCGAGCATCTCGGTCGCTTCCTTGCGGTAGCGCGCGATGAACGGCACGGTCGAACCGCCGTCGAGGAGCTCGACGGCTGCCCTCACCTGTCGCTCGCGTACGCCGAGCTCCTCGGCGATCCTTGCTTCGATGGACGTCGTCACGGTGTCCCGACTCGCCTTCTCGTGCCTCAAGCTTGCGAGTGCATTGTGCCGGGTCCGTCACCCGGACGCGGCAACCGACCCGTCCCGCGCGCGTCCCCGGAGCGTCCGGCCGGGCCCGCCGGCCGGGCTCAGCCCTTGCCGACCAGGTCCGCCGGGAAGGCGCCCGCGCCCGCCGCGGCGAACAGGAAACCCCGGCCCAGCTCGGTGAGGCGCTCGACCCCGGCCGCGCCGAGGTGCTCGTACGGCGCGGAGTCCAGCCGGTCGGTGTGTTCCTCAAGATCGGCGCGCAGGGCCGTGCCCGACTCCGTCAGCTCGCCGTCCGTACCGAGGAGCCCGCGCTCGCGCAGCCGCTCCGTCGCCGCCTCCCAGTCGGCGCGCCCCCAGCCGCGCGTGCCGAGGACCCAGCGGGGGGCCATCCCCTTGCCGGTCGCGGTGTGGGAGGCGAGGGCCTCGACCGGGTCGAGGCCCGCGGAGAGCAGCGCCGAGAGGTGGCCGTCGCCGCGGTGTTCGCGGAGCAGGGTGGCGGCGTACCAGTAGGCGAGGTGGGGCTCCTCGGGCACCGGGAGGTCGGCGTTGGCGGAGTACAGGGGCCGGGCGTGCCGGGTGCAGGCCTCGGTGGCGCGCAGGGCGAGCCCGGCCGCCTCGGCCATCTCCGGGGAGGACACGGCCTCGTCGCCGAGCAGCCGGCGCAGGGTCGCGTCGACGGCCCGCAGGCGCGCGTCGAGGACCTCGGCGGGGGAGGCGGTCTCCCAGACGGCGGGGAGGTGCTCGGCGAGGAGGGCGTGGTTGTAGTTGTAGAAGGTCGCGGCGACCGCGCCCGCACCCACCGCACCGAGCGCGGCACTGCGCGCGGCGAGTCGCATGGCGCCCGGCTCGGAGAACCCGAGCGCGGTGAACTCCCGGTCCAGGTCGGGCGAGAAGTACAGGGTGGAGTGGAGCGGATTCAGGGCGTTGTGGCAGCGGCGTCCCGCGCGCGGAGGCAGTGCGTTCGTCATGACCGGTACGTTACCGACTGGTCGGTACGACAGGAACGGCCGGGCGGGTCCGGAACGGGCAGGGGCGGGCCGGCCGACGGCACGTGCGGACCGCCCGGCCGGCGGCGGGCCGCCACAGGCCGGGCCCCGGGGCGCGGGGTGGCCCCGGCCCCGCCGCAGCGGGTCCGAGGTGGCGCGACGGACGGCCCCGGCCCCGCTGAGCGGGCGGTGGCACGCGGGGCAGCCCCGGGTCCCCGCCCGCCGCAACGGCGCGACCGACCATCCCCCGCGTCGCGGACCCCGCGCCCCGATCCGGACGGGGTGTCGCCCCGCCCGGAGCCCCGCCGATGGCAGGAAACGTGGGATCCCCGTCGTTGCGGACGTGCGCCGGGCCGCGAAGGATGGAGGCATGCCGCAGCGACCCGTTCTCGTCGTCCTCTTCGACGATGTCCAGAGCCTCGACGTCACCGGCCCCGTCGAGGTCTTCGCCGGGGCCGCCCGCGCCGCCGGGGATCCGGCCGCGTATCCGGTCCGCACCGCCTCCCTGGACGGCGGACCGGTCCGTACGCACAGCGGGCTGCGTCTGCTCCCCGACACCACCCTCGACGCCGCCGTCGCCGACGGACCCCCGCACACCCTGGTCGTGCCCGGCGGCGAGGGCACCCGCGCTCCCGACCCGGCCCTGATCGACTGGCTGCGCGCGCACGCCCCCCGGGCCGAGCGGCTGGTCTCCGTCTGCACCGGGGCGCTGCTCCTCGCCGAGGCCGGGCTCCTCGACGGGCACCGGGCCACGACCCACTGGATCGCCTGCGACCACCTCGCCCGCCGGCACCCGGCCGTCGACGTGGACCCCGACCCCATCTTCGTACGGGACGGACGGCTCTCCACCTCCGCCGGGGTCACCGCCGGCATCGACCTGGCCCTCGCCCTGGTCGAGGAGGACCTCGGCCGTGACGTCGCCCTCACCGTCGCCCGCCACCTCGTCGTCTTCCTGCGCCGCCCCGGCAACCAGGCCCAGTTCAGCGCCCAGCTCGCCGCCCAGACCGCCCGCCGGGAGCCGCTGCGGGACCTCCAGCAGTGGATCACCGAGCATCCCGGCGAGGACCTCTCCGTGGAGTCGCTCGCGGCCCGCGCCCGGCTCTCGCCCCGCCACTTCGCCCGCGCCTTCCACGCGGAGACCGGTACCCCGCCCGGCCGCTACGTCGACCGGGTCCGCCTCGAACACGCCCGCCGGCTCCTGGAGGAGACCTCGGGCGGAGTCGAGGAGGTCGCCCGTGCCTCGGGCTACGGCACCCCCGAGACCATGCGCCGCGCCTTCCTGAAGGCGCTGGGCACCGGTCCCGCGGAGTACCGCCGCCGCTTCCACGCGCCCGTCACCTGAGAGGAACCACCGATGCAGATCGCCGTCCTGCTCTACGACCGCTTCACCACCCTCGACGCCGTCGGCCCCTACGAGCTGCTCGCCCGCCTTCCCGGCGCCGAGACCGTCTTCGTGGCCAAGGAGACCGGCCCCGTCAGGAACGACCAGGGCAGTCTCGCGCTCGTCGCCGACCGGACCCTCGCCGAGGTCCCGCGCCCGGACATCGTCCTGGTCCCCGGCGGCCCCGACGCGCGGGTCGCCATGAAGGACCCGGAGATCCTCGACTGGCTCCGCGCCGCCGACGCCACCAGCACCTGGACCACGTCCGTCTGCACCGGCTCGCTGATCCTCGCGGCGGCGGGCCTGCTCGACGGCCGCCGGGCGACGACCCACTGGCTCGCCCGCGACGAACTGCGGGCGCTCGGCGTCGCGCCCACCGGCGAGCGGGTCGTCTTCGACGGGAAGTACGTCACGGCGGCCGGCGTCTCCTCCGGCATCGACATGGCGCTGCACCTGCTCGGCCGCATCGCCGGGGACGAGACCGCCCAGACGATCCAGCTGCTCACCGAGTACGACCCGCAGCCGCCGTACGACGCGGGCTCGCCGGAGAAGGCCCCGGCCTCGGTCGTCGCGCACTGGCGGGGACGGTCCGCGGAGTCGCTCCGGCGGGACTGAGGCTCAGAGCCCGTACGTGAACCGGGGCGCGCGGCGCTCCAGGAAGGCGGCGACCCCCTCGGCGGTGTCGCCGCTGCCGCGCGCCTGCTCCGCCCAGTGGTCGTCCCGGTCCGCGCGTCCGTCGGCGAACTCCTTGGCCGCGGCCTGGGTGAGCAGCGAGCGCGAGGCGAGCAGCCGGGCGAACTCGGCCACCCGCTTGTCCAGCGCGCCCGCCGGGTGGAGCTCGTCGACGAAGCCGGTGCGCAGCGCCCGCTCCGCCTCCATCAACTCACCGGAGAAGAGCAGGTACTTGGCGGTCGAAGGGCCGACGAGCGTGGTGAGCCTGCGGGTCGAGGAGGAGGGGTAGACGATGCCGAGCTTCGAGGGTGTGATCCCGAAGCGGGCGCCCTCCTCGGCGAAGCGCAGGTCGCAGGCGGCGGCGAGCTGGCTGCCGCCGCCGACGCAGAAGCCGCGGACGGCGGCGAGGGTCGGCTTGGGGAAGGCCGCGAGGGCCTCCTCGGCCCGTACCGCGAGCGTCTGCTGCTCGTCCCCCGGCTCGCGCAGCGCGGAGATGTCGGCGCCGGCGCAGAAGGTGTCGCCCTCGCCGGTGAGGACCAGGACCCGGACGGCGGGATCGGCGGCGAGCCGGTTCAGGACGCCGGGCAGGGCGCGCCACATCCCGGCGCTCATCGCGTTGCGCTTGGCGGGGTTGGCGATGACGACGGTGGCGATCCCGTCCGTGACGCTGTCCTTCAGCTGCGGCTCCATGGGCCGGATGCTATCCGCCGGGTCCGGACGTGTGATCGGGAGGCGGGTGGGACGCCGGTAGGGTGGTCTCGTCGACGTCGGCCGGGGGCCCGCACCTCAGCCCTCAGAATGCGTACAGGAACAGTCGAACAACTGACCTTGGCATACTCACCCGATCAGAAGGTGGCCGATAAGTGTCGACTTCTGGTCAGTAGGTCGGTCTGCGCCCGCGCATTGCCAAGACTCGATCCGTGGCGAGAATCGAGCACGAGGGTGGGAACGGGACCGTGGAGACCCACGGAGGCGTCCCCGCCCGGCAACCGTCCTACGAAGGAGTCTGGCGCTTCACCGCTGCCGCGGTCGACGTCTCCGTCCCGCAGGCCCGGCACGCCGTACGCGACCTGCTGGTCCGTCAGGGAGCCCCCGTCCATGAGGAGATCATGGACGGCCTGCTGCTGATCGTCTCCGAGCTGGTGACCAACGCCGTGCGGCACGCGGCGCTGCTCTCCCCGGAGATAGCGGTGGAGGTCGCGATCGGCCCCGAGTGGGTCAGGGTGTCGGTCGAGGACAACCATCCCTACCGCCCCAAGGCCCTGGAGGCGGACTGGGGGCAGACCGGCGGCCGGGGGCTCCTCCTGGTCCGGGAGATCGCCCAGGAGGCGGGCGGCGCCTGCGACGTCGAGCACACCGCGAGCGGCGGGAAGATCATCTGGGCGGCGCTGCCCCTCGGACCCGTCTGACGGTGCGGCCGGGCATGCCGCGCGGGGTCCGGCCGGGCCCCGGCCCCGATGGCACCGGGGCCGGGAGGCGCGCCGGGCGCGCCGGTGGTCACCAGCCCCCGGAGGGGCCCGTCAGCTCCCTGATGGCCGGACGCGCCGCGTCCAGGACCGTCATGAACCAGGCGGAGAACGGGGCGGCCGCGTGCCGCTCCACCAGTTCCCCCGCGGTCACGAAGGCGGTGGACTCGATCTCCTCCGGGTCCGGCCGGGGATCGGCCTGCACCAGGCCGACGAAGAGGTGGTTGAACTCCTGCTCCACCAGGCCGGAGGCCGGGTCGGGGTGGTTGTAGCGGACGGTGCCGGCCTCGGCGAGCAGCGTCGGCGAGACGCCGAGCTCCTCGAAGGTCCGCCGGGCCGCCGCGGCGAACGGCGCCTCGCCCGGGTAGGGGTGGCCGCAGCAGGTGTTCGACCAGACGCCGGGGGAGTGGTACTTGCCGAGCGCCCGCCGCTGGAGCAGCAGCCGGCCCGAAGCGTCGAAGAGGAAGACGGAGAAGGCGCGGTGGAGCTGCCCCGGCGCCTGGTGCGCGGCGAGCTTCTCCGCGGTGCCGATGGTCCTCCCCTCCTCGTCGACCAGTTCGAGCATGATCGGCGCCGGGGCTCCGGACGGCTGGACACCGTTCGACGTGATCTCCGGCGAGATCTGAGCCGCGGTGGCTGGTGTGGTCGGCATACCCATCCTTCGCATCGGTCCTCGGCCCATGGGGGCCACCACAGTCTGCCGTACAAAAGCGGCTTGTCCGTACTTCGGCGGCCGGACGTGGTCGCTCCCACCGCACCGGAGTACAACCGGCGCGGCGGGAGCGGGACGACGCGAGGAGGCACTACACCCCGAAAGGCGCCGGATAGGCGAGCGTCCCCCGGGGGACGTCCGCGGAACCGTCCAGGACGAGCGCCATCATGGCCTCGTCCGGGACCTCGAAACCTGGCCTGATTCCATATGCGGACGCCCGTACGAACCCGAACCGCGGGTAGTACTCCGGATGGCCCAGGACGAGGACGAGCTCCTCGCCGCGCAGCCGTGCCGCGTCGAGCACCGCCCGGACGACGGCCTGCCCGGCCCCCGTCCGCTGGTACGCGGGAGCCACCGAGACCGGGGCGAGCGCGGCGGCGGGAGCGCCGTCCACCAGGCAGCGGGTGATCAGCGCGTGTGCCGCGACCGTTCCGTCCGGCGCCTCGGCCACGTACGACAGGCCCGGCAGCCAGGCGTCGTCGACGCGCAGCGCCTCGACCAGATCGGCCTCGGCCTCGGAGCCGAAGGCCGCGGCCACCAGCGCGTGCACCGCCTCGACGTCCCCGGAGGTCTCCGGGCCGGTGGGCCAGCGGGGGTCGGCGGGCCGCAGGACGAAGCCCGCGTACCCGTAGTCGGCACCGTGCTCGCGCCGCAGCGCGATCTCGGCCCGGGCCCCGGCCACCGCCTCGGCCATGCCGGGGACGGTGGTGTCCGCGGCGTCGGCGCGCGCGGCGAGCGGGCCGTAGTACGCGTCCCAGTCGCCCTCGGGCTGCGGGAACGTCCCCAGGACGTGGTAGCCGGCCGCGACGGCCGCCTCCGCGTTCCCGGCGACGGTACGGAGGGGGTAGTGGCCCTCCCAGAAGGCGCGGGCCGCCGGGCCCGGCTCCCCGGTGGTCCAGACGCACTCGGTGAGCACCAGGGTGCCGCCGGGCGCGAGGAGCCTGCGCCAGGCGGTCAGGGCCCGGTCGAAGCCGAGGACGAAGACCGAGCTCTCGGCCCAGATCAGATCGAAGGAGCCGTCCGGGAAGGGCGGCTCCGCCATGTCGGCGTTCAGGGTGCGGACCGCACCGCCGAGGCCACGGGCGGCGGCGGCCTCCCGCAGCTCCGCGAGGAACGGCTCGTGGGTGTCGACGGCGGTCACCTCGGCGCCCGCCTCGGCGGCCAGGAGCAGCGCGGAGCGACCGGGGCCGCAGCCCAGGTCGAGCACGCGCGGGCGCTCCGGGAGCGGTCCCGCGAGCGCGAGGAGCCGACGGGTGGTGGTGTCGGAACCGGGGCCCTGCCGCGGCAGACCGTGGTGCAGGGCGAAGAAGGAATCGTGCAGAGCGTTGTCGGACAACGTGGAAACCCTTGGTGAGGAGGGTCCCGGCCGACGACGTGACGTACCGGTGGGAAGACCGGGATCAGGTCAGCCGGAGACCCGGAGGCTGAGGGACGACCGGGCGCTGCCGCACGGGGCAGCCTCCATAGCGACGGTCATCAACCCCAGCTCCTCTCCACACGTGTTCGTACGAACAGACTAACAGGTGGGGGTGCGGCCTCAGAGGCAGAGCTTCGCCTCGTGCTCCGCGTGCCCGGCCGGCTCCAGCTGGAAGGTGCAGTGCTCCACGTCGAAGTGGGACCCCAGGCAGCCCTGGAGGGAGTGCAGCATCTTCTCGTGTCCGACCGAGTCCAGCGCGTCCTGGTCCACGACCACGTGCGCGGAGAGCACCGGCATCCCGGAGGTGATCGTCCAGGCGTGCAGGTCGTGCACGTCCTCGACGCCCGGCAGGGCCAGGATGTGCGCCCGGACCTCCGCCATGTCGACGCCCTTGGGCGCCGCCTCCAGGAGCACGTCCAGGGTCTCGCGCAGCAGCTTGAGCGTGCGGGGGACGATCATGAGGCCGATCGCGATCGAGGCGATCGGGTCGGCGTACTGCCAGCCCGTCGTCAGGATGACCGTGGACGCGATGATCACGGTGACCGAGCCCAGGGCGTCCGCGAGCACCTCCAGATACGCCCCGCGCACGTTGAGGCTCTCCTTCTGGCCCCGCACGAGCAGCGACAGCGAGATCACGTTGGCCACCAGGCCGACCACGGCGAAGGCGATCGCCAGGCCGCCCTTGGTCTCGGCCGGCTCGACGAACCGCTGGATCGCCTCGTACAGCACGTAACCGCCGACCACGAGGAGCAGCAGGCAGTTGGCGAGCGCCGCCAGGATCTCGGCCCGGGCGAAGCCGAACGTGCGGTTCCCGGACGGCGGCCGGTTCGCGAAGTGGATCGCCAGGAGCGCCATCGCGAGGCCCACGGCGTCGGTCGCCATGTGCGCCGCGTCCGCGATCAGCGCGAGCGAGTCGGCCACCAGACCGCCGACGATCTCGATCACCATCACGGAGAGCGTGATGCCGAGCGCGATCCGCAGCCGGCTCTTGTACGCGGCCCCGGCCGTTCCCGTGGGCGGCGGGCCGCCGTGGCTGTGCCCGTGGTCGTGTCCAGCCCCCATGACAAGGCCTCCCGGTCGTGTCGTCTGTGTGCCCCGATTCGCAAGTGAACTACGGGTGGGGGGTATGTGCAACACGGTGTTGAACACCGTTGTCATAGTCTCTGACCTGCGATGACATCGAACGGCGGGGATCCGGCCAGGGGGCCGCCCGGAGGGGGTTCGCGGGGCGGCCGGCCGATCGGCCATGATGATCTCCGCGGACACCGCGCACCCGGACGGACACGGACGGTCCCGGGGGCGTCCTGACGGAGAAGCCTCGGTGAACTCACGCTCCGTTCATCCGATAGCCTCAGCCGACGTGTCGCCGCCCGGTGCCCGGCCACACCGCCGCGCCCGGGGCCGCCCTGGCCCCGCCGGCCCCTCCGTCAGCTCCAAGGAGTGAGTTCGTCTGTCGACCGCCATCCTCACCGGCCCGCCGGCACCCGGCTCCTCGCTCGACGGAGATCTGCGGTCGCTCGGCTTCGACGTCCGGATCGCCTCCGGTCCCCAGGAGGCCGGCGCCCTGCTGGCCGCCGTCCCGGCGGGTGAGCGCGTCGCGCTCGTCGACCCCCGGTTCGTCGGTCACCTGCACGCGCTGCGCCTCACGCTGACCGACCCCCGCTTCCCCGCGGCCGCCGCCCCCGGCGCGCTCACCGCGCAGCGCGAGGCCCGCCCCGCGCTCGCCCGCGCCCTGGCCGCGGCCTCCGCGACCACCGGCACCGCCGCCACCGGGACGCTCACCGACGGCCTCACCGACGCGCTCGCCGACGCCCTGGACGCCGACGGCGTCGCCGTGCACCGTCCCCAGCTCGGCACCCTCGTCGCCACCGTGCCCGCCGACGCGGAGGCCCGCCACGAGGCCCGGGCCGCCGTGGCCGCCGTCGACGACGAGGCCGTACGCCTGCGCTCGGCCGTCAAGGCGCACGACGGCTTCTTCACCACCTTCTTCATCAGCCCGTACTCGCGCTACATCGCCCGCTGGTGCGCGCGCCGCGGCCTGACCCCCAACCAGGTCACCACCGCCTCGCTGCTCACCGCGCTGATCGCGGCGGGCTGCGCGGCGACCGGGACGCGCGGCGGCTACGTCGCCGCCGGCGTCCTCCTCCTGGTCTCCTTCGTCCTCGACTGCACCGACGGGCAGCTCGCCCGCTACGCGCTCAAGTACTCGACGATGGGCGCCTGGCTCGACGCCACCTTCGACCGGGCCAAGGAGTACGCCTTCTACGCGGGCCTCGCCCTCGGCGCCGCCCGCGACGGCGACGACGTCTGGGCGCTCGCGCTGGGCGCGATGGTCCTCATGACCTGCCGGCACGTGGTGGACTTCTCGTTCAACGAGGCCAACCACGACGCCAAGGCCAACACCAGCCCGACGGCCGCCCTGTCCAGCAGGCTCGACGGCGTCGGCTGGACCGTCTGGGCCCGCCGCATGATCATCCTGCCGATCGGCGAGCGCTGGGCGATGATCGCCGTCCTCACGGCCCTCACCGAACCCCGGATCGTCTTCTGGGCCCTGATCGTCGGCTGCGCCTTCGGCGCCTGCTACACCACGGCCGGCCGCGTCCTGCGCTCCCTGACCCGCAAGGCGAAGCGGACGGACCGGGCCGCCCAGGCGCTCGCCGACCTCGCGGACTCGGGCCCGCTGGCCACGATCGCGGGACGGATCTTCGGCCGGGCCGGACTCGCGCTGCTCCCCGGGTTCGTCCTCGCGCTGATCGCCGCGGGCACGCTGATCGCCGCGGTCCTCGGCCGGCCCTTCGGGGACGGCGGGACCGTGGTCGCGGCGGCCCTGTACGTGATGTTCGCGGGCGCCGCCGTCGCCCGGCCCCTCAAGGGCGCCCTCGACTGGCTCGTCCCCCCGCTCTTCCGCGCCGCCGAGTACACCACCGTCCTCGTGCTCGCCGCCCGGAGCGACTCCCCGCACGCCCTTCCCGCCGCATTCGGGCTGGTCGCGGCCGTCGCCTACCATCACTACGACACGGTCTACCGCATCCGCGGCGGCACCGGCGCGCCGCCCGCGTGGCTGGTGCGCGTCACCGGCGGACACGAGGGGCGCACGCTCCTGGTGACCGTCCTCGCCGCCCTGCTGGCGGACCGCGGCGACGACTTCACCCTGGCACTGACCGCGCTGGCGGCCGCCGTCGCGCTGGTGGTGCTCGTGGAGTCCATCCGCTTCTGGGTCTCCTCCGGAGCACCCGCCGTTCACGACGAAGGAGAAACAGCATGATCGGCCTCGTACTGGCAGCCGGTGCCGGACGGCGTCTGCGCCCCTACACCGAGACGCTCCCGAAGGCCCTCGTGCCCGTGTCCGGCGAGGGCACCGAGAACGAGCTGACCATCCTCGACGGCACCCTCAAGAACTTCGCCGAGATCGGTCTCACCGAGGTCGCGATCGTCGTCGGCTACCGCAAGGAGGCCGTCTACGCCCGCAAGGAGGCGCTGGAGGCCAAGTACGGCCTGACCCTCACCCTCGTCGACAACGACAAGGCCGAGGAGTGGAACAACGCCTACTCCCTGTGGTGCGCCCGTGAGGTCCTCAAGCGCGGTGTGATCCTCGCCAACGGCGACACCGTCCACCCGGTCTCCGTCGAGAAGACCCTGCTCGCCGCCCGCGGCAAGGGCCAGAAGATCATCCTCGCCCTCGACACGGTGAAGAACCTCGCCGACGAGGAGATGAAGGTCATCACGGCCGAGGGCAAGGGCGTCCAGCGCATCACCAAGCTCATGGACCCGGCCACCGCCACCGGCGAGTACATCGGCGTCACCCTCATCGAGGCCGAGGCCGCCGAGGAGCTCGCCGACGCCCTGAAGGCCACCTTCGAGCGCGACCCCGACCTCTACTACGAGGACGGCTACCAGGAGCTCGTCAACCGGGGCTTCACCGTCGACGTCGAGCCCATCGGTGACGTCACGTGGGTGGAGATCGACAACCACGACGACCTCGCGAAGGGCCGTGAGATCGCGTGCCAGTACTGACTCGGCTGATCCCCTCGCCGGTCGTCGTCGACATCCGCCGGGGAGCACTGGACGACCTGTCCGTGCTCCTCGCGGACCAGCGGATCTCCAGCAACGGCAAGATCGCCGTCGCCATCAGTGGCGGCTCGGGCCTCAAGCTGCGTGACCACTTCGCCCCCGAGCTGCCCGGCGCCGACTGGTACCCGGTCGCGGGCGGCACGATCGACGAGGCCGTCAAGCTCGCCGACGCCATGCGCGGCAAGCGGTACGACGCCGTGGTCGCGCTCGGCGGCGGCAAGATCATCGATGTGACGAAGTACGCGGCGGCCCGGGTCGGGCTGCCGCTGGTGGCCATCGCCACCAACCTGTCGCACGACGGGATCTGCTCGCCGGTGTCCACCCTGGACAACGACAACGGGCGCGGCTCCTACGGCGTGCCCACCCCGATCGCGCTGGTCATCGACCTCGACGTGATCCGGGACGCCCCCGTGCGGTACGTCCGCTCCGGCATCGGCGACGCGATCTCCAACCTCTCCGCCATCGAGGACTGGGAGCTCTCGCACCGCGAGACCGGCGAGCCCGTCGACGGCCTGGCCGCCGCCATGGCCCGCAGCGCCGGTGAGGCGGTGCTCCGCCACCCCGGCGGCGTGGGCGACGACGACTTCCTCGTCACGCTCTCCGAGGGCCTGGTGATGTCCGGCATCGCCATGTCCATCAGCGGCGACACGCGCCCCTCCTCCGGCGCCTGCCACGAGATCAGCCACGCCTTCGACCTGCTCTACCCGGCACGCGCGGCCAGCCACGGCGAGCAGTGCGGCCTCGGCGCGGCCTTCGCGATGCACCTGCGCGGCGCCCGGGAGGCCTCCGGCGTGATGGTCGAGACCCTCCGCCGGCACGGCCTGCCCGTCCTGCCCGAGGAGATGGGCTTCACCGTGGACGAGTTCGTCCGCGCGGTGTCCTTCGCCCCGCAGACCCGGCCGGGCCGCTTCACCATCCTCGAACACCTCGACCTGTCCGACGACGAGATCAGGGACGCGTACGGCGACTATGCCAAATCCATCGGTAGCTGAGGTCCGTCCCGCACGGAAGCCCTCGGTGGCGGAACTCCGACCGGTCGTCCACCCCCCGGGTGTGAAGGACCGGCGCAGCGGCGAGCACTGGGGCGGCCGCCTCTACATGCGGGAGATCTCGCTCAGGATCACCCGGCAGCTCGTCGGCACCAGGGTGACGCCGAACCAGCTCACCTACGTGATGACGCTCGCGGGCGTCCTCGCCGCACCGGCCCTGCTGGTGCCCGGGATCCCGGGGGCGCTGCTCGGCGCGCTCATGGTCCAGCTCTACCTGCTGCTCGACTGCGTCGACGGCGAGGTGGCCCGCTGGAAGAAGCAGTTCTCGCTGGCCGGCGTGTACCTGGACCGGGTCGGTGCCTACCTGTGCGACGCGGCGGTCCTCGTCGGCTTCGGCCTGCGCGCCGCCGACCTGTGGGGCTCCGGCCGGATCGACTGGCTGTGGGCCTTCCTGGGCACCCTCGCCGCCCTCGGCGCCATCCTGATCAAGGCGGAGACCGACCTCGTCGGCGTCGCCCGCCACCAGGGCGGACTGCCGCCGGTCAAGGAGGCGGCGTCCGAGCCGCGCTCCTCCGGCATGGCGCTGGCCCGCCGGGCCGCCGCCGCGCTCAAGTTCCACCGGCTCGTCCTCGGCATCGAGGCCTCGCTGCTCATCGTGGTCCTGGCGATCGCGGACCAGATCCGGGGCGACCTCTTCTTCACCCGGCTCGGCGTCGCCGTCCTCGCCGGCATCGCGCTGCTCCAGACCGTGCTCCACCTGGTGTCGATCATGGTCTCCAGCAGGCTGAAGTGAGGCCGGCCGTCAGCACGCCGCTCCGGGTGGGCGCCGTCATCATCACGATGGGCGACCGCCCCGACGACCTCGCCGCGCTCCTCGACTCGGTCGCGCGGCAGGAGGGCGACCCGATCGAGGTCGTCGTCGTCGGTCAGGGCACCCCGGTCACCGGGGTGCCCGACGGGGTCCGGACCGTCGACCTGCCCGAGAACCTGGGCATCCCCGGCGGCCGGAACGTCGGCATCGAGGCCTTCGGACCCGGCGGCACCGACGTCGACGTCCTGCTCTTCCTCGACGACGACGGGCTGCTGGCCCACACGGACACCGCCGAGCTGGTCCGGCAGGCCTTCACCGCCGACCCGCGCCTCGGCATCATCAGCTTCCGGATCGCCGATCCCGAGACCGGGGTCACCCAGCGCCGGCACGTGCCGAGGCTCCGCTCGGCCGACCCGATGCGCTCCTCGCGGGTGACCACCTTCCTGGGCGGCGCGAACGCCGTCCGCACCAAGGTCTTCGCCGAAGTCGGAGGTCTGCCGGGCGCGTTCTTCTACGCGCACGAGGAGACCGACCTCGCCTGGCGCGCGCTCGACGCCGACTGGATGATCGACTACCGTTCCGACATGGTGCTGCTGCACCCCACCACAGCCCCCTCCCGCCACGCCTCGTACCACTTCAACGTGGCCCGCAACCGAGTCTGGCTGGCACGCCGCAACCTGCCCGCGCCCCTGGTGCCGGTCTACCTCGGCGTCTGGCTCCTGCTCACCCTGGCCCGGCGGCCCTCGCTCTCCGCGCTCAAGGCGTGGCTCGGCGGATTCCGCGCGGGCTGGACGACTTCCTGCGGACCGCGCCGCCCCATGAGGTGGCGTACGGTGTGGCGGCTGACCCGGCTGGGTCGCCCCCCGGTCGTCTGACATCGTGGTACCCACACGTGCCGCGCATCTTGAACACGAAAGTTTCGACTGTGAGTGACACACACCTGGGCGGGGCGGTCGCGACGAGCGCGCCTCCGTCCTCCGTCGACGAGGGCCTGGAGCCGGCCGCCCTCGCCGCGAAGTACGGCCTCGCCGTCAGCGGCGCCCGGCCGGGTCTGTTCGAGTACGTCCGCGATCTGTGGAGCCGACGCCACTTCATCGTGGCCTTCTCCTCCGCGAAGCTGGCCTCCCAGTACAGCCAGGCCAAGCTCGGCCAGATCTGGCAGGTGGCGACCCCGCTGCTGAACGCCCTGGTCTACTACCTGATCTTCGGGCTCATCCTGAACGCCGGCCGGGGCATGTCCAAGGGGGTCTACATCCCCTTCCTGGTCACCGGCATCTTCGTGTTCACCTTCACCCAGAACTCGGTCATGGCCGGTGTCCGGGCGATCTCCGGGAACCTGGGCCTCGTCCGCGCGCTGCACTTCCCGCGCGCCACCCTCCCGATCTCCTTCTCGCTCCAGCAGCTCCAGCAGCTGCTGTACTCGATGATCGTGCTCGTGGCGGTCGCCGTGGCCTTCGGCAGCTACCCCTCCCTCCGGTGGCTGCTCCTGATCCCCGCGCTGCTGCTCCAGTTCGTGTTCAACACGGGCCTGTCGATGATCGTGGCCAGGATGGGCGCCAAGACGCCCGACCTCGCCCAGCTGATGCCCTTCGTCATGCGCACCTGGATGTACGCGTCGGGCGTGATGTTCTCGATCCAGACGATGCTCGCCGACAAGCCGGCGTGGATCGCGGACGTCCTCATGTACAACCCGGCGGCGGTCTACATGGACCTCATCCGCTACGCCCTCATCGAGGGCTACGGCGCGGAGAACCTGCCGGCGCACGTCTGGATCACCGCCCTCGCCTGGGCCGTGCTCTTCGGCATCGGCGGTTTCGTCTACTTCTGGAAGGCCGAGGAGAGGTACGGACGTGGCTGACACGAACCAGGGCGACGTCCCCACCGTCATCTGCGACGACGTCCACATCGTCTACCGGGTCAACACCGGCGGCGGCGGCAAGGGCAGCGCCACGGCGGCGCTCAGCCGGATCGTCGGCCGGGGCAAGGCCGAGGTGTCCCGGGGCGTCCGCAAGGTCCACGCGGTCCGCGGCGTCACCTTCACCGCGTACCGGGGCGAGGCCATCGGCCTCATCGGCACCAACGGCTCCGGCAAGTCCACCCTGCTGCGCGCCATCGCCGGACTGCTCCCCACCGAGAGCGGCAAGGTCTACACCGACGGGCAGCCCTCGCTCCTGGGCGTCAACGCGGCCCTGATGAACGACCTCACCGGCGAGCGCAACGTGATCCTCGGCGGTCTCGCCATGGGCATGAGCCGCGAGGAGGTGCGCTCCCGCTACGAGGACATCGTCGACTTCTCCGGCATCAACGAGAAGGGCGACTTCATCAGCCTGCCCATGCGGACGTACTCCTCCGGCATGGGCGCCCGGCTCCGCTTCGCCATCGCCGCGGCCAAGAACCACGACGTCCTCCTCATCGACGAGGCCCTGGCGACCGGTGACCGCAAGTTCCAGATCCGCTCCGAGGAGCGCATCCGCGAGCTCCGCAAGGAGGCAGGCACGGTCTTCCTGGTGAGCCACAGCAACAAGTCCATCCGGGACACCTGCGACCGGGTGCTCTGGCTGGAGAAGGGGCAGCTCCTGATGGACGGCCCCACGGACGAGGTCCTCAAGGCGTACGAGCGCGAGACCGCGCGCTGAGCCCGGGAGACGCGCCCCGCGAGGAGCCCCCGCCGGATGCATCCGGTAGGGGCTCTTCCGGTTTTCGCGCGTCGCGTCCCCACCCGGAATGTTCATGCGGTTAACTTCGGGCAGGATGAGCCCATGGCAGCGACCTCGGCGGGAAAGACCTACCACCACGGCGACCTGCGCAACGCGCTGATCTGCGCGGCCGTCGACCTCGCCGCCGACGGCGGCCCCGAGCGGGTCGTCCTGCGCGAGGCGGCCCGCCGGGTCGGCGTCTCGCCCACCGCCGCCTACCGGCACTTCGACGGGCGCGGGGAACTCCTCCGCACCGTCAGGGCGCACGCCCGGCGGGAGCTCGCCGCGGCCATGGAGCGGGCCGCCGCCCGCGAGCCCGGCGCCGACGACCCCGTCCTCGCCGCCGAGCGCCGCGTCACCGCCCTCTGCCGGGGGTACGTCGGCTTCGCGGTGGAGCAGCCGGGCCTCTACCGGGCCGCGTTCTGCGCCCCCCGCCCCGCCCCGGGAGCCGAGTGCCCCCAGGACCGGCCGGCCGCCGAGCCCGAGGTCCGCGCGTTCACCCTGCTCAGGGAGGCGCTCGAAGCGCTCGCCGCGCTCGGCGCCGCGCGGCCGGACACCCGGACCGCCACCGGCGCCGCGGCGTGGTCCGCCGTGCACGGACTGTCACTCCTCCTGGTGGACGGGCCCCTTCGGTGCCTCTCCGCCCAGGGCCGGAGCCTCGCCGTCGAGGCGACCCTCGCCATGGTGGTCTCCGGGGCGGGCGCCCGCTGAATCCGAAATTCCCTGCCGCGCCAGTGAGTTGGACGTCCGCGCGGGACGGACGCGCGACGCGCGCCACCCCGGAATGGCGAAGGTCGTCGTACAACGTAAGCTGGACCGGTCTGTTTCGCGGCAAGTAGGGCGATACCCCGCGGCCATCGGGCCCCGCGGCGGCGGCCCTACGGGCAGGGGTCGGCGGCGTGTCCGAAATGGGATGGATTGGATCGGCAGTGTAGAACGGGAGACGTGACGGCCATGACGCAGATTCTCCAGCTCCACGAGGGTGTCGCCGTCCCTCCGTCAGGAACCGCCCAGTGACGGGGACCAGGCAGGCGCGCACCGACGCCTCCTCACGCGCCACACTCGGCAAGGCCGCGGACGAGAACTTCCCCGTGGCCCCCTTCTTCCTGCCCCGCGCCTGGCGCGACGACCTCATGGCCGTCTACGGCTACGCCCGGCTCGTCGACGACATCGGCGACGGCGACCTCGCCCCCGGCGGCGCCGACGCCCGCCACCTCGGCGTGCGCCCCGGCGACGAGGAGGACCGGCTCGTCCTCCTGGACGCCCTGGAGGCCGACCTCCACCGGGTCTTCGGCGGCACCCCGCACCACCCCCTGCTGCGGGCCCTCCAGCCGACGGTCCGCCGGCGCGGGCTCACCCCCGGCCCCTTCCTCGGCCTGATCGCCGCCAACCGGCAGGACCAGCTGGTCCGCCGCTACGAGACGTACGACGACCTCCTCGCGTACTGCGAGCTCTCCGCCAACACCGTCGGCCGGCTCGTCCTCGCGATCACCGGCACCGACACCCCCGAGCGGATCCGGCGCTCCGACGAGATCTGCACCGCGCTCCAGCTCGTCGAACACCTCCAGGACGTCGCCGAGGACCTCGCCCGCGACCGGATCTACCTGCCCGCCGAGGACCTCAAGCGCTTCCACGTGACCGAGCGCGACCTCGCCGAGCCCACCGCCGGAGCGTCCGTGCGGGCCCTGATCGCCTTCGAGGCCGAGCGCGCCCGCGCCCTCCTGCACGCCGGAGCCCCGCTCGTCGGCAGCGTCCACGGACGGCTCCGCCTCCTCCTGGCCGGATTCACCGCCGGAGGCCTCGCCGCCCTCGACGCCGTCACCGACGCCGGGTACGACGTCCTGGCCGGCCCACCGAAGTCCACCAAGCCGAGCCTGATGCGCCAGGCGGGAGCGGTACTGCTCCGGGCGCGGAGAGAGGGGTGAGCGCGACCGTGGAGGCACAGCTCCAGCCGTCCGCACCGGTCCAGGCCGCCTACAGCTACTGCGAGGCGGTCACCGGCGGGCAGGCCCGCAACTTCGCCTACGGGATCCGGCTGCTCCCCGCCGAGAAGCGGCAGGCGATGTCCGCGCTGTACGCCTTCTCGCGGCGCGTCGACGACATCGGCGACGGCACGCTCGCACCCGGGGAGAAGCGGGAGCGGCTCGAAGCGACCCGGGACGTCCTCGACCGCATCCGCAAGGGCCTCGTCGAGGAGGACGACACCGACCCCGTCGCCGTCGCCCTCGCCGACTCGGCCCGCCGCTTCCCGATCCCGCTCGCCGGTCTCGACGAGCTCATCGACGGCGTCCTCATGGACGTGCGCGGCGCGACCTACGAGACCTGGGACGACCTCAAGGTCTACTGCCGGTGCGTCGCCGGAGCCATCGGCCGCCTCTCCCTCGGCGTCTTCGGCACCCAGCCCGGTGCCCACGGCGTCGACCGCGCCGGCGAGTACGCCGACACCCTGGGCCTCGCGCTGCAACTCACCAACATCCTCAGGGACGTACGCGAGGACGCCGGGAACGGGCGCACCTACCTGCCCGCCGACGACCTCGCCAAGTTCGGCTGCTCGGACGGCTTCGGCAGCGACACCCCCGGCCCCGGGGCCGACTTCGCCGGGCTCGTCCACTTCGAAGTGCGGCGCGCCCGCGCCCTGTTCGCCGAGGGCTACCGGCTCCTTCCCATGCTCGACCGGCGCAGCGGAGCCTGCGTCGCCGCCATGGCCGGGATCTACCGGCGCCTGCTCGACCGGATCGAGCGCGATCCCGGGGCCGTCCTGCGCGGCCGCGTCTCCCTGCCGGGACGCGAGAAGGCGTACGTCGCCGTGCGCGGGCTCTCCGGCCTCGACACCCGCCACATCGCGCGCCGCACCGTCAGGAGGCGCGCCTGATGCGGCCCGGCGCGCCCGCCCGCCGCGCAACCCCGGGAGCCGTCCCGGCGTCCCTGCCGGAGGCACCCCCGCATCCGACCGCGACGACCCGAACGGAGGCCGCGTGAACGACGAAGGAACCGGACGGAACACCCCGCCGGGCACGACGGGCGGCCCCGGCACGGACGCACCCGGCGCCGTGGGGTCCCGAGCCGGCCGTGGCACGAGCGGCGAGGCCGCCGGCCGGACCGGCGGCGCGCGGCCCGCCGCCGTCGTCGTGGGCGGCGGGCTCGCCGGGATCACCACAGCGCTCCGGCTCGCCGAGAGCGGCGTCCGGGTCACCCTGCTCGAAGGCCGGCCCCGGCTCGGCGGCCTCGCCTTCTCCTTCCGCCGGGGCGACCTGACCGTCGACAACGGCCAGCACGTCTACCTGCGCTGCTGCACCGCCTACCGCTGGTTCCTCGACCGGGTCGGCGGCACCGCGCTCGCCCCCCTCCAGGACCGGCTCGACGTCCCCGTCCTCGACGTCGCGCACCCCCGCGGCCCCCGGCTCGGACGGATCCGCCGCGACGAGCTGCCCGTGCCGCTGCACCTCGCGCGCAGCCTCGCCACGTACCCGCACCTCTCGCTCGCCGAGCGCGCCTCCGTCGGCCGGGCCGCGCTCGCCCTGAAGAAGCTCGACCCCGCCGACCCGGCGCTCGACGGCATCGACTTCGCCACCTGGCTCGGCCGGCACGGCCAGTCCCCCCGGACCGTCGAGGCCCTCTGGGACCTCGTCGGCATCCCCACCCTCAACGCCCCGGCCCCGCGGGCCTCCATGGGGCTCGCCGCGATGGTCTTCAAGACCGGACTGCTCTCCGAGCCCGGCGCCGCCGACATCGGCTGGGCCCACGTCCCGCTCGGCGAGCTCCACGACACCCGCGCCGCGAAGGAGCTCGACGCCCTCGGCGTCCGCACCGCCCTGCGCACCAAGGCCGAGCGGATCTCCCGCACCGGCGACGGGCGCTGGGCCGTCGACGTGCCGGGGGAGCGGATCGAGGCCGACGCGGTGGTCCTGGCCGTGCCGCAGCACGAGACCCACGGCCTGCTGCCGGACGGCGCCCTCGACGACCCCGACCGGCTCCTCGACATCGACAACGCGCCCATCCTCAACCTGCACGTGGTCTACGACCGCAAGGTGCTGAAGCGGCCCTTCTTCACGGCCCTCGGCTCCCCGGTGCAGTGGGTCTTCGACCGCACCGACTCCTCCGGGCTCACCGGCGGGGGCCAGTACCTCGCCGTCTCCCAGTCCGCCGCCCAGGGCGAGATCGACGCGCCCGTCGCCGCCCTGCGCGCGAAGTACCTCCCCGAGATGGAACGGCTCCTGCCCGCCGCCCGCGGCGCGGGGATCCGCGACTTCTTCGTCACCAGGGAGCGGACGGCCACGTTCGCCCCCACCCCGGGCGTCGGCCGGCTCAGGCCAGGCGCCCGCACCGGGGCCCCGGGGCTGTATCTGGCCGGGGCCTGGACCGCCACCGGCTGGCCCGCGACCATGGAGGGTGCCGTCCGCAGCGGTTTCAGCGCCGCGAGCGCCGCGCTCTCCGCCCTCGGCCGCCGCCACGACCACCCGCTTCAGGAGGCGGTATGAGTGTGAGTACCGGAACAAGAGGAGAGACCGTGCCGACAGTGCAGCCGGGACAACCGGCCGTCGACACCGCGGACGTGTCCGCACTGCTGGAGCGGGGGCGGACCCTGTCCACCCCCGTACTGCGGGCGGCCGTCGACCGCCTCGCGCCGCCCATGGACACCGTGGCCGCCTACCACTTCGGCTGGATCGACGCGCAGGGCAACCCCGCCGACGGCGACGGCGGCAAGGCCGTCCGCCCGGCGCTCGCCCTGCTGTCCGCCGAGGCCGCGGGCGCCGCGCCCGAGGTCGGCGTCCCCGGCGCCGTCGCCGTGGAGCTCGTGCACAACTTCTCGCTGCTCCACGACGACCTGATGGACGGCGACGAGCAGCGCCGCCACCGCGACACGGTGTGGAAGGTGCACGGCCCCGCGCAGGCGATCCTCGTCGGCGACGCCCTCTTCGCCCTCGCCAACGAGATCCTGCTCGAACTCGGCACCGTCGAGGCCGGCCGCGCCACCCGCCGGCTGACCACGGCCAGCCGCAAGCTCATCGACGGGCAGGCCCAGGACATCTCCTACGAGCACCGCGAGCGGGTCACCGTCGAGGAGTGCCTGGAGATGGAGGGCAACAAGACCGGCGCCCTGCTCGCCTGCGCCGTCTCCATCGGCGCCGTCCTCGGCGGGGCCGACGACCGCACCGCCGACAAGCTGGAGGAGTACGGCTACCACCTCGGCCTCGCCTTCCAGGCCGTGGACGACCTCCTCGGCATCTGGGGCGACCCGGAGGCCACCGGCAAGCAGACCTGGAGCGACCTGCGGCAGCGCAAGAAGTCCCTGCCGGTCGTCGCCGCCCTCGCCGCCGGCGGCGAGGCCTCCGAGCGGCTCGGCGAACTCCTCGCCGCGGACGCCAAGTCCAATGACTTCGACACCTTCTCCGAGGAGGAGTTCGCCACCCGCGCGGCCCTCATCGAGGAGGCCGGAGGACGCGAGTGGACCTCCCAGGAGGCCCGCCGCCAGCACGCGATCGCGATCCAGGCCCTGGACGAGGTGGACATGCCCGCCCGCGTGCGGGCCCAGCTCGTCGCCCTGGCCGACTTCGTGGTCGTACGGAAGAGATGATCACCATCACCCTGATATGAGTTCGCGGTCGCCGGCCGGTGCCCTCCGGCGCCGGCCGACGGCAGACCCGTTTTGAAGCAGAAGCAACCGACTGCGCAAAGGGGAAGCCATGACAGCGACGACCGACGGAAGCGCCGGGGCCGGTGGCCCCCGCGCGACCGCGGCCAGCAAGACGTACGACACCACCGCGCCGGAGGAGCTCGACGAGAGCGCCGCGCGGGCCGCCCGGCGGGGCGTCGAGCACCTGCTCGGCCGGCAGGACCCGGAGGGCTGGTGGAAGGGCGACCTGGAGACCAACGTCACCATGGACGCCGAGGACCTCCTCCTCCGCCAGTTCCTGGGCATCCTCGACGCCGACACCACCCGCGCCGCCGCCCTCCACATCCGCCGCGGGCAGGGCGAGGACGGCGCCTGGGCCACCTTCTTCGGCGGACCCGGCGACCTCTCCGCCACCGTGGAGGCCTATGTCGCCCTCCGGCTCGCCGGGGACCCGCCCGACGCGCCGCACATGGCCCGCGCCTCCGCCTGGGTCCGGGCCCGGGGCGGGATCGCCGCCGCCCGGGTCTTCACCCGGATCTGGCTGGCCCTCTTCGGCTGGTGGCGCTGGGAGGACCTGCCCGAGCTGCCGCCCGAGCTGATCTTCCTGCCCAAGTGGTTCCCGCTCAACATCTACGACTTCGGCTGCTGGGCCCGCCAGACGATCGTGCCGCTCACCGTCGTCTCCGCGAAGCGCCCGGTGCGGCCCGCGCCCTTCCCGCTGGACGAGCTGCACACCGACCCGGCCCGGCCGAACCCGCCCCGCCCGCTCGCCCCGGCCACCGGCTGGGACGGCCTCTTCCAGCGACTCGACAAGGCGCTGCACGTCTACCACCGCTTCGCCCCGCGCGCGGTCCGCCGCACGGCCATGAACGTCGCCGCCCGGTGGATCGTCGAGCGCCAGGAGAACGACGGCTGCTGGGGCGGCATCCAGCCCCCCGCCGTCTACTCGGTCATCGCCCTCCACCTCCTCGGCTACGACCTCCAGCACCCGGTCATGCGGGCCGGTCTGGAGTCCCTCGACCGGTTCGCGATCTGGCGCGAGGACGGCTCGCGGATGATCGAGGCCTGCCAGTCACCGGTCTGGGACACCTGCCTCGCCGCCATCGCGCTCGCCGACGCCGGGCTGAGCCCCGACCACCCGGCGCTCGTGAAGGCCGTGGACTGGATGCTCGACGAGGAGATCACCCGGACCGGCGACTGGGCGGTGCGCCGGCCCGGACTCCCGCCGGGCGGCTGGGCGTTCGAGTTCCACAACGACACCTACCCCGACATCGACGACACCGCCGAGGTCCTGCTCGCCCTGCGCCGGGTGCGGCACCCCGACCCGGAGCGGGTCGAGGCGGCCGTCGCCCGGGGCGCCCGCTGGACCCTCGGCATGCAGTCGAAGAACGGCGCCTGGGGAGCCTTCGACGCCGACAACACCAGCGTCCTCCCCAACAAGCTGCCGTTCTGCGACTTCGGCGAGGTCATCGACCCGCCCTCCGCCGACGTCACCGCCCACGTCGTCGAGATGCTCGCCTACGAGGGAATGGCCCAGGACCCCCGCGCCCGCCGGGGCATCGCCTGGCTGCTCGCCGAACAGGAGCCGCACGGCGCCTGGTTCGGCCGCTGGGGCGTCAACCACGTCTACGGCACGGGCTCGGTGCTCCCCGCGCTCGCCGCCGCCGGACTGCCGCTCTCCCATCCCGCGATCCGCCGGGCCGTCGGCTGGCTGGGGGCCGTGCAGAACGACGACGGAGGCTGGGGCGAGGACCTCCGCTCGTACAAGGAGGAGGAGTGGGTCGGGCGCGGCCCCTCCACCCCCTCCCAGACGGCATGGGCCCTGATCGCCCTCCTCGCCGCGGGGGAGCGCGACTCCGAGCCGGTCCGGCGGGGCGTCGCCTGGCTGACCGAGGCCCAGCGGGAGGACGGCTCCTGGGACGAGCCCCACTTCACCGGCACCGGCTTCCCCTGGGACTTCTCCATCAACTACCACCTCTACCGGCAGGTCTTCCCGCTCACGGCGCTCGGGCGCTATGTGTACGGGGACCCCGCGCCGCGCGGGGACGACTGATGGGCCGCGAGCCCGGCCCGGGCGCCGCCCCGCCGCTGCTGATCGCCTGCGCGCTCGGCATCGAGCACTTCGCCCTGCGCAGCGCGGACCGGGGCGGCGCGCCCGGCCCGGTCACCGTGGTGCGCACCGGCATGGGGCCCGACCGGGCCCGCCGCGCCGTGTCCCGGACCCTCGGCGAGGCGCGGTGGCGGGACGCCGCGGTGATCGCCTCCGGCTTCTGCGCGGGCCTCGCCCCCGGCATGCACCCCGGGGACCTCATCGTCGCCGAGGAGACCCGCGGCCCGGACGGCACGACCCCCTGCACCGGGACCGAGCTCCTGGTGCAGGCCCTGGAGCGGGCCGTACCCGGGCACGCCGTCCACACCGGACCGCTCATCGGCTCCGACCACGTGGTGCGCGGCCCCGAGCGGGTCGCGCTCCGGGCCGGCGGCGCGATCGCCGTCGACATGGAGTCCGCCGCCACGCTCCGCGCCGCGACGTCGTCCGGACCCCGCCCGGTTGCGGCCGTCCGGGTGGTCGTGGACGCTCCGGAACATGAACTGGTCCGGATCGGCACGGTACGCGGGGGAATATCAGCCTTCCGTGTTCTGCGTGCCGTCCTTCCCGCATTCTTCGAATGGCACCGTTCTTCGCTGCTCCCCAGGAGGTGAACGAGTTATGGCCATGCCGCTCCGTCAGTCCATCCGCGTCGGGACCTACCTCTTCGAACAGAAGCTCCGCAAGCGGGACAAGTTCCCGCTGATCGTCGAGCTGGAGCCGCTCTACGCCTGCAACCTCGCGTGCGAGGGCTGCGGCAAGATCCAGCACCCGGCGGGTGTCCTCAAGCAGCGCATGCCGGTCGCCCAGGCGGTCGGCGCGGTCCTGGAGTCCGGCGCCCCGATGGTGTCCATCGCGGGCGGCGAGCCCTTGATGCACCCGCAGATCGACGAGATCGTGCGCCAGCTGGTGGCCCGGCGGAAGTACGTCTTCCTCTGCACCAACGCGATGCTGCTCCGCAAGAAGCTGGAGAAGTTCACCCCCTCCCCGTACTTCGCCTTCGCCGTCCACATCGACGGCCTGCGCGAGCGGCACGACGAGTCCGTCGCCAAGGAGGGCGTGTTCGACGAGGCCGTGGCGGCCATCAAGGAGGCCAAGCGGCGCGGCTTCCGGGTCACCACGAACTCGACCTTCTTCAACACCGACACCCCGCAGACCATCATCGAGGTGCTCAACTTCCTCAATGACGACCTCCAGGTCGACGAAATGATGATCTCGCCCGCCTACGCCTACGAGAAGGCTCCCGACCAGGAGCACTTCCTCGGCGTCGAACAGACCCGCGAACTCTTCAAGAAGGCCTTCGCCGGCGGGAACAGGCGACGCTGGCGCCTCAACCACTCGCCGCTCTTCCTGGACTTCCTGGAGGGGAAGGCGGACTTCCCCTGCACCGCCTGGGCCATCCCCAACTACTCCCTCTTCGGCTGGCAGCGACCCTGCTACCTGATGAGCGACGGATACGTCCCCACGTACCGCGAGCTCGTCGAGGACACCGACTGGGACAAGTACGGCCGGGGCAAGGACCCGCGCTGCGCCAACTGCATGGCGCACTGCGGCTACGAACCCACCGCCGTCCTCGCCACCATGGGCTCCCTCAAGGAGTCGCTGCGCGCGGTCCGGGAGACGGTCTCCGGGAACAGCTCGTCATGACCGGCGGGTTCGACCTGCGGGCGCTGCTCTCCGAGCGCGGCGCGGAGCGGTACGAGCTGCACGCCAGGTACCTCAACCACCAGCTGCCCCGCATGCTGCACACCATCGGCTTCGACAAGGTCTACGAGCGGGCCGAGGGCGCCCACTTCTGGGACGCCGACGGCGTCGACCACCTCGACATGCTCGCCGGCTTCGGCGTGATGGGTCTCGGACGGCACCACCCCGTCGTCCGCAAGGCCCTCCACGACGTCCTGGACGCCCAGCTCGCCGACCTGACCCGCTTCGACTGCCAGCCGTTGCCGGGGCTCCTCGCCGAGCGGCTGCTCGCCCACAGCCCGCACCTCGACCGGGTCTTCTTCGGCAACAGCGGCACGGAGGCCGTGGAGACCGCCCTCAAGTTCGCCCGGTACGCCACCGGGCGGCCGAGGGTCCTCTACTGCTCCCACGCCTTCCACGGGCTCACCACCGGCTCCCTCTCCGTCAACGGGGAGCGGGGCTTCCGGGAGGGCTTCGAGCCGCTGCTGCCGGACACCGCGATCCCGCTGGGCGACCTCGACGCCCTGGAGCGGGAGCTGCGCAAGGGCGACGTGGCCGCCTTCGTCGTCGAGCCCATCCAGGGCAAGGGCGTCCACGAGGCGCCGCCGGGCTTCCTCCGGGGCGCCCAGGAGCTGCTGCACCGCCACGGTGCGCTGCTCGTCGCCGACGAGGTGCAGACCGGCCTCGGCAGGACCGGAGACTTCTACGCCTACCAGCACGAGGAGGGCGTCGAGCCGGATCTGGTCTGCGTCGCCAAGGCGCTCTCCGGCGGTTACGTGCCGGTCGGCGCCACCCTCGGCAAGGACTGGATCTTCAAGAAGGTGTACTCGTCGATGGACCGGGTCCTGGTCCACTCGGCGAGCTTCGGGTCGAACGCCCAGGCCATGGCCGCCGGACTGGCGGTCCTCGCGGTCATGGAGGAGGAGGGCACCGTCGCCCACGCCCGCAGGATGGGCGACCTGCTCTCGGGCCGCCTGAAGGAGCTCGTGCCCCGGTACGAGCTGCTGCACGAGATCCGCGGGCGCGGCCTGATGATCGGGATCGAGTTCGGACGGCCGTCCTCGCTCGGGCTCCGCGGGCGCTGGACGATGCTCCAGACGGCCCGCAAGGGCCTCTTCGCCCAGATGGTCGTCGTCCCGCTGCTCCAGCGGCACCGGATCCTCACCCAGGTCTCCGGCGACCATCTGGAGGTGATCAAGCTGATCCCGCCGCTGGTCATCGACGAGGCCGACGTGGACCGGTTCGTCACCGCCTTCACGGCGGTCATGGACGACGCCCACGGGGGCGGCGGGCTGATGTGGGACTTCGGGAAGACCCTGGTCAAGCAGGCGGTCGCGCAGCGCTGACCGGATCCCGTCGCGGATCCCCCCGGGGTTTTGCCTCTGAGGCAAGAAACTTGCCTCAGAGGCACGATCCTGGCGGAATGGACCCATGGACCACGTCCCCGGGGAGACCTCCCCGGACCCCGTCACTCCCGGCGTCCTGCCCGACGTCGCCCCGCAGCTGCGGGCCCTGCGCCGCCGCAGGGGCCTCACCCTGGAGGCCGCCGCCCAGCGGGCCGGTCTCTCGCCGGCCCACCTCTCGCGCCTGGAGACCGGGAACCGGCAGCCCTCGCTGCCGATGCTGCTCGCCCTGTCCCGCATCTACGGTACGACGGTCTCCGAGCTCCTGGGGGAGGCGCCGCCCGAGCGCGATCCGGTCGTCCGGGCCGGCCGCTCCGAACCGGTGGAGGCCGACGGCTGGATCTACCGCCAGGCGGGCGGCGCGGGCCGGGCGCTCCAGTGCCTGCGGGTCCACGTGCCGTACGCCACCCGGACCGACATCGTGCGCGTCCACCCCGGCGAGGAGTGGATCCACGTCCTGGAGGGGCGGGTGCGGCTCGCGCTCGGGGAGGCCGTCCACGTCCTCGATCCCGGGGACAGCGCGCACTTCGACTCGCTGACGCCGCACCGGATCGGCGCCGCGACACCCGGCGGAGCCGAGCTGCTCTTCGTCCACACCCTGATGCAGAGTCCCGTCGCCGAGCTGTGCTTCGGCGACGGGACGCCGCATCGGAGCTGACCATCCGTGACGCCTGCTCCGTGACGTTCACTCCATGACGATTCTTCAAGAAAGGAACGACATGTCCGAGAAGTCCGCACCTGTCACCGGCGAAGAGCGCGGTGACGGCAAGTTCCCCAAGGGGCTCGTGCTCCGGCTCTTCGCCTATCTGGTCGCCGGCCACCTCTTCGCCGGCTTCCTCTACCTGCTCTTCACGCTGGGCGGGCAGAACCGGTAGCGCTCCGGCTCCTCACGCCTCCGTGAGGAGCAGCTCCCGCAGCCGCTCCCGGGTCTCCGGGGCCAGCTTCAGGCCGTCGGCGAGGTAGGCGTCCACCGAACCCCAGGTCGTCTCGATCGTCTCGAAGGCGGCCCGCAGATACTCCACCCGCGCGTCGAAGAGCGGGCTCAGCAGCTCCATCACCTCGGGCGACATCGCGTCCTCGGCGACGGAGCTGCGGCGCACGTTGTAGCGGCGGTGCGGGTCGTTCGACTTCACGTAGTCGGCCTCGATCGCCTCCCGCTCGACGCCGATCGCGAGCAGCGTGATCGCGATGCCGAGACCGGCCCGGTCCTTCCCGGCCGCGCAGTGCATCAGGGCCGGGACGCTCTCCTCCGCCATGGAGTGGAGGATCCGGCTGTGCTCCGGGGTCCGCTCGACGATCATCCTCCGGTACGAGTCGGTCATCCGGGCGGCGGCCTTGCCGTCCCCGAGGATCTCCCGGAGCTGCGCGATCTCGCCGCCGCGCACCAGCTTCCAGAACTCCTTGCCGTCGGCCGGGTCGCTGAGCGGTATGTTCACGTTCCGCACGCCGGGCAGCTCGACGTCCGCGCCCTCCACCTTCCGGTCCGACTCGTTGCGGAAGTCGAAGACCGTGTGCAGGCCGAGCGAGGCGAGGAAGGCGGCGTCGTCCTCCGTCGCGTGGGCCAGGTGGCCGCTGCGGAAGAGGCGGCCCGGGCGGACGGCGCGCCCGTCCGCCGTCGGCAGGCCGGCCACGTCCCGGAAGTTGCGGACCCCCGCGAGCTCGGGCTCGGCGGCATCGGCGGGCGGGACCTGCGGCAGCTGCTGCGTCACGGCTGCTCCTGTTCTGTAGATCGGTTCCTGGGGCAATCATCTCTTTCCCGGACCCGGGCACGCACCCCCTCGGACGGGAATGGGTGATCTGTCCGTATTGAGGGTTTAGCGGTAACCCGCCCCGGTTGCAGGGGAGATGGGGATCGGCGCGTGAGCAGCGTCATAAACGTGACGGACCGTGCCTGATCGTCTTTTCCAAATACCCCCGGGAAAAGGGAGATCGAAGGACCGTCATCCACGGAGGGTGACCGGAATTCCGGCCGGACGACCCGCGATCCCGGAGTGCGTGGAATTCGCGGCTTGTTCGCCCCGACCCCACTCGTCTAGCGTCGCGCTCACTTCCGGACGGACCGCCGAATCCTGCCACCGACCGGATTCCACACTCACCCGTACGAGGCAGGAGCGGGGGACCCAGGTACTACGCCGATCCCTCGAAGAAGGACGGCTCGGGGTGAAGTCGCGTGCAGACGCGGCCGGACATCTCCAGTCCGAACCCGACAGCTCACCTCGCAGGCGCCGGAGAGGAATTCGCCATGCCCGCATCGGGTAAGCACCGCCGCGTCAAGTCCAGCCGCCTGACCCGCGGCATCGCCGCCGCCGGCACCGGCGGCGCCGTCGTCGCCCTCCCGCTCCTCGGAGCCACCGGCGCCCACGCCGCCGAGCAGGCCGCCCCGGCCGCCGCTCCCGCCCACGCCGTCGCCCAGGTGAAGGCCGCCGCCGTCCAGGCCGCGCCCACCACCACGAAGGCCGCGCCGAAGACGTACTCCGTCGTCCGGGGCGACTACCTCTCGAAGATCGCCGCCGAGCACCACGTCAAGGGCGGCTGGCAGAAGCTCTACCAGGACAACCGTCAGGTCGTCGGCGAGGACCCCGCGCTGATCCTGCCCGGGATGAAGCTCACCCTCGGCGCCAAGGGCACTGCCGAGCCCGCCGCGCACCAGAGCGAGGCGAGCACCGGCAAGAACGGCGACACCCCGCGCGCCTCGCGCAGCAGCGAGCGCTCCTCGGCCCCGGCCGCCGCCCCCGCGTCCGCCCCGGCGTCGTCCTCCTCGGCCGGCACGACCTCCTCCTCCGGCTGGGTCGCCCCGGTCAGCGGCGGCACCGGCACCGCGTACAAGGCCTCGGGCTCCATGTGGTCCTCCGGCTACCACACCGGTGTCGACTTCATCGCCTCGACCGGCACCACCGTCGTCGCGGTGGGCCCCGGCACCGTCTACTCCGCCGGTGACGGCGGCGCGTACGGCAACCAGGTCGTCATCCAGCACGCCGACGGCACCTTCTCGCAGTACGCCCACCTGTCCTCGATCTCCGTCTCCGCCGGCCAGACCGTCACCGGCGGCCAGCAGATCGGCCTCTCCGGCGCCACCGGCAACGTCACCGGCCCGCACCTGCACTTCGAGATGCGGACCGGCCCGGAGTACGGCTCCGACATCGACCCGCTGGCGGCCCTCCGTCAGCACGGCGTGAACATCTGACGCTCCTTCGGAGCCCCTCGGCGCCTCGCACCGCCTCAGGCCCGGCACTCATGTGCCGGGCCTGAGGCGTATTCCGTTTTGGGGGAATCTTTATCGGTGGCATATGTCACCCGTCGTCAACCCCTCCTTACGGTCGCGTAGGTCACACGGAAAGGTGAAGGATGTGCTCCCGTGGCAGACGATTCGAGATCAAGAGACAAGAACGCATTCGGGTCGTACGCGGCGATCGGCGACAGCTTCACCGAGGGCGTCGGAGACCCCGGGCCCGACGGGACGTACGTCGGCTGGGCGGACCGCTTCGCGGTCCTGCTCGCCGACCAGCTGCCGGAGCACGACGGCTTCCGCTACGCCAACCTGGCCGTACGCGGGCGCCTCCTCGACCAGATCGTGGCGGAACAGGTCCCGCGGGCGAAGGAACTCGCCCCCGACCTGGTGACCTTCTGCGCGGGCGGCAACGACATCATCCGCCCCGGAACGGACCCCGACGAGGTGGCCGAGCGCTTCGAGCGCGCCGTCGCCGACCTCTCCTCCGCCGTCGGCACCGTCATGGTGACCACCGGCTTCGACACCCGCGGCGTGGCCCTCCTCAAGCACCTGCGCGGCAAGATCGCCACGTACAACGGTCACGTCCGGGCCATCGCGGACCGCTACGGCTGCCCGGTCCTCGACCTCTGGTCGCTGAGGTCCGTCCAGGACCGGCGCGCCTGGGACGACGACCGGCTGCACCTCTCGCCCGAGGGCCACACCCGGGTCGCCCTGCGCGCCGCCCAGGTCGTCGGCCTGCCGGTGCCCGCCGACCCGGACCAGCACTGGCCGCCGGTCCCGCCGCGCGGCACGCTGGAGGTGCGCCGCGACGACATCCACTGGGCCAGGGAGTACCTGGTGCCCTGGATCGGGCGCCGGCTGCGGGGCGAGAGCTCGGGCGACCACGTCGAGGCCAAGCGCCCCGACCTCCTGCCGCTGTAGGCCTCAGCCTCCGGCGGCCGGGAGCGCGGCGGGGATCCGCTCCAGGACCCCGCCCGCGAACACGTCGTACAGCGGCAGCGTCTCCAGGTGGACGTAGCCGATGTGGCAGTCGCACCGGGCGAGGGGGCACGCGCGGGGACGCAGCGCGGCCCGGTACGAGCCGTCGTACAGGTTCCCCAGCTCGGCCCTGACGAAGTGGCAGCGCCGCACCGTCCCCTCGCCGTCCACCGAGATCACCGACTCGCCGGTGCGGCAGGGCAGCCCCGCGGAGCGGTGCGGATGCCGGCTGTACGGGAACAGCGGGTCGAGCTCCGTCCAGTCCTCGGCCTCCGCGTCGGTGTACGTGTGGCCCTCGGCCGCGTTCACCCAGAGGTAGACGTGCGGTGGCAGCGCGGCCCGCAGCAGGCGGGCCTCGTCCCGGTGCCCGGGGAGCCCGACCACCCCGACGCTGAACCGGACGCCCCGCTCCGCGAGCTCCCGGCACTTGCCGAGGAACCGCTCGCGCGGCGTCTCCCCCGGGTGGTACGTGCACCAGAGGGCCACGCTCTCCGGGTCGGCCTCGGCCAGCCACTCGGTCCGGCAGCTCAGATTGGTCTGGATCGCCACCCGCTCCACGTGCGGCAGCCGGGACAGCTCGACCAGCGCCCGCCGGTACCAGGAGCGGACGAGGCCCTCGCCCCACGGGGTGAAGAGGATCCGCAGCCGGTCCTCGGTCCGGTCCGCGGCCCAGCCGGTGAACCGTTCGAGCGCGGCCCGGTCCGCGCGCAGCTGCTCCCGGCTGTCCCGGCGCTTGGCGAAGGGACAGTAGGGGCAGTCGTAGTCGCAGGAGGCGAGCGGCCCCCGGTAGAGCACGGTGAGGTCCACGGGCGCCGCCTACTTCGTCTCGTACGCGGCCATCGCGGCCCGTACCGCGGGGGAGAACAGCTCGGGGCCGAGCCCGTCCGAGTGCGCGAGCCCCTCGGGCGACAGCCGCAGCAGGCCCGCCGGGGCGTCCGCGAGCCAGCCGTACTCCCCGAAGCGGGCGAGCTCCGGACCGAAGTCCGCGAACGGGGAGGACCCGAACCGCTCCTCGTACCCGGCGATCTCCATGCCCTCGGCCTGGAGCAGCGACTGGAGCAGATGACGGCGCCGGGCCTCGTCCGCGTCCACCGCCCGGCCGACCTCGGCGCGCGAGAAGTCCTCCGTCTCCGTGTACGCGTCGATGATCGAGCGGATCTCCCGCATGTCCACCGCGTAGTCGAAGGAGTAGTGCAGCGCCGAGGTGTACGAGCGGGCGCCGCATCCCAGGCCGATCATGCCGTCCGTCTGGCAGGCGTAGTCGTCGGGTCCCGCGGGGCCGGCGTCCGCCCGGCGGAACATCCGCATCGACACCTGCTCGTAGCCGTGCGCGAGGAGGTGGTCCCGGCCGTACCGGTAGAGCCGGAGCCGGTGCTCGTCCCACGCGCGGTCGGCCGCCGCCGGGTCCTGGATCCGGCCGAGGCCGGTGAGCGGGCGCACGTACAGCGGGTACAGATACAGCTCCTCGGGCCGCCAGGCGAGGGCCGCGTCCAGCGAGACCCGCCAGGACCGCTCCGTCTGGCCGTCGATGCCGTAGATCAGGTCGATGTTCAGCACGGGCACGCCGGTGTCCCGGATCCGGCCGAGCGCCGCCTCGACGTCCGCGCGGTGCTGCGGCCGGACCGCCGCCCGCGCCTCCGCGTCCACGAAGGTCTGCACGCCGATGCTCAGCCGGGTCGCGCCCCGGTCCGCCAGCAGCGCCAGCCGGTCCGCGGTCGCGGTCGCCGGGGAGGTCTCCACGGAGAGCGGCACCGCCCGCAGGTCCACCCCCGTCCGCTTCTCGGCGATGTCGCACAGCCGCTCCAGCTCGGCGGCGGTGAGGAAGGTGGGCGTGCCGCCGCCGAACGCGGCCGTCGCGAACCGCACCGGCGCGGTGTCCCCGAGGGCCTCGCGGACGGCGATGGCCTGCCGGTAGAGGGCGTCCTTCGGCTCCCCGGCCCAGAGTTGGGCCAGTCCGGGGCGCTCGGGGAGCGCGCGGTACGCCGTCTTGTGCGGATAGGCGTAGACGTAGCTGCGGTACGGGCGGGGCACGTCGCCCGGGGAAGGACGGGCGGCGTCGCCCGGGGAAGGGCGCTGGACGTCGCCGGGCGAAGGGCGGGGCAGGTCGCTCGGGAGCGGGTGGGCGGTGTCGCTCATGCCGCGACCTCGCTCTCGGGACCGGCCAAGACGAACTGCGCGTACGGCACGGTCCACACCACCTCGTGCCCCAGCCGGTGTCCGGTGAAGCCGTCCTCCCCGTAGGCGGTGCCGTGGTCGGAGCAGACGATCGCGAAACAGGGGCGACGGCTGCTCATCGCGGCGAAGAGCCGCCCGATGTGCCGGTCGACGTACTCCAGGGCCGCCGCGTGGGTCTCCCGGGAGTCGCCGGCCTCGGGGGTCGCGCCCGGCAGATGGAACCAGTTGGGCTGGTGCAGCGCGGACACGTTGACGAAGAGGAACAGGCGCTCCTCCCGCGGCATCCCCGCGACGACCTCCTCGGCGCACGCGACCTGGGACTCGAAGGAGCTGGGGGAGGCGACGCCGAACGAGGGCTCCCAGTGGCTCTCCGCGAACAGACCGGGGAGCACGGAGCCGAGCGGCGGCCGCTTGTCGAAGAACCCGACGCCGCCCACGCACACCGTCCGGTAGCCCGCGCCCGCCAGCGCGGACACGAAGTCCGGGGTGTCGTGGACCCAGGTCCCGTCCGCCGTCGACTCGCTGCCCGCGAAGCGGGCCGCGAACAGCCGGGGATGGGGCCCCTGAGCCGCCGGGGTCGGCAGGAAGCCCGCGAAGATCGCCTGGTGGGAGGCGTACGTGAAGCTCCCGGGCGCGTGCCGGCGCTCCCAGACGCCGCCGGGGAGGTGGCGCGCCAGATGCGGGATGCGGCCCTCCGCCGCGAGCTCGGCCGCCACGTCGTACCGGAGCGTGTCGAGGGTGACCAGGAGCAGGTCGTGGCTGCCGACGATCGCGTTCATGTCGGGCTGGTTCACGGGGTGCTCGTTCCTGTGGTGCGAGAGGCGTACGTGGTGGGCGGGCGACCCGGGACGGGCGCGTGGGCGGGAAACTGGGCGGCCACCTGGGCACCGTACGTGTCGAGTCCCTCGGCGCCGCCGCCGGGCAGGCCCGTCAGGCCGGGCAGCAGGTCGCCGAAGGCGTTCACCTCGCCGACGGCGAACCGCCGCCAGCCGCTCGCGGGCAGCAGGTCGACCCCCACGCACCGGGTGCCGGGGAAGACGGCGGCGGCCCGCTCGCAGACCCCGAGCGCGTCCTCCCAGCGGCCCCCGGCCGCCGCGATCGACGCCCGGGCCGCGTCGAGATCACCCCGGGCACCACCCAGGTGCAGATTGGTCATCGGGGAACGGCTGGTGCGGAGCACGGCGTGGGTGGCGCGCCCGTCGATCACCACCACCCGCAGATCGGCCGCCCGGCCGTCCTGCGTGGCCTTCGGCACCCAGCGCTCGACGTGCAGGCCGTCGGGGGCGAGGGCGTCCACGATCGCGGCGACCTCGTGCTCGCCCGTGTAGCGCCGCACCCTCAGGGAGTTGAAGAGCCGTCCGTCGCCCGCGCGCTCCACCGAGGTGGTCGCCTGGAACCGGCCCGCGCCGTTGGTCTCCACCGCGAGCACCCCCGAGGCGGAGGAGCCGTGCGCGAGCTTCACGAACACCCGGCGCGGCCCCGCCCCGCCGATCAGGGCCCGCACGTCCGCCCAGCCGCGCACCACCGGGGCGCCGGGCCCCGAGGTCGGCGACTCCGGGACCGGGACGCCGGCCGCCGCGAGCAGGCCGTGCGCGAGCCGCTTGTCGAACAGGACGGCCAGCTCGGCGGGGTCGTCGACCAGGACGGCACCCGCCTCCGCGACGGACCGGCCGAGGTCCGCCACGGCCCGCGTGAACCGTGCGTACCAGCGGCCGGTGCCCTCGACCCGGGCCGGATCGCCGACGCCGCGCAGGAGCAGATCGGTCTCCGGATCCTCACCGGGAGAGTCCAGCCGCACCGTCTCGCCCGCGTCGAACCGCGCCCGGCCCCGGAGCACGTCCGGCCAGGACACCGCCCGCGCCCCGGGCAGCCCGGCGGTCCGCAGCGCGTCCTGGAAGAACGCGACGCGACGGCCCGCCGGGTCGCCGACGACCACGAGGCGCGGGCCGGAGGTCATTCGGCGACCGCGACGTAGCGCCAGACGTCCCCGTCGCCGTCGTCCTCCGCCACCTGCGCGTCGTCGAGGTCGACGGTCACGCCGTACGGGACGAGCGCGGCGCGGACCCGCTCGGCCATCGCCGCCGACAGGTAGTGGTGGGACAGGTCGAGGTGGGTGAGGTGGGTCAGCGGCTGCCCGTCGAGGAGGGCCGCCGCGCCCTCGTCGGTGAGCACGCCCATGGACAGGTCGAGCCGCTCGATCCGGGCGACGACCGGCGCGCCCGCGACGGCGGCGGCCACGGCGTCCTGGATCACGCTGTCGCACAGGCCCAGCTCGCGCAGGGCGGGGAAGGCCGTGCCGGCCAGCAGCGGCGCCAGGTCGTCGGGGGTGCTGTCGCCGCCGTACTCGTCGGTGCCGAGCCACAGTTCCAGCTTCTCCAGGGCGGGCAGGTCGCTGCCCACGATGCCGCGCACCACCTCGGCGGGGAGGCCTCCGGTCTGCACCACGAGGGCCTTCAGGCCCGTGTGCCGGACCGACGGGAAGGCCAGCTCCGAACCGCCGCGCACCCCGAACTCCCCGAGGGCCGGGTAGGCGGCGAGGAGCGGCGTCACGTCGGACTGGATGATCCAGGAGATCTCGCAGTCCTCCCCGGTCATGTCGCCGAGGAAGACCGCCTCCAGGCCCGTCAGCCGGTCGTTCGCTCCGATGAGCGCGGTGACGATGTCCGCGGACGAGTTCTCGTAGGCCTCGTCCCAGCCGCCGACGACCAGCGCGCGCACCCGGCCCGTGTCGACCGTCTTCAGGAAGCGCTCGAACTGCGGACCCCACAGCTCGTCCCCGGGGTCGGAGTACGTCGGCGCCGAGATCCGCCACGCGACCGCGTCCGTCGCGGGCAGCCCGACCTGCGCGTCCGCGCCCGGGAAGTCGAACACGGGCAGGCCGTGGAATTCCTGCAGGTGGGTGCCAACGGTCATGGCGGCGCTCCAGACAACGATCGGGGTGGCTCGGCTGATGGAGAGAGTTGTACCAAGCGGCACCGACACCGCGCCCCTCCGGGTCGCCTCCGGAGCGATTGTCAGTGGCGGGTCCTAGCGTCGTTCCCATGTCCGGCCGCTCGTGCCGGACGGTAGGGGGAGAGCCATGTACCGGCAGGGAGACGTGCTGATCGTGCCCGTCGCGGAGACGGCCGTTCCGGAGCGGGTGAAGGGGGCGGCGGGGGAGCCGAGGGACGCCCGGGGCCGTCTGCTCCTCGCCCTCGGCGAGGTCACCGGACACGCCCACGCGGTCCCGGGCCCGGGCCGGCTCGTGCCGGAGCCCGGGCCCTTCGGCCCGCTCCTGCTCGAACTGCCCGAGGGCGGACGGGTGGTGCACGAGGAGCACGCGCCGATACCGCTCCCCAAGGGCTGGTACCGGGTGGTGCGGCAGCGGGAGTACGTGCCCGGCGCGTACCGGATCGTCGCGGACTGACGTCCGCCGGAGAGAAGTGAAGGACATGGGGGAGATCGAGATGAACCGCACCACCGCGGCGGACAGATGGCGGGCCGTCGCCGCCGCCACCGGGCCCGCCGACCGGGCGGCCGCCGAGGCGGGCGTCCGGCTCGCGTACCGCACGGCCGGCCTCGCGGAACCGGAGCGCGTCCTGTGGGCGGACTCGCCGCTCGCGGCCGTCACGCTCGTACGGGACCTGGCGGACCGGGGCCGTCCGGTCCGGGACGAGGTGCGCACCCGGCCCTGGGCCGAGGAGCGCCGCCGCCTCCACGACCTGCTCGGCCCGGCGGGCTGGGCCGAGCACTGGCAGGCGACCGGGGCGCACCTGTGGGACCGGACGCGGGGCCTCGCCGAGCGGATACGGGCGGGGGTGACGGAGGCCGCGGAGGCGGCGGGACCGGCGGCGGGCACCGGCGGGCCCGAGGTGCGGCTGCTGCTGCTCGACGCGGTGCTCGGCCAGCACGACGCGGCCTGGCTCGCCGCCTTCGACGGACACGGCGACCGGCTCGCCGGACTCGCCGCCGTCGCCGGGCACGCGGGCTGGTGGTGGCCGTACGAGCGCGCGGTCGTGGTGTGCGAGCGCCCCGTCGCACTCCACCGGGACGAGGCCGGGCGGCTGGACCGGGGCGACGGGCCGGCGCTCGCCTTCCCCGACGGCTTCGCCCTGCACGCCTGGCGGGGCATGGCGGTCTCCGCCGCGTTCCTCTCCGGTCTCGCCGGGCTCACCCCCGAGCGGATCCGCGACGAGGAGAACGCCGAACTGCGACGGGTGATGCTGGAGTACTACGGCTACGACCGCTACCTCGCCGCTTCCGGGGCCCGGCACGCGCACAGCGACGAGACGGGCGTCCTCTGGCGGATCGAACTCGCCGACGACGAGGACGTGGTGATGGTCGAGGTGGTCAACTCCACGCCCGAGCCGGACGGCACCCACCGCACCTACTGGCTCCGGGTGCCGCCCGCGACCAGGACCGCCCGGGAGGGCGTCGCCTGGACCTTCGGTCTCCTGCCGGAGGCGTACGAGCCGCTCGTCCAGACCTGAGCACCCGCCGGGGGACCGGGCCCGGTTGGTGCGGAGAGGTGAAGGGAGCCCCCGGTCAGGAGTGGCGCACGGGAGGCGGCGGCGCCGGGTGCTGGGATGTGCCCGCCGGAGACCCGGCACCCCCACCCCGAAGGGACCGCCCGTGACGATCCGCCGGCCCAGCGCCGCCCGTACCGCCCGACTGCTCGCCGCCACCGCCGTGCTCGGCGGCCTCCTCGCCGGCACCGCGGCCCCCGCCCTGGCCGCCGCGCCCGCGCGGACCGGTCTGCGCGCCGCCGCCCCGGCCACCGCCACGGTCACCGTCACGGGCAACGGCCGCGCCTCCGCCGCGCCCGACCTGGCGATCCTGTCGGTCGGGGTCGAGGTCGCCCGGCCGACGGCGAAGGAGGCGATGGCGGCGCAGAGCAAGGCGGCCGAGGTGCTGCTCGACGTCCTGCGCCGGCAGGAGATCGAGGACCGGGACATCCGCACCGACAGCCTCGCGCTGACCCCGGTCTACACCCAGACCAAGGAGGGGGAGAGCAAGGTGACCGGCTATCAGGCGGCGCAGTCCTTCTCCGTGAAGGTCCGCGTCATCGACAGGACCGGTCAGGTCGTCGGCGCGGTGAACGACGCCACCGGGGCCGCGGGCCGGGTCAACGGCGTGGTGTTCGACGTCGCCGACCCCTCGGCGCTCCGGGCCACGGCCCGTGAGGCGGCCTACCGGGACGCGCACGACAAGGCCTCGCAGCACGCGCGGCTGAGCGGCCACCGGCTGGGCCGGCTCGTGTCGCTGAGCGAGGGCGAGTCCGTGCGCCCGGGTCCCGGGGCGGCCCCCGGCTTCGCCGCGGACGAGACGGGCGTTCCGCTGGCGCCGGGCGAGATCGAGGAGCAGGTCACCGTCTCGGCGGTGTACGAGCTGGTCTGACGGGGGCCGGGACCGGGACCCGACCGGATCGGGTCGGACCGGGACCGGGTCGGGGACGGCCCGCTCGCGCGGTGCGTCGGGGGCGGGGCTAGGAGTCGGCGGCCCCGGGACCGTCGGCGTCCGCCCGTGCCCCGTCCGCTCGTGCCCCGTCCGCCCGCGCCCCCTCGGGTCCGGGGGGACCCGCGGGGGTGGGTGCGGGAGCGGGTGCCCGGTGTCCGTCGGAGCCGGGTGTCGCGGGGCGCTCCGCGGGGAGGTCCAGTTCGCGGGAGAGTGCCTCGTCCGCCCAGCGGAGCATCGCGCTGCGGGAGAGGGCGCCGGGATAGGCCGTCGTCTGGACGGCGAGGCCGTCCAGGAAGGCGGTGAGCCGCCAGGCCGCCGCGGCCGGATCCGGGCAGGGGAACTCCCCGGCGGCCACGCCCTCCTCGATCACCCGGGTCAGCTCCGCCTTCCACTCCTGGTCGAGGGAGGCGGCGACCCGGCGCAGCTCGGGATCGCGGAGCGAGGCCGCCCAGCCCTCGATCCACAGCCGCCAGCCCTTGGCCTGGCCGGTCGGGGCGTACCAGCGCACGGCGGCCCGCAGCCGTCGCTCCGCCGTGGAGCGTCGCCCCAGGATCCGTCCCAGCTGGGCGAGATCGGCCTCGGCGGCGTGCGCGAAGGCTGCGGCGACCAGCTGTTCCTTCGACGAGAAGTGGTAGAGCACGAGGGCGTTGCTCACTCCGAGCGCGGCGGCCACGTCGGAGATCCGGACGGCCGCGACGCCGCGTGCCTCGATCTGCTCGACGGCGGCCCCCAGCAGCTCGTCCCGCCGCTCGGCCACGCTCAACCGCACTCTCGCCACGCCGTGCAGCCTACACAGCACGGAAACGGAGCAAGATCGTCCACGGCTGGGGCGCGTGGGGGATCAGTACCAGCCGTAGCGCTCGGCGATGACGGGCAGCCGTTCGTCCACCAGCGCGTGCGCCGCGGCGCGCGGACTGACGCCGTCCGCCGCCGCCCGGTCGAGCATCCCGCCGACCAGGGCCCGCATCGAGCGCCGTACCCGGTCGAAGGCCTGCTCCGCGTCGGCCTCGATGTCGCCGAAGAGCGTCCACCACCACCAGGCGTTGGTGCACGAGTTCACGACCACGTCCGGCAGCACGGTCACGCCGCGCGCCGCGAGCGCCTCCTCGGCCTCCGGCAGGACGGGCATGTTCGCCGCCTCGGCGATCCAGCGGGCGCCGATCCGGTCCTGGTTCGCGCCATCGATCGCGTACGAGACAGCCGCCGGGACGAGCACCTCGGCGTCGGCCGAGAGCCACGCGTCCCGCGGCTCCTCGCGGTCGCCGGGCCGCAGGGCGGAGCGGTCGACGGTCCCGTGGGCGTCCCGGGCGGCGAGCAGCGCCTCGACGTCGAGGCCGTCGGGGTTCGCGATCGTGCCCCGGACGTCCGCGACGGCCACCACCCGCAGTCCGGCCCGGGCCAGGAAGCGCGCGGTCGCCCCGCCCATGGTGCCCAGGCCCTGCACCGACACCCGGGTCCCGGCGGGGGACCGCCCGGCCCGGTCCAGGGCGACGAGCACGGACTCGGCGACCCCCAGCCCGCCGACCAGCTCGTCCAGTCCGATCCCGTCCACCTCGATCGCGAACGCGTCGGCGAGCCGCTTCCGGGCCGCGGCCTCGTCGTCCAGGAGCGGGTACACGGCCTGCACGGAGGAGACGAGACCGGCCTCGGCCACGGCGCGGTCGACCAGGTCCTGGGTGAGCCCGAGGTCCTCCCCGGTGGTCCAGAAGCGCTCGACGTAGGGCCGCATGGCGCGCAGGTACCGCACGAGCACCCCGTACGCCTCGGGGGAGCGCGGGTCGCAGTCGATGCCGCCCTTGGCGCCGCCCAGCGGCACGTACCGGGCGGACGGGTCGTAGTGCAGGGCCTCCTTCATGGTCATGCCCCGGGCGAGCCCGGCGACCTCCTCGGCCGTGCACCCCTCCCGCATCCGCAGCCCGCCGCTGGCCACCCCGCGCACGAGCCGGTCGACCACGAGATGGCCCCGGCGCCCGGTCACGTGGTCGGTCCATCCGACGGACAGCAGGGGGGCGTGGCTCATCGCGGGTCTCCTCGTGGGGGACGGGGCCGACGGGACGGTCATACTGAACGGTGGTTCAGTATGACCGACCGCTCGGCGGTCTTCGGCGCGGGGCGCCCATAATGGAACGACCCCCAGAGATCAGGAGGTCCTGTGACCGGTACCGGCTCCGACCGTTCCCCACGGGCCCGGCTGCGCGCGCTGCGCCCGGAGTCCTTCGGCGCGGATCCCACGGGCGAGCGCCTCGCCCGGATCCGCCGCTCGCCGAACTTCGCGGACGGGATCTTCCAGAACCCCGAGCCGGCGCGACGCGGGCCCTCCGGGTCCGGCCTCGAGTTCGCCAAGATCTACTTCGAGAAGGAGGGACGCGCGCGCCGGGCGCCCACCGGCGCGATCCCCGTCCACCCCACCACCCTCGCCGACCTGGCCCAACCCCCGGCGACCGGTCTGCGCCTGACCTGGATGGGGCACTCCGGCGTCCTCGCGGAGATCGACGGCCACCGGGTGCTGTTCGACCCGGTCTGGGGCGACCGCTGCTCCCCGTTCCCCTTCGCCGGCCCGAAGCGGCTCCACCCGGTCCCCCTGCCGCTCGCCGCGCTCGGCCCGGTGGACGTGGTCGTGATCTCGCACGACCACTACGACCACCTCGACCTGCCGACGATCAAGGCGCTCGCCGGCACCGACACCCTCTTCGCGGTGCCGCTCGGCGTCGGGGCGCACCTGGAGCGCTGGGGCGTGGCCGCCTCCCGCCTGCGCGAGCTGGACTGGAACGAGTCCACCTCGGTCGGCGGCCTCACGCTCACGGCCACCCCCGCCCGGCACTTCTGCGGGCGCGGACTGCGCAACACGCAGCACACCCTCTGGGCGTCCTGGGTCGTGACGGGTCCCGACCACCGGATCTTCCACAGCGGGGACACCGGCTACTTCTCCGGCTTCGCGGACATCGGCGCCGCCCATGGCCCCTTCGACGCCACCATGATCCAGATCGGCGCGTACTCCGAGTTCTGGACCGACATCCACATGACTCCGGCCGAGGGCGTCCAGAGCCACCTCGACCTCCAGGGCGGCGCCCCGGGCGGGGTGCTGCTGCCGATCCACTGGGGCACCTTCAACCTGGCCCCGCACCCGTGGGCGGAGCCGGGCGAGTGGACGAAGGACGCGGCCGACGAGGCCGGCCAGGCGGTGGCGTTCCCCCGCCCCGGCGAGCCGTTCGAGCCCGCCGGGAAGCTGCCGGGGGAGCCGTGGTGGCAGGCGGTCTCCCGTCCGATCCCGCGCCCGTGGCGCCGCCCGCGTCCGGCCGGGACCGCGTCCGGGACGCGCAGCGACGACCTGGACCTCGCGGGCGAGCGGTGACGCCGGCGGGGGACGGCCAGGACGCCGTCCCCCGCGTCGGTCGCCGCTCGGTGGCGCCCGCCGCGGGCCCGGTCAGGGCCGGTGGGTCGGCGGTGCGTCCACGCGGCGGATCCGGCACCGGGCCGTGCCCTCGACGCGCAGGCTGATCCCGGCGGTGAGCCGGAGGTCGGTGTCCACGGCGTCGAACTCGTAGACCCGCAGGAGCATCGCCAGCACCAGCACCGACTCCATCATCGAGAAGTGCTGCCCGATGCAGGCGCGCGGGCCTCCGCCGAAGGGGAAGTAGGCGTAGCGCGGACGGGTCGCCTCGGCCTCCGGGGTGAACCGGTCGGGGTCGAAGCGCTCCGGGTCCGGCCAGTAGCGCGGGTGGCGGTGCGTGACCCACGGTGCCAGCATCACGTCGGCGCCCGCCGGGACGGTGTGGCCGCCGATCTCGCTCGCGGCGACCGCGCGCCGGCCGGTGACGGGGGCCGCGGGATAGAGCCGCATGGCCTCCTTGAGCACCCGCGTCAGGTAAGGGAGGCGCTCGACGTCGCCGGCGTCGGGCGTCCGGTCGCCCAGGGCGTGGTGGATCTCGTCGCGCGCCCGGGTCTGGATCTCGGGGTGCCGGGCCAGCAGATGCAGCGCGAAGGCGAGCGAGGTGGCGGTCGACTCGTGTCCGGCGAGCAGGAAGATCAGCATCTGGTCGCGCAGCTCGGTCGCGTCGAGCTCCCCGTCCTCCGCGTTCGTGGCGGCGGCGAGCAGCGACAGCAGGTCCTCCCCCTGCGGAGAGGTGCCGTCGCGCCGTTCGGCGACGATCCCGTCGCACACGCGGTACAGCTCGTGCACCGCGGCGGCCGCGCGCCGGTTGCCCGGAGTGGGCCAGTCGCGGGGGACGGTCACGGGGGAGTAGCCGCGGCGCATCGTGTACTCCGTGATGACCGGGAAGCACCGGTCGACGACGTCGATGGTGGCCTCCACGTCGGTGCCGAAGAGGATCCGGGCGACCGCGCGCAGCGCGAGGCGCATCATCTCGTGCGAGACGTCCACGATCCCCTCGGGCGCCTGCTCCCAGGCGTCGATGGTCACCTCGGTCTCGGTGACGACGGCGCCCGCGTATCCCTCCACCCGGCGCTTGGTGAACAGCGGCTGCACCAGCCGTCGTTGACGCAGATAGTCCTCGTCCTGGCTGGTCAGCAGGCCGTTGCCGAAGGAGTCCCGGATCTCCTGGTAGAAGTGGTTGTCCTTGCGGAAGTTGGCCGCCTCGGACCCCAGCACCTGGTGGGCGCCCTCCGCGGAGAACACGCAGTGCATCTCGGCCCGCACCCCCGGCGGGCCCGCGGTGATGCGCACGACGTCGCCGTGCGCGTGCATCGCGCGCAGATAGGTGCCCAGCGAGTCCGATTTCAGGTCGAAGAGCGAGCCGAGCAGGGGGACTCCCGCGAGCCGGGGAGCCTCCGTACCGCCGCTGTTCCGTGCCTCGGTCGTCTGCGTCATGTCCGTCTCCTCCGTCGTCTCCGTCACCGGTCTCTCCTTCCGGAACGCGTCCTCACGGCCGGCTCTCGCGGCCCTCGTCACAGCTGCTCGCCCAGGAAGTCCAGGACGTGACCGAACACGTCCAGCGCGGCCGCCCGTCCGATGAACGTGTCCGCGTGGCCGTAGCCGGGGACCTCCGTGTACCGGACGTCCAGGTGCGGCTGCCGGGCGGTGAGGACCTCGTGGCAGAGCTTCTGCGAGTCCCGCCACGTCCCGTTCTCGCTGCCGGACAGCAGGAGCACCGGGCAGTCGATCCGGCCGGCGTGGTCCAGGGCGTTCTCCGGGAGCGCCCGGTAGCGGTCGTCGCCGTGGTGCCAGCGCACGACGCTGCGCGCCAGGTCGATCCGCCGCAGGTGCGGGACGATCCACGTCGGCGCGGGGCCGAACAGCTCCGCCAGCCGGTCGTGCGTGGCCTCGGACAGGTGGTCGTGCACGTACAGCGAAGCGCCCATCCCCCAGGCCGAGTTGTGCAGGATCTGGCAGGTGGCGTCGGGGCAGTCCGCCTTCCACGAGGCCAGCGCGAACAGCGGCGTGTACTTCGACCAGAGCCCGACCCTGCGGAAGTCCACCGGGATGTGGTCGACGCGGGACCGGAGCAGTTCGCCGCCCAGGGCCATCCGCAGCGACGTCGTGCCCGCGAACCGGGGCGTCAGGAAGGCGCCCTGCGCCACCACCCCGGTCAGCCCCGGCACCAGGCCCGCGGCCATGCTCATCGACAGCGTGATCGCACCCAGGCAGTGCGCGACGGCGAACAGCGGCCGGTCGCCGATCCGCCGCCGGACGTGGGCCACCGCGTCGGGAATGTCGTACAGGGAGACGTCGTCGTACGTGTACGCGCGGCCCGTGGCGTTGTACGGCAGACGGCAGCTGCCCCGCCAGTCCAGCAGCCACGGCTCGTAGCCCTCGTCCAGCAGCACCTCGACCAGGTTCCGGGTCTCCGGCTGGACGAACATGTCCGAGGAGGCCGTGTGGCCGTGCAGGAGCAGCACCGCGGGCCGGTCGTCATGGCCGCGGGAGACCCTGGTCAGACCGATCAGGGTGCCGTCCCCGGCCCGGAGGGGGATCTCCTCGACGGTCGCCCCGTCGAGGCGGGCGTACAGCGGTCGCAGCGTCGTGGCCGACCGCCGCGTCATCGCTCGCCGGGTCGTCGCTCGCAGGATCATCGGTCGTGCTCCGTCGGTGTCGGGGTCCGGCGCAGGTCGAGAAGATCCGCGCCGACCCGGGCGAACGGGCCGAGCAGACCCCGGCCCACCTCCATGCCGAACCAGGCGAGCCAGGTCAGCTTGGCGGCCCGCTTCTCCTGACCGGACAGCCGGGGATCGACCCGGATGCCGTCGATCTGCTCGCGCACGTAGCTGTCGCCGGGCACGACGACCTGACCCTCCAGGCACGCCGGCTCGCCCTCGCGGCCCAGCGCGACGGTCAGGGTGCGCGTCTGGCGCCACAGATCCCGCCGCGCGCGGGCGTGCTTCCGGCCCTCCAGCCACCACACCCGGCCGTCGCGGTCGCGCAGCCGCAACCGGTAGCGCAGCAGGGTGTGGCGCAGACCGTGCTCCTCCGGGATCCCGCCCTGGGGGCGGACCCACAGATCGCCCCGCTCGACCACGAGGGGTTCGGGGTGCAGCAGGGCGCAGGAGAGCTCTCCGCCGATGTCGATCCGGCGCTCCCGCTGGAGCTGGTACATGCTCGCGATCGACAGGGTCAGCCGCAGCGTGCACGGGGTGTCGGGGAGCGCGCCGACCGGCCCCAGGGCCCCCTCCATCGTCTCCGGGAACCACAGGTACGGCGGATCGTCCCGCTCGGGGAGCCGGCCGAGCCCGTCCCGCGCCAGCTTCTCGAAGGTCTTCAGCTGCGCCCGGGCGTCGTAACGGGCCGCGGGCGGCAGGTTCCGCGCGGCGACGAACGCGTCCGTCCGCTCACTGGTGCATTCCGGACCCCGCAGCGTCGCCTCGCACAGCTTCACGGCCGTGGGGCTCTCCAGCACCCGTGCCAGGAAGTCCAGTTCGGGGACCGGATCGGCCTTCAGCCGTGCCACGGTGTCGACCCGCCACTCCTCCCAGTCCTGGACGCGGACGGCCATGCCGCCGAGCGACATCTCGCGCACCAGGTCCGGAAGCGTGTTGGGCCTGCCCGTCAGGTGGTAGTTGTAGCCCCAGGCGCCCGGCTCCAGGACCACGCCCACCGCCACCCGGCTCACCCAGTCCACGGGGGCGCTGTTGAGGCAGCTGAAGGCCGGCACCCTGCGGAAGCGGGCGATCGCCGAGGTCAGGCCGCTGCTGAGGTCCTGGGGGTTGTAGGCACCCGTCCGGGTGTGTCCGGCGATGCCCCCGGGACGCAGCATCGTGACGACCAGTCCGTGGTCACGGGCCCGCCGGAGCACGGCCTCCGCGGCCCACTTCGACTTGTCGTACCCGGCGACCAGCCGGTCGATGTGCGCGACCGGGTCGTCCTCGCCCATGGAGGCGATGCCGAGCTCGTTGAAGACCGCGACCGAGGAGACGTGGTGCAGCGGCTTCGGACGTCCGGTCGCCGCGAGCTCCGCCAGCGTCAGCGGACCGATCACGTTGCTCTGCCGCAGCGACGGGTACCCGCGCAGGAAGTCCACCGCCGCGGCCACCCCGACGACCGAGTCCACCTCCTGCGCCAGGGCGTTCCAGCGCTCGTCCGGCAGCCCCAGCCTCGGCTGCCGGATGTCGCCGGTGAGGACCGTGACGCGCCGTCGTATCTCGGAGGACCACGGCAGGGCGTACGAGGACAGCGCGGCGCCGAGCCGCTTGGTCCCCTCCTCCTCGTCCGCCGCGCGCACCAGGCACACGACGTGCGCGTCGCTGTGCCGCAGCAGATCGAGCAGCATGTGCCCGCCGAGGAAGCCGGTCGCCCCGGTCAGCAGGATCCGGCGCGGTACGGCCGGCTCCGGCGGACCGGCCCACGGCAGGGCGTCGGCGCGGGCGAGGTCGGCCAGGATCAGGTCGAGGTCCTCCTCGGCGGCGCCCGCCGGCACGGCCCGCGCGGTCGGCACGGGGGCCGTACCGGCGGGCGACAGGCCCGGCACGGGCCGGGTGCCGCCGGCCGAGAGCCGGCGTGCGGCGATGCGGCGGGGCCTGGCGTCGGCGAACACGTCGTCGAGGCCGACCTCCACGCCGAGCTCGCGGGCCAGCGCGGCGACGAGTTCCACCGCGTCGACCGAGGTCCCTCCGGCGTCGAAGAAGTCGGTGTCGGGCCCCATGGAGGCGGCCGGGAGGAACCGCGCGGCCACGGCGGAGATCGCCTCGGCCAGGGCCGTCACGTCGTCCGCCGTCACGTTCTCCGCCGCCGCGTGCTCCGGCCCTGCTTCCCGCGGCCCCGTTTCCGCCGTCCCCGTTTCCTCCGGCCCTGCTTCTTCCGTCGTGGTGTGGCCCGTCTCGTGAACGCGTACGGTCCCGGGCGAGGCCGGGGGAGACGCCGTGGCCGTCGGCCGGACCAGGGCCAGCAGATCGGCCACGCCGAGCGGCCCGCCGCCCCGCTCGATCGACACCGCTGCCAGGTGCTGCCCGCCCTCGGGGCCGGTCACGGGCGCGTCCGCGCTCGGCTTGCCCACTGGCGCGTCCGTGCCCACGTCGCCCACCGGCGTGTCCGCGCTCGGCTCGCCCGCCGGCGCGTCCGCGCTCACCTCGCCCATCGGGTCCCTCTCACCGTGTGCTCTTCCCTTCGCCATCAGTGCCGCCAGGACCGGAACGCCCTCAGGGGCTCCGGGGTCGTCACGAGTTCCAGCCGCTCGTCGTCCGGACCGCCGCCGCCGAGCGCGGCCACCAGCCGTCGGGCCGGTGCGTTGCGCGGCGTGCGCTCGGCCGTGATCCGTACCGCCGTGCAGCCGAGCGCTTCCGAGCGGTCGGCCAGCCACTGCAACAGCCGTTCCTCGACCCCCCGGCCGAGCGCGCGGCAGCTGAGCGCCCAGCCCAGGACGTCCAGTCGGTCGCCGTCCCGCCGCACCGCGAGGAGCCCGACCTGCCCGTAGTCGCCGAACCGGTCGCGGGCCGAGGCCGTCCAGACCTCGCCCGCACGCCGCCACCGCTCCAGGTCCTGGCCGTCGGCCGATCGCGCGCGGAGGGTGAACTGGTTGGTGCGCCGGATCAGTTGGTCACCGCGCTCGACATCGGCCTCGGACAGCGGCCGGACGTCGACCTCCAGCTCCAGACGGTCGAGGAACTCCTCGAAGCCGACCTGCTCGCGCACGACCTCCCGCGCCCGTTCCTGCCGGTAGAACTCCGGGCGCAGGCTGTCCTCGGCCGTCGCGGGCAGCGGGACCGTCGGCCACAGCCGGGACACGAAGGACTCCAGTTCCCCGACGGCCGGGCAGGTCACGGACAGCACTTCGGGCAGCGCGGCCCGCATCGCGGCGATCTCGACCGGGTTGTCGTCGAGGTACAGGAAGGTGTCCGTGCCGAGACCGAGCGTGCGCGCCGCCTCCGCCAGCCGCTCGGACTTGCGGCCCCACGCGGCGGAGAGCACGCTGAAGTGCTCGGCCCGCAGGACGCTGTCCGGGCGGTCGAGCACGGCCCGCACCGTCGCCTCGTCGTTGTTGCTGACGAGGACCAGCAGGGTGCCGGCGTCCCGCCACCGCAGGAGGCGCCGGGCGAGCAGGGCGCGGGCGCCGCCGAGATCCACGGCGTCGGGACCGCTCTCGCCCGCCACGCCGCCCCAGAGGGTCTCGTCGCCGTCGACGGCGATCACCTTCGGCGGGACCCGGCGGACGGTCCGTACGACCTCGGCCAGGGTGAGGGCCACGGCCGCCTGGAACTCCCGGGTGTACGGCAGGTGGGCGAGCTCCTCGGTCCTGTCGTCGAAGGGTTCCCCGACGGCATGGTGACGGGTCCAGTCGTCGGGGCCCAGGAGCGCGATGCCGGGCAGCTCCGACAGCTCGCCGGCCACGTCCCGCTCCCACCGCTCCAGCCGGTCGTCGCGGCGGGCGGACGGCAGGAACCCCACGATCAGCGGCCGCCGTGTCCGCGCCGACAGGGCCCGCAGGGCCGCCGGGAATTCGGTACGGAGACCGTCGAGCAGCTCGTCGGTGACCGGACCGAACCGCTCCAGGTCGGTGGCCCTCAGGAGCACGGCGCCGACGGCCGTCGTCGGCCGGGCGAAGACCCCGGACGGATCCCGGAGGCTTGCCAGCACGTGGTGGTACGGGGCCGCCTCGACCTCCGTACCGGAGCTCCCCGCAGGGTCCCCGGCGTCCAGAGCCGCCCCGCACATCAGGGGCAGGTCCCCCAGGGCGAAGGTGGCCGCGAGGGCGAGCGAGCCGCCCGACGGCGGTTCCGGTACGGGCGTCGCCGCACGTACCCTTTCCGGCGTCGGCGTCGGCGTCGGCGTCGGTGCCGGTACGGGGGAGGGCCGGGCCGGGGTCGCCGGATCGTCCGCCGCCTCCGCGAGGAGGCGCAGGAACTCCTCCCCGATCCCGGTGGCGGCCGCCCCGTCCATGATGTCCAGGTTGTGGTCCAGCCGCAGCAGACCGATGCCCGTCGTCACGGTGACCATCAGATCGATGTCGGAGTACCCGGTCCCGGACGGAAGGAACTCCAGGGCGACGGGCCCGGCGTTCGAGGGCCGCACGTAGTTGAAGTAGACCTCGACGAGGGGCGCGTCGCTCCGGTACAGCCCCTGGGCGGCCAGCGCGGCCAGGGTGTCGGAGAACAGGGCGTCCTTGGCCAGCACCCGCTCCAGGTGGCCGTCGGTGCGGCGCACCACCTCGTCGATGCGCTCACCCGGCTCGGCCCTGGCAGGGAAGGGCACCGGCACGCCGAAGAAGCCGACCGCGTCGAGGGCCCCGACGTGCATCCGGGTGTCCACCGGGACGGCGAGCACGAACCGGTCGCGGTTCCGCAGCCGGGCGAGGAGCACCGTCAGGACGCCCAGGCAGAAGGCCGCCGGAGTGACGGCCAGCCGGCTCGCGCGGGTGGCCACCCGGTCCAGGAGACCGTCGGGGATCTCCAGCGTCACGCCGCCGGCCCGGAACGACCGGTGCTCGGGGCGCGGGTGAGTGAGCGTCAGTTCCAGACGCCCGCTGCCGGCGAACTTCTCCCGCCAGGCGGCCACCGTGCCGTCCGCGTCACGGACCGGCCGCGCGGTCTGCGCCTGGAGCAGGAGGTCGATGTCGCGGTTCGAGACGGTCCCGTCGAGCGGGGTGCCGGACAGTTCGGTGTCGATCTCGGCGGCCACCAGAAGCAGCGACTGGAGGTCGCTCACGCCGTGATGGGCGCCGAACAGCAGCGTGCTGCCCCGTGCGCCGCCGTCCAACAGCTCGAAACGCCACAGCGGTGCCACGGCGAGATCGAAGGGCGGCTCGAGGAGTGCGCGGAGCCGCTGATCGACGTCGACCTCAGCGTCCTCGCCGAGGTCCGACCACCGGAGCAGCGGCCCGGCCGGCTCCCGTTCCACCCGCAGCCGCCGTTCCTGTCCGGCGTCCGTGACGATCGCCGTACGCAGTGCCGCGTGCCGTGCCGCCAGTCGCGCGAGGATGTCCGTCAGCTGCCGCCGTGTCGTGGGCACGGTGAGCCGCACCGCGAGTCCGACGGCGTGCGCCGCGCCCGGGACGCCCGGCCGCGCGCTGCGCAGCAGACGTACCACGTCCCGCGTCGCCGGACGCAGCTCGTACGCGGGCACCCCGGCGCCGGTCTCCGGCGTCGGCCCCGGTTCCGGCGGGCCCTGCTCCGGGGCGTCGGCCCGCTCGACCAGCGCGTCGCGCAGTTCGCTCGCGAGGGCGCGCAGGTCCGCCGCCGCGAACACCGAGGACGCCGCGAGTTCGACGCCGAGCTCGCGGACGAAGGCGGTGCGCAGCCGGACGAGCATCAAGGAGTCGAACCCGAGCTGCTTCAGTGACGTGGCCGGGGTGAGGTCGGTGAGGGCCCCGCCGGCCACCTCCCGCACCGTCGTCCGTACGTACGTCTCGAGCAGGTCGGTCTGCTCCCGCGCCGTCGGGAGGGCCAGCGCCCGCGCGACGAGGCCGGCCGCACCCGGAGCCCCGGCCGGTGCGGGGACGAGATCGAGCAGGAGCGGCCGCGACCGTGCCTCCGCGTCGAGGGCGAGCGCCGTCCGGTCCAGCGCGAGCGGCGCGAGCTGACGGCGCGCCGTGGACAGCACCCGCTCGAACAGCGCGCCGCCCTCCTCCGGTGCGAGGCCGATGAGGCCCGACCGCGCCGTGCCGCTGATCCGGGCGTCCGACTCGGTGACCATGCCGACCTCCGCCCAGGGACCCCAGTCGAGGCTGAGGGCCCGCCGTCCGGAGAGCGAGAGGTGGTGCGCCCAGGCGTCCATGAAGGCGTTCGCCGCGCCGTACGGACTCTGCCCGGCCGAGCCCAGCAGGCCCGCGGCGGAGGAGAAGAGGACCAGGGACTCCGCCTCCGGAACCAGCTCCGTGAGCAGCGCCGTGCCGAGCACCTTGGGTGCCAGGACACGGAGGATCCGCTCGGGCGTCAGGTTCGGGAGGGTCGCGTCGTCGAGGACGCCCGCCGCGTGGACGACGCCCCGGATCGGTGGAGCCTCCCTGCGCAGCAGGTCCAGTGCCGCCGTCAGGCCGCCCCGGTCGGCGACATCGGCCCGGGCGAGGTGCACGGCGACGCCGCGGTCCCTCAGCCCGGCGATCCACCGCTCCGCGTCCGGGGAGGGCACGCCCCGGCTCAACAGGGCCAGCCCGCGCGCCCCTTGCCGTACCAGCCGCTCGGCGGCGACCCGGCCGAGGCCGCCGAGACCACCGGTGATCAGGTAGGTGCCGTCGGGACGGACGCCCGCGTCGCCGGGACCGTCCGGGCGGGTGGGCGCGAGCCTCGGTACGAGGCGGCCCGTGCCGCGCAGGGCGATCAGCCGCTCACCGTCCGCGTGCCGCAGCTGGCTCCGGAGCGCGTCCGTCCCGCCGTCGGCCGGCAGGTCGATCAGGGTCGTGCGCAGCTCCGGATGCTCCAGCGCCACCGCCTTGCCGAAGCCCCAGCCGAGTGCCTGCTGGGGGAGCGTCACCTCCGTGCTGTCACCGGCGGGCTGACTGCCACGGGTGACGAGGAAGAGCCGGGGGGCCGGACCACGGGGGCGATCGGTGAGTGCCCGGACGAGGTGCAGGGTGCTCACGCAGCACAGCCCGGCGGCTTCCTCGGCGGTCTCGGCCGAGTCGATCGCCGGAGCGTCCAGACCGAACAGCTGGAGCACCCGCTCCGGCGGCTCCGTGGGGAACGCCTCGTCGAGCAGGCGCTCCAGGTGCCGTGGATCCCGGGGGTCGATGACGTAGCGGCCCGGCCGCTCGGCGGCGAAGGCGTCTCCCTTCCGGGCGACCACGCAGGGCGCCGGACCGAGGCGGCGGGCCAGGTCGGCCGCCACGCCCGAGTCGTCGGCCAGGATGAGCCAGGTGCCTCGGGCGGGCGGTTCCCCGGCCGGGGGCCGGGGCTGCCACCGCACCTCGAAGAGCGCCGCGTCCAGCGGGGACACGGCGGCCAGTTCGAGCCCCTCGATCTCGACGACCGGCCGCTCCTCCTCGTCCAGGAGACGCAGGTCCAGGGTGACGGTGGCCCCGTCCAGGTCCCGCAGGGCGCAGGCGACCCGGACCGGGGCGGTGCCCAGCCCGGTGAACCGCAGCCCGCCGATCCCCGCGGGCACGAACGCCGTGCCGTCGGGCGCGTCGCCCGGAAGCGCGGCCGCGTGGAAGGCGGAGTCGAGGACGGCCGGGTGCACCCGATGTCCCGCGCGGGGCACCCGGGCCAGTCCGGCCAGTGCCTCGGTCGGTCCGCTCCGGCCCTCCGTCAGGCCGCGGAAGGCGGGGCCGTAGTCGATGCCGGCCGAGGTCAGCGCGGCGTAGACCCCGGCCACGTCGACCTGCTCGGTGCAGCGCTCCCGCAGTGCGGCCGGTGTCACGTCCGGGGCGGTCGTGGACGCGGTGGTGCCGGGTCCGGAGTCGAGGTCCCCGCTCACGTGCCGCACCCAGGGGGTCGGCCGGTCGCCGTCGCCGGGCGTCCTCGACGCGATGGTGAAGCGCCCGCCCGTGCCGTCGCCGCCCGTCCGCAGCACCAGTTGGAGCCGGACCGGGGTGTCGGCGTCCAACGGGAGCGGCTGTTCGAAACGGACCCCGGTCAGCCGGACGTCGTCCCCGGCCCGCCCGAGCCCGGACGCCGCTTCGAGGGCCATCTCCAGGAACGCGGCGGCGGGCAGCCAGACCTCCCCGGAGACCCGGTGGTCGCGCAGGTAGGCGAACCGGCCGTCCCGGAGATCCACGTCGGTCTGGAAGACGTGCCGGCCCGGCTCGTCACTGGACTCGACGTGCGTGTCGATGAGCGGTGCCGTGCCGCGCCCGGCCGGGCGCGGGGGAGCGGACGGCAGCCAGTGCCGTTCCGGGGCGAAGGGGTACGTGGGCAGCTCGGCCGGGGGGCCCGCGGGGAACAGCGCGGGCCAGTGGGGGGTGTGGCCCGCGGCGTACAGCTCCCCGAGCCGGAGCGGCAGGGCGTCCTCGCCGCCCTCGTCGCGGCGCAGCGAACCGACGGCCGCGACGTCGATCCCGGCGTGCGCGGCGACGGACTCGATCGACGGGAGCAGCGACGGGTGCGGGCTCAGCTCCACGAAGTACCGGACGCCGTCGTCCAGCATCCGCCGCACCGTGTCGGCGAAGCGCACGCGGTCGCGCAGGTTGCGGTACCAGTAGTCGGCCTCCAGGGACTCCTCGTGGACCGGCTCACCGGACACCGTCGAGTACCACGCGACGGACGTCGGCCACGTGACGATGCCGTCCAGTTCGGCCAGGAGCGTCTCCCGTACGGGCTCGACCCCGGCGCTGTGGGAGGCGTAGTCGACCGGGATCCGCCGGGCGAACACCTGGTCCCGCTCCAGGCCGGCCAGGAAGGACTCCAGCGGCTCCGTGCCACCGGCCACCACCGTCGACATGTCGCTGTTGACCGCGGCGACGGACAGTCCGCCGCCCAGCACCGCGAGCCTCGCCTCGACCTCTTCGAGCGGCAGCGCGGCCACGGCCATCCCGCCGGTCCCGGTGACCGCCGTGAGGGCCCGGGCGCGCAGCGCGACCACGGCGGCCGCGTCGTTCAGACCGAGCGCTCCGGCGACGCAGGCGGCGGCGACCTCGCCCTGGCTGTGGCCCACGACCGCGTCCGGCGTCACGCCGTGGGCGCGCCACAGCGCCGCCAGGGCCACCATGACGGCGAACAGCACGGGCTGCACGACATCGACGCGCTCCAGGGAGGGGGCACCGGGGTCGCCGCGCAGAACGGCCTGCACCGACCATCCGGTGTGCGGGCGCAGCGCCGCGTCACAGCGGTCGATCTCGTCCGCGAACAGCGGGGAGCGGGCCAGCAGTTCGCGGCCCATCCCGGCCCACTGCGATCCCTGTCCGGGCAGGACGAAGGCCAGCTTCCCCGAGGGGATCACCTGGCGCGGCGCCACGACGGGGCCGGTCGGGTCCTGACCGGATGCCAGGCCGCGCAGCCCGGCGAGCAGCTCCTCGCGGTGCCCCGCCACCACGGCGGCGCGGTGCTCGAAGTGCGTACGGTGACGGGCCAGGGTCCGGGCCACGGCCGGCAGGGGCCGCCGCGGATCGTCCGTCAGGGCGTCCAGCAGCCGGTGGGCCTGCGCGCGCAGGGCGGGAAGGCTGCGGGCCGACAGCGGGAACAGCGTCACGGGCGGCCGGCCGGACTCCTGGTCCGACGCGTCCGCCTCGTCCAGGACCTCCGGTCCGTCCGGGGCCTCCTCCAGGATCACGTGCGCGTTGGTGCCGCTGAAGCCGAAGGCGCTGACGCCCGCCCGGCGTATCCGGGCGCCTCGCGGCCACGGCCGCCGGCTGGCGCACACGTCGAGGCCGCCGCCGGCCCAGTCGACGTGCCGGGTCGGGGTCTCGGCGTGCAGCGAGGCCGGAAGCAGCTCGTGCTGCAAGGACAGCACCGTCTTGATGACGCCCCCGATGCCGGCCGCGGCCTGTGTGTGCCCGATGTTCGACTTGAGCGAGCCCACGGCGAGGGGCCGGTCCGCCGGGCGGTGGGGTCCGAAGACCTCGGCCAGCGCGCGGCCTTCGATGGGATCCCCGAGCGTCGTGCCGGTGCCGTGCGCCTCCACGTAGTCCAGTGCGTCCGGCCGGAGACGGGCGGCGGCCAGCGCGGCGCGCAGGACCCGTTCCTGCGCCCGGCCGTTCGGGGCCGTCAGGCCCTGGCTGCGGCCGTCCTGGTTGACGGCCGAGCCCTTGACGACGGCGAGGATCCGGTCGCCGTCCCGCCGGGCGTCACGGAGCCGTTTCAGCAGGACCAGGCCGCAGCCCTCGGCCCACACCACGCCGTCCGCGTCGTCGGCGAAGGGCCGGCACCGGCCGGACGGCGACAGGCCGCGGAGTCTGCTGAACTCGACGTGGCCGCGCGGGCTGACCATCACCGTCGCGCCGCCGGCCAGGGCGAGATCGCACTCGCCGCTCCTCAGCGCGTTGGCGGCCAGATGGAGGGCGACGAGCGAGGAGGAGCAGGCGGTGTCGACCGTCACGGCGGGGCCCTCCAGGCCCAGCGTGTAGGCGAGCCGTCCGGAGGCCACGCTCGCCGACGCGCCCGTGGCGACGTGCCCGTCCAGGAGCTCCGGACGGGACGCGTCCGGGTAGCCGCTCCCGTACAGGCCGACGTAGACGCCGGTGGCGCTGCCGTTCAGCTCCTCGGGCACGATCCCGGCCCTTTCGATCGCCTCCCAGCCGGTCTGCAACAGCAGGCGCTGCTGCGGATCCATCGCGGCGGCCTCCCGGGCCGAGATCCCGAAGAAGGAGGCGTCGAAGCGGTCGATGTCGCCGAGGTAACCGCCGCGCAGGCTGTACGCCTTGCCGACGGCCTCCGGATCGGGGTCGAGGAGCGCCTCGGTGTCCCAGCGGCCCTCGGGGGCCTCCGAGACGGCGTCCTCGCCTCCTTCGAGGAGCCGCCACAGTCCTTGCGGATCGTCCGCCCCGCCGGGGAAGCGGCAGGCCATCGAGATGATCGCGACCTCGTCCGGATCCCCGTCGACCGTGCTCCCGGGGTCCCGCCGGGGGCGCACCGCCTCGCCCGGCTCCCGGCCCGGTCTTCGCTCCGCGGCGGCGGGAGGCACGGCGGAGGCGCTGGAGGACAGGGCCCGGGCCATCGACGTGATGGTGGGGTGGTCGTAGGCGAGTGTCGGGTCCACCGGCCGGCCGAGCCGGTCGGAGAGGCGCGCGGCCAGTGCCACCAACTGGACCGAGCCCAGCCCGAATTCGGTGAGGGGCCGGTCGACACCGATCTGGGCCGGGTCCTGTCCGGCACTTTCGGAGACGGCTCTGACGAGCCACTCCCGCAGCGCTTCGGCGGAGATCTCGCCGGACTTCTTCGCAGACATGTCGGAAAACCGTTTCCTCGGGCTCGTCGACTGGCTTCTTCCGGGCACGGCAGGTGCCCCCGGGCGCTGTGCCGAGGGCCCGCGCGGCTCCGGCACGGCGGGCGCCCGGGTGCGGGCAGCGCGGGGCGCCACGGCGCGGAAGGGACCTCGCGCGTGGCGCCACGGCGCGGCAAGGACCTGCCGCGCGGTGCTACGGCGCGGACAGGACCCGGCGGGCGGTGCCCCCGTCCCCGAGGCCGGACCCGGTCTCGAGACCGGACCCGTCCCCGGCGCCGGACCCGCCCTCGAGGTCAACCCCGCCCCCGGCGCCGGCCCCGCCCCCGAGGTCAACCCCGCCCCCGACGTCGGACCCGGCGACGACCGAGAGCGTCCCCTCCAAGTACGCCGTCCGGGACGCCTTGCGCTGGATCTTGCCGCTGGAAGTCTTGGCGATCGTGCCGCGGTCGATCAGGACGACGTCCCTCAGCGACAGACCGTGGGCCGCACCGACGGCGCCGCGGATCGCGGCCCGGATCCCGGCGGAGTCGTGCGCGGCCGCCGGCGTCACCTCGGCGACGAGGACCGGCTGCTCGCCCGCCGTGCCGTCGTCGACGGAGAACGCCGCGACGCACCCCGGCCGGACCCCGGGATGGGCCGTCTCGGCGGTCAGTTCGAGATCCTGCGGGTAGTGGTTGCGTCCGCCGATGACCAGCAGGTCCTTGAGCCGCCCGGTCACGAACACCTCGCCGTCCCGGATGAACCCGAGGTCGCCGGTGCGCAGGAAGCCGTCCCTGCCGTCCTCCAGGGACGCGCGGAACACCTCCCGGGTGGCCCGGACATTGCGCCAGTAGCCGCCGGTGACGCTCTCCCCGGCGACCCAGATCTCGCCGACCTCGCCCTCGGGGCACTCGACGCGCCGCTCGGGGTCGGTGATCACCACCGAGATGCCGATCCCCGGCCGGCCGGAGCTCACCAGCTCCCGGTCCTCCGCCGTCCCGGACATCGACGCGACGTCGGACCGGTCGACCAGCGTCGGGGACCGGTCCACCGAGCTGCCCGTCACCATCAGCGTCGCCTCGGCGAGCCCGTAGCAGGGGAAGTGCGACTCCCGGCGGAACCCGGTCTTGGCGAACGTGTCCGCGAACCGCCGCATCGTGCTCGCCCGCACCGGCTCGGCCCCGTTGAGGGCCACCCGCCACCGGCTCAGGTCGAGACCGTCCAGCACCTCGGGGGAGGCGTCGCGCAGACACAGCTCGTAGGCGAAGTTGGGGCCTCCGCTGGTGTGCGGACGGTAGTGCGAGATCGCCTTCAGCCATCGCGACGGCTTCTGCAGGAAGTGCGGCGGGGAGAACAGCGTGGACGTCCCGCCCACGTAGAGGTTGTTCAGGACGGGGGCGATGAGTCCCAGGTCGTGGTAGAGCGGGAGCCAGCTGACGTAGAGCTCCCCGTCCCACTCCTCCAGCGCCTCGGCGGTGTGTCCCATCCGCTCGGTCAGCGCCACCTGATTGTGCATCAGGTTCTGGTGCGTCACCATCACCCCGCGCGGCGCGGAGGTGGAGCCGGAGGTGTACTGGAGGAAGGCCACCGAGTCCGGCCCGAGGTCGGGTTCGCGCCAGGCGTCGCCCACCGCGTCGGGGATCTCCTCCGTGGCGACGCAGAGCAGGGAGGACAGTTCGGGGAAGTGGCCGGACGCGGCGTCCAGCGCCGCGATGACCTCGCGGGTCGCCAGGATCACCTTGACGTCCGCGTCGGCGATCATCCTCCGCATCCGGGACAGCGTCCGGAGGTTCTGCGTCCGGCCCTGCGGCGGGACGCTGGGCACCGCCACGACCCCGGCCGCGAGGCAGCCCATGTACCCGGAGACGAACTCCACCCCCGGCGGGTGGAGCAGCATGGCGCGGGCCCCGGCGAGCCCCCGCTCCTGGAGGAAGGCGCCGACGGCCCGGGCACGCCGGTCCAGCCCCGCGTACGTCAGCTCCTCGACGTCCCCGTCGCACTCGCCCGTGGCCAGGAACCGGTAGGCGGTCCTGTCGGGTCGGGCCGAAGCGTGGGAGGACAGGACGTCGACCAAGGACCGGGCCATGCGGCGGTACCCACCGATCTGATGAAGGGGACGAGTGCGTGACGGGCGCGGTGCTCAGCCGCTCGTGCCCGCCGGCTGACGAGTGCGTGGCGGACGCGGTACTCGGCCGGTCGTGCCCGCCGGTCGGCGAGTGCGTGAGGGACGCGGTGTTCAGCCGGTCGTGCTCGCGAGCGCGCCGGCCCGCTTGGCGCGGGACGCCCGGATGCCCTCGCGGCGGTCGGTGAAGGACGTCGCCTGGGTGTCCAGCCGTGCCACGAACGCGGCGAGTTCGGTCCTCGCCCGCTCTCCGGCGGCGCCGAAGCCCTCCCGTTCAAAGACGCGCAGCTTGCGCAGGATCGGCATGACCACGCTGTCGTGGTGCAGCCGCAGGTCGTAGATGCCCGCGATGGCGATCTCCGCGGACTTGCGCCCGAAGTCCTTGATGGTCGAGCCGGGCATCTCGAAACCGGTCACGACGTCCCGTACGGCCTCCATCGTGACGTCGGGTGCCAGCTCGAACGCGGCCTCGACCAGGTTCCGATAGAAGACCATGTGGAGGTTCTCGTCCGCCGCGATGCGCGCGAGAAGCGCGTCGCACACGGGGTCGGTGCTCGCGTGGCCGGTGTTGCGGTGCGAGATGCGGGTGGCGAGTTCCTGGAAGGCCGCGTAGGCGATCGCGTGCAGCGCGCTGAATCCGTCCGGGCGCTCGTACCCCGTCGACATGTGCGTCATCCGGGCCCGCTCCAGGGCGCGGGGGTCCACGGCCCGCGTGACCAGGAGGTAGTCGCGCAGCGCGATCCCGTGCCGGGCCTCCTCGGCCGTCCAGCGGTTGACCCAGTTGCCCCAGGCCCCGTCCTTGCCGAACTGCGCGACGGCGAAGTGGTAGCCGGGAAGGTTGTCCTCGGTCAGCAGGTTCACCACGAGCGAGGTGCGGGCCACGTCCGGCAGGGTCGCCTCGTCGGGCGTCCACGCCTCACCGTCGAGCGGGCCCTCGAAGGTCCTGCCTTCGCTCCAGGGGATGTACTCGTGCGGGAACCACTCCTTGGTGACGTCCAGGTGGCGGTGGAGGTTGTCCTCGACCACCGGCTGGAGCTCGGCGAGCAGGGAGTACTCCGCGCGTGCGGCAGTACGGTCGGACCTGTCGATCGGTGCCATGGCGTGCCACTCTTCGTCGTGATCGGGATGGTTGACTCGTGGGCCCCTGCCGGGACGCCCCCGTACGGAGGGCCCTCCCGGCAGGTCTCGCCCGTACGGGAGTTCAGGACTTCAGGACCCGGGCCCGGATCGCCGGAGCCGCCGCCGCGGCCGCCACGGAGCCGATGGCGCACGCCAGGAACACCTGGAGGTAGCCCTGGTCGTCGAGGACGCTGTGACGCTGGAGGATCGCCGCCAGGACCGCGATGCCGAGCGCGCCGCCCACCTGGCGCATGGTCATCAGCAGGCCGGTGCCGGAGGCGAAGCGCTGCGGTTCGAGCGCCGCGGTGGCCGCGTTGGAGATGCCGGTCAGCGCCGCGCCGATGCCCACGCCCGCCACGATGCCGATGGGCAGCCAGAGCGCGAGGTACCGGGGCTCGCTGTCGAGCAGCAGGTACATCGCCGCGCAGGAGCCCCCGAACAGCACGGAGCCGACGAGCACTCCGGCCCACTGCCCGCGCGGTCCGATCCGCTTGCCGACGACCATCGCGCCGATCGCCGCGCTGAAGGCCCCGGGGGTGACGGCCAGGCCGGCCTTCAGCTCGGAGTAGCCCCACACCGCGTTGAGGAAGAGGAGCGTGCTGAGGAGGTACGCGTACATGGCCGCTCCGAAGAGCAGCGAGGCGACGTTGCTGGCCGCGAAGGGGCGGCTGCGCCACAGGTCCCACTCGATGGCGGGCGAGGCGTGGCGGCGGGAGCGCAGCAGCGCGCCGGCGGTGAGCACCGCTCCGCCGATCAGGAGGGCGAGCACCCGGCCGCTGTCCCAGCCCCACTCCGTTCCCTGGGTCACGCCGAAGACGAGTCCGCCCAGGCCGAGGGCGAGGGCGAGCGTCCCCACCGGGTCGGGCATCCGGCGCCCGCTCGGCCGGTCACCGGTCAGCCCCCGGGCCGCGACCAGGACGAGGGCGAGGCCGATGGGCAGGTTGATGAGGAACACGCTGCGCCAGCCCCAGGTGTCCACGAGCAGTCCGCCGAGGCTGGGCCCGACGGCCGCGGCCATACTCCCGACCGCTCCCCAGACGCCGACCGCGCTCGACCGGTGGGCCGGCGGCGTGTGCTGGAGCACGAGTCCGAGGGCGGAGGGGATCAGTCCGGCCGCCGCCACGCCCTGGAGCGCGCGGGCGGCGACGAGCACCTCCACGTTGGGCGCGAATCCGCTCAGCACCGAGGCCACGGTGAACAGGACCGTGGACCACAGGAAGAGGCGCCGGCGCCCGACGACGTCGGCGACGCGCCCGGCGACGGCGAGCAGCGCCGCGAAGACGACCGTGTACGCCGTGACGACCCAGGTGAGCTCCGACAGCGACGCGGTCGAGAAGTCGGCGCGCAGGTCGGAGAAGGCGATGTTCACGACCGTGGTGTCGAGCACGGCGAGGAAGGTGGCCCCGGACGCGACGAGCAGCGCCAGCCGGGCGGTGGCCGACGCCGCGGCGCTCTCAGGAGCCCGCGCGTCGCCTTCCGCGTCCGGAGGCGTCGTCGCCTCGCTGGGTGATGGTGATGATGCGGTGGTCATGGGGTTCCCTCCATCGGTCGATCCGCCGGGACCAAAACTAAACGACCGTACGTGCATTTAAAAGCCCTGTCGGAGAACAGCACGTGTCGACCCGGTGCGACCGCGGGGAGAAGGCGGTCCCCGGGGCTACCGCTTCAGCGACCGCTCGATCAGTTCACCGGCGGCGCCCGTGTATCCCGCGGGGTCGAGCAGCCGCGCGAGGTCCTCCTCCGTGAACCGGCCCTCCAGCTCCGGCAGTTCGGCCAGAACGTCCGCGAGCGCGCGGCCCGAGGCGGCGGCCAGCGCCGACGCCCGGCTCATCACGTCCTTCGCGGTGGCCTTCCCGAGCACCGGGGCAAGTGCCGCGGCCAGCCGCTCCGAGACGATCAGGCCGCTCGTCAGATCCAGGTTCGCCCGCATGCGCGCGGGATGGACCTCCAGACCCGCCACGAGCTCGCGCGCGGTGTGCGCCGCGCCGCCGGTCAGCCGTAGGCACTCGCGCAGCGGCTGCCACTCCGCGTGCCAGGCACCTGCGGACCGCTCGTCCTCGGACAGCATCGCCTGCGTCAGTACGCTCGCGTAGGCGGGCACCTGGAGCGCGGCCGAGCGGATCAGGGTGGCCAGGGCGGGGTTCCGCTTCTGCGGCATCGCCGAGGACACCCCCCGGCCGGCCGCGGCCGGCTCGGAGACCTCCGCCGTCTCGGTCCGGGCCAGCGACTGCACGTCCACCGCGATCTTCCCGAGGACCCCTGTGGCGAGGGCCAGTTCGCCCGCCAGGGCGGCGATCGGCAGCCGGTGGCTGTGCCACGGGAGAGTCGGCGCGACGAGCCCCGTCTCCGCGGCGAACTGCTCCGTGAGCCGTGCCGCGTAGCCCGGGGACTCGGTGCCGCGGTGCAGTCGCTCGTACTCGACGTATCCCGCCAGCGTCCCCGCCGCGCCGCCCAGTTGGACCGGCAGGCCCTGGGCCCGCAGCTCCCGCAGCCGGTCCGCCGCCGTACGCACGGCCGCGTGCCACCCCGCGGCCTTGAGCCCGAAGGTCGTCGGTACGGCGTGCAGCGCGAGGGTGCGCCCGGCCATCAGGGTGTCCGCGTGCTCGACGCTCAGCCCGCGCAGCGACTCCGCGATGTGGTCCAGGTCCGCCACCAGGAGGTCCAGCGTCCGGCCGGCCACCAGCATCAGCGCCGTGTCGAAGATGTCCTGGCTGGTGGAGCCCCGGTGCACGTAGTCGGCCGCGACCGGGTCCCGCTCCGCCACCACCTGGGTGAAGGCCTGCACCAGGGCCACGACCGGATTGGCCGCGCCCCTGCTCCGTACGGCGAGGGCGCGCAGATCCAGCAGCTCGGCCCGGGCCAGCTCGCTGATCGTCCGGGCCGCCTCCGGCGGCACGTTGCCGAGCAGCGCCTGGGCGCGCACCAGCCCCGCCTCGGCGTCCAGCATCGCCTGGAGCCAGGCGCCGTCGGAGGTGGCCGCCTCCGCGGGGGTGCCGGCGCGCACCGGGCTGAGCAGCCCGGCGTCCACGACGGGGGCCACGGGGCGGACGTCCCCGGCGACGGGTCCTTCGGCGGTCATCGGGTCAGCTCTCCGATCATCTCGCTGTCCGCGTCCAGGCCGTCCAGGCTCCTGGACAGCCCCAGCACGGCGCGGGCTATGGCATCCGAGTCCTGCAGCGTCACCGAGTTCACCCCGGGACGAATGCCCGCCGCCGTCGCCCAGTGCACCGACTCGGTGGGAACCCCGAAGGCGAAGCAGCGGGGGTTCGGGCGGCCCTCGGCGTCGATCAGATGGAACGGCGCCCCGGTGACGGCGACTCCGCCGGTCTGGTGCGCTTCCCCGTCCGGGTCGCTGATCTCGTACGGGCGGCACTGCCCGGTCTCCAGGAGCTGACGCAGCAGCGGGTCGGCGGTCCGCCGCAGGTCGATGTCCGGGAGACGTGCCTCGATCAGGGTGGTCGCCGAGACCGCCGAGCCGGGCACGGTGACGGACTCCACGGTGAAGACCCCGGCGACCGGGTCCGCGGTGGACCGGGTCGCGGGGCCCAGCACGCGCAGGACTCCGGCCTCGATCAGGGCGATGGCCTCCTCGATGCGTCGCGCGGGCGGGCCGATGGACAGGAAGGCGTTCAGCGGCGTGTACCAGCCGTCCAGGTCCTGGCGGTGCGATCGGCCCGCCAGCCCGCCGTGGTCGACGATCATCCGGAGCTCGTTGCGCAGGTCCCGCAGGACGTCGAGGGCCGCCTTCAGCGGACCGTCCACGTTCCCGCTCCGGGCCGCCCGCAGATCCTCGCGCAGGTGGTCGAGCAGCCAGCCCTCGAAGTCCTCGGCGGAGGCGAACTCCCGGTCCGCCCACGGCTGCGCGATCCGGTGCCAGTCCCAGCGGTCCCGCTCCCCGATCCCGAACTCGGCCAGGACCGCCCGCTCACCGTCGCTGCCCGGCTTCGCCTCCAGGTACCGGGCACGCAGCCGCTCGGCCTCCCTGGTCCGGCCCTCGGAGGTGAGCAACGCCGTGTAGTAGACGGTCTCGACCTCCTTGGACACCAGGGGCCACAGCACCGCGCGGAAGTCGATGCCGCCGTGCAGCCGGGACCGCTCCTGGAGCTCCGCGATCACCTCGGGGGTCAGCACGGCCGGCCAGTGGCGGCCGTGGGCACCCTTCTGGTTCTCGCCGCGCGAGTGGAAGGGCAGCCCCCGCCGGGAGCCCGCGACCAGCCGCGGCTCCCGGCCGGACGGCTCGTAGACCAGCCGCCCCGCGACCCGGGAGAAGCGGCCGCCCCGGCCGTGCGTCAGCAGCGACATGTAGTCGAAGAAGTTCAGGCCGAGGCCGAGCAGCGCGACCGTCTCGCCCGGCCGGATCGGCGACAGGTCCACGTCCGCCGGGTTGGCGGGGGCGATGTGGCGCAGCCCGTGCGCCGCGGCGAAGTCCGCGAGCTCCCGCTCGCGGGACGAGCGGCGCAGCGGCAGGTGGCCCTGGGCGAGCACCACGGCGTCCAACGGACCGAGGGCGGTGCCGTCGTCGAGCAGGACGGTGCGCGTGGCGCTGTCCTGCTCCTCCTTCAGGGCCACCGCCCGCGCCCGGTGCACCACGGTCGTCAGCCGGGCCGGCGCCGTCTTCGTGACCCGCGCGAAGACCCACTCCAGGTACTGGCCGTAGAAGGCGCGCGACGGATACGAGTCGGGGCCGAGCGAGCGGGCCTCGGCCATCACCTGCTCCTCGTACCGCCGGTCGTCCATCGGACCGATCAGGACCAGGAACCGCGCCCATTCGTACAGGCTCGGCCCCGGGACCAGCGGCCCCTCGATCTCCACGCTCTCGTCGGTGAACATGGTGACCTGGGAGGCCACCGTGTTCATCAACAGGTGTTCGGACTGGTCGGTACGCCACACCTGGCCCGGCCCCGCCGGGTGCGGATCGACCACGTGCACGGTGATCCCGCCCTCGTCGGGGTCCAGCGCGGCATTCGCACAGATCCGCTCCAGGAGCGAGAGCCCGCGGGGCCCCGCACCGATGAGGCAGACGTCGAGCCGTCGGGTGGCCATGCTCTCTCCAGTCGTTCGAAAGTCTCGACAGTCTTCGAATGCCGATGTGGACCCGCGGCGGTCAGCCGCGGGAGGTCGCACCACTCAGGCGAAGTCCGCCGGAGGCCGGGACCGGGATGCGGGCCCGGCCCTGGGTCCCCCGGACCAGCGCCGAAGTGAGCTGCGCCGTGCTGATGCGGGGCTCTTCCGGCGCCCGGGTGCCCAGGTCGCGCAGGGCCTCGACCACCGTGTGCAGGTCCGTGGCGAAATCCGCCAGGACCTCCGCCACGGCGGCCGCGTTGGAGCCGAGGATGTCCGTCCACAGCCCCGGGTCGCCGCCGGCGATCCGCGTGGTGTCGCGCAGGCCCTGCCCGGACAGCCGGAGCTGGGACTCGTCCCCCGACAGCAGGCGGGCCGCCAGCAGCGTCGCGACCACGTGCGGAGCGTGGGAGGTGAGGGCCACCGCCCGGTCGTGATCGCTCTGTGTCATCACGACCGGGTGGGCCCCGCAGAGCTCGGCGAGCTCCCCGACACGGCGGACGGCCGCCTCACGGGAGACCGCCGAGGGGGTGAGCACCCAGGGCCGGCCCCGGAAGAGGTCCCGCTGGGCGGCCAGCGGTCCCGACTGCTCCCGTCCCCCCATGGGGTGCCCGCCCACGAAGCGGGCCAGGTCGCATCCCAGTTCGGCCGCCTCCCGCTGCGGCCGTACCTTGACGCTCGCCACGTCCGTGAAGTCGTGGGCGAGTCCCAGGAGTTGGTACTCCTTGAGGACCTGGGCGACATGCTGGGGCGGAACCGCGAGCACGGCCAGGTCGACCGGCTCGCGAGGGAACTCGACCACGCCCGCGCCGAGATCGGCCGCCGTGCGGGCCGCTTCGGGATCCCGGTCGACCAGATGGGGGACGATGCCCTGGTCCCGCAGGGCCAGCGCGATCGACGTACCGATCAAGCCGGTACCGACCACTGCCGCGCTGAACATCAGCGGCTGCTCCACAGCACGGGGCAGTACTCCGGGTCGCTGTAGTCGGGGGTTCCCTCAGCGGTCCGGCGCACCAGCACGTCGTGGTTGTACGCGACCTGGGTGCCGTCCGAGCGGCGGAAGTCCCGGTACCGGTTGTCGCCGTCCTGGAGGTGGAAGGAGATGGCCCGGCGCGGGCGGTCGCTGACATTGGCCCCGCTGCCGTGGTAGGTGCGGCAGTGGTGGAAGTTGACGTGGCCCTTGGGGATGTGGACCGGGATCTTCGTGACCTCGGTGCCGTTGTACGCCGCGTTCTGATCGAGCATCACGTCGAGCTCGCTGCGGTCGCGCTCCGCGAAGTGCAGGGACGTGGCGTCGTTCTGGGCGATCTCCTTCCAGCGGTGGCTGCCGTCCACCATGGTGATCGTGCCCATCTCCTCGCCGCAGTCGTGGAAGGGGATGAAGGCGGTCAGCATCCGCTCGGAGGTGGACGTCGACCAGTAGTGCCGGTCGAAGTGCCAGGGCACGATGTTCGACTGCTCCTGGGCGACCGGCGGCTTGAAGATGAGGGTGGACTGGAAGACCCGGATCTCCTCGGCCTCGGCGAGCCGCGCGGCGACCGCGCCGAGCAGCGGCTTGCGCAGCACGCGCCCGATCGCGTCGTCCTCGTAGTGGATGTAGTCGTTGTGCCGCTGCACCGGTCCGTGCTCGGGCTCCCAGTACGCGAGCTTGGGCGGCCGGACGGGCAGGGTGCGGTCGCGGTGGCCGGCGTAGAAGTTCTCACTGGCCGACTCGAGGAGGTCGATCTCCTCGTCGGTGAAGAGCTTCTTCGACAGGTACCAGCCGTGCTCGGCGTAGAAGGCGACGTCCTCGTCGGTGGGGAGGAGCTCCCGCTCCTCCTCGGTCAGGGTGAAGCGCTCGGATTCCTGGACAGTCACGGTGTTCCTTCGGGTGCGGGGTGCGGGGTGCGGGTGGGACGCAGCGGTGACGGGTGGCGGCCGGCGGCGGAGCCGGTCAGGCGGTGGCCTTCTCCCGGGCGACGGCCTCGTAGAGGGCCTTGATGTTGCCGCTGCCGAAGGTGCGGGCGCCGTGCCGGTCGATGACCTCCCAGAAGAAGGTCCGCCGGACGTGCAGGGACTGCGTGAAGATCTGGAAGACCTGGCCCCAGTGGTCCTGGTCGACCAGGACGTTGGTGCGCCGCAGGTCCGCGATCTTCAGCTCCGGGCTGCCGAGGCGCTTCTCCAGCTCGGAGTAGTACGTGTCCGGCGTCTCCAGGAACTTCACCCCCCGGCTCTCCAGCGTGCCGACGGCGGCGACGATGTCGTCGGAGAGCAGCGCCAGGTGCTGCACGCCGGCCCCGCCGTGCCGGGCCAGGAAGCCGTCGATCTGGCCGGGCTCGCGGTCGGTCACCGGCTCGATCAGGGTGAAGGTGACCTTCCCGGACGGGCTCTGCACCACCTTGGAGTCCATGGCCTGGGCGCCGACCTCGATGAACTCCTCGAAGATCTCCGAGAAGCCGAAGACCTTCTCGTAGAAGGCGACCGTCTCGCGCAGCTGACCCGCCGGCAGGCAGATCGCCGCGTGGTCCACGGTGGACAGCACCTGCTCGGGCTCGTCGGGGTCCGGGGCGAAGATGTCCATGACCCCGGGCAGGAAGTCGTCCCGGTCACCGGTCCGCTGGACGAAACGGTGCGCGACGTCGCCGAATCCGAGCACGGAGGCCGTGACGACCTCGTTGCCGTCCCGGCCGTGCGCCGTGAGCTCCTCGACGACGGTGGCACCGCGCCCGACCGCGGTCGCGAACGCCTCGGCGGCGTCGGTCACCTCGAAGGCGATGTTGGCGACGCCGTCGCCGTGCAGGGCGACGTAGGCGGCCGCCGGGTGCTCGGGCGTCAGCGCGGAGGTGAGGACGACGGAGATGCCGCCCTGGCGCAGCAGCAGGGAGCGCTGGTCGGCCAGGCCCGTCTCGGGGCCCGCCTGACCGCACAGGCGGAAGCCGAACGCGGTGCAGAGGAAGAACGCCGACTGCTGGGCGTCCCCGACATAGAACTCGACATGGTCTACGGCCCCGATGTTCACGGAGCCCCCTTTCTTCTGGCGCCTCTGGCGCTACTGGCGCTTCTTGCGGGTGGTCGGCTCGCCGAAGAGCAGGCTGACGTTGTGCCCGCCGAAGGCGAACGAGTTGGAGAGGGCGGCGCGGACCCGCTGGTTCCGGGCTCCGCCGCGGACGTGGTCCAGGTCGCAGGCCGGGTCGACCTCGTCGAGGTTGTGGGTCGGGGGAAGCTGCCCGCGGGAGATCGCGAGCGCGCAGAAGGCCGCCTCGACCGCCCCGGATCCGCCCAGGAGGTGACCGGTCATCGACTTCGTGCTGCTGACGGCCGGGGACCGGTCGCCGAAGACGGCGTGCACGGCCTTGGTCTCGGCGACGTCGCCCAGCTTGGTCGAGGTGCCGTGCGCGTTGATGTAGTCGATGTCGTCGGGCGTGAGCCCGGCGGTCGCGATCGCCCCGCGCATGCTGGCCGCGGCCCCCTCGCCGTCCGGTCGCGGCGCCGTGGGACGGAACGCGTCGGTGCTGGCACCCCATCCCATCAGGTCGGCGTAGCCGGCGGCGCCGCGGGCGTCCGCGAGGCCGGCCCGCTCGACGACGAGCACACCCGCCCCCTCGGCCAGCACGAAGCCGTTGCGGCGGCGGTCGAACGGGCGGCTGGCGGCCTCCGGGTCCTCCCACCGCTGGGCCAGCGCCCTGGCGTGGTGGAAGGCCAGCGCCGAGGTGGGGTTGAGCGGCGCCTCGGCGCCACCGCAGACCACGACGTCGGCCTCGCCGTAGCGGATCAGCCGGGCGGCCTCCGCCACCGCGTGGGCGCCGGCGGCACAGGCCGTCGCGATCGCCGAACTCCAGCCGCGGATGCCGTACTTGATCGCGATGCGGGCGGCGGCCATGTTCGGCAGCATGCCGGGCAGCAGGTACGGGCTGACCGCCGTCGGACCGCGCTCGGCCCGGGCCAGCGACTGCGCCTCGTACGTCGTCAGACCGCCGGCGCCGCTGGAGACGATCACCGCGACCCGGTGCGGGTCGACGTCACGGCCGACGACGATGCCCGAGTCGGCCAGGGCGTCGTCCGCGGCGGCGAGCGCCATCAGCGCGAAGCGGTCGACGAGCCGGCCCTCGCTCGGGGGCAGGACCTCGCCGGCGGAGATGTCCGGGGCGATGCCGGCCACGTCCACGGTGCCGGCGAGCAGGTGGTCCTCGGGCGGCCTGCGCAGCCCGGACTTGCCGTGGCAGAGCGCGTCGAAGGTGTCCGCCGCGCCCCGGCCGAGCGGGGTGAAGGTGCCGATGCCCGTGACGACGGCGGCCGGGCCCGTGCCGCGCCCGCTCATGCCGCCACCGCCGCGGCGTCCGTGCCGAGCAGCTCGCCGGCGAGGAAGCGGGTGCGCAGCAGCACCTTGCGGACCTTGCCGGTCGGTCCGAGCGGGATCCGGTCCGGGCTGACGACGATCACGCGGTCGACGGTCTCGGCGACGTGGGGCTCCAGCGCGGCCAGCACCTCGGCGCCCCGGTCGGCCTCCGTGTCGGCCCGCTCGTCGAGGACGAGGAGCACGGAGGTGGTGACGTTCCCGTCGGCCTTCACGGCGACGACGGTGCACTCGCGGATGTCGGGGCAGGCGGCGAGGACGCGCTCCTCGGACAGCGCGGTGAACAGGCGTCGGCCGTTGCCGAGTTCCACCGCGTCCACCGCCCGGTCGACGTGGTAGAAGTACCCGGCCTCGTCGCGGAAGACGAGGTCACCGGTGAGGAAGTAGCCGTCCCTGCGGGTGCGGTAGGTGGTGACCGAGTCGTTCCAGTACCCGAGGGCGAGGGTCGGCGCGGCGATGGCGAGCTCCCCGACCTGGCCCGGGCCGAGCTTCTCGCCCTCCGGGTCGAAGACGGCGGCGTCGGTGAAGGCGTGCGGCTTGCCGATGCAGCGCCCGTACCGGTTGGTCTCCGGGGTGTGGGTGATGAAGAACTGGGAGTGGCCCATCTCGGTGGAGCCGAGACCGTCGACGAAGTACGAACCCGGCCGGTTCGTACGGCCCTTCGCGCCGGCCGAGGCCCGGCTGCCGACGGCGATGAGCTTGCGCACGTGCGCCTCGTGCGCGCAGTCGCCGGTGTTCCACCAGACGCTCACGGAGTCCAGGCGACGGGACGCGAGGTCCTCGCCGGCCAGCTCCGACCAGGTCGCCGCGAAGCCGAGCACGCTCTGCGGCTGCCAGTTCTCGATGGCCTCGAGCACGACGGTGCCGCTCTGGTTCGACACCAGGGCGAGCTGGACCCGGTTGGCCAGGGCCAGGTTGACCGCGATGACGGTGGCCGCGTGGGCGGAGGGGAGGGCGCCGAGCATCCGGTCGAGGCCCTGGCCCTTCGGGAGGGAGAGCCGGTGCCGGATCGAGGCGAACAGGCTGTGGTGCGAGTGGGCCACCGCCTTGGGCAGGCCGGTGGTGCCGGACGAGTGCGTGATGACCACGGGCTCGTTGCCGTGGTGGCGGTAGGGCTTGGGGGCCGCGGCCGGGTCGCCCTTGCCGAACTCCGAGACGTCGGGCAGCAGCGGGGTCTGGGTGTCGTGGCCCTCCAGCAGCGCGCGGTGGGCGGCGTCGGTGATGACGCCGACGGCGCGGAGCCGCTTGATGTACTCGGCCGCGGACTCGGCGGGGACCTTGCCGTTGACCAGCGCCGGGACGGCCCCGAGGCGGGCCAGCGCCAGGTAGGAGAGCACCTGGTCCGCGGCGTCCGAGACGAAGACGGCGACCGGGTCGCGGGGCTTGATGCCCAGGGCGTGCAGGGCGGCCGCCCGGGCGGCGACCCGCTCGCCCAGCGTCCCCAGGGAGAGGGGCTGCCAGGCGGGGTGACCGTCCACCTCGGTGTCGAAGGTCAGGGTCGGCAGGTCGAGGCCGTCTCCCCGGGCGACGAGGGTGGTCAGCAGATTGCCGATGCCCAGCGTTTGGTCGGCCGCGAGTTCCGCGCGCTCGTTCTTCGGGTTCATGCCTCGTTGTCTCCGTGTTCTGAGTCTGGTCTGGCTTGCCGCCGGTCCCCGGCGCTGTTTCCCGTACGTGACGGCCACGGGTGTCCGCGGTACCCGCCGCCCGCTGCCGGGGCAGACGGGCGGACAGGGTGCGGAACGCGGGGCACGGTGCGGCTACTGGACCGAGACGGCGGTGGCGGCGCGCTTGACGATCTCCTGGACCAGACCGGAGACGGTGAGCAGGGCGACCGTCTCCATCTCGTCCTCCTCGAACTTCACGCCGTAGGTGTCCTCGACCTGGATGGCGATCTCCGCGACGGAGAGCGACTCGAGGTCGAGACCGGCCGGACCGAGAGGGGTCTCGCCGGTGACATCCGTGACGTCGTAGTTCATGTTCTGGAGAGCCTCGATGACAAACTGGGTGACCTCGGCGGACATCTGATTGACTCCTCTGTGTGGAACGACTGCCGGGATGTGACCCGGACTTGGTGACGGTGCTGTGGTGCACCACGGACGGGGACGAGCGCGCGCAGGCGCACCGGCTGCTGTCGCAGAGTGCGGCCGCGCTCCTCGGTGTCCCGGTGTCCGAGCTACGGGTGGAGCACGAGCCGAGCGGGCGCCCGTTTCTGGGCGGCGCCGGCGAGGGGCTGATGGTGAGCGTCAGCCATGCCCGCGGGGTGCTGGCGCTCGTGCTGAGCGCGCGCTGCCCCGTGGGGGTCGATGTGGAAGTGGTACGCCGCCTCAACGCGGGCGCGCTGGCGCGGTCTTACCTGGATCCTGTGGAGACGGACTGGGTCCGCGCCCTGCCCGAGGATGAGCAGGCGACGGGGTTCCTCTGGCTCTGGACGCAGAAGGAGTCGGTGGGGAAGGCGCTCGGCCAGGGGCTGCGGGGCGGCGGCATGAGCCGCCGGGTACCGCTGCCGGAGTCCTGGCCGCCCGGCGACACCGCTCTTCTGACGCCCCGTCGGCTGCCCGGTGACCCGGACCTCCGGTCGGCCGCCCTCCTCGCCGGCGACGGGCGGTTCGTCCTCGGTGTCGCGACCCACGGCGAGCACGGCGACTGCGGCGTGCCCGTCCAGGTGCGCCGGGTGGACGCGCCGTCGGCCGGCTGAGGGGCCGCTACTTCTGTGCCGGGGTCGCGCCGGCCGTGGCACGGGCCGCGGAGCGGAGCGTCTGCGCGTTCCGTACGGGCTTGCCGGTGGCGGTGCGGGGGAGTTCGTCCAGGACGTGCACGGCCCTGGGCCGCTTGTACGGTGCCAGCCGGGTGGCGAGACACTCGGCGAGCCGGTCGGTCACCGACTGCTCGGTGACCGTCACGTACGCCTCGATGCCGGTGCCGTGCACCACGACCGCGTCGGTGATGCCGGGCAGCGCGGCGATGGAGGCCTCGACCTCGGAGAGGTCGACCTTCAGTCCGCCGACGGAGACCTGGGAGTCGAGCCGTCCGTGCACGGTCAGCAGGCCGTTCACCTCGTCGAAGTGGCCCGCGTCCTTGGTGTGCAGCCACCCGTCGACGTACCGGGTGGGGTCGATGCTCCCGACGTACGGTGAAGCGGGCAGCCCCAGCAGGATCTGCTCGTCCTCGACGCGGACCCGCATGCCGGGCACCGGAGTCAGCCCGGCGGCGGTCCCGGAGAGGTCGACGGCGATCACACCGGTCTCGGTCATGCCGTACATGGCGCCGAGGCCGGCGTTGTAGCCGTTGGTGAAGCGCTCCCGGACGGACGGCTTGATGAGCTCGCCCCCGGTGATCATCTGACGGAGCTGCGGGGGGCGGGTGGGGGACTGGGACGCGGCCAGCAGGGCGGCCTGGGAGGGGACGCCGAGGATGGTCGTCGGTTCCGGCCCGGCCGCGACGGCCTTGAGGATGCCGTCCAGCGTCTGGCTGGTGGGCAGCACCACCTGGGTGCCGCTGGCGAGCCCGTACAGCAGCCCGCCGACCAGTCCGAGGACGTGGACGATGGAGGCCAGGACGACGGTCCGCTCGCCCCGGCGGGGGAAGCCCTCCAGCTGTCCGTACCGGTCGATCTCCTCCAGGAGGCTCGCGACGGTGCGGCCGATCACCTTGGACGGACCGGTCGACCCCGAGCTGAGCTGGAGCAGCGCGTGATCGGTGGCGGCCGGCCGGCCGCCCTTCAGCGGAGTGAGCCGGACGTCCACGTGGAAGAAGCCCCACAGCGCCCCGCCCACCTTCTCCGTGGGCTCGACGACGAGCTGCGGGGTGAGCCGCGCGATCGCCTGACCGACCTCGTGCGGGGTCAGACGGTAGTCGAGCAGGATCACCTGGGCACCCGCCCGCCAGCCGGCGAGCATCGCGACGATGCAGCTCAGGGACGGTGGGACCCGTACGGCGAGGGAACCCCCGGCGGTCAGCCCGGCCGCTTCGAACTCGGCCCGCTGGGCGGCGACCAGCTCCCGGAGCGTCGCCCGGGTCACCGGCGCGTCCAGGTGCAGGACGACGTCGCGGCCGTCGCCTAAAAGAAGAATGTCGTCGACCCAGGCGCCGTCGACGCAAACGGGCCTGGTCGGCACCGTTTCCCCCACTGGAATCTCCCACCTATCGCAATTTCGAGTACCCGGCAGTAAATCGGAACTTCACTGTTCGGAAGACGCTCGGGTAAGTGCGTCGCGCTTTCGTTCGGCGGCGACGAGTTCACCATCTCCTAGTACTCATGAGTAGGCAAGCGAACAAAAGTGATCCTGGCAACAGTGCGTCAGGTTTCCGAATAGTGTCGTATTCGGGACCGCGCAGGGCATGCCAAATGCCCCGCCCACCCAATAGTTCGGGTGTGCGGGGTGGTGGGGAATGCTGATCGGCGGGCCGGCCCGTCTAGGGCGCGGAGATGTCGGACCGGAAAACTCCGGATGACGTGAAGTCACCGGGCGTCGGTGCGCCCATGAGCGCCATCACTTCGTCGAACTCCTCCTGGAGGCACTCCAGGACCCCGGTGACGCCGTCGCCGCCGCCGTGCGCGAGGCCCCAGAGGACCGGGCGCCCGACAAGGACCGCATCGGCGCCGAGGCAGAGGGCTTTCGCGATATCGGCGCCGTGTCTAATTCCGCCGTCGAGGATGACCGAACATCGCCCCGAAACCGCTTCCTTTATTTCGGGCAGACAATCCGGGGCCGCTCTCGCGAAATCGAGCTGCCGGCCCCCGTGATTGGAGACGATGATTCCCTCGACACCGTGCTTGACGCAGAGTTCGGCATCCTCCGAGGTGAGGATTCCCTTGAGCACCAGGGGCAGCGACGTCTGCTCCCGCAGCCACGCCAGATCCTCCCAGGTGATGGAGGGGTCGAACTGCTCCTTCGAGTGCCGCGCGATGGCGGACTGGCCGGGGGTGTGGCCGTGCGACGCGGCCATCATCGCCGGGTCCACGTTCACCGCGCGGATGTCCGGCGGGACGCTGAAGCCGTTCCGCGCGTCACGCGGGCGATGGGCCACCCGGGGGGCGTCCACCGTCAGGACCAGCGCGCGGTAGCCGGCCGCCTCGGCCCGCCGGGCCAGGGTCGCCAGCTGGGCCCGGTCCCTCAGCCAGTAGAGCTGGAGCCACAGCGGCCCGCTCGCCGCGGCGGCGATGTCCTCCAGCGTGCGGCTGGCGAACATGCTCACCGTGAACAGCGCCCCCGCCGCGCCGGCCGCCCGCGCGGTCGCCACCTCGCCCTCGGGATGGGCCAGTCGGTGGTACGCCATGGGGGCGATGCCGAGCGGCGCCGCGAGCGGCGCGCCCAGCAGGGTCGTCCGCGGGTCGCGCCGGGACACGTCGACGAGGCAGCGCGGGCGCAGCGTGATCCGGTCCAGCGCCCGGCGTCCCGCCGAGAGCATCGACTCGGTGCCGCTTCCCCCCTCCAGGAAATCCCAGACCGGGGCGGGCAGCCGCTCCCTGGCCGTGGCCTCGTACTCGCGCAGTGTCAGTGGCACCGCAGCTCAACCCCCCGTGATCCGCTTCGGCCGCGCCAACCAACCGCACGACCGTTCTTCTACTCTCGCATACTGACCGCACGGTCGTCCATGTTCTTAGTATGCTGGGCGTCAACGGCATCGGGGGAGATGCTGTGCGCAGTGATGTTGGGGGACCCGGTAGTCCAAGCACGAGAAGAGGCCGAACCATGACAGCGACGCACGAAGACGGGCGGATCGCACGCGGGAACCAGACCCGTCAGCTGGTCCTCAAGCGCACTGTCGAGATCGCGTCCGTGGAGGGCCTCGAAGGTCTCTCCCTGGGACGGCTCGCGACCGAGCTCAAGCTCAGCAAGAGCGGGGTCTTCGCCCTGTTCGGCTCCAAGGAGGAGCTACAGCTCGCCACCGTCCGCGCCGCCATCAAGGTCTACCTGGAACACGTCGTCCAGCCCACGCGCGGGATCGCGCCCGGCATCCGGCGCCTGTGGGCCATCTGTACCGCCTGGCTCACCTACTCCGAGCAGCGGGTCTTCCCCGGAGGCTGTTTCTTCTACTCGGTCTCGGCCGAGTACGACGCCCGTGAGGGCAAGGTGCACGACACGATCGCCGCGGCACACGCGAACTGGTTCTCGTTCCTCGGCCAGAACATCGAGGACGCCCAGCGGGCGGGCGAGGTCGAGCAGGACGTCGACATCCCCCAGCTCGTCTTCGAGATCGTCGCGCTCCTGGAGACCGCCAACGCCGAATCCGTCCTGCACAACGACTACTCCAGCTACGGCAAGGCCGCCAAGGGCATCCTGAACCGCCTGCGCGGCGTGGCCACCGACCCCACGCTGCTTCCCGACACACCCTGACTCCGCCCGCCGCCCCACGCGGTCGCGGGCCCGGACCGGAGACACCATGCCATTCGATCCAGAGTTCCAAGCCCTCTACGACCAGCGCGCCGCGCAGGGCGGCCGGCCGCTCTACAGCATGACCCTGGAGGAGGCCCGCGCCGCCGACCTCGCCGCCATCCAGGCCGGCTCCGGCGAGCCCGAGCCGGTGGCCGAGGTCATCGACACGACCCTCCCGGGGCCGGGCGGGACGCTGCCCGTCCGGATCTACCGGCCCGCCGCCGCGGAGGGGCCGCTGCCCGTCCTCGTCTACTTCTTCGGCGGCGGCTGGACGCTGGGCAGCATCGAGACCGGCGACGCGATCTGCCGCAGCCTCGCCAACGCGGCCGGCTGCCTGACCTTCGCCGTGGGCTACCGCCTCGCGCCCGAGCACAAGTTCCCCGCCGCGGTGGACGACTGCGACGCGGGCGTGCGGTGGATCGCCGAGCACGCGGGCCGGTACGGCGGCGACGCGACGAGGATCGCCGTCGCCGGAGACAGCGCGGGCGGCAACCTGGCCGCGGCCGTCACGCTCAGGAACCGGGACGCCGGCGGCCCCCCGCTCGTCGCCCAGCTGCTCGTCTACCCCAACACGGACTACCTCGCGGACACGGCCTCGCGCCGGGAGAACACCGACCCGCTGCTCTTCAACGACAAGTCCGTGCACTGGTACTGGGACAACTACCTCGCCACCGCCGAGGACGGCGTGCACCCGCTCGCCTCCCCGCTGCGCGCCCCCGACCACACCGGACTGCCGCCCGCCCTGGTGATCACCGCCGAGTACGACCCGCTGCGCGACGAGGGCGAGCAGTACGCGGACCGCCTGCGGGAGAGCGGTGTCCCGGTCGAGTCGGTGCGCTACCCCGGCGTCGCCCACGGGTTCTTCGCGATGGCGGGCACCCTGGACGCCGGCCGGCGCGCCGTCGCCCAGGCCGCCGCCCATCTCCGTACGGTCTTCGCCGACGCCACGACGGGGGTCTGACGATGCCGGACACCACCGCACGGACCGTACCGGCCCTGCCGCTCGCCGAGCTGCACGCCTCGCTCTCCGATCCGCTCCTCGACGCGATGAACTTCCTCAACGAGGTCGTCAACCGCTTCCCCGAGGCCGTCTCCTTCGCCCCCGGCCGGCCGTCCGAGGGCGGCTTCGACACGGAGGACCTGTTCCGCCATCTGCGGACGTACACCGACCACTTGGAGCGGGACCGGGGCTGGTCGCCGGAGCGGGTGCGCACCCAGCTGTTCCAGTACGGGCGCACCAACGGCATCATCCACGAGCTGATCGCCCGCACGGTGGCCAACGACGAGGACATCCACGTCGCTCCGGAGGCCGTGGTGGTCACCACGGGCTGCCAGGAGGCGATGCTCCTCACCCTGCGGGCCCTCTTCGCCGCCCCCGAGGACACCCTCCTCGTCAGCTCGCCCTGCTACGTCGGCATCACCGGCGCGGCCCGCCTGCTGGGCATCCCCCTGGGGCCCGTCCCGGAGGGACCCGCGGGCCCGGACCCCGAGGCCGTCCTGGCGGAGATCCGGCGCACCCGGGAGGCCGGCGGGCGGCCGCGCGCCCTCTACGTCGTACCGGACTTCGCCAACCCGTCGGGCGCGAGCATGACCGTGGCCGCCCGGGAGCGGCTCCTGGAGATCGCGGCCGAGGAGGACCTGCTGATCCTGGAGGACGATCCGTACGGCTTCTTCGTCCGCACCGGGAGCGCCCGGCCCACCCTCAAGGCGCTCGACCGGGACCGCCGGGTGATCCACCTCGGTTCCTTCGCGAAGACCGCGCTGCCCGGGGCCCGCGTCGGCTACGTCATCGCCGACCAGGAGGTCATCGGGCCCGGGGGGCGGGTCTCGCTGCTCGCCGACGAACTGTCCAAGATCAAGAGCATGACCACGGTCAACACCTCGGCGGTGGGACAGGCCGTGATCGGCGGACTGCTCATCGCGTCCGGCTGCCGGCTGCGCGAGGCGAACACCGAGGCCATCGCCTTCTACCGGAACAATCTGGACACCCTGCTCGGCGAGCTGGACCGGCACTTCCCCGCGGACCGCAGGGCGGCCCTCGGCATCGACTGGAACGAGCCCGACGGCGGGTTCTTCCTCGTGGTGACCGTCCCGTTCCTCGCCGACCACAAGGCGCTGGAGCGCTCCGCCCGGGAATTCGGGGTGCTCTGGACCCCCATGAGCGACTTCTACCTCGACGGGGGCGGACTCCGTCAGCTCAGGCTCTCGTGCAGCGCCCTGGAGCCGGCGGGCATCGTGGACGGGATCGCCAGGCTGGCCGCGTTCATCGAGGCCCGGATCGCCGAGACGGCCGAGTAGCGGAGCCGCACGGACGGAAGGAGGGGAGGGGCCGGATCCGGCCCCTCCCCTCCTTCCGTCGCTCGTCCTCAGGCGCCGATGGCGTGGACTCCGCCGTCGACGTGCACGATCTCCCCGGTGGTCTTGGGGAACCACGGGGAGAGCAGGGCGACCACCGCGCGCGCCGTGGGCTCGGGGTCCGCGAGGTCCCAGCCGAGCGGTGCCCGCGTGGTCCACACCTCGCGGAAGGTCTCGAAGCCGGGGATGGACTTGGCCGCCATCGTCTTGATCGGCCCGGCCGCGACCAGGTTGCAGCGGATGCCGTGCGGGCCGAGGTCCCGGGCGAGGTAGCGCGAGGTGGACTCCAGCGCCGCCTTGGCCACACCCATCCAGTCGTACGCGGGCCAGGCGATCTTGGCGTCGAAGTCCAGGCCGACGATGGCGCCGCCGTCCTCCTTCATGAGCGGAAGACAGGCCATGGCCAGCGACTTGAGGGAGTACGCGGACACCTCGACCGCGGTCGCCACGGACTCCCATCCGGTGCTCAGGAAGTGGCCGCCGAGGGCGTCCTGCGGAGCGAAGGCGATGGAGTGCACCACCCCGTCGAGCCGTGCGTCGCCTCCGACCTCCTGCCGGATCCGGTCGGCGAGGCTCGCCAGGTGGTCCGGGTTCTGCACGTCGAGTTCGAGCACCGGAGCCGGCTCCGGCAGCCGCTTGGCGATGCGCTCCACCAGGCTCAGGCGGCCGTAGCCGGTGAGCACCACCTCGGCGCCCTGCTCCTGGGCGAGCCGCGCCGTGTGGAAGGCGATCGACGACTCCATCAGGACCCCGGTCACCAGGACGCGCCGGCCCGCGAGAATGCCGCTCACTGCGCCGCCTCCGTCGCGAGGTCGTTCCCCTGCCGCCCGGCGCCGACGGACACGAAGTCCACGACCTCCCGGACGACCCGGGGCGCGCCGATGATCCGGCGGTGCCCCAGCCGCTCCGTGGTCACCAGCCGCGCGTGGTCGCCGAAGGCGGCCAGGACCCGGCGGGCGTGCGGGGGGTCGACCATGTCGTCGTCATCGTCGTGGATCACCAGGATGGGGACGCTCACCTCGTCGGCCCCGGCGAAGACGGAGAACCGGTGCCAGATGTTCTCCTCGTCCGGGAACATCTCGCGCTCGATGCGCCCGCGCAGCTCGTCCTTGAGCTTGTCGCGCAGTCCCAGCTGCTCGCAGAACTTGTCGACCAGGTAGGCGAATTCCGGTACAGGGCTGATCGCCGCGATCCGTCCGACGCGCAGTCCGTGCTGCATCGAGAGGAACGTCGCGGTGACGCCGAGGGAGTGGGCGACGACCGCCTCGAAGTCCCCGTGCTCGCGGTGCAGCCGGGTGATGATCTTCAGGTACTCGGCGATGTTGGTGGTGCGGCCCGTGGAGTCGCCGTGACCGGGCGCGTCGAAGCTGACCGGGCTGTAGCCCAGCTCGACCAGTTCGCCGATGATCTTCGCGAAGCGCGAGGCGCGCGACTCCCAGCCGTGCACGACGAGCACCTTGCGCGCGCCGTCGCCCCACTCGTAGGTCACCACGGTCGAGTCGTTGAACTGGAGTTCGCCGCGCCGGGCGGTGTCGAACACCGGGGCCTCGTCGGGCCGGGGCCTGCTGCGGCCCTTGGGCATCCGGAAGAGGTTGAACGCCCCCTTGCCGGCGAGCTTGCCCGAAGCGTAGGACGTGCTGTTCAGGGCTGCACGTACAACTGCCGTAGAGCGATCCATGTCACGCGCCCTTCTGGTTCTGCCGGAGATGCGGGAGAATCTAGCACGATCGTTCGCGTATATTAATCCGTGGAACCGTCCCAGGTCGTGACCAGGAGGCATCGAGCCGTGTCCCGCCCCATCTGGAGCTCTCCCTGGCAGCCCGGCCCCGCGGCGGAGCCGTCCGGCGGCGCGGATCCGGTGACGGTGAACATCACCGAGTTCACCGCCCACCGCCCGCTGGACGCGGCCAAGGTCCTCGTCGCGGGGGTCATGCTCCGCCGGACCTGGCCCCGGACGGCCGGCGCCGTCGGCATGTGGCTCTGGATGGAGGCCGGTCCGCTGCGTCCGCGCTCGGGTTCGGTCTCCCTGTGGCGCGACCGCGCCCGGCTCCAGGACTTCGTCGGCAGGCCGGACCACCTGCGGATCGTGCGCGCCTTCCGGGACAAGGGCGATCTGCGCTCCGCCACCTGGACCTCGTCCGAATCCCGCCCGGACGTGCTCTGGGGTCCGGTGCACCGGATCCTGTCCGGTCTTGACCCCTGGCCCCTCGGGCCGGAAGTTCCGGAGGAGGGGGTCGCCGGCCCATGAAAGTAAACGTACGGTCGTGCTACTGTCTGCTCGGTCTGCACTCCCGCTCTGGAGGATGACGTGTCTCTCTCGCCCGTGGCCGGCGGCCAGGACCGCTACCCCGGCCCCAACCAGCGATTCAAGGACGACCTCGACCGCCTGATCGACGAGCTTCTGATGCCGTCCTTCACCGGCGAACCGCAGGGCCCGCCCCACGGGTCCGCCCCGCTCACCGCAGCCCGGCCCGCCCCCGACGGACAGGGCGACGGCTGAAGACGCCGCCCGAGAAGGAGCCGCATGGACATCCTGGACCTCGACCGCACCGCCGTCCTGGAGACGGTCCGTCTCCTGGAACACGTACAGCCCGAGGACTGGGAACGCCCCACCCCGTGCGACGGCTGGAACCTCCGCCGCCTGGTGGCCCACATGGCGGGACAGCACCACGGGTTCGCGGCCGCGGCCTCCGGCGGCGGCGCGGACCTCGCCGTCTGGCGGGACAAGCCCCTCGGTGACGACGGCCTGGCCGTCTACCGGGAGTCGGCCGACCTGGTCCTCGGACGGTTCGCCGAACACGGCATCCTGACACGGGAGTTCTCCCTCCCGGAGATCAGCACCGACCTCAAGTTCCCCGCCACCGTCGCCATCGGCTTCCACTTCCTGGACTACGTCGTGCACGGCTGGGACGTGGCCAGGACCCTCGGCATCGAGCTGGACCTGGCCGAGGAGACCGCGGAGGCCGCCCTGCTCTTCGCCCTGAGGGTCCCCGACGACGAACGGCGCCATCGCCCCGCGGCACAGTTCGCGCCCGCCCTGCCCACCGGCCCCGGCACGGGGTCGCTCGACCTCGCCCTCGCCGCGCTCGGCCGGTCACCCGACTGGTCCGCACCGACCGACCCGACCTCGCAGAAGGAATCCCGTGACCGCTGACCTCAGGGCCCACATCGCCCGCCGCCTGGAACTGACCGAGGACGAGGTGTTCGACGGCCGTCCGCTGTCCGCCGTCCTCGTCGCCTCTCCGGTGGCCATCAACTCCATCGACCTGCTCGACGCGTTCGCGGGCGCCCTCGCCGACGTCGGTCTCGACGACGACGTCGAGCTGCCCACGATGACGCTGGACCACACCGCCGGCGACGTCGTGGCGGCCCTGTCCGGCCAGCTCGAATCCGCTCCCTCCTCCTGAACGGAAGGCGTGTACCCGTGCTCATCATGACCGACATCGTCAGTGAGCTCCGCGCCGGAGCGACCATCAGCGATGTGCTGCGCGCCCAGCAGAGCTACCACGAGTATCGCCGCTGGTCGACCGACGAGCTCTTCGACGGCCGCAGGCTCGACCGGCCGGCCCCCGAGGACCGGGCCGCCCTCTGGCACGCGGCCCGTGCCGAGCTGACCACCCAGCCCGCCGGGATCCGGCTGGCCGTCGACGGCGTCAAGCTCGCCCACGAGCTCCGCGAGTCCAACCCGCTCGGCGCCGATGTCCTGCACATCGCCGCCGCCTGGTCGGCCCGCTACTGGCTGGAGGAGGAGGCCCACCACGAGGTCTCCTTCGGCCGCCTCATGGAGATGGCGGGGGTCGACCCGATCGGCCACGACGAGGTCGTCGACCACCGGGGCCCGTTCCCCACCGACAACTACGCCCGGGTCTGCGTCCTCCAGGCCTGCGTGGAGATCGAGGCCTGCGTCTCGTACGGATTCGTCTCCCGCACCACCGAGGACCCCCTCGTCCGCGACGTCTTCCACACGGTCATGAAGGACGAGGTGCAGCACCGCCAGTACTTCGTGTCCTTCGCCAAGGCCCTCGTGGAGTCCGGGGTGTACCCCATCAAGGACGTCCTCTCCATGGCGTACACCTGGATCCGTCCCGACGGGGGCGAGACCTACGGCTCCTCCCGCGAGGCCCAGACCGACCGGCAGGGATACGTCAACTGGTGGGAGCACCTGCGCGGCGGCGAGGAGGAGTTCGGCCTCGGCGACGTCGCGCTGCACGAGGGCTCGGTGCATTCCAGGAAGCTCAGCAGTGTCTTCGCGCTGGTCCGCGAGGCCACCGGGATCGCCGTCACGTCGTATGAGGACCTCAAGCGTGCCTACTTCGCCAGCCTTCGGACGAACGATGTCGACCGGATTCGATCTGCAGTCCGTCGAGGAGCTGAGAAGGAAGCCGCACTTGCTCGATAGCGGTGCGCTGTTCACCGCCGCCGAGCGCGCGTACGTCCGCGACCGGCCCGACCCGTACGCCTCCCTGGCCGGCCTGTTCTCGGCCAAGGAGGCCTGCGTGAAGGCGCTGAGCGCCATGGGCGGAGCGCCGGGCCACACCTTTCCCGACATCGAGGTCGTGCACGGCCCCGCGGGCCAGCCCCGGATCCGCCCCCACGGCCCCCTCGCCGCGTGGGTGCGGGAACGCCGCCTCGCCGTCGAACTGTCCATCAGCCACACCGGCGGCCTGGCGGGCGCCGTCGTCGTACTCCTCGCCGCTCCGCCGGAGGGGCCGGGGAGAGAAGGGACGGCTGCCGCATGACCAGCGACGGCACGGCGGTCACCGCCGCACCGCCCGGACTCGTGGAGCACACCGTCGAAGTGGGGCTGCGCCCCAACGACTTCGACTGGGCCGGGCACCTGAACAACAGCGTCTTCCCCCAGCTCCTGGAGTCCGGGCGCTGGGAGTGGGGGCTCGCCAACGGGGTCGACCTGCGCGACAGCACCCTGGTCGCGGTCGTGCTCCAGCTCCGGCTCGACTACCTGAAGGCGGTCGACTGGGATCCGGTGGGCCGCCTCCGGATCCGCACCTCGCTCGCCGGGCAGACCCCGTACAGCTTCACCCTCGCCCAGGACGTGCTCCTGGCCGACGGCACGGTGGCGGCCCGGGGCCAGGTGCGGCTCGGGCTTGTGGACCGGGAGACCAAGGCGATCCACCGGGTCGACCTCCGGGGGCGGGCGTCATGACCGCGCGCACCCTGGGCGAGGCCGTCGCCGCGCAGTCCGGCCGCACGGGGGCGCACGTCGTCTTCGGCACCTCCGCGAAACGGGAGACGCTCGGCTACCCCGAGTTCAACGAGCAGGTCGCGGCCGCCGCGGGCGGCTTCGCCGAGCAGGGCGTGCGGCCGGGGGACCGGGTGATGATCCGCGTCGAGAGCACCCGCGAGGCGGTCGTCGCGCTCCTGGGCCTGGTCCACCTGGGGGCGGTGCCCGTCTCGGTGAAGCCGAAGGTGCCCGGGGCCATCACCCGGCAGTACCTCGCCATGGTGGTCCGGCAGCAGGGGATCCGGCACACCTTCCGGATCCCCGGGCAGGGACTGCGCGAACTGGACCTCGTCCCGCGCCCGGGCGTGGTGCGCGAGCCGGCCGCCGCCGCTGCGGAGGACCTCGCGTTCGTCCAGTACACCAGCGGCTCCACCGGCATGCCCCGGCCGATCCCGCTCAGCCACCGGGCGCTGCTCGGCAACGTCGAGGCCATCCGCGGCGTCTCCGGGATGAAGCACGGGCACGCCGGGCTCATCGCCCTGCCGCTCCACCACGACATGGGCCTGGTCGGCGTGCTGACCTCGCTGGTGCACGGCATCGACCTGGTCGTCGAGGGCTCCGGCACGTTCCTGCGCCGCCCCATGGCGGCGCTCCAGCTGCTGCGCGACACGGAGAGCGTCCACAGCGCGCTGCCCGACTTCATGCTGAGGTACCTCGCGGCGCGGATCGGCGAGACGGCCCGGCAGGGCACCCGCGACCCGGAGCTGTTCGCCGCCTGGCGCACCGTCTTCTGCGGGGCGGAGCCGATCCGCCGACGCACGGTCGACACCTTCCTGGACGCGGTCCGCCCCTGGGGGTTCGACCCGACCTCGCTGGTGTTCTGCTATGGGCTGGCCGAAGCGACCCTGATGGCCACCTCGCACCGCTACGTGGACGCCGCCACCAGCTTCTCGGCCGCCGGCGCCGTCGGGGCGGCCTGCCTCGGCGGCCCCATCCCCGGCCTGGACCTGCGGATCGTCGACGAGTCGGGGCGGGACTGCGCGCCCGGCGCGACCGGCGCGGTGCAGCTGCGCGGACCCACCCTGTTCGACGGCTACGACGGGGCGACCGACCACCGCACCTCCTGGTTCGACACCGGTGACCTGGGACACGTGCGCGCCGGGCGGCTCTATCTGAGCGGCCGGCGCGGCGACCGGATCTCCGTGAACGGCGTCAACGTGTTCGCCACCGACATCGAGCAGGTGGTGGCGGCCCAGGAACCGGTGGCCGAGGCCGTGGTCCTGCCGCACGGGGAGTCCTTCGTCGTCCTCGTCGTGCCCGAGCGGGCGCGGACCGTCGACCCCGCGCGGGTCGCGGCGGGGATCGCCGCCGACTTCGGGGTCGCGCCGCACTCCGTCGTCGAGGTCCCGCGCAGCGCCATCACCCGCACGGCCAGCGGCAAACCCGCCCGCACCCACATGACCGAACAGTTCGAGAAGGGACTGCTATGACCCCCACCGGCACCCGGCCGCGCATCGGGATCGCCATCGCCTCCGGGATGCTCAAGGGCGTGTTCGGGCACGGCGTGCTCTCCGCCTTCGAGGAGCGCGGACTGCGGGCCGAGGTGTACGGCACGGCCTCGTCCGCCGTGCTCTCCGGCGGGCTCGCCGCGGTGGGCCGGGCGCGTGCGACGGGCGTGGCCTACTGGCACCAGGCCGCGGCGGGAGCCGCAGGAAAGGGCATGAGCCAGGTCGTCCTGAGCAGCATCGAGGAGTACGGTCCGACGCTGCGGGACGGCCTCTTCCGCGCCGGAGCGCCCGAGTTCCTCCTGGCCACCAGCAGGGTCACCAATCCCGCGGCGGCCGAGATCACCCAGGGGCCGGGGGCGAAGGAGCTGGGCCGGCAGCTGCTGCGGAACATCTTCACGGGGGACCGGACCTGGGTCGAGGAGAACCTGGCGGCCGAGGTGTTCTCCTCGTACGCCGACGCCTCCTCGTACGCTTCCTCGGACGCCGACGACGACGCGCATGCCGACGCCGACGCCCGGGGCGGGCGGCCGAGGCTGACGCCGGAGAACTTCGACGCCGTGTCGTACGCCTCCACCCGCATGATGCACGCCTGGTCCGTACCGGCCGAGGTCGGCGGCGAGGCCTACGTCGACGCCTCGTACACCTGCGCCTGTCCGGCCCGCGAGGTCGCGGCCACGGGCGTGAGCGAGCTGATCGTGATCGGCGCCGACCCCTTCCCGGTCTTCCGCGACATCTACGCCTCGGAGGAGATCGTCGACGGATCCACCCTCGACGGAGCCACCGTGCGGGTGATCAGGCCGGAGGACGACCTCAAGGTGCTGGGCGTCGACTACGCGGCCGCCTCCCCGGAGGGGCTGACCGGCGCCTACGAGCTCGGACTCGCCGCCGGTCACCGCTTCGCCGATCTGCGTCCCGGTCTCCTCGACCCGGCCGGGACCCAGGGCAAGTAGGACCGGCCTCGTCCGCCTGGCCGCCCCCGGATCTCACTGACTGTCACCGGCCCGTTGCGGATGCGACGGCCGGGACACCGGGTCCGACGGCCCGCGCGGGCGCGGATCCAGGGCTCGGGGGAGTGCGGGACGGGTGCGGCGCGGAGGCCGGCCGGGGTGGGCCGGGTACCGCACGCATCCCCCCAGAAGCGAGTGGACCGGACGTACCGCCCTCCTCCGAAGGATTCCGGTCAGGGCGATTTCCGCAGAGGGCGGGGGTGCGAGGGCGCCTCCGCCCTCTTCCGTTCCGGCCCGGCACCGACCCTTCCGCGCCACGAGATCGACTTTCGGCCGATCGTTCTCGGCCTGTCCGGCGAGGGGCGATACCGGCCCGGCCCGGTGTGCGGGTAAGTTTGCCAACTGCGCACCGCACATGAATGGTTGACGACTACAGTGTGTGGTCGATGATCATCGATAGGCTGATCGAACGTCCGTAGAACACCTCCCCCCGTAGGCCCCCGAAGACCCCCGTAGACCCCGGCAGAACACCCCCGCAGTACGCCGATTCCTGGGCACGTACCAAGGACACTCATGTCTCAACTTCGCGCACCCGCCTCGCGGTCCGATCGACGCGAGGGCGGACGGCACGGCCGGCCGGGCGCCCGCTCCGCCACCGGCAGCCACAGCGACTCCCCGGCGCACGCCTCCGCGCCGCTCTCCGCGGACATCCGCATACGCCCCCAACTCCTGCGCACCTCCGTGCTCCCCGCCGTCGCGGTGGCCCTCGGTGGCGCGGCGGCCGTCCTCTTCACCCTCCGCTCCACGGGCGCCAGCCCCACCCCCGGGCTGTGGGCCGCGCTCACCGGAGCCGCCGCCCTCACCGTCGCCTCCGTGACGGCCGCCGCGCTCGGCGCGGACCGGGCCGCCAAGGCCGTGCTGGACCGCTGCAACGCCCTGCGGCGCGCCAGCGCGCACGGCCAGAACGAACTCCGTACGGTCGTCGAACAGTTGCGCAGGGGGGAGGGGCCCCCGCCCCGCCCCGCTCAGCCGACCGGCACCGCCACAGGTGACGAATTCGACCTCCTGTCGCAGGAACTGACGCGCTCTCACGAGGCCGCCGTCGCGGCCGTCGTCCAGGCGTCCCGGCTCTCCAGCAGCGTCGGCAACGAACAGAAGGTCGAGGTCTTCGTCAACCTCGCCCGGCGCCTCCAGTCCCTGGTCCACCGCGAGATCCAGCTGCTCGACGAGCTGGAGAACGAGGTCGAGGACCCGGAGCTGCTCAAGGGCCTGTTCCACGTCGACCACCTGGCCACCCGCATCCGCCGCCACGCCGAGAACCTCGCCGTGCTCGGCGGCGCCATCTCCCGCCGCCAGTGGTCGAACCCGGTCACCATGACCGAGGTGCTGCGCTCCTCCATCGCCGAGGTCGAGCAGTACCCGCGGGTGAAGCTGGTCCCCCCGATCGACGGTACGCTCCGGGGCCATGCCGTGGCCGACGTCATCCACCTCCTCGCCGAACTCGTCGAGAACGCGACGCTGTTCTCCGCGCCGCACACCACGGTGCTGCTGCGCGCCCAGTACGTCACGGCCGGGCTCGCGATCGAGGTCGAGGACCGGGGCCTCGGCATGCCCGTCACCGAGCAGAACAAGATGAACGCCCTGCTCGCCGACCCCGACCAGGTCAACGTCGCCCACCTGCTCCAGGACGGCCGCATCGGACTCTTCGTCGTCTCGGCGCTCGCCCGCCGGCACGGCATCGCCGTCCGCCTCCAGTCCAACATCTACGGCGGCGTCCAGGCCGTCCTCGTGCTCCCGCAGGGCCTCCTCGGCTCCGACCCCGAGGGCCTCGCCCAGCACGAGCGCCAGGCCGCCGCGACGGCGGGCTCCTCGGCGATCCCGCCCGGCCAGGTGCAGTTGCAGCCCCAGCCCGCGGTCGCGCCCCCCGCGACGACCCCGAGCCACACCCCGGCTCCGGCCCCCCTGCCGAACCCGGCACCGGCCCCGGCCCCGGTCGCGGCACACGCCGCCGCGGGCCTCCCCGCCGGCCACCAGCCCGGCGCACCGGCCACCGCACCGGCGGCGGCCATGGCCTCGGGCACCCTGGGCGGAACGGGCGCCATCGGAGGAACGGGCGCCCCGGGCGGCGCGAACGCCACGAGCGGCCCCCTGGGCGGGTCGAGCGCCCTGAGCGGGACGGGCGCCATGAACGGGTCGCCCGCCGCCGGCCCCGTACCGCCGTCCCCGGCCTCGCCGTCCTTCCCGTCCTCGCCGTCCCCGGAGCGGGCCCCCGCCCGTCACGAGGACACGCAGGTGCTCGGCGTCTACAACGGCGCGTACGGGAACCCCGGCCACGCCCCCGCGGCACCGGCCCAGCCGGCCGGCCACGCACCCGCGGGCCCGCCGGAGCACCTGCTCTCGCCGCTCCCCCCGGCCCCCCGTGCCGAGGCCTCCGGCCGGCCCCTGCTCCCCAAGCGTCGCGCCCAGGAGCACCTCGTCCCGCAGCTGCGCGACGAGCCCGCGACCCGCAAGACGGAGGAGCACGCCCTGCACGACCCGGGCCTGATGGCCGCCTTCCAGCGCGGCATCGGCCTCGCCGAATCCCAGCCCGCCCCCCATGAATCGCTGCGTCCCGGTGACGCGCACAAGGAGTAGATCACCATGGCGAGCAATGTGCCGACCGGCCATTCCTCGGACCTCGACTGGCTGCTCAGCGGCCTGGTCCAGCGGGTCCCGTACACCCGCAACGCCGTCCTGCTCTCCTCCGACGGTCTCGTGAAATCCGTGCACGGCCTCGACCCCGACGCCGCCGACCACATGGCGGCCCTCGCCTCCGGGCTCTACTCGCTCGGCCGCAGCGCGGGCGCCCGGTTCGGCGACGGCGGTGAGGTCCGCCAGGTGGTCGTGGAGCTCGACTCCACCCTCCTCTTCGTCTCCACCGCGGGCTCCGGCACCTGCCTGGCCGTCCTCGCGGGGCGCGAGGCGGACGCCGCCGTCCTGGGCTACGAGATGGCGATGCTCGTCAAGAGCGTCCGGCCCTATCTGGTCACCCCCGCCCGGCAGGCCGCCGGAGCGGTGGGCGGCCTCGGGCAGTAGACGTGACGTCTCACCAGGAAGGACCCTGGCTCGACGACGCGGCCGGGCGGCTGATCCGCCCGTACACCGTGAGCGGCGGCCGGACCAAGCCCACCACCGCGCTGGACCTGCTGTCCATGGTGATGGCGACCGGGTCCACCCCCCAGGCGCACATGGGTCCCGAGCACAGCCTGGCCCTCGGGCTGTGCGACGGACCCACCTCGGTGGCCGAGATCGCGGCGCACTTACGGCTCCCGGCCGTGGTCACCAAGGTCCTGCTCTCCGACCTCGTGGACTGCGGGGCGCTGACCGCCCGCGCGCCCCGCTTCCACGCCAATCCCACCGACCGTTCCTTGCTGGAGGCAGTGCTCGATGGCCTACGACAACGGCTCTGAGCGCCACGACCGCTTCGCCACCGACCCGTTCCCCACCGCGCTCAAGATCCTGGTGGCGGGCGGATTCGGCGTGGGCAAGACGACCCTCGTGGGCGCGGTCAGCGAGATCGAACCGCTGAGCACCGAGGAGCTCCTCACCTCGGTCAGCGCGGCCACCGACAGCCTGGAGGGCGTGGAGTCCAAGACCACGACCACCGTGGCCATGGACTTCGGCCGCATCACGCTCGACGACCGCCACGTCCTGTACCTCTTCGGGACCCCGGGCCAGGAGCGCTTCTGGTTCATGTGGGACGAGCTCTCCGAGGGAGCGCTCGGGGCGGTCGTCCTCGCCGACACCCGCAGGCTCCAGGAGTGCTTCTCCGCCGTGGACTTCTTCGAGCGGCGGGGCATCCAGTTCGTCGTGGCGGTCAACGAGTTCGACGGCGCCTACCGCTACGAACCCGACGAGATCCGCTCCGCCCTCGACCTCAAGCCGGAGGTGCCGGTCGTCCTCTGCGACGCCCGGATCTCCAGCTCCGGCATCCGCACCCTGCTGACCCTCGTCCAGCATCTGCTCACCACCATTCCGGACACCGTGCCGAGCTACGGAGCAACGCCATGACCTACGACCCCACCGGTCACCTCCTGCTGACCCCCATCGACAAGGAGGCGCCCGCCCGTGTGCAGCGGCTGCGCGAACTCGGTCTCGGGGAGCGGCCGGACCCGGCGTTCGACGACTTCGCCCACCGGCTCGCCGAGGTGACCGGCGCCCCGTTCTCGATGGTCAACTTCATCGACGAGAACCGCCAGTTCTTCGCGGGGCTGCACACCCCCGAGGGCACCCACTCCGGCAGCGACCTGGGCGCGACCGCCGCGGGCTCCGGCGGCGTGGGCCGCTTCATGGCCCGTGACCACGGCTACTGCCCGCACGTGGTGGTGCGGCGCAAGGCGCTCGTCCTGGAGGACGTCTGCGACTACCCGCGCTTCGCCGGGAACCCGGTCGTCGACGAGATCGGCATCCGCTCCTACATGGGGGCGCCGCTGATCGACCGTACCGGCGTCGCCCTCGGCACCATCTGCGTGGTCGACACCGACGTCCGGCCGTGGGGGCGTGCCGGTCTGGAGACGATCAAGGGGATGGCGGCGGAGCTGATGGAGCAGATCAACCGCCGTGAGGACGGCATGTTCTGACCGTCGGCGCGTGACCAGAGCCGGGAGCCCCGGTACGGCGGAGACCGTACCGGGGCTCCCGGCCGTGCGGGTGGGGTCAGACGTGCGCCGGTACCGGCTCCGGCGTGCGGACCAGCTCGGACAGCCGCTCGGACCAGCTGCCCTTGTCCTGGCCGAGGGCGACCTCCGCGAGCCGCAGGAGCTGGACGTCGGAGGTGCCGGCCGGGGCGAAGATGTGGTGGGCGTCCCGGAGGTAGCGCTCGATGGCCCGGTCGGTGAAGAGACCGGCGGCGGCGTGGATCTCCATGGCGTTGCGGCCGGAGTCGATCGCCGACTCGACGTTGACGAGCTTGGCGTTCATCAGCTCGGTGTCGCAGGAGAGGCCCTGGTCGAGCAGGTGCACGGCGTGGTACGCGGCGAGCCGGGCGGTCATCAGCCGGGACTGCATCTGCCCGAGCTTCAGCTTGACCGTCGGCAGGTCGTGGAGCGGCTTTCCGTAGCGGATGCGCTCGGAGGCGAAGCGGGTGGTCTCCTCCAGGATCGCCTGGTGGAGGCCGAGCGAGACGGCGGTGAGGTTGGCCCGCCCGTAGAGCACGCTGGAGGAGTACGCGACGGCGAGGCCGTCGCCCTCGTCGCCGAGGCGGTTGGCGGCCGGGACCCGGCAGTTCTCGAAGATCAGCTCGCCGAAGCTGAAGCCGTGGAGGCCCATGGCCTCCTGCTGGGGGCCGGTCCTGAAGCCCGGGCGATCGGATTCGACCAGGAAGGCCGTGAGCCCCTTCGATCCGGGACCGGTCCTGACCACCACACCGTGCAGATCGCCGACGTGGCTGTTGCCGACGTAGACCTTGCTGCCGTTGAGGATGTAGTCGTCGCCGTCCCGGACCGCGCTGGCGCTCATGCCGAGGACGTGCCCGCCGGACTCGGGCTCGGTGACGGCGATCGTGGGCAGGCAGGCGCCGGCGGCCACCTCCGGGAGCCAGGTCTTGCGCTGGTCGTCGCTGCCGAAGTGGACGATCTTGGCGGTGCCCAGCTGGGAGGCCTGGACCATGGCGCCCATGGCGCCGCTGACGCGGGAGAGCTCCTCGATGATGATGGTCTTGGCCAGATGGCCGGCGCCCATGCCACCGTATTCCTGGCTGATTGTCGCGCCCAGCCACCCCTGCGCGGCGATCTTGCGGGACAGCTCGTGGTGGACCGTCCGGGAGGCCTCCATCTCGGCTATCCGCGGCCGAACCTCACGCTCCGCGAAGTCACGGACGGTCTGCCTGAGCTCATGATGCAGCCGACTGCTGAAGTAGCTGTCCATGCGAGTCCTCACCTGCGAGACGCCTGTCCGGTGAGTTGTCCGGACAGGTGGTGCGTCGGCGGTGGTCCCGTCCCGAACAGGCCGACCTCATCATGGTGTTGATCTTTACGGAACGGATCAATATCGCCACCAAGTTTGTCCGAAACCGGAATGGTTGACGTTTGTTTCCGACTGTGTTTCGCGAGGTCTCGGCCTGCTCGACCCGGCTGGAAGCTTCCGCCCCGTAGGCAACTTTCTGCCACATGCCAACGGCAACGAGTGATCGGCATAGGGCGACGAGCCACCTCGTATCACCACATCCACCCCTTCCTCACCAGAAGACCGGCATTCCCGAACTCCACCCCACCTGCTCCTGCCCCGCCCGCACCCGCCCGCGACCCTCCGGCCCCCCGTTCCGCCCCGTCCCGGAGGGCGCACGGGCGCACCGCGGGCCGCCGGAGCGCGTCACGGAGCGTGAGCGCGCGACCCCGGCGCACGGGCGCCAGGAAACGCGTGCGTGACCACCGGGGAAAGTGCGGTATTGTTCTCATGCGCGTTCGGCCAGGGGAAACCCCAGGTCAGACGGGTATCGGGACGTGGCGCAGCTTGGTAGCGCACTTGACTGGGGGTCAAGGGGTCGCAGGTTCAAATCCTGTCGTCCCGACCATGCGGAAACGCTGGTCGGAGGCCGTTCTCTCTGAGGAGAGGACGGCCTTTCGTGCGTCCCGAGCGCGAAGGCCTGTGACGCGGGTCACGGGAACCCCGGGGCGGGCCGGGCCAGTGCAGAGCATGAACGTCTCCGCGCACCACTCCGCCTCGCCCGCGTCGTCCGCTGCCTCGCCCGACCTGCCCTCCGCGCCCGTCCCCGACCGCACGGCCACGCGCCGGTCCGTGCTGCGCGGGCTCGGTGTCGCGAGCGCCGCGACCGCCGCCGCCGTCTGCCTCCCGGCCGCCTCCGCCCACGCCGCGGCCCCCGGGCGCCGGACGGACGGGGCCTCCGGCACGTACGCCCTGACCCTCGTCCACCTCGGCCGCGACGGCGCGCCGACCACCGACTACCGCACCCTGCTGACCGCGCTGTCGGGACCCGACGCCGGCAGCGGCCGGGAAGTGAAGGGATCGCCCAGCACCGTCACCCTCCAGGTGCCCGCCGGCCGCTACGTGCTCGACACCACCCTCACCGCCAGGCCCGTGGGGGACGGGACCGGGGGGAACGACTGGCTCGTCCAGCCCCGGCTGGACGTCGACCGGGACACGACCGTCGTCCTCGACGCCCGGGTCGCGCGACCGGTGGACATCCGCCCGCCGGTCGACGACGCCGCGTACGCGCAGACCGGGGCGTTCACCGAGGTGACGTACGAGGGGACCACCGTCGTCGTGAACCTGCTGTCGATGTCGCTCGACCTGCGGACGGCGCACCTGGGGCCGGACGCCGAGCGGGGCTCCGTGCGGGCCTGGGTCGACACCTACTGGCGCCGGCCGGGCGGCGTCTGCGCCCTCGGCTACGCCTTCCGGGGCGAGCGCGCCCTGAACGGCCTGCTCCGGCACCCCACCGCCGCGGACCTGGCCACCCTGGTGGTACGCGCGGGGATCCCGGCCCCCGGTGCCGGAACGGGCCTCGTGGAGTTCTCGCCCTCGGCCGGCGCCTCCCCGGCCCTGGGACTGGCGCTGCCGCTGGGAGACACCGGGACCTTCCTCTTCACCCCCGAGCGCGGCGACTGGGACCTCGTCTACGGGGCGCACACCGAGGAGGAGGGGCCCGCCAACAACTACTTCGTCCTCGGGCGCTCGTTCACGCCCGGCTCCACCACGGTGCACACCTTCGACACGCCCGTCTTCGGCCCGGCCCTGGACTCCTCGCCCGGCGCCCGGCCCGTCGCGCGGCGCACCGGCGACACGCTGGACCTGATGGTCCCGCTGCTCGCCGACGGCGACGGGCACACGCCGTCCTCGCCCCTCTTCACCGCGTCGACCGTCACGCTGCACCGCAACGGGACGCTACTCGCGACCCGCCGCGGCGAGAAGCCGGGCCACGCCTCCTTCACGGTGCCGGCGGGGCGGGCCGCCTACCGGCTGACCGCGAGCGCGGCCCGACTGCGCGGAAGCGTCACGGCGGCCTGGACCTTCACCTCCGCCGCGACGGCCACCCCCACCGAACTGCCGCTGAGCGCCGTGCGCTTCGCCCCCGACCTGGCGCTCGACGGCACCGCCCCGGCCCGCACCACCGGCCGGGTGGCGGTGACGGTGGAGGGCGCGGCCCGCCGGTCGGGCGTGCGGTCGCTGGCCGTGTCCGTGTCCACGGACCGGGGCACGACCTGGACGCGGGCGACGGTGACCGGCGGACGGATCACGGTGACGACGCCGGAACCGGGCAAGGCGGTGTCGCTGCGCGCGGAGCTGACGGACGCGCAGGGCAACACCCTCACCCAGACCCACATCGACGCGTACGTGGCGCGGGCCGCCACCGGAGCGCGCTGACGCCGCGGCGCCCGGCCCGTCAGACGCGGTCCGCGCCCCCGAGGACGGCCGGACCGCAGTCCTCCGGAAGGTTCGCGACGACCAGCTCGAACGCCTCCTCCGGGGTCCGGGTCCGGCCGAGGACTCCCACGCCCTTGGGACCGCGCACCAGGAAGAGCCCGTCGGCGCCCCTCGGCCGGACCTGCCCGCCGACATGGGCGGCCGGCAGGCCCGTACACCCACTGAAGTAGATGACCCCATGGCTGACCTGGGGGAAGAGCCGGCGCAGCCGGGGCTGCGCGGAGGCCGCGCGGGCGGTCTCCGGGTCGATCAGGTCCTGGGCGTCGCCGAGGAGGAACCGCCATGCCTCCTCGACGACGTCCGCGGCGCTCCGCGCGTCGGCGTCGTCCGTCATGTCTGCGCTCTCATCTCATGTGCTTCGGAAGCTTGGAAAGGTCGGGCTTGATCTCCGGGATGTCCGGCTTGGGGACGTCGATCCTCTCATCGTTCGAGTACCAGAAGCCTTGGGTGCCACCTTCGAGGAGCAGCTCGCAATTTCCCGCAGTGCTCGGGTGCCTCGCCCTCACAGCACCGGTCGTGCCGGAGCCGGCGGAGCTGGGTACCGCCGATTCCGGCGGCGCATGCGCGCCCTGGCGGCCGTGGTGGTTTGCCTCATCGTCTTCGGCACCGACCCGGTGACGGCGGTGGCCTTGAGCGCTACCTACGCTGCGGAACCGGACCAGCCTCTGTGGAAGCCCCTGACGGGGAGTCCTCGTCCACGAACTGCGCCACGCCCACGTCGTCAGCGTGTGCGTCCTGCACCCTCTGGCCCTGGCCCCCCGTTCGACACAGACGGCAGCCCCATCAGTTCTCCTGTTCCCATGCCTCGATGATCTCGATCGGGATGCGTCCGCGTTCGGGCAGGTCATATCCGTTGGCGTTGGCCCAGTCGCGGATGACCCGTGTGCTGACAGCTGCCCGGGCCGTTGCGACTGGCGTGCTGCTTTCGAGAGCCGACGGGGTGAAGACGGGAGCGCTGTCGAGGAGATCTTTGGGGAACATGGGGACGCTTGTGGTCCCGCTGAGCACGCTGACGAGGAATTCGGTCAAGGAGCCGTTGTAGGTGAACCACGGTGCGCGCAGTGCCTCGTTGACGGCGACTGTCCACTCGTCCGGGGTGTCGGCGGGCTGGGTGACCCAGAAGAGGTAGTCCCCGTTGCCGGTGACTCCGATGGCGAGAAGGTTCTCGGGGGGGTGCGGCAGTTGCCAGGGGTTCCGGGCGGCCTGGCGGACCTCTTCGATCTGCCCACGCAGACGGGCCGGCATGGGTCCGGTCAGGTTGACCCATTCGCTGGGGGAATGCGGCTGGTAGAGGGTGATGAATCCGCCGAACTGGCCGGGCCCGTATGTGGTGATGAGGTCCTTGTAGTCCTGAGGCAGACCCCTACCCAGCGTGTCTTCTACCTGCGTCCAGTCGGGAGCGGGAGGAACGGCGGCAGGAGGTGGGCACAGTGCGGTCAGTGCGGTGAGAGAGGTCATCGGTTTCCTCGCTGGTTAAGGACGGCGTCGGGGGCGGGGTTCAAGATGGGCGGGGTTGTTGAAGATGGTTCCCTCGTCGAACAGCAGATCTCCGTTGCGGTCCTTCTTCGTACCGAATGCCTCGACCTGGATGGTCTTGGGTGGTGAATCGGGATCGTCGTCCGCATACTCCAGGTACACGCTGTACTGGACGACGTCGTGGTCGTAGACAGCGTCGTACACCCGCTGCTCGAACATGCTCATTTGCGGAGTGTTCGTCGGGTTCTGGGAGATCGTGAACAGGTTGTCGTCGATGTCGCCGGACCCGCCGAGCTGCCGCGCCAGCATGTGCCCGCGGGCCTGTCCCTTGTCCGGCTGGTATCCGGGAGGGATGATCGAGTTCCGGGCATGCGTGCCCTCGTCGAGCATGTTGCGTGTGATCACCGCGTGCATCTCGAAGGGGCGCCCGTGATCGTCGCGGACCCACCTGACCTGTCCTCCCCACGTGGGATCCGGCTCGCAGGCTGCCAGCCCCAGAGGGTCCGACAGCACGAACGGGTTCACCACGTAGGAGTAGTGGTTGATCGACGGAGCGATACCCAGAGGATCAGGTGACAGGTACCTGCCTACCTCAGGGTCGTAGTAGCGGTTGAAGTTGTAGTGCAGACCCGTCTCGGGGTCGAAGTACTGGCCCGGGTACCGCAAAGGGGTGTAAGCGGTGCTGCTGGTGTTCCACTGGGTAGCTCCCCAGGCGGTACTACGGGCACGCCAGGCCAGTGACCCGTCCGCCGAGACCAGCTCCGTGGGACTGCCCACCAGATCGGTGACGATCGCGAAGAAACGACGGTCGATTTCCCGCTGTGCGCCGTCGGTTTTCGTCTCACGCTGGCCGAGGGGCTGTGCTCCCGCGTAGTCCCATACCAGGGTCGTGTCCTCATCCCGCTGCTCGGCCAACTGCGCGCCGTCCCAGCAGAACGTCGTGGTCTGCGTGACCTCCTTGCCGTCCCGGCCGAGGCGCTGCTTGGACAGACGGCGTCCGAGAGCGTCATAGAGGTAGCGCCAGCGGTCCCCTTCAGGTGTCTGCACCTGGGTGAGCCGGTCTTCCGCGTCCCACTGGAAATGCCAGGTCAGCATTGCGCCACTGAGAGTCTTCGTACGCCGGAGGGTGAGACGGCCCTGCGCGTCATAGCTGTAGCGCGTGCGTCCTGCCCGAGTCAGACGCGTACCTTCGTAGTGCCGGTCGCCGGCGGCCGCCTGTCCCGGTGCCTGGTCGGAGAGAGCGGTACGGCTCTGGTCGCCGGCAGCGTTATAGGCGTACCGCTCCGTCCAGCCGCGGGCCTGAACCTCACGCACGCGGCTGGCGTCATCCAGTGCGAAGGTTCTCCGCCCCGCGAGGCTGTCCTCGATGCTCGTCGGCACGCCGTCGGCCTGGTAGGTGTAGCTTCTGCGCAGCAGAGGCGACGGGCGGCTGTCCCATGCGGTGTGGGTGATCCGGCCGACCGGATCCCAGTCCTGCCGCATCTCCAGGGAATTGTCGACGAACCGCGCGGTCTCACGTCCGAGTGCGTCGCGTTCGAACCGGAAGACGTGCTCCCCGGCCGTGTAGGAGGCCAGGCCGCCCGGTGCGTACTCCATGCGGCTCTCAGCACCGGAAGGCGTGCGCCTGGCCACGCGGCGACCGAGGGCGTCGTAGGCAAAGGACAGGGTGGCGCCGTTGACCGTCTCTGAAACGACGCGTCCCAAGGGATCTCTCTCCAGCAGGATGCGGGAGTGCGCGTTCACGATCTGTGCGACGTGGCCGCTCTCGTCGTGGTCGAAGTGCGAGGCGGAGCCGTCGTCGTGCCGGATGTGGGTGACACGGCCCAGGACGTCGCGGTCGAAGCCGAGGCTCTGGCCCGCAGCGTTGGTCCGCCGTACGAGTCGGCCACAAGCGTCGCGCTCGTACGTCAGCAGGCGACCGTCGAAATCCCTCTCCGCCGCGAGCCGGCCGGCGGCGTCGTAGCTGTACTCCCACACCAGGCCGTCGGCGTTGGTGACCGCAGTCAGTCGCAGCTCCGTGTCGTGGGTGAAGCGGTAACTGCTGTCCTCACCCGTCTGGGTACCGAGCAGCAGGTCGAAAGGGCCGGAGGAGTGCGTGGAGGTCCGGCCCATCCGGTCGGTGTGAGAGACCAGGTTGCCCTCGCCGTCCCACGTCCAATCCTCGCGACTGCCGTCTGGCAGCTCACGCCAGGTGAGCTTGCCCTCCACGCTCCACCCCTGCCGAACGATCCCGCCCGCGGCGTCGACGGCCGCGACCACACGTCCGAAGGCATCGCGTGTGCAGGAAGCGGTCGACCCATCGGGACGGGTGAGCTGCACGCGCAGTCCGGCGGCGTCGGTCGTGATGTGTGTGGAGGCTCCCAGCGCGTCCCGCACGAGACACAGGTGCCCGCGGGGGGTGAACGCGTACTCCGTGCGTGCGCCGGCCGGGTCCACGGACACGGTGAGGTTCCCACGTTCGTCGTAGCCGTAGGATCGGGAAATCCCGGCACGCTCGGTGATCACCTCAGGCTGGTGCAGTTCGCTGTAGGTGGCGGTGGTCCGCACGCCGTCCGGCGCGACAAGCGCGACGAGATTGCCCTGCTCATCACGCTCGAAGCGGGTCGAGCGCCCCAGCGCGTCCGTCTGGACCAGAAGATGGTCGTGGGCGTCGAACTCGAATCGTGTGGCGTGACCCAGAGGATCGATCTCGGCCGTGATCTGGAGAAGACGGTTGACGACGTACGTGGTCGTCGCGTTCTGTGAATTGGTGTACCGGGTCACCCGGTCGCCGGTTTCCGGGTGGACGCCGTACGCGAACGTCGACGACAGATAGCCGTCGGGGCCGGCGGTAGAGACCACGCGGCCCTCGGCGTCGTAGACATACCGGAACGTCGAGTCGTTCCGGTCGGTCCAGGACGTGATGCGGCCTTCCGGGCTGTAGGTGAATCGCATGGGCCGGCCGGAGGAGTTGGTGACCTCGGTGAGGTTGCCCGACTCGTCGTATCCATAGCCCAGGACGGTGACCGGGCCTTCGGCGGTGCGCAGGGAGAGTTCGCGTATACGAGTGCTGTCGGACCTGAGCTGGACGGTGTAGCCGCCGTCGTGGGTGACCACGGTGGGGGTTCCGTCCGGGCGCCGGGAAAAGGTGATTCGGTTGTGGTTTCTGTCGGTGAGCATGGTCAGCCAGTAGGCGGGAGAGGCGCGGTAGGGACTGCCGGTGAAGGAGCGGGTCAGCCCGGTATGAACGTCGAGGGTGATGTAGGTGGTCTCGTCCTCGCTCTGACCGCCATGGACCAGGGCGATCCGGGGACCCTCCACAGGCAGGACCGGGGTGCCGTCCGGGACGGGGAGACGAGGATAGACCAGGGTGGAACCGTCCTCGCGTGCCCAGATCGCCCCGGCACCGGGCACGTCGAGCTCGAGGCGTTCATCGAGGGTGGAGGCCCAGCTGCGCCCGAAGAACTGGCCGAACCGGTACTCGGACAGATGGGTGCGGCGAAGGACGAGGGGAAGGACTCCCGGAAGCGACAGGTCGGTCTGAGGGAGAGTCATCTCACCCGTCGCCACGTCGACCGGGTCGTTCGCACACTTCTTCTTGCCGAGCTCGATCCCGTGCCGGCGCGGGTCGGACTTCACCTCGCGCAGCGAGTCAGGCTTCAGACGCGCGTCCTTGTCCTTGCCACCACGATCACCGGGGCTCTTACCCCGATCCCGGTCATCGTGTCCGTTCTTGCGCTCGCGGGCGAGGCGGTCACGCGTCGCGTCGTCGTTGTTCCTGTGGTCGGCGGATATCCGCTTCACGGCCTTGGGGAGCGTCTCGCCGACGTGGTCGCCCATGGTCTTGGCGGACTTCGTGAGGGCCCCCATGGCCTTCTCGATGACCGGGTCGAGGGCGTCGGCGATGTCGTCGCGGCCCCGGTTGCGGCGCTGGGCGTTCTTCGCCTTGGTGAGCCGGCCGGCGGTCTTGCCGTGGATGCCGACGCTCACGCCGTTCAGCCGGGTGCCGGCCTGGTCGTGCTCGTCGTGCTCGATGTGGAAGCCCTTGCCCTTGCCACCGCCACCGCCACCGTCGCCACCGCCGCCGCTCCCGCCTCCGGCCGAGGCGAGGCTCAGGCCCTGCTTGGCTCCCTCGACCCCTTCGTCGAAGCCGTCCTTGCCGGCCTGCTTCGTCTGGTCGAGGTCCACACCGTTCTGGACGCCGAGCGCGTCCATGCTCACCTGGACGACGAGGTCCGCCGCCATGTTCTCCAGGGAGGCCACGACCGGTTCGGTCATGACCCCGACGACATGACCGACGGCCTCTTCCATCGCGCCCGTGATGAGCTTCAGCAACTGTTTCTTGGTGAACGCGATCGCCCCGGCCCCGAGCAGCGCGGACAGGCCGCCGGTCACCGGGATCAGAGCCATGGCCAGACCGGTCTGGCCGGCGAGCACGCCCAGTTCGACGACCGCCTTGCCCTTCATGACCTCGATCGCGCCCGCCGCCAGGTCCAGGGCGTCCGCGATCGTCCGGGCCGCGGAGACCATGTCCTTGAAGTGCTTGCCCTTGACCTTGGTCCAGTGCGCGTTCAGGGCGTCCATCGCCTCGCCGTGCCCGGAGGACAGCAGACGCTCCATGTGGTTGTTGGCGAGCTGACCGTCGTCGGCGAGGTCGTCGGCGAACTCCCGCAGCGCGTCCGCCATCTCCCGGTAGGCGTCCTCGTCGACGTTCGGCCAGTTCACCCCCACCAGATCCAACAACGTGTCAGCCCAGTCCGGCACCGTGACAGCCATGCTCGAAAGTCCCCCGTACGTACACCTGTTCGCAGAATGCGAATGCGAATGCGAATACTCTGTCACGCGGGGACGCGAGTGATCAAAAACGGGCGCCGCCGGGACCCGCCCGACGCGCCCCTGACGGGGCGTCGAAGCGGCCGCGTGGAGCGCCGGGTGGTGCCCGTGGTCAGACGGGGAGCCCGAGGCGGGGACCGCCCCGCGCGCGCAGGCGCCGGAAGAAGGACAGGACGCCCGCCGAGCCGCCCGCCCAGCTGGCGCTCGGGCCGGTGAGCCCGGTGTCCGGGAAGACCGGGCGGGACCACGTGCCGCCGCTGCGGCTCAGGACGAGCAGGGCGATGGTCTCGGCCGCCTCCCAGAACTCCTCCGACGCGGACGCCTCCGCGACGTCCACCATCAGCTCGCCCACGCCGGCCAGTCCGCAGCACTGCGTGACCAGCGGCATGCGCGGTGCCAGTGCGGCGCACGTCCGCGCGGCCCGCTGGGCCAGGTCCAGATACCCCGGCTCGTCGAGGCGTTCGGCGGCCTGCACGAGTACGGACCCGATGCCGGCCAGTCCCCGGCACCACGATCCGTACCGGCGGGTCGCCCCCGGACCGGCGGCCGCCGCGATGATGTCCGGTGTCACGGCCGCCAGGCGCGCGGCGGCCTCCTCGGAGCGGACGATCGCCTCCGGGTCCCCGGTCGCACCGGCGTGGGCGAGGAGGAAGCACGCGATGCCCGCCTCCCCGTGCGCCATGCCCTCGCGGAGCGCCGCGCTGCCGTGGGTGTCCTGATCGGGAGTCAGCCGGGCGGCGCCCGAGGCCAGCATCCGCGCGCAGTCGGCGGCGACGGCGAGATGCCGGTCGGCGACGCTCCGATGGCCGCCCCGGAGGGCGTGCCGGGCGAGGAGCAGGCGGCCGAGGCCGATCCCGGCGGCGCCCGCGATCAGATCCGCCTCGGGCGGGCCCCCGTCCGGGGCGCGCTCCGGAAGGACCGGCCCGGAGTCGAGGGCGGTGCGGTGCTTTGGAGGGAGGGGCCCGGAGTCGAGGGCCGTGCCGTGTTCCGGAAGGAGGGGGCCGGAGCCGAGGCCGGTGCCGTGCTCCGGAAGGAGGCGGTCGGAGCCCCCGGCGGTGGCCGCGTCGCGCCCGCGCGGCACCGGGCCGCCGGACCCCGCCGCGGTGTCCGTGCCCGGTTCCGCGGTGGAGCCCGCCTCCGCCAGGAAGAGTGCGACACCGGTGCGCCCCGTGTAGAGGCCGGGCGGCAGGTTCCGGGTCTGTCCTGCCGTCCACCGCGCCAAGGCGTCGACCGCGGACCGCACGGCGGGCCGGTGCGCGTGGTGGAGGAGTTCGAGGCCGAGGCCCGCGCTCCCGCCGTAGACGTCGATGGACGCGGGGACGTTCCGCCGCGCGGCCCGGACCGGATCCACCGTCGCGAGCGCCTCGCCGACGCAGTACCCGGTCGTGTGCTCGATGATCTCGTCCAGCAGGTCGCCGTCGACGCGGGGCCGCGCGCGGCGGCGCGCGGCCCCGGTGCGGCCGGTGCGCAGACGGTCGGCGGCGGCGGTCCGCTCGGCCGGGTCGAAGCTCATCAGACCGGTGATCGCGGCCCGGACCCCCCGGTGGGCGTGTCCGGGCAGCGCGAACGACAGGCAGTCCAGCGTCCTGTCCCGATGGGCCCGGTGGTCGGAGCCGACGATCACCGGGTCCAGGCCGGTGGCGGCGAAGAAGAGGGTCGCGCCGAGCGCGTAGTGGTCGTCGGCGGGGGCGGCCGGTCCGGCCGCGCGCAGCACGGGCTCGCCGTAGCCGGGGGTCGCTCCTCCCGGGCCCGAGCCGTTCCACTCGCTGATCCCGAAGTCGACGACGTGGCAGTGGCCGGGGCCCCGGTCGTCGAGCACCACGTTGTCGGGCTTGAGGTCGCGGACGACCACGTTCCGTGCGTGGACCGCGTCCAGGACGCTCAGGAGCCGGGTGGCGAGCGCGGACAGGGCGCGCGCGGGGCGGGTGCCGTCGTCACGGAGTCCGTCGTCACGGAGTCCGTCGTCCCGGTAGGGGCCGTTGCGCAGGACCTCCCGCCGCAGGTCCCGGTCGCCGCAGCCGCTCATGACCAGGTACTCGTCCGATCGGTGGGCGAAGTAGTCCAGTGCGCGGGGCACGCCCGTGACGCCGTCGAGCGCGGTGAGGACCGCGCGTTCGTTGCGGAGACGGTGGCGTCCGTCCGTACCGGACGCGTCCTCGCCGACGAAGGCCCTGGCCTGTTTGACCACGACCGGGCGGCCGAGGGTGCGGTCGACCGCGCGGTAGACGTTGCCGCGGGCCGAGCGCGCGATGCCGGCGGTGACGGTGTACCGTCCGCCGCCGAAGCCGGGCGCCGACGGCTCCGCGGCCGGTGCGGACCGGGCCGCGAAGGGGTCCTCGGCCCAGGGCGGGCACCGGTAGCGGCCGGTGGCCAGGCCGTCGAAGATCCGGCCGTCCGGCCCGGTCATGACCGATTCGAGCCGCCCGCTCCGGCCGGTCCGGTAGTCGCCGGTGAAGGGGCCGTAGCGGTAGTAGACCGGTGCGCCCGGGTCGACCCGCCGATCGCTGACGACCGTCGGGCCCTCCCGGTCGCGCAGGGCGGAGGCCAGCTCCAGGGCGACCTCGACCACGGTGCCGGTCGCGGGATAGACGGTGATGGCCTTGCCGACGGCTCCGGCGCTCACGACGCCGGAGTTGAGGCGGCGCAGCGTCTCCTCGTCGCGGGCGAACTTGGCGTGGCAGACGTGCCGGGACAGCACCGGCAGGACGAGCCGGGTCACGGTCCCGAGGTCGCCGGGGCGTGCCGAGACGTGCAGTTTCCAGCCGTGCTCCATCGCCGGCATCCGCGGATCGTTGAGATACGACCAGGTGCCGTCGGACCAGCCGCTGCGGCCGGCGATGGAGACGGCCACCGCCTAGGAGTTCAGGTCGCAGGCGAAACGGGTGGTGGCGGTCACCCACGGGTCGGCGAGACACGCGGTGTGTTCGCGGTCGCTGCGGTCGTCGTCCTCGAACGCGATCGCGTCGTCGTCGATCTCCAGGGGACCCGCGTCGCGGATTCCGGCGGTTTCCAGCAGATCCGGCACGGCTAAGGGCATGTGACGCCTCCAGGTGGTGTCGTGCGCTGAGGAACAGGTGACGGCCGACCGGGCCGGTGGACCCGCTGGGCCGGTGACGCTGCACCACGGTAGGGAGGGGGCGAACTCCCTGACAAGGGGCCGTCAGAGAAACGATTCGCTGGGCAACCTCAGGACTGCGGAACCGTGTTGACGTACGCGGTGCCGTCGCTGTGGAAGCCGTCCACGGCCTTCTGGACGTCCGCCCCGGAGACCGCCTCGTCCGCCTTGTAGTAGACCCAGTCGACCTTCATGTCCCAGGTGCGCGTGCCACCGGCGAAGGGCAGGTCGATCAGCCAGTTGCTGAAGTGGATGTCCATCTTCTCGCGCGGGACGTACTTGCCGGAGCTGGTGAAGAGGACCTTGCCGTCCAGGGAGTAGGTGACCTTCCCGTCCATCGCGGTGATCACCATCGTGTGCCAGCCCCCGAGCTTCCGCTTGAGGCTGTGGCTGACCCGGTCCGGCGGATCGGCCTTGTACCAGCTGACGTTGTCGAGCTGCGGCCCCACGGAACCCCAGCCACCGTTCGGCAGGTACTCGAAGTCGAGCTCGCTGTAGTTCTCCGAGGAGTCGGCGGGGGAGATCGGGAAGAAGGTCTGGACGACGTGGTCGCCGTCGCGGCCGCTCGTGGGCTGGTCGCTGAGGTGGATCCGGGCGGCGTAGGTCCCGGTGAGGAAGCGCGTGCCGGTGGTCTGCACCTCGGCCTGCTCCGTGCCCTGCGCGGTGCCGTCGGTGGAGGAGCGCAGCCGCAGGACCGTGCCCCCTTGTGCGGTCGAGTCGGAGGGGAAGCCGACGCCGGACGCGCTCCAGGTGTCCTTGATGCCCGGGCCGCCGCCACCGGTACGGATCTCCCAGCCGTGCTCGGCGAGCGCGGGGTCGTCGGCACCGGTGTAGTGGAAGTCGTCGAAGAGGGTTCCCGGCGGTCCGGACGGACTCGGGGACGCCTCCCGCGCCGGTGCGGCGTCGGTGCCGCCCTCGGAGGCGGGACCCGAGGAACACGCGGCGAGGACGCACAGGGCGGCGGGCAGCGTGAGCACGGCCCACGCGCGGCGTCGGGGGGTGCGGCGGGGCAGGCTCACGCGGGCTCCTAAGGGCGCAGAGACGGTACGCGGACACGCCCGTCGCGCCGCCGGTTGCCTGCGGATCACTCGGCGATGCCGTGAATCGAGGCGTCATCCTAGCGAAGGGTTCGAGCCGGTCCGTGCGCGCCGCCGAATCGGCCATCAGCGTCTCATAGTGCGGTCGTTCGACATACCGATACGGTTACGACGCTCGACCAGATCATGTCAAATGCGTACATCAGGCCCCAATCGATACTCGTGGTCCGCTACGGTCCGCTCTACGCTTCAGCGGTCTCCACACCCTGCACAAAAAGGCCACACAAGATGCGCCAAGTCGCCACACCCTTCGGGCACGCACCGGCATACCCGGCGCACGTCGATGTGTCCGAATCGCAGGGGGTGGAGTCTGCTCCGGCGCCCGTGTTCGTCGACCAGTCGGGTCTGCGCAGCCGCCTGTTCCGACGCTTCGGCTGGCCGGTGTCCGTGGTCGGCGCCATCCTGGCCGCCGCCATGGGCGGCAGCCTGATCGGTGTGCAGTCGGACGCCCCGGCGATGGGGATACCCCCGAAGCCGTCGTACCTCCCCGAGACGGGACACCTGTCGCCCTCCCAACCCTAGAGGGCACGGTCCGCGCCACCTCACCCCCGACAGTTCACCCACCACGCCGTACACCGTGACCCGCCATGGCATGTCACGGCCATCGTGCCGCCCGGAGTCGTGCCCCCGGGCCTGCGGAGCGTGCCTGATCGTCCGCATCACCCATCTCCAGGAGCGCCCTTGTCACGCCACCAGCGCCGCCGGCAGTCCCCGCTCAGGCAGCGCCGACTGGCCGCACCGCCGCTGCGCTTCTTCATGCCGCTGTCCCTGCTCGCCTGTCTGCTCGCCCTTCTCGTCCTGCGCGGCCTCGCCACCAACGAGGCGTTCCACGACACCCGGATCGCGACCTCGGTCGACAAGACGACGGTGCCGGGCAACCTGCTCACGGGCGGCCCGATCATCGACGCGCGCGGCAGCCGGAACGAGAACCCGGTGAGCTATCAGGTCCCCGACCACACCGTGGTCCTGAGCTTCGACGACGGCCCCTCGCCGGAGTGGACCCCGAAGATCCTGGACGTGCTCGCCGCCCACCGCATCCACGCGGTCTTCTTCGTGACCGGCTCCATGGCCACGCGCCACCCGGAGCTGATCCGGCAGATCGTCGCGGGCGGCCACGAGCTCGGGGTGCACACCTTCACCCACCCCGACCTGGCCTACCAGTCCCGGGCCAGGACCAGCTGGGAGCTGGCCCAGACCCAGCTGGCACTGGCCGGCGTCGCCGGCGTCCACACCGCGCTCTTCCGCCCGCCCTACTCCTCCGACGCCGCCGCGCTCGACGACTGGAACTATCCGGTGATCAAGTACGTGGGCTCCCACGGCTACCTCACCGCCTTCATCGACCGCGACACCGACGACTGGAAGCGCCCGGGCGCCGACGAGATCGTCAAGGCGGCGATGCCGCGCAAGCCCGGCAAGGGCGAACTGGTCCTGCTCCACGACGCGGGCGGTGACCGCAGCGAGACCGTCGAGGCGCTGGAGCGCATCATCGTCGACCTCCAGGACGAGGGCTACCGCTTCGCCACCATCTCCGAGGCGCTCGGCGCGAGCGACGCCACGGTCCCGGTCCACGGCTACCAGCTCTGGGCGGGCAAGGGCTTCGTCTGGGCCAGCAAGGCCGCCGTGCTCACCCTCCCCGTCCTCGTCGCGCTCCTCGCCCTCGTCGGCTTCCTCAACTTCGGCCGCTTCGCGCTGATGCTCGTGCTCGCCCCGCTGCACGCCCGGCGCTCCCGCCGGCGGAACGCCTGGGGAGCGCCCGTCACCGAGCCGGTCACCGTCCTCGTCCCGGCGTACAACGAACGCGAGTGCATCGCGAACACCCTGAACTCCCTGGCGGCGAGCGACTACCCGATCGAGGTCATCGTCATCGACGACGGTTCCACGGACGGCACCGCGGACATCGTCAGGGAGATGCGCCTGCCCTTCGTCCGGCTCATCCGCACGCCCAACGGCGGCAAGCCCAACGCGCTCAACACCGGCGTGGCGGCCGCCTCGCACGACATCATCGTGATGATGGACGGCGACACCGTCTTCGAACCGTCCACCGTGCGCGAACTGGTCCAGCCCTTCGGCGACCCGGGGATCGGCGCGGTCGCGGGCAACGCCAAGGTCGGCAACCGCGACAGCCTGATCGGCGCCTGGCAGCACATCGAGTACGTCCTCGGCCACAACCTGGACCGACGCATGTACGACATGCTCAACGTCATCCCCACCATCCCCGGCGCGGTCGGCGCCTTCCGCAAGGAGACCCTGCGGCGGGTCGGCGGCATGAGCGACGACACCCTCGCCGAGGACACCGACATCACCATGGCGGTGCTCTGCGACGGCTGGCGGATCGTCTACGCCGAGCGGGCCCGCGCCTGGACCGAGGCTCCCGCCAGCCTCCAGCAGCTCTGGTCCCAGCGGTACCGCTGGAGCTACGGCAGCATGCAGGCGATGTGGAAGCACCGCCGCGCCGTGACGGCCCGCGGCCCCGCGGGACGCTTCGGCCGCGTCGGGCTCCCGCTCGTCGTGCTGTTCGGCGTGGTCGCCCCGCTGCTCGCGCCGCTGGTCGACATGTTCCTGGTGTACGGCGTGCTCTTCGCGGACGCTCCGATCACGCTCGCCAGCTGGGGCGGCTTCATCCTGCTCCAGGCCGCGCTGTCCTGGTACGCCTTCCGCCTCGACGGCGAGAAGACCCTGCACCTGATCAGCCTGCCGATCCAGCAGGTGGTCTACCGGCAGTTGATGTACATCGTCCTGTTGCAGTCCACGATCACCGCGCTGACCGGTGGCCGACTGCGCTGGCAGAAGCTCCGGCGCACCGGCGAGGTCGCCGCACCGGTGGAGGCCTGACCATGACCGCGTCCTACGAGTTCGGCGGTGTCCAGGACACCCTCACGCTGCGAGTCCCCGCCGTGCTGCGCCAGGCCCCCGACCTGGCCCCACCGGCCCCGCGCAAGGCCGGGCGGGACCGCTATCTCGACCTGCTGCGCGCGCTGGCCCTGTTCCGCGTGGTGCTCTACCACAACTTCGGCTGGTTCTGGCTGCCCGTCGTCTTCCCGTCGATGGGCGTGATGTTCGCCCTGGCCGGGTCGCTGATGACGCGCTCCCTGAGCCGGCCCGCCCTCGGCGTCATCCGGGGCCGACTGCGCCGGCTGCTGCCGCCGATGTGGCTCTTCGGCGGGGTCATGCTCGCCCTGGAGATCGTCGACGGCTGGGGGCCGGACGCCGAGGGCCACCCCGGCTGGTGGTGGAGCAAGCTGCTGTTCTGGATCGTGCCGCTGAGCACTCCGCCGTACGCCGACTCCCTGAACGGCTTCGGCCAACTCACGGAGCCGAGCTGGGCGGCGCAGGTCATCGTCCCGCTCTGGTACCTCCGCGCGTACCTCTGGTTCGTCCTGCTCTCGCCGCTGATGCTGTGGGCGCTGCGGCGGATGCCGGTGGTGACGCTCTCCGCGCCGATCGCGCTGTCGATCGTCATGAACACGGTCTTCATCGACCAGGAGTTCGTCTACGGCCGCGTCTGGGAGACCGCCACCGACTTCGCCACCTTCGGCTCCTGCTGGATCCTCGGCATGGCCCACCAGGAGGGCCTGCTCAAGAAGATCCCGCAGTACATCGTGCCCTCCATCGCGCCACTGATCATGGTGGCCGGCTGGTGGTACCTCCAGACCCGCCCGGTCGATCCGACCCTGCCCACCGACATCGAGAGCTGGCCGATCGCCCAGGCCCTGTGGTCCTTCGGCTTCGTCGCCCTCCTCCTCCACGTCAGCCCCTCCTGGGAGGAGTGGCCCCGGCCGCTGGAACGCTGGAACGGCCTCATCAGCCTGCTCAACGCCCGCGCCGTCAGCGTCTACCTCTGGCACCAGACCGCGCTGGTGGCCGCCATCCCGCTGATCGACCCCCTCTGGAACGTCGCCCTCTTCTACGAGCACGGCCGGTGGCTGCTGACCAGCCAGTGGTTCACGCTCCTGGTGGCGCTCCCGCTGATCGGTCTGCTGGTGCTGACCTTCGGCTGGGTCGAGGACGTGGCCGCCAAGCGCCGCCCCCGGCTCTTCCCGTACCCCCGCCGCGTCCGAAGCCGGGGCAGGCGCCGCGCCAGGATCTGAGGCCGCACGTCCGCGGCGACCGCACCGGCGAGGTGCGGTCGCCGCGCCGACCCGGCGCCGCTACGACACCAGCCCCTGCCCCTCCAGCTCCGTGAGGCGCACGGTGCTCAGCCCGCCGCGCTCGGTCGTCACCTCCGTCACCTTCAGCTGCGTGCCCGGCGTGAGGATGTACTCCTCCTCGCCCGTGAAGGCGGAGTACCGCCGGATGCCCACCGCGCGCGCCGGCGTCACCTCGAACAGGGTCCGCCGGCCGCGGCTCCCGAGGAACGCGCGGGCCACGCCCGGCTCGGACGTGCAGGACGAGACGCCCCACCAGGTGACGGTTCGGCCCAGCGGATACTGCGACCGCAGGTCCAGCGCCACCCCCCGCCACAGCGGCCGCCGCTGCGCCGGCAGGTCGGCCACGGCGGAGAACAGCAGGCGCAGGTACGGCAGGTAGGGCTCCAGCCGCTCCCGGTCCGGGGACCGCAGCACGGCGTTGATCTCCCGGTAGAACGCCGACTCGCACGTGTACAGGTACAGCGCCGAGATCGCGTCGGCCGAGAGACCCGAGGCCCCGGCCTCCGCCAGCTTGGCCTCGGCGAACCGGCTCGACCGCTCGACGTACCGGTCGAGGTTCGCCAGCACCTTCGTCACGGGCTCGACCGCCTTCCGGAAGTCCATCACCGGTGTGTCGAAGACCCCGGTGATCGGCGGCAGGACGAGCCCCTCGTCCTTGACGCTGGTGAGCCGGTCCAGATACAGCTGGTGCAGTTCCATCGTCGACGCGATGAACGCGCCCATGCGCGCCGCGACGCCGCCTTCGGAGCCGCCGGTCGCGGCGGCGTCCTGGTCCCAGCCCTTGCGCGGCAGCCAGTCGACGGGCTCCGCCCCCACCGCCGCCAGGGCGTCGTTCACCCGGGAGAAGTGGTCCCCCTCGCAGAAGAGGTCCCCCTGCGCCGCCGGGTTCGCGTGGTCCAGGTGCCGGACCTCGACCCCCGGGTACTTCTTCTCCAGCCGCTGGACGACCCGCTTCAGGCTCCGGGCGTGCGCGCCCCACCAGGCGAACACCACCCCGCGGTCCTCCTCCCCGGCGTCCTGCTTCGCCCGGAGGATCTCCTCCACGATCTGCTCGGCCACGGGACGCCAGAAGGACGTGTGCCGATCGGTCGGCACCGCCCCGTCCGCGCTCGCGGTGAGGGAGGCGTTCAGCAGGAGGACGCCCTGGGTCAGCATCGCCTGGAACCACTCCGGCGGCTGAACCGTGTCCTCCTTCTTCAGCAGGGCCCGGACCTCGCCGACCGGCGTCTTCTTGGCGATGCCGTACTTCCACATCGCGGCCGCCTTGATGAGACAGCGGATGCTCACCACACGGCCGAACTGGCTGTCCTTCCAGTCGTGGAACGTGTTGTCGAACATCGCGATGCCGGTCGCGCTCTCCGCCCGCGGGTACGGGTTCTGCCCGAAGGCGACGACCTTCCACTTCTGCGGCGGATGCGGCTTCAGCGCCTGGAACGTCAGCTCGCGCACCGGAACCACCTCCGCGCTGCGCTTCGGGCCGATGAAGGCGCCGGCGCCCGGCTGTGCCTCGATCACCGGGCCCAGCAGCGGCAGCCAGGGCTCCCCGCCCCCGGTGAACAGCTCGGCCAGCCCGAGCGGATCCGCGGCCGCGGCGTCCCCGCCCGGAGCGGCGGGCTGCCCACCGGCGGGCTCCGCACCGGCCTGCTCCACGGCGGCCTGCGCCGTCGCGGACGTCTCCCCGGAGGCCTGGCCGGGCGTCTGCCCCGACCCCTGCCCGGGCACCTTGATCCGCACCCGCTCCGCCGGCCCCGCGCCCTCGATGTCGTCGAGCTGCCCCAGCACCGCGGCCCGCAACTGGTCGTAGTCCGCGAATCCGTGGTCGTGGAAGAGGGTGTACCCCGTCCACATCAGATTGGCGCACACCTGGGCCGGCACCTGCCCCGTCCGCGCGCCCATCCCGACGAGCGCCACCGAGCGGATGCTGCCGGGCTGCGCCAGGTTCCGCAGGTGGATCGCCTGGAACGCGGCCGCGCACGCCAGCGCCACGTTCATGGTGGAGCTGATGTTCTGCGAGGACTGCCGCATCGTCGGCGTGGAGATCAGGAACCGGGGCACGGCCGCCCCGGAGGGGACGCACACCGCGCTGCCCACCGGGAGGCTCCCGCCGAAGCCGTCGCGTATCGCCCGCTGCACCCGCACCTGGACACCGGCGCCGAGGTGCCGCTTGACGACGGCGTCCACCCCTCCGTCCATCCGCCCCCGCGCGTTGGTGGGGGACACCCACGCGTCCACGTCCACGTCCAGCAGGGACCCCTGCCGGATCTCGACCGCCGGCGTGTCCGCGAACGCGGACCGCCAGGCCTCCACCACCTCGTCGTTGACGTCGACGAGGACGACCTTCAACGCACGCTCGACACCCATGAACTCCCCCTCACGCACGAACTCCCGAACGATCTCGAAGCTAGCGCGCGCCACTGACAACGCCCGTGAGCCGTGTCTCATCGCCCCGGTCCACCTTGCTATGCAACTCGTTGCATAGCAGGATCGGGCGCATGGCGCTCGACCACGCGATCCTCGTGTCCCTGCTCGAGAAGCCCGGATCCGGCTACGAGCTGGCCCGGCGCTTCGAGCGGTCCATCGGATACTTCTGGACCGCCACCCACCAGCAGATCTACCGCGTGCTCAAGCGCATGGAGAGCGACGGCTGGGTGGACGTCCGGGACGTCCCGCAGCAGGGGCGCCCCGACAAGAAGGAGTACTCCGTCGCCGGGCCGGGGCGGGAGGCGCTCTCCGCGTGGCTGCACGCGCCGATCGAGCCCGAGAGCGTGCGGCACGACCTCGCGGTGAAGATCCGCGGGGCCGCCTTCGACGATCCGGCCGCGCTGATCAGCGAGGTCGAGCGGCACCGGCGGGCGCACACCGACCGTCTGGAGCACTACCTCGCGGGCGAGGCGCGCGACTTCCCCGCGTCCGCCGCCCCCGGTCCGCTCGACGCCGAACGGGAGCTCCAGCACGCCGTGCTGCGGGGCGGCATCGCGTACGAACGGATGATGATCGCCTGGCTCGACGACGTGCTCGCCACGCTCGGCCGCTTCGGGACCGACCGCTGAAGCACCCCCGCCGGACCACCCTCCGCGCCGCCCCCGCGCGCCCCGCGCCGCCCCCGTACCACCGCACGCACCACCACCCGCACCACCCCACCCTCATCACGAGCCGGAAAGGCGGACGTCATGGCCGACCCGCTGCTGTTCAACCCGCACACCTACGACCCCGCGCACTTCGACCCGGAGACCCGCCGGCTGCTGCGCGCCACCGTGGACTGGTTCGAGGCACGCGGCAAGCGCCGGATCATCGAGGACTACCGGACCCGGGCCTGGCTCGGCGACTTCCTCGCCTTCGCCGCCGAGGAGGGGCTCTTCGCCACCTTCCTGACGCCGGGCTCCGCCGCCGGCGAGGGCGAGGGCGACAAGCGCTGGGACACCGCGCGCATCGCCGCCCTCAACGAGATCCTCGGCTTCTACGGACTCGACTACTGGTACGCCTGGCAGGTCACCATCCTCGGCCTCGGTCCGGTCTGGCAGAGCGAGAACGCCGCCGCACGCACCCGCGCCGCCGAACTCCTCTCCCAGGGTGAGGTGTTCGCGTTCGGGCTCTCCGAGAAGTCCCACGGCGCCGACATCTACTCGACCGACATGCTCCTGGAGCCCGACGGCACGGGCGGCTTCCGCGCCACCGGCTCCAAGTACTACATCGGCAACGGCAACGCCGCCGGGCTCGTCTCCGTCTTCGGCCGCCGCACCGACGTCGAGGGCCCCGACGGCTACGTCTTCTTCGCCGCCGACAGCCGTCACCCGGCGTACCACCTCGTCAAGAACGTGGTCGACTCCTCCAAGTACGTCAGCGAGTTCCGCCTGGAGGACTACCCGGTCGCCGCCGAGGACGTGCTGCACACCGGGCGCGCCGCCTTCGACGCCGCGCTCAACACCGTCAACGTCGGCAAGTTCAACCTGTGCACCGCCTCGATCGGCATCTGCGAGCACGCGATGTACGAGGCCGTCACCCACGCCCAGAACCGCATCCTCTACGGCCGCCCGGTCACCGCCTTCCCGCACGTGCGGCGCGAGCTGGCCGACGCGTACGTCCGGCTGGTCGGCATGAAGCTGTTCAGCGACCGCGCCGTCGACTACTTCCGCACGGCGGGCCCCGACGACCGCCGCTACCTCCTCTTCAACCCGATGACGAAGATGAAGGTGACCACGGAGGGCGAGAAGGTCATCGACCTGATGTGGGACGTGATCGCCGCCAAGGGCTTCGAGAAGGACAACTACTTCGCGGAGGCCGCCGTGGAGATCCGCGGCCTGCCGAAGCTGGAGGGCACGGTCCACGTCAACCTGGCGCTGATCCTGAAGTTCATGCGCAACCACCTCCTCGACCCGGTCGCGTACGAGCCCGTCCCGACCCGCCTGGACGCGGCCGACGACACGTTCCTCTTCCGGCAGGGCCCGGCGCGCGGTCTCGGCTCGGTGCGCTTCCACGACTGGCGCCCGGCCTACGAGGCGTACGCCCACGTGGCCAACGTCTCCCGGTTCCGCGAACAGGCCGACGCGCTCTGTGAGTTCGTGCTGAAGGCCGCTCCCGACGAGGAGCAGAGCCGTGACCTCGACCTGCTCCTCGCCGTCGGCCAGCTCTTCGCACTCGTCGTCCACGGACAGCTGGTCCTGGAGCAGGCGGCCCTGACCGGTCTCGACGAGGACGTGCTCGACGAGCTGTTCGCCGTCCTGGTCCGCGACTTCTCCGCGCACGCCGTCGAACTGCACGGCAAGGACTCGGCGACGGAGCAGCAGCAGCTCTGGGCGCTCGGCGCCGTCCGGCGGCCGGTCGTGGACGAGGAGCGGTCGGGGAGGGTCTGGCAGCGGGTCGAGGCGCTGGCGGGGGCGTACGAGATGACGCCCTGAGCCGTGTGCGGGGGCGTACGAGTTGACGCCCTGAGCCGTGTGCGGGGGCGTACGAGATGACGCCTGAGTCGCGTGCGGCGCCCCGAGTCACCGCTCCCGCCCGGTCAGTCCTGGACCGGGCGGCCCTCGGCGTCCACCGCGACCGTGCTCCTGTGGCGGTCCCACTCGTCGCCGACGTACCGGGACACCTGGCCCGCCGGGTAGCGGACCCAGCCCTCGGCCGGGTCCTGGCCGTCGGCCACGCAGTCCTGGCCGTCGGCGTCGCCCACCGCCTTGACGGGGTCGTGGCCGGAGCCGCAGATGCGCTCCTGGCTCGCGCAGCCCGTCAGGAGCAGGGCGGCGGTGAGGCCCGCGACGGCGATCCCGGGAAGGGCGCGGCGGGGCGGTGGGGGCGGGGGGCTGCCGGGTGGTCACGGTGACGGGCCTTTCTCGCTGGTGCCCCCAGTCTCGGCGGGCGGGCGCGGCCCGTGATGAGGTACGCGGACTCACCCGGGGGCGAGTCGTGCGCCGTCTCCGCGGGTGGTCCGCGGAGACGGCGCCCCGCGTCACGGCTTGGGCAGGGTGCACCCGGCGCGGTTCAGGTCGATCACGTTCCCGGCGCCGATGCAGGGAACGATCGTGTACGTCTCCTGGGCGTAGTTGATGCCCTTGCGGACGGTCACGGTGCCGTTCTGGTCCACCTCGCACGGGTTGTTCTCGGTGCAGCGCTCACCGCTCTCGTTGCCGGTGTTGTTGACGGCGACGACCTTGCCGGTGGTGGTGTCGATCACGGGCGAGCCGGAGGTGCCGCCGATGGTGTTGCACGCGGAGGTGTAGCGGACCGAGTCCTTCCAGGTCCAGCCGCCCTCCTTCAGGCGGTAGACGAAGCCGTCGACGTTGCAGCTGTAGATCCGCTTCCAGTAGCCGGAGACCACCTTGATCGACGAACCCTGGGTCGGGTGGGCGTCGTTGAGGGTCAGGGCGCTGATGCCGTACTGGCTCTGTATCTGCGCGTACGTCTTGGTCAGCTGGTAGATCGAGATGTCGGTGTCGGTCATCGTGCCGTACGAGATCTTGCTGGCCTTCAGGGTCCCGACGCCGGAGCCGGCGGAGTTGAGCAGGGTGAAGGAACGGCTGGACCGCTGGTCCTTGATCACCTGTCCCGCCGCCGGCATGCCGGTCTCCAGACAGTGGCCGTTGGAGAGGACGAGCGCGGGGTCGCTCGGCAGGGAGCTGGGGGCGCGGACGACGGAGCCGGAGCAGTTGCTGAGCGCGACGGTTCCCGCGAAGTCGACGGCGGCGACGGCCCGGCCCTGGGGCGCGGGTGCGGCGGCCGGGGTCTGCGCGACCGTCTCCCGGGGTGTGGAGGCGGCGGCCGGGACCGCTGCCGCGCCTGCCAGGAGCAGGGCGAGCAGGGCGCCGGCGAGAGGCTTCTTCATGTGGGGGTTCCCCTCTGGAACGACCGTGCAACCGAGAATCCTTCGGTTGTCATGTGCATTCTCGAAAGGAGGTGGCCCAAGTGGCAAGAGGGCGTGGTGGGTTGCGAAGGCCGAGCGGACCCCGTACGCGCCGACGAAGCGCTCACTCGTTCGTGGGTTCCGCCGGCGACCCCGTCCCGGGACGGCGCCGGCGGGAGGGCCGCGACCTCCCGGCGGGACGGCACCGCGCCCGCCGCTGGACCCCGCCCGCCGCCACGGTCGGACCGGGACGCCCCCACCCCCGCTGACCACCGGAAACGTGGGTGAGGAGCACCCCGGGGCCTGGTAGATTGTTCTCTGTCGCCGCGGACAGCAGAGATGCGGATCGCGGCGGGCTACCGGTCCGGGTGGCGGAATGGCAGACGCGCTAGCTTGAGGTGCTAGTGCCCTTTATCGGGCGTGGGGGTTCAAGTCCCCCCTCGGACACAGAAGACACACCACGTGGTGGTCGGGACGCATCCCGGCCACCACGTGGTTTTTTTAATGCTTGGACCGCGACGGCATCCGCGCGGGAGACTCCGTTTACTCGCCTTCGTCACCACATCACAGGGTTGGGTATGGGATCACCGCAATCGCACGAAGGTGTGCCGAACAAGGGCTCGGTACTCCTCGCACTCCGCTTCTACGCACGGGAACTGCTCCGCCTCCGACGGCTGGCCGCACCCGCTCTCCTGCTTCCCGCACTCGGCAACGTCGCCATCAACTACGCCGCCCCGCTCGTCGTCGCCAAGCTCGTCGGCCGGATCGTCGGCGACGGCACCGGCGGAGGGCTCGGCCCGCTCCTTCCCTACGTCCTCGCCTTCGCCGTCGTCCTCCTCCTCGGCGAGGCCCTGTGGCGCGTCGGACTGCACTGCCTCAACCGCGTCGACGCCCGTGGCATCGAGCACCTCTACGTCATCGGCATGGACGAACTCTTCGCCAAGGACGCCGCGTTCTTCCACGACAACTTCGCCGGATCGCTGACCAAGCGGGTCCTCAGCTTCGCCGCCCGCTTCGAGGAGTTCGTCGACACCCTGACCTTCTCCGTCATGGGCAGCCTCGTCCCCCTCCTCTTCGCGTCCGTGGTGCTCTGGCAGTACGACCCGCTGCTCGTGGCCGGACTCCTGTTCCTCATCACCGTCACCGGCGTCGGCGTGGCCCCGCTGATCCGGCGCCGCCAGGCGCTCGTCGCCCGGCGCGAACAGGCGATCGCCCGGGTCTCGGGCCATGTCGCCGACAGCCTCACGAACATGGACACCGTCCGCTCCTTCGGCGCCGAGCGCCGCGAGGCCGCCGAACACCGTTCCCGCGTCGCCGAGTCCCGGCGGCTCACCCTGCGCTCCTGGGACTACGGAAACCTGCGCATCGACACGCTCGTCGCGCCGATGTCCGTCCTGACGAACGTCCTCGGCCTCGTCCTCGCCGTCACCCTCGGCGGCGGGGAGCACGGCGTGGAGGCCGTCATCGTCGCCTTCACCTACTACGCCAACGCCACCCGGATCATGTTCGAGTTCAACCAGATCTACCGGCGCCTGGAGAGCTCCATGACGGAGGCGGGCCAGTTCACCGAGCTCCTCCTCGAACGGCCCACCGTCCTCGACCCCGAGGACCCGGAACCCCTCCGGGCCGAGAGCGCCGAGGTCCGCTTCGAAAAGGTCACCTTCGCCCACGCGGGCGCGAAGCCGCTCTTCGAGGGCCTCGACCTGGACGTGCCGAGCGGAGCGAAGATCGGATTCGTGGGCCGGTCCGGCGGCGGCAAGACCACCCTCACCCGGCTGCTGCTGCGGATGACCGACATCGATGGCGGCCGGATCACCATCGGCGGCCAGGACATCGGCCGCCTCCGCCAGACCGACCTGCGCGGCATGATCGCGTACGTGCCGCAGGACCCCGCCATGTTCCACCGGACCCTCCGGGAGAACATCGCCTTCGCCCGGCCCGACGCCACCGAGGCCGAGATCCGGCGCGCGGCCGAGGCGGCGCACGTCACGGAGTTCGCGGACGCCCTCCCGGACGGCTTCGACACCATGGTCGGCGAGCGCGGGGTCAAGCTCTCCGGCGGCCAGCGCCAGCGGGTCGCCCTCGCCCGGGCCATCCTGCGCGACGCCCCGATCCTGCTCCTCGACGAGGCGACCAGCGCCCTGGACTCGGAGAGCGAGATCCTGGTGCAGGACGCGCTGTGGCGGCTCATGGACGGGCGCACCGCACTCGTGGTCGCCCACCGGCTCAGCACCGTGGCCACCATGGACCGGCTCGTCGTCCTCGACCGGGGCCGGATCGTCGAGCAGGGCACGCACCAGGAGCTGCTCACCGCCGAGGGGGCCTACGCGAAGCTCTGGCAGCACCAGTCGGGCGGCTTCCTCGACGACACCCCCGCGGCGGCCCGGCCGCTCTGATCCGGTTGCCGGGGGAGTTGTCCACAGGTTGCCGAGGGCGGGGCCGGGGTGTCGGTGCGGACGGCTAGGCTTCAGAAATGGTCCTTTCCGACGCCCCCGCTCCCGACCCCGCCGCCGAGACCTCCGACGCCGCGCGGGTGCTCCACCGCGTCTTCGGCTACAGCTCCTTCCGCGGGGAGCAGGGGGAGATCATCGAGCAGGTCGTCGGCGGCGGCGACGCGCTCGTCCTGATGCCGACGGGCGGCGGCAAGTCGCTCTGCTACCAGATCCCCGCGCTGGTCAGAGCGGGCACGGGCGTCGTGATCTCCCCGCTCATCGCCCTGATGCAGGACCAGGTGGACGCGCTCAGGGCGCTCGGGGTGCGGGCCGGCTTCCTGAACTCGACGCAGGACCCGTACGAGCGCCAGGCCGTCGAGCAGGCGTTCCTCGCGGACGAGCTGGACCTCCTCTACCTGGCGCCCGAGCGGCTGCGCACCGAGGGGACCCAGCGGCTGCTCGACCGGGGCACGGTGTCGCTCTTCGCGATCGACGAGGCGCACTGCGTCGCCCAGTGGGGCCACGACTTCCGGCCCGACTACCTGGCGCTCTCGATGCTGCACGAGCGGTGGCCGAAGGTGCCGCGGATCGCGCTCACCGCGACGGCCACCGAGGCCACCCACGCGGAGATCGCGAAGCGGCTGGGCCTGGAGGACGCGCGGCACTTCGTCGCGGGCTTCGACCGGCCGAACATCCAGTACCGCATCGTCCCGAAGAACAACCCGCTCAAGCAGCTCCTGGAGCTGATCAGGACCGAGCACGACGGGGACGCGGGCGTCGTCTACTGCCTCTCGCGCGCGTCGGTGGAGAAGACGGCGGCCGCCCTCGTGGAGCAGGGCATCGACGCCGTCCCGTACCACGCGGGGATGGACGCCCGGGCGCGCGCGGCCAACCAGGCCCGCTTCCTGCGGGAGGACGGGGTCGTCGTGGTGGCGACCATCGCCTTCGGCATGGGGATCGACAAGCCCGACGTCCGCTTCGTGGCCCATCTCGACCTGCCCAAGTCCGTCGAGGGCTACTACCAGGAGACCGGCCGTGCCGGCCGGGACGGCGAGCCGGCCACCGCGTGGCTGGCGTACGGCCTCCAGGACGTCGTCCAGCAGCGCAAGATGATCGACGGCTCGGAGGGCGACGAGACGCACCGCCGTTCCCTGGCCATGCACCTGGACGCGATGCTCGCCCTCTGCGAGACGGTCGACTGCCGCCGGGTGCGGCTCCTGGAGTACTTCGGCCAGTCCGGCAAGCCCTGCGGCAACTGCGACACCTGCCTGACGCCGGGGGAGTCCTGGGACGGGACCGTCGCCGCGCAGAAGCTGCTGTCCACGGTGTGGCGGCTCGCGAAGGAGCGGCGCCAGAAGTTCGGCGCCGGCCAGATCATCGACATCCTCCAGGGCAAGAGGACCGCGAAGGTCATCCAGTTCGACCACGACGGGCTCTCGGTCTTCGGCGTCGGGGCGGAGCTCGGCACCGCCGAGTGGCGCGGGGTCGTGCGCCAGCTCCTCGCGCAGCGGCTGCTCGCGGTGGAGGGCGACTACGGGACCCTCGTCCTCACGGAGGAGAGCGGCGAGGTGCTCGGGGGCCGCCGTCAGGTCCCGATGCGCAAGGAGAAGGCGGTCGCGGCCGCCCGCAAGGAGTCCGGGTCCCGCGGCGGGAAGGGCGCCCGTGTGCCGGTCGACCTCCCGGCGGCCGCCGTGCCGGTCTTCGAGGCCCTCCGCGCCTGGCGGGCCGCGACCGCGCGCGAGCAGGGCGTCCCGGCGTACGTCGTCTTCCACGACGCGACGCTGCGGGAGATCGCGACCCGCATGCCCGCCACCGTCGAGGAGCTCGGCACCGTCGGGGGCGTCGGCGAGGCCAAGCTGACCAAGTACGCCGAGGGCGTCTTGGAGGCCCTCGCCCAGACGGGCGGCACGGACGCGCCCGCGGCTCCCGAGACGCCCGCCACCCCCTCCGGCCCGACGGGCGCGCGGGCCTCCGCGCCGGCGTCCTCCGACGAGGAGCCGCCGTGGGACATGGACGAGCTCGAACCGCCGTGGGACGAGGACGAGTAGACCGGGGATCGCGGTCACCGGGGGCCGTGTCGAAGACATCCGACACGGCCCCCGGCCGTCTCCCGGGGCGCGACGGCCGCCAGCGGACGGGACGGAATCCACGACGCCCGGGGCGCCGCGTCGGGGCCTCCGCCGGCTCGCCGCTCGCCGCTCGCCGGCGCCGTCGCCCGCCCCTAACCGTTCACGCGGGCTGTGGCGTGAGGCGGCGCAGGCCCCGGCGGTCGTAGTAGTGGGTCATGGCGAAGCCGAAGACCAGGGCCAGGGCCACGCCGACCGCGATCATGATCCAGCCGCGGGCGAGTCCCGCGTCGGCCCGGGCGTCGAAGTAGAGGATGGCCCGGACGCCCGCGCTGAGCTGGTGCATCGGCTCGAAGAGCCCGAGGAAGCGGTAGAACCCCGGGGTGGCCTCCAGGGGGACGGTCGCCCCGGACGAGGGGAGGGCCAGGGCGATGAAGACGAACATCGACACCAGCTGGCCGATGCCGCCGAAAGCGGCGTTGATGGCCTGGACCCCCAGGCCGACGGCGACCGTCGCGCAGTAGGAGAAGAGCCACAGCATCGGCAGATGCCCCGCGTCCATGCCCAGGACCGCGATCGTGGCGACCATGACGAGCGTGGTCGTCAGGAGCGAGATCCCGGCCGTCATCAGCATCTTCAGGACGAGCGTCTGGGTGCGGCTGACGGGAACCGTCGGCCGACGCGTGTGCCACGGCCCGATCTCGCTGTCCATGTAGCCCAGGGCGGTGTCGACGCCGCTGTGGACCAGGTTCCCGCCGATGAAGCCGCCCAGGACGAGCAGCAGCGTGTAGTAGAAGGCGGACAGGCCCAGACCGCTGTGCCGCCCGATGGGGTGCCCGACACGGGTGGTGACCGCGACCGGATCCGCCAGGAGCACCCGCGTGGTCGGCTCGGTGGCGGCGGCCGACAGCTGCTTGCCGATGGTCAGCGAGGCCCGGTGCGCCGCACCCTGGTTGATCTGGGAGGCCAGGGACGAGCCGAGGCTGCCGAGACCGGGGTTGGTGAGCACCGTCAGCGTCGGGCGGGCCGCCGCCCGGTTCGTGGTCAGCGCGGCGACGGAGGCGGTGAAGTCCGGCGGGACGACCAGGGCGCCGTAGACCTTCCCCGAGGCCAGCGCGTCCTGGGCCTGCGCCCGGTCGAGCCGCCGCCAGTCGATGTCGGCCGTCGTGGAGCCGGTTGCCGCGATCGAGTCGGTGATCTGCTTCCCCAGGTTCTCCGTCCCGCCCGGCAGCGGACGGCCCTCGTCCTCGTCGACCAGGGCGATGGGCAGCTGGTCCAGGTGGTCGCTCGGGCTGAGGATGCCCCCCATGTAGAGGAGCGACAGCAGCAGCGACACCAGGGCGCACAGGACGGTCGGCACGAGCCACAGCCGGGCGTGCCGTACGAGCGCGGTGGCGCGGACCTGGGGGACGGGGTCCGGAGCGTTCGGGGGGATCGCGGAGGTCATGGAGCCATCGTCGGCGCGCCGGGCCGCGATCCGGGCATTTCGGTTGATGAAGGGCAGGGGTGTGTCGGACTCACCGTCGGTCACCGCTCCGATTGCGGAGCGGTGGGTGCCGGGTTTGAGTGGGAAGGTCCCCCCTCCGTGCCTTCAGGAGCTGTCATGTCGATGGCGTTCGGTTCACCGTTCGGTTCGTCCGATCCCTTCAGCGACCTCTTCGACCGGTTCTTCGGGATGTCGCCCGCGTCCTCGCCGCCCGCGGTGCAGCGCGTGCCCATCGGACGCCTGCTGACCGAGTCCTCCCACGAACTCCTGAACACGGCCGCGCGCAAGGCCGACGCCGACGGCAGCTCCGACCTCGACACGGAGCACCTGCTGTGGGCGGCGACCCAGGTCGAGCCCACCCGCCGACTGCTCACCCAGGGCGGGGTGGACCCGGACCGGCTCGCCGAGCAGCTCGCGGACGTCCTCCCCGGGGAGTCCGCCGAGCCCTCGGCCGAGCCCGGTCTCACCCCGGCGGCCAAGCGGACCCTCGCGACCGCCCACGCCTACTCACAGGCCGCCGGGGTCTCGTACATCGGCCCCGAGCACATCCTCAGCGCCCTCCTCGGCGACGCCGACTCCGGGGCGTCCCGCTTCCTGCGCGCCGAGGACCTGGACGTGAAGCGGCTGCGCGGCCTCACCGACCAGGCGGCCCGCCCGGAGCCCGGCGGCGCGCCCGCCGCCGCGAAGCAGCCGGCCACGACCCTCGACGAGTACGGCCGGGACCTGACGGAGGAGGCGAAGGCGGGGCGGCTCGACCCCGTCGTCGGCCGGTCCGAGGAGATCGAGCAGACCGTCGAGATCCTCTCCCGGCGCTCCAAGAACAACCCCGTGCTCATCGGCGAGCCCGGCGTCGGCAAGACCGCCATCGTGGAGGGCCTCGCCCAGCGGATCGTCGCCGACGAGGTCCCCGACACCCTGAAGGGCAAGCGGGTCGTCTCCCTGGACCTGTCCGGCATGGTCGCCGGAGCGCAGTACCGGGGACAGTTCGAGGAACGCCTCAAGAAGGTCATCGAGGACGTCCAGGAGGCGAGCGGCGACATCATCCTCTTCATCGACGAGCTGCACACCGTCGTCGGCGCGGGTGCCACCGGCGAGGGCTCGATGGACGCGGGCAACATGCTCAAGCCCGCGCTCGCCCGCGGCGAACTGCACGTCGTGGGCGCGACCACCATCGACGAGTACCGCAAGCACATCGAGAAGGACGCCGCCCTCGAACGCCGCTTCCAGCCCGTCCTCGTCCCGGAGCCGACCGTCGAGGAGACCGTGCAGATCCTCGAAGGACTGCGGGACGCCTACGAGGCCCACCACCAGGTCCGCTTCGCCGACGGCGCCCTCACCGCCGCGGCCGAGCTCTCCGACCGCTACATCAGCGACCGCTTCCTGCCCGACAAGGCCATCGACCTCATGGACCAGGCCGGGGCACGCGTACGGCTCCGCAGCGCGGGCCGCTCCACCGAGGTCGTCAGCCGCGAGGACCGGCTCGCGAAACTGCGCCGCGAGAAGGACGAGGCCGTCGCCGGCGAGGACTTCGAGAAGGCCAAGGAGCTCAAGGACCGGATCGCCGAGGTCGAGGGAGAGCTCGCCGGGATCGAGGAGCGCCGCGAGGGCGTCGTCTCCGTCACGGCCTCCGACATCGCCGACATCGTCTCCCGCCGCACCGGGATCCCCGTCTCCCAGCTCACCGCCGGCGAGAAGGAAAGGCTCCTGCGGCTGGAGGAGGAGATGCACAGCCGGATCGTCGGCCAGGACGAGGCGGTCACCGCGGTCTCCGAGGCCGTCCGCCGCAACCGGGCGGGCATGGGCGACCCGAACCGGCCCGTCGGCTCCTTCCTCTTCCTCGGACCCACCGGCGTCGGCAAGACCGAACTCGCCAAGACCCTCGCCGAGCTGCTGTTCGGAGCCGAGGACCGCATGATCCGGTTCGACATGAGCGAGTTCCAGGAGAAGCACACCGTCGCCCGGCTCGTCGGCGCGCCGCCCGGATACGTCGGCTACGAGGAGGCCGGCCAGCTCACCGAGAAGGTCCGGCGCCAGCCGTACAGCGTCGTGCTCTTCGACGAGATCGAGAAGGGGCACCCCGACGTCTTCAACACGCTGCTCCAGATCCTCGACGACGGCCGCCTCACCGACGGACAGGGCCGCACGGTCGACTTCCGCCACTGCGTCGTCATCATGACGTCCAACATCGGCGCCCACCGCATCCTCGCCCACGAGGGCGACGCGGCGGAGCTCAAGGACGAGCTGATGGAGGACCTCCGGGGCCGCTTCCTGCCCGAGTTCCTCAACCGCATCGACGACATCATCGTCTTCCACAGCCTCACCGAGGACGACCTGTCGGAGATCGTCGAGAACCTCCTCGACCGGAGCAAGCACCGCGTCCACGCACAGGGCATGACCCTGGAGGTCACCGAGGCGGCGAAGAAACTGCTCGTCGCCCACGGCCACCAGCCCGCCTTCGGCGCCCGCCCGCTGCGCCGCACCATCCAGCGCGAGCTCGACAACCGGGTCGCCTCCCTGCTGCTCGGCGGCGAGGCCGATCCCGGCGACACGATCGTCGCCGACGTCGTGGACGACTCGCTGCACTGCACGGTCCGCAAGCAGGAGGACGCGGGGACCGGCGCCACCGCGGCCTGACCGGCCCGGCCGTGCACGGCGCACCCGCCGCCGAGGAACGGGCCGGCCCGCGCCGACCGGCCCGCACCCCTCGGTCGCGCGCCTGGGCCGGGCGCTCACGCCCCGGGGCGCGCCGGGGCATGTCGTCACACTCCCGTCTGCCCCGGCGACGACGGGAGTGTGACGACACGTCTTGGCCCTCCAGAGCGTCGACGGCGCCCTGTCCTTCGCCCTGCGGGCCGCGCTCGCCATGGCCGCAACTACGGACGCGGCGTCGTCTTCGTCCCCCCGCTGGCCCCGCTGATGACCGACCTGGTCGCACCCGCGCCCACCCCCTCCTGGACCGCCCGGCCCGCAGCGGATGCCGAAGCGTCAGGAGGCCTGCTCGATGGTCACCTTGACGTGGTTCATGATCGGCTGGTCGCTCTGGGTGCTGTAGTCGCCCAGCGCGCACAGCACGTTCATCTCCGGCATGTAGCCGGCCGCGCAGCCGCGCGGGATGTCGTACGGGACGGCGAGGTAGCCCTTCAGATGCCGCCGGCTGCCGTCCTTCGCGGTGCTCGTGATGTCGACGGGACCCATGTCGGCGATCCCGCGCTCGCGCATGTCCGCGCGGTTCATGAAGACCAGCGTGCGGCAGTTCTTGATGCCCCGGTAGCGGTCGTCGTCGGAGTAGATCGTGGTGTTCCACTGGTCGTGGGAACGCATCGTGCCCAGGGCCAGGGTGCCGGGCGCGGGCACCACGTCGGGCAGCGGGGCGCTGGAGAACTCGGCGCGCCCGGACGGGGTCAGGAAGACCAGTTCCCGGGCGGGCTGCCGGATGCGGAAGCCCAGCGGCAGCCGTACGCGCCGGTTGAAGTCCTCGAAGCCGTCGAGCGCGCGGGCCATGGTGTCCCGGATGCGGTCGTAGTCCTCGACGTACCACTCCCACGGCGTCGCGCTGTCGGGCAGGGCCGCGCGCGCCATGCCGGCGACGATCGCGGGCTCGGACAGCAGGTGTTCGGAGGCCGGCTTCTTCATGCCGACGGACAGGTGCACCATGCTCATCGAGTCCTCGACCGAGGTGCTCTGGACGCCCCTGCGCTGGTGGTCCTTCTCGGTCCGGCCGAGGCAGGGCAGGATGAGGGCCTGCCGCCCGTGCACGATGTGGCTGCGGTTCAGCTTGGTGCTGACCTGCACCGTGAGCTCGCACTTCCGCAGCGCCTCGTACGTGTACGGGGTGTCGGGGGCCGCGAGCGCGAAGTTGCCGCCCATGCCGACGAAGACCGTGATCCCGCCGTCGTGCATCGCCTTGATGCTCGCGACGGTGTCCTTGCCGTGGGCCCGGGGCGGGTCGATCGCGCAGACCTCGGCGAGCCGGTCCAGGAACGCCTCGGTGGGACGGTGGTCGATGCCGCAGGTGCGGTTGCCCTGGACGTTGCTGTGGCCGCGCACCGGCGAGGGTCCGGCGCCCTCCCGGCCGATGTTGCCGCGGAGCAGCAGCAGGTTCACGATCTCCCGCACCGTGTCGACGCCGTGCTCGTGCTGGGTGATGCCCAGGCACCAGCTGACGATCGAGCGGTCGGCCTCCCCGTACAGCCGGGCCGCCTTCAGGATGTCCGCGCGGCTCAGCCCCGACTGGCGTTCCAGCTCCTCCCACGGCGTGGCCTCGCACAGGGCGCGGTACTCCTCGAAGCCGGAGGTGTGCCGCTCGACGAACTCCCGGTCCAGGGCCTTCGGATCGGTCGAGGACTCCTCCAGGATCGCCTTCGCCATGCCGCGCAGCAGGGCCATGTCACCGCCGATGCGCGGCTGGAGGTTGAGGCTGCTGGTCCGCGTCGACTTGAAGAGGGCCATGTCCGTGAAGTCGTGCGGGACGATCGTGCGGGTGGCGGCCGCCTCGACGAGCGGGTTGACGTGCACGATCCGCGCGCCGCGGTCATGGGCCTCGGCGAGGGCGGTGAGCATCCGGGGCGCGTTGGAGGCGGCGTTGACGCCGAAGATGAACAGGGCGTCGGCGGCCTCCCAGTCCTGGAGGTCCACCGTGCCCTTGCCGGTGCCCAGGGCGGCCTGCAGGGCGCGGCCGCTGGCCTCGTGGCACATGTTCGAGCAGTCCGGCAGGTTGTTCGTGCCCAGTTCGCGGGCCATCAGCTGGTACAGGAAGGTGGCCTCGTTGCCGAGCCGGCCGGAGGTGTAGTACGCGGCCCGGTTCGGGTCGTCGAGGCCGCGAAGGGTCCGGCCGACGAGCGCGAAGGCGTCCTTCCAGCTGATCGGGACGTAGTGGTCCGACCCGGGGTCGTAGACCATCGGCTCGGTGAGACGGCCCTTGTTCTCCAGGTCGTAGTCGCTCCACCCGGCCAGCTCGGTCACCGAGTGCGCGGCGAAGAACGCGCGCCCGACCCGCTTGCGGGTCATCTCCCAGGTGACGTGCTTGATGCCGTTCTCGCAGATGTCCAGGTGGAGGCCCTTGGTGTCGTCGGGCCACGCGCAGCCGGGACAGTCGAAGCCGGTGTTCTCGTGGTTCATCCGCATGATCGCGCGCGGTCCGTCGACCAGCGCGCCCTCGCGCACCAGGAAGTTCGTCACGCTCTTCGCGGCGCCCCAGCCGGCCGCCGGGTGGTGGTACGGACGGAACTCCGGCTCGCCCTCGGGAACCGGGCCCACTCGGGGCTCGCCCTCGTCCCGCGCGGTCGTCTCTTCCTGGTCGGTGCTCACGGCGCTTCACCCTCTCGCCCTGCGCCGGGCGCACGGGCACGGTGGGACAGAGGCCCCCTCCGGGCAGGCTAAGCCCGCCGCCGGACGTGTGCCACTCGTCGCCCGGCGGGCGCGCGCCCGGCTGCGCAACGGATCATGCGCCCCTACGCTTGCGCTGTCCGTTTCGTCCGCATCCGGTCCCGTGGGAGCGCCATGGTCGTACCCCAGCCCGTCGTCGCCCCGCCCTCCCGGGCGGCCGTCTTCCTGGTGGCCACCGTCAACCCGGGCGGCGAGGCCGCGGTGCGGGACACGCTCCAGGACCTCACCGGACTGACCCGTTCGGTCGCGTTCCGTGCCCCCGAGGCGCGGCTCACCTGTGTGGCCGGGATCGGCTCCGAGGGGTGGGACCGGCTCGTCGGAGGTCCCCGCCCCCGCGAACTGCACCCGTTCCCGACCCTGCGGGGCCCCCGCCACCGGGCCCCGGCCACTCCCGGCGACCTGCTCTTCCACCTGCGGGCCCGGCGCCTGGACCTCTGCTTCGAACTGGCCCGGCACATCGTGGCCTCCCTCGGGGCCGCCGCGACCGTCGTCGACGAGGTCCACGGCTTCGCCTACTTCGACGACCGCGACCTGCTCGGCTTCGTCGACGGCAGCGAGAACCCCGAGGGCACGACCGCCGCCGACGCGGTCCACATCGGCGACGAGGACCCGGACTTCCGCGGCGGCAGCTACGCGATCGTCCAGAAGTACGTGCACGACATGCCCGCCTGGGACGCGCTCACCGTGGAACAGCAGGAACACGTCATCGGGCGCGGCAAGGGGTCCAACATCGAACTGTCCGACGACGTCAAGCCCCCGGACTCGCACGTCGCGCTCAACACGGTCACCGACGAGAACGGCGTCCAGCAGCAGATCTTCCGCGCGAACATGCCGTTCGGCCGGATCGGCTCCGCCGAGTTCGGCACCTACTTCGCCGGCTACGCGCGGACCCCCGCCGTCACCGAGCGGATGCTCCGCAACATGTTCCTCGGGGACCCGCCCGGCACCACGGACCGCATCCTCGACTTCTCCCGGGCCGTCACCGGCGGCCTGTTCTTCGTGCCGAGCACCGGCCTGCTCGACGACCTCCCCGCCCCCTCGGCCGCCGAGGCCCCCGGACAGACCCTGGGCATCGGCAGCCTGAAAGGAGCCCCAGCGCCATGACGTCCCCCGAGACCACCGGCAACCTCCACCGCGAACTCGCCCCGATCACCGCCGCCGCATGGGCCGAGATCGAGGAGGAGGCCCGCCGCACCTTCCGCCGCAACGTCGCCGGCCGCCGCGTCGTCGACGTGCCCGACGCGGCCGGGCCCGGACTGTCCGCCGTCGGCACCGGCCACCTCTCCGACCTTCCCGCACCCGCGCCGGGCGTCACCGCGCGGCTCCGCGAGGCCCGGCCCCTGGTCGAGCTGCGGGTCCCGTTCACCGTGGACCGGGCCGCCGTCGACGACGTCGAGCGGGGCTCCAAGGACTCCGACTGGCAGCCCGTCAAGGACGCGGCCCGCGCCCTCGCGTTCGCCGAGGACCGGACCGTCTTCGACGGGTACGGCGCCGCCGGCGTCGCGGGCCTGCGCGCCCGCAGCTCCAACCCGGTCCTGCGGCTCCCCGCCGAGCCCAGCGACTTCCCCGACACGGTCAGCCGGGCCCTCACCTCCCTCCGGCTCGCCGGCGTCGACGGCCCGTACGCGCTGCTGCTCGGCGCCGAGCCGTACCGGGCGGTCAGCGAGACCTCCGACCACGGCTACCCGATCGCCGCCCACCTCACCCGGATGCTCGACGGCTCCCCGATCTGGGCACCCGCCCTCGACGGCGGCTTCGTCCTCTCCACCCGGGGCGGCGACTTCGAACTGCGCGTCGGACAGGACGTGGCGATCGGCTACACCTCGCACGACGCGACCAGCGTCGAGCTGTACCTCCAGGAGACCCTGACGTTCCTCGCCTACACGGACGAGGCCGTCGTCGTCCTGGAGCCCTGAGCCGTGGACCCGCGGCTGATCGGCGCCGCGCCCCGCCTCGCCGCGTCGGCGATCCTCGGCGCGGCGTCCGGCGCGGTCGTCGCCGCCGCGACCGACACGCCGCTGGGCGTCCTCGCCGGCATCGCCGCGGCCGAGACCCTCTTCGTCATCAGCGGCTGGATCGCCCTGTGGCCCATGGACGCCGCCACGACCCACCACAACGTCCGCCGCGAGCACTTCCGGCCCGTCGTCGAGGAACTCCTCGTCGTCATGGCCTCCCTGGCGGGCCTCGTCGCCATCGTCGTCCTGCTCCTGATCGGCCACACCTCGGTGAGCCACGCGGCGGCCGCGACGGCCCTCTGCGGCGTCTTCATGGCCTGGGCGGGACTCCACCTCACGTACGCCACCCGGTACGCGTACCTCTACTACGCCCTCAAGCCCGGCGGCGGCATCAACTTCAACTCCCCGAACCCGCCCAAGTACAGCGACTTCCTCTACTTCAGCTTCAACCTCGGCATGACCTACCAGGTCTCCGACACCAACGTCTCCAGCCAGACGGTCCGGTCCGTCGTCCTGCGGCACTGCCTGCTGTCGTACGTCTTCGGGGCGAGCATCCTGGCGACCACCATCAACCTCGTCACCGGGATCGTCACCGGATGAGCCGCGGCGCCGTCAGCCGACCGAGACCACGACCGCCGTCGTCCGGCCGTCGGGCGCGTCGTACGCGACGGTGTCGCCGGCCCCGTGGCCGAGCAGCGCCCGGCCCAGCGGACTGTCGGCGGTCACCAGGTCCGCGTCGAGGGCGTCCGCGAGCTCCCCGACGTGCAGGGACGCCTCGGAACCGTCCGCGAACCGCACGGTCACGCTGCTGCCCACGCCGACCGTGCCGGTGGACGGTGGACCGGCGACGGAGCCCTCCTGGAGCCGCCCCTCGATCTCGCGCACCCGGCCGTCGAGACGGTCGAGCTCGTCGGCGCGCTGCAACTCGTCGGCCTGGTCGGCCCGGTCGCCGGTCTCGTCGCCGCCCCCGTCCCGCAGGGTGACGGCGACGGCCTCGCGTTCGGTGCGCAGATCGGCGAGTTCGCGCTCCAGGGCCTCACGGGCGGCGCTGCTGAGGGGCTCGGGTCCACCGGTCATCGCTGCTCCCGGTTCTCGGCGGTCGTGTGGGCGTGGGACGGAGGGACGCGCGTCAGCTCCCGCTGGGGCTCGGGGTGGCCCGCGTCACCGGAATGTCGAAGACGTGGTCCGGCGTCACGACGCGGGTGATGGCCTGGCCGAACAGCGTGCTGGGTTCGTTGTCGTCGTGCAGGACGTCCGTGTTGAGGAGGACCACCAGCGTCGCCTTGGCCTCCGGCAGGTAGATCGTGAGCGACTCGTAGCCCGGCAGGGAGCCGTTGTGGCCGATCCAGCCCTGGACGTCGAAGATGCCGAGACCGTACCCCGCGCCGGGGATGCCCGAGGGGTACACGTTCAGCCGCTCGGCCTGCGTCTTCGGCGTCAGGAGGGTCCCGGTCGCCACCACCCGGGCCCAGGTGCGCAGGTCCTGGAGGTCGGAGATCATCGCGCCGGCCGCCCAGCCCCAGGAGGGGTTCCAGTCGGTGGCGTCCTCCAGCTTCCCCGAGGCCGTCTGCACCGTGTAGCCGTGGGCGTGCGGACTCGGGAAGGCGGCGTCCGTGGGGAACACCGTGTGGCTCAGGCCCGCCGGCTCGACGACGTTCTCCTGGATGTACTCGTTCAGCGGGGTGCCGCTGACCTTCTCCACGACGAGACCGAGCAGGATCAGGTTCGTGTTGCAGTAGTCGAACTCGGCGCCCGGCTGGAACTGGATCGGGTGCTTGAACGAGTAGGAGAGCAGCTGCTGCGGCGTGAAGGGCCGGTACGGATCGGACGTGAACGCCTTGTAGAAGCCCTCGTCCGCCGAGTAGTTGAAGAGACCGCTGCGCATCGAGGCGAGGTTGCGCAGGGTGATGGCGTCACCGTTCGGGACCCCGTCGACGTACTTCGAGATCGGGTCGTCCAGACCCACCTTGCCCTGGTCGGCCAGTTCGAGCAGGGCCGTCACCGTGAACGTCTTGGTCTCGCTGCCGATCCGCATGTAGAGACCCGGGTCCATGGGCGCGCCCGTCGCCTTGTCCGCGACCCCGAAGGAGCGGATGTACGTGCCCTTGCCGGGCGCGGAGAGGGCGACGCTGACACCCGGGACGCCGGTCTCGTCCATCACGTCCCGCACCGCCCGGTCCAGCCGGGCGGTGACGTCCGGCGTGAGCACAGGAAAGGCCGTGTTCGCCGACGGGGACGGCTCCGCCGCCACGAGGGCGGCGGGACCGGGGCGTTCGGCCGCGAAGGCCGCACCCGCGCCGACGGGCGCGACGAGGATCCCCACGGCCGCGAGGGCCGCGCAGACGCGCCGGTTTCGTGTGTGCGAGTACCTCACGGCGGGCCTCCTGCCGGCCGGGGACAACACTCCACCTCCAGGCTAGGTCGGCGTCGCCGCACCCGCATCGCGACCCCGCCCCCCGAGTTGTTAGGTTGCGGTTCTTCGATCCCGGGGCGAGAGGGAAAACGCATGGCCGTCATCCACCACACCACGATGCAGCCCACCAAACTGGAACTGCTCACCGCCTGGCTGCCCGGCCGCCCCTGGTACGCGGGCGGACCCGGCGGACCGAGCCCCGCCAAGGCGGGCGGTTTCCGCCTCGACGACCCCGCGGGCGAGGTCGGCATCGAGTTCATGGCGGTCACCGACGGTGCCGGACCGGACGCGCTCACGTACCTGATCCCGCTGAGCTACCGAGGAGCGCCCCTGGAGGGCGCCGAGGACGCCCTCATCGGCACCTCCGAACACGGCGTCCTCGGCACCCGCTGGATCTACGACGGCACCCACGACCCGGTGCTGGTCGCCCAGTTGTACGCCCTGCTCGCCGGCCACGCCGAGGCGCAGGCCCAGTCCGTCGACGACACCCCCGACCCCACCGTCGCCGCCTCGCTGGACCACGCCGCCACCGCGGCGGAGCTCGTACGCGTCACGGAAGGACCCGACCACACCGACGTCGCGGTACGCGAGAGCGGCACGGACACACCGCTGACCCTGCGCGTCCGGCGCGTCCTGCGCCCCGGCGAGGACGGCGGACCGGGCCGGGGCCGGGTCGTCGCCGAATGGACCCGCGCCGACGGGACCACCGCACGGGGCGCGGTCGCCGTCGCCCTGGGCGCGCGGGCCTAGTTCGCGGGGGAACGGCACGGCTCCCGCGAACGGAGCGGGAAAAAGAGAAGGCAAGGAGGAACCAGCTCTCCTTGCCACTCTCAAGATATAGCGCACGGGGGGCCTTGCGGCAAGGCCCCCTTCGTGCCGCAGACTCTCCGTCCGAAGCGAAGAACCGCGGAAAACGGGGACCAAGAGATGTTCGATGTGATCGTGGTCGGCGGCGGACCGACCGGCCTGATGCTGGCGGCCGAACTGCGCCTGCACGACGTGCGGGTGGTCGTCCTGGAAAGGCTCGCCGAACCGACGCGGGAGTCCAGGGGACAGGGCCTGCACGCCCGGAGCGTCGAGATGATGGACCAGCGGGGCCTCCTGGGGCGGTTCACCGCGATCAGCGAGAAGTTCCAGGTCGGCGGCCTCTTCGGCGGTGTGATGAAGGCATGGCCCGAGCGGCTCGACACCGCCCACCCCTACGGCCTCGCCACACCGCAGCCCGACACGGAGCGACTCCTCGAGGAGCGCGCCCTGGAGCTCGGCGCCGAGCTCCGCCGTGACAGCGCCGTCGTCGGGATCGACCAGGACGACAACGGGGCCGGGGACGGGGTGACCGTCGCGCTCGCCGACGGCACCGAGCTGCGCGCCCGCTACGTCGCCGCGTGCGACGGCGGTCGCAGCACGGTGCGCAAGCTGCTCGGCGTCGGTTTCCCCGGCGAGCCGGCGACGGTCGAGACCCTCCTCGGCGTCATGGAGCTGACGGCGGATCCGGAGACCGTCGCCGCCGCCGTCGCGGAGGTGAACAGGACCCAGCCCCGGTTCGGCCTCACGCCCCTCGGGGACGGCGGCTGGCGCGTCGTCGTGCCCGCCGACGGCGTCCGCGAGGACCGGGCCGCCCCCGCCACCCTCGACGACTTCAGGAAGCAGCTGACGGCCTTCGCCGGCACCGACTTCGGCGTCCACGCGCCGCGCTGGCTGTCCCGCTTCGGCGACGCCACCCGGCAGGCCGAGCGCTACCGGGTCGGCCGCGTGTTCCTGGCCGGGGACGCGGCCCACATCCACCCGCCGACCGGCGGCCAGGGCCTCAACCTCGGCATCCAGGACGCCTTCAACCTCGGCTGGAAGCTGGCCGCCGCGGTCCGCGGCTGGGCGCCGGAGGGACTGCTCGACACGTACGAGACCGAGCGCCACCCCGTCGGCGCGCGGGTGATCGAGAACACCCGCGCGCAGATGATGCTCCTCGGCGGCGAGCCCGGGCCGACCGCCCTGCGCGCACTCTTCTCGAAGCTCATGGACTTCGAGGAGGTCAACCGGTACGTCACCGGCATGATCACCGCGGTCGACGTCCGCTACGACCTCGGCGAGGGCCACGAGCTCCTCGGCCGCCGCCTGCGGGACGTCGCGCTCAAGGGAGGCCGGCTGTACGAGCTGACGCACGGCGGCCGCGGACTGCTCCTCGACCAGACCGGCCGGCTCTCGGCGACGGGCTGGGCGGACCGCGTCGACCACGTCGTCGACGTGAGCGAGGAGCTCGACGCGCCCGCCGTGCTGCTGCGCCCGGACGGACACGTCGTCTGGGCCGGGGAGGACCAGGCGGATCTCGAAGGCCGCCTGACGGAGTGGTTCGGCACCCCGACGGCCTGAGCCCCCCTGCGGTCACCCCGCACGGGCCCGTCCCTGTCGCTGGGCCCCGTCGTCGCGTCGTCCCGTCGTCCCGTCGGGCGGGCCTCCGCCGCCGGTGGCTCCGGCGGGGGCCTGTCGGGGGGTGGGCGGCGGGGGTGGGGTTCAGCGGGGGGTCGGGGGGTGGGCCGGTCGCGCGGAGGGCGGGAGGCCGGACGGACGGCGGCCCGTACATCTCCGTCCACACGCCTCCGTCTACGGGCGCAGCGCGGTCGCCAGCTGGGCGCGGGAGCGGACGTCGAGCTTCTGGTAGATGCGGGTCAGCCGCGCCTCCACCGTCTTCACGCTCAGGTACAGCTTCGCCGCGGCCTCCTGGTTGCTCGCGCCCTGGCCCACCAGGCGGGCCAGCCGCAGCTCGGCCTCCGTCAGCGACGCCAGCGCGGACACCGACTCCTCGACGCCCGCCACGGGGCCGCCCACGGCCTCGCCCGCCGGGGTCTCGCTCGCCAGCGCCAGCCACGGGGCCGCCCCGGCCCGCTCGAAGACCGAGGCCGCCTCGTGCAGGGCGGTCTGCGCCGCCGACCGGCGCCTGCGGCGGCGCTCCACCCGGGCCAGCGCGATCAGCGCGCGCCCCCGCTCCAGCGGCAGCCCGGACCGGCCGAAGCTCTCGGCCGTACGCATGAGGAGATCGGCCGCCTCGTCCGTCCGGCCCTCCGCCGCCAGGCACAGGGCGTACGCCCGGTCGCAGCCCAGCAGGACCGTGGACCGGCCGAGCCGCTCGGCCACCGGTCTGACCTCGGCGAGCAGCGCCAGGGCCTGGTCGCCCGCGTCCTGGCCGAGCAGGGCCTCCGCCAGCTCCTCGTGCCAGCGCAGCATCGACGGGTCCACCGTCGACTGGGCGCGCTCGTCGGCCTGGACCCGCCGCAGGGTCTCCAGGGCCGCGGCGACGTCGCCGTTGATCAGCTGGACGCGGCCCAGCGCGTACCGGCTGCGCGAGAGGAAGACCCGGTCGCCCTCCTCCTCCGAGGCCTGCACGCTGCGCCGGGCGTAGCTCGCGGCCCGCGCGAAGCTGCCGCCGGCCGTCTCCGCGAGCGCGAGGGTGTACCAGGCGGGGCCGGGGGAGAGGCCCGCCTCCAGGGTGAGCGCGAGGGACTGCCCCGCGTGCGCGAGGGCCGCGGCGCAGGCACCCCTGCGGGACTCGATCGCGGCCAGCGTCGAGAACAGCTCGATCGTGTCCTCCACCGAACCGCGCCGCTGGACCAGCGGAAGCAGCGCGTTCAGCTCGTCCCGCGCGTCGCCGAGACGATCGTCGAAGAGGGCGTGACGGATCGTCAGGATTTGTGCGGCGTTCCGGATCCCGAGCGGCCGCTCGGCCAGCTCCAGGCCGCGGGCCTGCGCCAGCACCGCCTCGGCGTCCGGCGCGCCGAGCGCCCGCTCCATCCGCGCCTGCACCGTCAGGGCTTGCGCCGCGAGCCGGGGATCGCCCATCGAGGCGGCCAGCGCGGCCGATTCGACCGCGGCCGTCCGGGACCGCTCCGGATCGCCGTCCGCGAGCACGTACTTGACGGCGAGCCGCAGCTGCACCGCGGCCCGCAGCGCGGTGTCGCCCTCGGAGTCCTCCATGGCGTGCACGTACATCTCGTCGAGCGCGGTGAGTCCCTGGCCCGCGGTGTCGAGCACCGCGAGCCGCGCCCTGACCCGGTCGGACGGCACCGCGTCCCGGGCGAGCAGATCGGTGGCGGCCCGCATCGCGAGGTCGGCGCGGGCGGCGCGGGCGGCCTCCTCGGCGGCGTCGACCAGCCGCGCGATCCGCCGCGTGCCGTGCCGGCCCGGGGTCGACTCGGCAGCCAGCAGGGCCAGTTCGGCGGCGAGCGCGCTGTTCCCGCGCCGCCGCGCCAGGTCGGCCGCCGCCGCGACCTCGGCCGCGAGCTCCTCGTCCGGCCGCTCGGTGGCCAGCGCCCGGTGCCGGACCGCCTCGACGGGGTCGTCCACCACCTCGGCGAGGGCCGCGTGCCCGGCGCTCCGCTCGGCCCAGCAGGCGTCGTGCACCAGGGTCGACGGCAGCAGCCCGGCGGTGAAGGTCACCGAGCCGTCCTCGGAGAGCGAGACGAGGTCGGCGCGTTCGGCCGCGGCGAGGTCCGCCTCCGCCGTGGGCCGCCCGGCGCGCCGCACCAGCGTGGCCGAGGGGCGCAGCGCGAGGGCAGCGAGCAGCAGCGTCTCGCGCACGGCGGGGGGCGCGGCGCCCAGCAGCTGACGGGCCAGGTCGCGGGCGCGTCCGGAGAGCGTCAGCGCCTCGGCGTGGTGCACCGGGGTGCGCGCGTCCGCGAGGGAGCGGCCCACGGCGAGGGCGAGCCGGGGATTGCCGCCGCTCGCGCGGTGGATGCGCCCGGCCATCCGGGAGGGCAGCCGGTGGTGGATGAGGAGTTCGGCGATCTCGTCGGCGTGCAGCGGCGGGACGCGCAGCACGTCCGCCTCCGAGGGCACCCAGAGGTGCGCGGCGTGCGGGTCGTCGGGGCGGTGGCTCTCCCGGTGGGGCTCGTGGGTCTCGGCGTACGGCTCGGGGGTCTCCACCGCCACCACCCGCAGCGCGGGCGGGGCCAGGTGGAGGGCGAACCGCAGCAGGTCCGCGCTGTCCGGGTCGATGTGCTGCACCCCGTCGACGACGAGCAGGACGGGGCCCCGGCAGGTCAGGGCGCGCAGGATCCGGGCGACGCCCAGGCGCAGCGCGATCGGGTCCCAGCCGCCCGCGGCGATCGGCGCCTCGCGGCAGAGCATCGCGACGGCGGTGCGCTGGGGGCCCGGCAGCTGGTCGAAGACCCCGGAGGCGAGCACCCCCGAGTCGAGCACCCCGAGGGCTCCGGCGGGGGCCGCTCCGGGCGTCCCCGGCGCGGCGGAGTCGGTGACGGGGCCGCCGGTGCCGAGGCCCGGCCAGGTCACGGTCGCCGCGACCGAGGCGACGAGTGCGGCGGCGGCCGCCCCGGGTATGTCACGGTCGGACGGCAGGGTCGCGAGCCACAGCACGGTCTCGCCGCGCGCCTCGGCGCGGGCCGCCTCCGCGAGGGCGACCTCGGTCTTGCCGACGCCCGCGGGCCCGGTGAGCAGGGCGCGGCCCCGGGTGTGGAGGGCGCGTTCGAGCCGGGTGAGGAGCTCCTGCCGGCCCACCGGAGCAGGGCTCTGTGGCGCTGTCGTCACTCTTCACCACCTCCGGCCCCTCGGGGCCCGGCCCATGAACCCCGTGCGCAGAGAATACGGAGCCCACCGGCACAGTCCAGGCCCCTTGTCCGGCATTCGGACAGGGGCGTCGTGGGCGAGCGTCCCCCACAACGCCAGGACGCGCCAGTGGTGTAGACCACGGGCGCGTCGCTGACCAGCAAGGATGCTGATGTGGGGGGTGGTTCAGTGGTGGTGCGGTGGTGCGTCAGAAGGTGAGGTTCCAGGAGTCGATGTATCCGGTGTCACCCGTGGCCACATCGCGGACCTGGAGCTTCCAGGTGCCGTTGGCGACCTCGCTCGACGCGTCGACGGTGTAGGTCGCGATGACGTTGTCGGCGCTGTCCGAGGACGAGGAGGTCTTCAGGTTGCGCACCGTGCCGTCGGGGGCGACCAGGTCGACGACCAGGTCCCCGCGCCAGGTGTGCTTGATGTCCACGCCGACCTTGAGGGCGGCGGGGGCGTTGCCCGTGCGGCCGGTGACGGCGATCGAGGACGTCACGGTGGTGTTGTCCGGGATCTGCACGTCCGTCGCGTTGCTGAAGACGGTGCCGGTCGGCGGGGTCGTGTCGAGGACCGCGTTCACGGACTTCGCGGAGTCGGCGATGCCGGTGCCGCAGCCGCCGGTGCAGGTGCCGGGCAGCGGACGGGCGTTGGTCTTGATCGCGGACTCGATCTCGGCCGGGGTGAGGCTGCTCTTGGCCGACTTCAGGAGGGCGGCGAGGCCGGCGATGTGCGGGGCCGCCATCGAGGTGCCCTGGTAGGGCTTGTACGTCTCGGTCGACTGGGTCGTCAGACCCGAGTTCAGCGTGGAGTAGATGCCGTTCTCGGGGGTGGTGACGGTGCCGGGCGTGTCCGTCGAGCGACGGGTCTCGCCGCCGGGCGCGGCCACGTCCACGATGGTGCCGTAGTTCGAGTAGTACGACCGGTTGCCCTCGCGGCTGGTCGACGCCACGGTGATGACGTTGGCGCAGTTCGCGGGGGTGAAGCCGGAGGCGTTGGCGTTGCTGTTGCCCGCGGCGACGACGACGGTGGTGCCGCGTGCGACGGCGCCGTTGATCGCGGTCTGGTAGACGCTCGGGCAGGTGGAGCTGGCGCCGCCGAGGCTCAGGTTGATGACCTTCGCCGGGGTCGCGTTGGCCGGGACGCCGGGCACGGTGCCGCCGGAGGCCCAGGTGATGGCGTCGGCGATGTCGGAGGACGAGCCGCCGCACTTGCCGAGGACCCGCACGGGCTGGATCTTCGCGTTGTACGCGATGCCCGCGATGCCCTTGGTGTTGTTCGTGGTCGCGGCGATGGTGCCGGCCACGTGGGTGCCGTGCCAGGAGGAGTTGGAGGCCGTGGAGCCGGCGCCGCACTCGCCGGCGGTGGCGTTCCAGTCGCCCTCGTCCTTCGGGTCCGCGTCGCGGCCGTTGCCGTCGCGGGCGTCGCCGGAGGTCGAGATGAAGTCGTAGCCGGAGACGATGTTGCCCGCCACGTCCGAGTGGGCCGCGTAGCCGGTGTCGATGACGGCGACGGTGACGCCGGTACCGGTCGTCCGGTCCCAGGCCGCAGGAACGTTCATGCCACCGGTGGGCTCGAAGAGGTCCCACTGCTTGGCGTAGTCGGTGTCGTTCGGGGTGACCGCCATCGCGTAGGCGCGGATGTCGGGCTCGACCGAGGCGACGGCCGGGTCGGCGCGGAACGCGTCGATGACCTCGGACACGTCCTGCTTGGTCGCCTTGCCGCCCAGGTTCACGAGGGCGGCACCGCCGGCGAGGCGGCGCTCGAAGGAGAGCTTCTCGCCGGTCTTCGCGGCCTTCTCGGCCGTGTCGCTCTTCGCGGCGGTGTTGGAACCGGCCTCGGCGGTCCGGGTCTTGTAGGTGACGATCACCTTCTCGACGGGGGCGCTGGGAAGCGCCCGCATCGCCTGCGAAGCCGGAGCCGGCTTCGGGGTGGCAGCGACCGGGGCGGCGGCGAACGCCCCGGAGGTCATGGCAGCGGCGCCGAGGATCGCGGCGCTCGCGACCACGGATATGACTCTCCGCCTGGAACCGTTCAAGGTGTGGCCCTTTCGAGTACGACGTGACTGCGGAGCAGTGGCGGCGGCGCGGGACGCGCGGGGCGAAGTGGGGTCGCTTCCGCCGTTCCCTGGGCTTGGGGGGCCCGTGCGCCGCCACCGGCGCGACGGCCCGGGTCAAGGCCGTCCCCGGCGGACGACACCCTTCGCATGCACCTGTCAGGGTGCGTTCGGGGGATGATATCTGCCGGTGCGGAGGACAGTAGGGAACGGGGTGGTGAACCCGATACGGGGAAAACCCTTGTCGCCCCTCACCGGTCGGCGGGGGTCCCGCGAGGGAGCCGCCCGAGGGCGCCCCGTCGAGCCCTCCGGGCCAGGGTATGCGGCGGGGGCGGGGGTGATGCGGGGAGGGGGGGCGATGCGGGGAGGGGGCGATGCGGGGAGGGGGCTGCGGGGCGGATCGGGGGTGGCGGGAGCCTGCGGGGCGGGTCCGGTGCGGGGCTTGATGGACCGGCGGTCCGGCGCGGGGCCTGATGGACCGGCGGTCCGGCGCGGGGGGCGGTCAGCCGAGTTCGAGGGTGGTGACGCCGAAGACGCGGTCGGTGGCCACCGGGCGGACCGGGCCCGTGTACATCCGCGCCGTCTCGAACGTCGGCTCCAGACCGCGCTCCAGGGCCAGCGCGGCCGCCGCCGGGTTCGCCTCCGGCATGTCGACGGCGATCCGCGCCGCGCCGAACTCCCGGGCCTCGGCGGCGAGCCCGTCGAGCAGCGCCGCCGCGTCCGACGGGGTGTCCGCGAACAGCGGCCCCACACGCGCCTCGTCCTCGGCGGGACGCACCACCCCGTATCCGGTCAGACGGCCGTCGACGACGCGGGCCAGCGTCCGATGGCCGGGGGTGGACAGCCAGGCGTCCAGGAACCGGGGCCGGTCGGCGTGGTGGCACGCGGCGTCGTACGCGGTGAGGGCGGTCCGGTCGCCCGGCCCGGCGGCGACCAGGCCGGGCACCGGGCGGTCGGGTGCGGGGACCTCGCCCACGTACCGCGCGGTGCGGTGGGAGGATCTGAAGCCGGAGCGGCGGTAGTTGTCCTGCTGATCGGGGACCCCGTCGAGCCCGACGACCCGGTCGCCCGCGTGGGCGAGCGCGGCGCGCCAGGTGGCGAGGCCGTGCCCGAGGCCGCGGAGTCCGGGGCGCACGAGGTAGAAGCCGAGGAAGGCGTAGGACGGGTCGTAGGTGACGACCGAGATGGCGGAGACGGGTTCCCCGTCGACCCGGCCGAGGAAGAAGCCCGCGGGATCCTGCGCGAAGAACGCCGTGACGTCGGAGCGGCCGGGGTTCCACCCCTCCTCGGCGGCCCAGGAGCGCACGAGGGCCCACTCCTGCGGGGTGGCGGCGGAGACGGACAGCGGACCGGGGGAGGCGGAGGTCATGGGGTGTCCTTCGGCGGCCGGGAGGGTCGGACGAACGCCCGGAACCCGGGCAAACCGCGCCGAGCATAACGCCGTCGGAGGGGGCGGCCGAGCGGCACGGACGGTTTCCGGCCGCGGGGCTGTCGCGTCTGGGGGTTGGCGCTCGGTGGGGCGGTGGCGCGGTGGGGCCTTGCCGGGTGGGCCGGTGGCGGCCGCCCGCCGCCCGCGCGTACCCGGGCCTTCGGCGGGGCGGCGCTCACGGCCGGCGGGGCCGGTGGCTGTCGCCCGCGCGTACCCGCCCCTTCGTCGGGACGGCGCTCACGCCCGGCGGGCCCGCACCGCCCCGTGTGGGCCTTAGCCCCGCGCCCGTGCGGGCCCGCCGCCGCCCGTGGGCCGTTGCCCGCTGCCCGTGTGGGCAATCGTCCCGCTGGGCGGGACGGGTGGGCACACGGGACGGCGCGCTGAGCGGCGCCTCCGCGTTCTGTGCCTGGGCCCGCACCCCACGTGTGCCGCACAAGGTGGTGCGGGTCCAGGTCCAGGAGCCTCTGGCGCCGGCAAGGGCGCCGTTCCGTTGTGCCCACCCGTTCCGCCCCTTGCGGAACGCCTGCCCACAACGGCGGGGCGCGGGCCCACAAGGGGCGGGCGCCTGCCCACAACGGGCGAGGCGCGGGCCCGTAAGGCCAAGGCGCGGGCACGTAAGGCCAAGGCGCGGGCACGCATCGGCAGGCGCGTCAGTGGATCAGGCGGAGGCGCGTCGGCGCCGGCGTCAGCCGGATCGTCTGGCCCCAGGTCAGTTCCAGCGCGTCCGACTCGACCCCGTCGCCGAACGCCACCAGCCGGTCCGACTCGACCGTCAGCCGCAGACCGCCCCCCGCGTCGAGGAGCCCCTCGACGCGGGTCGTGCCGGTCGTCGGCGACGGCCACGCCTCGCGGACGAACCAGGCGAGCCGCTCGTCCGAGGGCGCCGGCAGGGCGAGGGTGCTGGACCGCTGCTCCCACAGGGAGCGGAGCCAGCCCGTGGCGCCCGTACCGGTGCCGACGAGGACGCCCGAGGAGGCCTGCGGCTCGGGCGGGACGTCCGTGCCGTCGAGCCCCAGGGTGTAGCGGGCGGTCTGGTGCCCCGGCGGGCCGACGTAGATCTCGTTCAGTGCGAGGAGCCGCTGCGCGTCGTCCGTGACGGCCTCGACCATCGTCAGCTCGTCGGCCGCCGCCCCGGCCCCCGCCGCGTACGGCAGGAGCCTCCGGGCCCGGTCCGGCCGGTGCCGCACCAGGACCCCCGCGTTGCGCCCCGGGTCGGCGTCGATGCCGATGACGGGCTGGCCCGTCAGGTACTTCGCCGCGTTGGCGACGAGACCGTCCTGCCCGACCACCACCACGACGTCCTCGGGGCCGAAGAGGAACCGGTCCAGATCGGCCCGCTCGACCCGGGTCTGGCGCCACGTCAGCGGCACCGCGCCGGCCACCTCGGCGAGCGCTCGCCGGGTCCGCTCGTGCCGCTCGCGCACCGCGTCGACGGACCGGCCCCGCGCGGAGAGGAAGAAGGCGGCCTGCCCGTGCGTCCCGTGCCGGGCGAGCAGTTCCTCGTACTCCGTGGTGCGGTGCACGAGCACCGCGCGCGGCGCGAGGCTCACGGCCGGGCCCCGCCCTCGCCGCCCAGCTTGGCGAGCAGTCCGGTCAGCACGTCGGGGGAGAGCGTGAGGTGCTCGATGCGCGGCAGGTTCTCCGCCGCCCGGGTCACGGCCAGCGCGTGCAGCGTCGCCGGGTCGGTCTCGGCGTGCGCCCGCAGCCACGCGGACTGCGCTCCGGCGCGCGCCTCGCCGACCTCGCGCGCGGCCTCCGCCTCGGCCCGGGCCAGCCGGACCTTGCGTACGGCCTCGGCCTCGGCCCGTACCGCGTCGGCGGCGGCGTTCTCCTCGGCCTCGCGACGGGCGTTGGTGCCGCGCTGCTCGACGAGCCGTTCCTCCTGCCGGGCGAGCTCGATCTTGCTGGCGAGTTCGTTCTCGGCGATGGCGCGTTCCCGCTCGACGGCGACCGCGCGGCGCTCGTAGGTGGCCCGGTCGGCCTCCTGCTGGATCTGTTCGCGCGCGGGGGTGCGCAGCGCGCGCTCGACCTCCGGTTCGGGACGGATCGCGACCACCCGGACCGCGACGACCTCGATCCCGGTGTCCGGGAGCCGGGGTTCGGCGGCGAGTCCGGCCGTGATGCGTTCGCGTACGGCCGCCACGCCGTCGACGAGCGCGGCGGCGAGCGTGGTGCGCGCGAGGACGTCCAGGGCGTGCTGCTGGGCGGTCTCGGTGAGGAGGGTGGCGATCTGCTCCAGCGGGGTGCCGCGCCAGGCGCCCGTGTCGGGGTCGATGGAGAAGTCGAGACGGGTGGCCGCCGCGCCGGGGTCGCCGATCCGGTACGTGACCGTGGACTGCACGCTCACGTCCTGGAAGTCCGCGGTGCGGGCGTGGAAGGCCATCGCGAGCTCGCGGTCGTTCACCGGCACCTCGGAGAGGGCGGCGGTGCGCGGCCGGAACCAGAAGCTCAGGCCCTCGCCGTCGTGGACGAGCCGGCCGCGGAGCTGGTGGCGGATGTGGGCGGTGGGCGCGGAGCGCAGATGGCGCCAGCCGGCCCGCCGGGTGATGTCGGCCATGGAAATCCCCTTGTCGTCATGCTGACGATAGGAGGATTTCCGGTTGTCGTCAAGATGACGAATACGGGCCTCGGTGCCGCCTCAGCCCGCGATCGGCGCGTGCGCCGATTCGCCGTCCGGGGCCGCGAGTCCGGAGAGGTCGGGGAGACTGGGGAGGTCGGGGAGGCCGGGGAGACCCGGAGCGCCGGGGAGGTCGCGAAGGCCGGGCCGCAGGTCCGGCAGACCGGGCCGCCCGGAAGGCCGGGGAGCCGGCAGCACTTCCCTCGCGGGTGCCGACGACGTCGTGAGTGCGGCGGACGACGCCGGCGCCGCGGACGCCGCCGCCCCTGCCGTCGATGCCTCGGGCGCGGGCGCCGCCTCCCCCGTACCCCCCTTCGTCAGCAGGATCACACCCCGCGCCGCGACCATCGACGCGCCCGCCGCGACGAGCCAGCCCCAGGCGCCCGCCCGGAAGGTCTCGCCGAGCAGGGCGACGCCGATCACCGCGGCGGCGGCCGGGTTGGAGAGGTTGACGACGGCCAGCGGGGCCGCGAGCCCGCCCCGGTAGGCGGCCTGGGAGAGCAGCAGGCCGCCGCTCGCGAAGCCGGAGATCAGCACCGCGAGCAGCGCGGTCTGCCACCAGGACGGCTCGGCGCCGGGCAGGTCGAGCGCGAGGGCGGCGGTCAGCGTCTGGGTGAGCGCCGAGGCGACGCCCGAGGCGATCCCCGAGGCCGTGGCGTGCCCGAGGCCCCGCCCGGACCTGCCGTCGCTCCCGCCATGCGCCCGTCCGTGCAGCCGCCCGGAGGCGAGCGCCGCGATGAGCAGCGCCGTGGCCGCGGCGACGACCAGGGACTCGGCCAGGCTGAGCGCCTCGCCGGGGGCCGTGGGCCCGGTCACGGCGACCAGTCCGACGAGTCCGCCGAGGGTCCAGAGGGCTCCGCGCCACTCGGTACGGGTCACCCGGCGCCGCGCGCAGTACGCGCCCAGCGGCAGCGCCGCCACGAGCGTCAGCGCGCCGAGCGGCTGCACCAGCGTCAGCGGGCCGTAGTGCAGGGCGGCCACGTGGGCGAGGGCGCCGGCCGCGTTGAGGCCGACCGCCCACCACCACTGCCCGCGCGCGAGCAGGGCGCGCAGCGCGCCGCGCCCGTCGGGGGCCGCGGGGGAGGCGGCCGCGAGCCGGGACTGGGCGACGGCGGCGAGCGCGTACCCGGCGGCGGAGACGAGGGAGAGGAGGACCGCGAGCGCGGTGCCGGCGGCGGGGTTCATCGCAGGGCTCCGACCGGGAGGGGTGCCGCGCCGAGCGGGCGGGGTACGGGTGGGGGCGCCGTCCGCCGGCCCGGCGCGCGGACGGCGAGCAGCGCGAGGCCGAGGAGGACGGCGGCGGCGAGCGCGTCGAACCAGTAGTGGTTGGCGGTGCCGACGATGACGAGCAGGGTGAGGAGCGGGTGCAGGAGCCAGAGCACCCGCCAGCGGGACCGGGTGGCGGCGATCAGGCCGATCGCGACCATCAGGGCCCAGCCGAAGTGCAGCGACGGCATGGCCGCGAACTGGTTCGCCATCGAGTCCGTCTCCGGCGTCGCCCCGTAGACGGAGGGGCCGTAGACGCGGGCCGTGTCGACGAGTCCGGAGGCGGCGAGCATCCGGGGCGGGGCGAGCGGCATCAGGAGGTGCAGCGCGAGCGCGGCGCCGGTGGTGAGGGCCAGTACCCGGCGCGACCACAGGTAGTGCGCGGGGCGGCGCCAGTACAGCCAGACCAGGAAGGCGACGGTGGCCGGGAAGTGCACGGCCGCGTAGTACGTGTTGGCCGCCCGGATGAGCGGCTCGCCGTGCAGGAGCAGCTGCTGGATCGTTCCCTCGCCCGGCAGGTGGAGCGCGCGCTCGGCGTTCCAGACGTGGTCGGCGTTCCGGAAGGCGCGGGTCTCGTGACCGTTGGCGAAGAGCCGGCCGCACTTGTAGACGAGGAAGAGCGCGGTGACGAGCAGGAGCTCGCGCACGAGCGGAGGCCGGGCGGGCCCGGCCGCGGTCGACGCCGGGGACCCGGGCGCGGATGCCGATTCGGGCTTCGGTTCGGGTGCGGAGGCGGGCTCGGACGTGCTGTCCGGGTGCTCGGTGCCCCCGGTCCCGGCCGGGCCGGGGTGCGGAGGCGTCCCCGGTCCTGCAGGACGTGGTCCTCGTATCCCGCGTATCCCGACAGCCATCGTGCGGCCCTCTAATCCGTCAAATCGCCAACAAACGGAGTGAGCCTAGATCCGATTCAATCGAGACGCAAGCGTATCGATACGTTTGCGTCTCGATTGTGCACCCCCTACTCTCGTATGTGCAGAGACAGAGGTGTCCGGGAGGGATCGATGTCCACTCAGGCCGCGACCGCGGCAGCCCGTCGGAGCAAGATCACGCCGGAGCGCGAGACGGAGCTGTACGACGCCGTGCTGTGCCTCCTGCGCGAGGGCGGCTACGACTCGGTGACCATGGAGGGCGTCGCCGCCCGCACCAAGTGCGGCAAGGCCACCCTCTACCGGCAGTGGGGCACCAAACCCCAGCTCGTGACCGCGGCCCTCGCCCGCCGCCGCTGCACCGTCTTCACCGGCATCGACACCGGCACCCTCGCCGGCGACCTGCGCGAGGCCGCCCGGATCGCCGTGTCCCACCGTGAGCGGGACGCCGAGCTCATGGAGGCCGTCGCCCAGGCCTACATGCAGCACCCCGACCTGCGCGCCGCGCTCCGCGAGACCGTCATCGCCCCCGAGATCGCGGCCATCGACGCCGTCGTGGCCCGCGCGGTCGACCGCGGCGAGGTCGACGCCGACAACCCGGCGATCGGATTCGTCGCGCCCTGCTTCATGGGCATGCTCCGCATCGAGCGGATCTTCGAGGAGCGCTTCGCGGACGCCTCGACCATGCCCACCTTCGTCGACGCCGTCCTCCTCCCGGCCCTGCGCGTCCAGGGATGACCCCGGGGCCCCGCGCGGACCGGCGACGACCCGCGCCGGACCGGTGACGACCCGCGCGGACCGGTGACGGCCCGCCGGACCGGCGACGACCCGCGCGGACCGGTGACGACCGCGCGGACCGGTGACGACCCGCGTCGCGCCGCGCGTCGGGGCGGGCGGGACGCGGCCCCGTCCCGCACCCTGGAGCCATGGCCGCAAGCACACCCGCCGTCCGCGTCCGCCGCGTCTACGAGGACCCGTCGCCCGACGACGGGGTGCGCGTGCTCGTCGACCGCCTCTGGCCGCGCGGCCTGAAGAAGACGGACGCCCGCATCGACGAGTGGCCCAAGGCGCTCACCCCGTCCACCGAGCTCCGCCACTGGTACCACGGCCCCGAGGGCGAGTACGAGGAGTTCAGCCGCCGCTACGAGGCGGAACTCGCCGCCCCGGAGGCCGCCGCGGCGCTCGACCGGCTCCGGGACCTCGCCGCCCGGGACACGGTCACCCTCCTGACGGCTGCGAAGGACCCCTCCGCGAGCCACACGTCCGTCCTGGCCCGAGCGCTGAGAGGCCCCGGCGGAAGTCGTTGATCACGTGATGGCCGGCCCGGCGTGGGTCGGCAAGGGGAATCAACCGCGAGCCCGGGGGCACGCTGCACTCCATGACCACCGGGGAACGACGCACGCGGAAGGAAGCCTCATGGCTCGACTCGGCTGGACCTTGGAACAGCGCGCCGGCGTCAGGACGTTCAGCCGTCTCACCACGATCTTCGCCGTCCTGTGTCTGATCATCGGCGTCGTCACCCTCATGATGGGCAACGCGGCGGGCTGGGTGATGATCGGCCTCCCCGTCCTCGTGTGGGCCGGCATGTTCCTGTTCCTGCGGAACACCGAGAGGTCACAGCCCTGAGACTCTCCCGGAGCCGGGACCACCCCGGCCCCGCCCGCCCTGAGCCCGTAGCCGAGGCGCCTCCGCGGCGGCGTCCACCGGGTCCCCGCCCGTCGACTCCGTACGCTCGGCCAACTCCCGCGCCCACGCCACCAGTCCGGCCACGTCGATCCCGTACGCGCCGGACACCGGGCTCCCGCCCGCCAGCCGGTCCGCGCCCCGGCGCAGCAGCCGGGCGCCGCCCGACGCGTTGCCCCGGGCCGCGTGCGTCAGGCCGACGGCGAGCTGGGCCAGCCCCTGCCACAGGTCCCGCTCCGCCGCCGGGCCGGACTTCCAGGCGTCCTCGAAGACCTCGTGCGCGTGGAAGGGCATCCCGGCGTCGAGCAGCCGCTGCGCCTCGCGCACGGTCTCCCCGGGCTCGCGGACGACGCCCTCGGGCAGCCGGGGCACCCCCTCCGCCCCGTACGGCAGCGGACGGCCCAGACCGTCCCGCGGCCTGGCGCTGCGGGCGCGCCCCTCCTGGTCACGATCCCTCCGCGCGCCCTTCCCCGCGCCGTCGCCCCCACCGGAGGCTCCGTCACCCCCACGGTCCTGGCCATCCGTTGTCCGGTTCACCCGCCCATTGTGGCCCGTCGGACGATCACGGGCGCTAGGCTCGACGGTCCGGCGCTGTTCCGGTCCGCGCGGGGGTGCCGGACGCGTCATGCCAACAGTTCGTGTGGGGAGTGAGTCACCGGTGCCGACGGATCCCGAACAGTCGCCGCCCGCAACGCCTTTCGCACCCGTCCGCCCCGACGCGGAACGGGGCGGTCTGCTCGAGCGCGGTCCCGAGCTCGCCGCGGCCGCCCACGCCGTCGACGAACTCGTCGCCGGAGCGGCGGCGGGCGGTCCCGGACGCGGCGGCATCCTCGTCTACCGGGGCGAGGCGGGCATAGGCAAGACCGCGCTCCTGACCGAGATACACCGCACCGCCCGCGACCGCTGCACCGTGCTCACGGCCCGGGGCGGCGAGACCCTCACCTCCGTCCCCTTCCACCTCACCCGTCAACTGCTCCAGCCCGCCCTCGACGGCTTCGCCGAACACGAGGTGCGGCAGCTCTTCGGCGACCACTTCGACCTGCTCGCCCCGGCGCTCGGCCTCGCCGTGCCCTCCTCGGACGCGCCCGCCGACCCGCAGGGCGTGCTCATCGGCCTCGCCCGGCTCCTGGACCGCCTCGCGGAGCGGCTGCGGGACCGGCCTCCGGTGCTGCTCGTGGACGACGTGCACTGGGCCGACGCCGAGTCCCTGGCCTGGCTCGACGCCTTCACCCGGACCCGGCGCGACCACCGCCTGCCGGTCCTCGTCGTCCTCGCCCACCGCCCGTTCCTGCGGGAGCCGAAGGGCCCCGGCGGGCCCGCGACGCTCGCCGCGCTCGCGGGCCGCGCCGTGCTCACCCTCGGCCTGAACGCCCTCACGTCCGGCGCCACCGCCGAGCTCGCCCGGGACACCCTCGGCGGGCACGCGGACGAGCCGTTCTGCCGCGAGGTGTGGACGGTGACCTCCGGCAACCCGTACGAGACGGTCGAGCTGCTGGCCAAGGCCCGCGACCGGATGCTCGAACCCGTCGCCGGCTCCGCGGGCCTCCTCCGCGACCTCGGCGCCGGCGCCCGGGGCGGCGGTCTCGTCGCGCGTCTGGAGGAACTCGGCAGCGGCCCGCGCCAACTCGCCTGGGCGACCGCGATCCTCGGGACCGACAGCACGCCGGAGCTCCTCGCCGCGCTCACCGGCATGGGCGCGCAGCAGGTCGCCGAGCACACCGAGAGCCTCCGGGCCGCCCGGATCGTGACCGCGCCCACGCGCGGCCGCAACGGACTCGCCCTCGTGCCCGTCCCGCCGCTGGAGTTCACCCATCCGCTCATCGCGACCGCCGTGTACGGCTCGGTGCCGTCGAGCGTGCGGACCGCCCTGCACGGCCGCGCCGCCTGGGCGCTCGCCGAGGCCGGGCACGGACCGGCCGCCGTCTCCCGCCACCTCCTCGAAGTGCACCCCGACGAGGACCAGGACGTCGTGGGCCGGCTGCGGGCCGCCGCCGTCGAACACCTCGCCGTCGGAGCCCCGGACGCGGCCCGCCGCTGCCTGGAGCGCGCCCTCGTGGAGCCGCCGGGCGCCGACACGTACGCCAGGGTCCTGTACGAACTCGGCTGCGCCTCCCTGCTCACCGCGCCCGCCGCCACCGTCCGGCACCTGCGCTCCGCGCTCGACCTGCCCGGCCTCGACGACGAGCTGCGCATCGACGCGACCTACCGGCTCGTCCAGGCCCTCGCCCACAACAACCAGCTCCAGGAGGCCGCGCGGGCCGCCGCCGTCGCGTACGCCCGCACCCCGCCCGGCACCGGCCGACGGCGTCTCCAGGCCGCGCACTTCATCTACGAGGGGTTCCAGGCCTCCGAGGAGGACGGCCCCGACCGCTCCCGCCGGCTCGCCGAACTCACCGCGGGCCTGACGGGCGCCGACAACTCGGAGCGGGCCCTCATCACCGTCCGCAGCTTCGACGCCACCATGCGCGGGGAGCCGGCCACCGAGGTCGTACGGCTCTGCGACCTGTCCCTCGTCGACGGCGCGCCCGCCCGGGGCCTGGGCTGGACCGACCCCGTCTGGGGCTTCGAGATCCCCGCCTTCACCGGCATCGCCTACGCGTTCGCCGACCGTCCCGACCGGGCCGAGGCCCTCTTCACCGAGGCGGTCCGGGCCTTCGAGATCTCCGGCTGGAGCGGGGCGCACCTCGCCTTCGGCCACACCCTCCTGGGCCTGGTGCACCGGCGCCGCGGCAACCTGCCCCGCGCCCAGCACCACCTGGAGGAGGGGCTCCGGCTCGCCGACCGCGTCGGCGACGGTCTCCCCGTCCACTGGGACACCGCCTGCCTCCTCGTCGACACGCTCGTCGCCCGGGGCCTCACGGGCCAGGCGCGGGCCGTGGCCGACCGGTACGCCTTCGGACCGCCCTGGCCCGGCGCCATCGTGCTGCCGGACGGCCCCAGCGTCCTCGGCCGGCTGCTGCTCGCCGAAGGCCGCGTCGAGGAGGCCGTGTCCACCCTGGAGGGCGCCGCCGAGGCCCTGACCGTCCGGGGCCGCCACCACATCGTGTGGGCGCCGTGGCCGCTCGACCTGGCCCGCGCCCTCGCACCCACCGACCCCGACCGGGCGGCGGGGATCGCACGCGAGGCCCTCACCCACGCGGAACGCCTCGGCACCCACACCGCGCTCGGCGAGGCCCTGCGCTGCCTGGCCCTCTTCGCCGGCCCCGCCGAGGCCCGCGAGCTCCTGGAGCGGGCCGTCGCCCACCTCGCGGCGTCGCCGTCCCGCTACGAGGAGGCCCGCGCCCGCTTCGACCTCGCGCACGCCACGGGCTCCGCCGCCCTCCTCGCCGAGGCCACCGCCCTGGCCGCCACCTGCGGCGCCGACCTCCTCGCGCCGGACGCCGTGACAGCCCGTGCGTCATCCCGCCCCCGGGAGTGAGGTAGTGTTTTCCCTGCACGGCGACGCGGGAGAAACCCCGCGATGACGAGCATCGGGACGTGGCGCAGCTTGGTAGCGCACTTGACTGGGGGTCAAGGGGTCGCAGGTTCAAATCCTGTCGTCCCGACTTGAGGAAGTCGGAAGCCAGGGGCCGTTTCAGAGCAATCTGAAACGGCCCCTGACTCGTTCCCGCGACCCGTCGGTGACCAGCTCGCCTCGGCCGCGTCGCCGGGCGACCACGATCGGGCTCGGCTCGGCATGAGCGCAGCCCGCCCCGGTCGCCCTCGGCTCAGCACGACCGCAGCCCGCCCCGGTCGCCCTCGGCTCGGCACGGCCGCGGCTCGCCCCGGTCGCCTTCAGGTGCACGCTGGCCAGCGGCTTCGCGTCAAGAACGTGTGAAGAGCGGGGTACTCGGCGCAAAGAACGCGCCAGGACGTGCCGGGACCGCGCGGGCGCGGGGACACCCTGAGCGGACCTGAGTACGAAGGAGACACCCGCATGTCCGCTCTGACCACCGAGAACGGGGCCACGCCCGTCGCCGAGGAGCCCCCTGATACCGGTGCGCGCCACAAGCTGACCGCCGTCACCGGGCTCGCCGCGCTCTCCCTGGACGCCATGGCGTCGGTGGCGTACGGGCCCGAGGCCATCGTCCTCGTCCTGGCCGCGGCCGGCGGACACGGCCTCGGTTTCACGCTCCCGGTCACGCTGGCCATCGCGGGCCTGCTGGCCGTCCTGGTGGCCTCGTACCGGCAGGTCATCGCGGCCTTCCCGGACGGCGGCGGCTCCTACGCGGTGGCCAGGACGCACCTGGGCCGGCGGACCAGCCTCGTGGCCGCCGGCTCGCTCGTCCTCGACTACGTCCTGAACGTGGCCGTCGCCGTGACGGCCGGTGTCGCCGCCCTCACCTCGGCCTTCCCCGAGCTGTACGGCGACCGCCTGTGGATCTGCCTCGCGGTCCTCGTCCTGATCACGGGCGTGAACCTGCGGGGGATCGTCGAGTCGGCCCGCGCCTTCATCATCCCGACCGCCGTCTTCATCGGCGCGATCCTGGTCCTGATCGCCGTCGGTCTGTTCCGCGACGCCCCCGTCTCCACCGCCGCCTCGGAGGGGCACGCCTCCGTGCTCGCCGACAACGCCACCGCCGTCGGCGCCCTCCTGCTCCTCAAGGCCTTCGCCTCGGGCTGCTCGGCGCTGACCGGCGTCGAGGCGATAGCGAACGCGGTGCCCTCCTTCCGCGCCCCCGCCGCCCGCCGCGCCATGCGCGCCGAGGTCGCCCTCGGCGCGCTGCTGGGGGTGATGCTCATCGGCCTGTCCGTGCTGATCTCCCGCTTCGGGCTCCAGCCGGTGGAGGGCGTCACCGTCCTCGCGCAGCTGGCCGACGCCTCCCTCGGGCACAACGGGGCTTTTTACGTCATCCAGTTCGCGACCATGGTGCTGCTCGCGCTCTCCGCGAACACGTCCTTCGGCGGACTGCCCGTCCTGCTGAAGCTCCTCGCCCGCGACAACTACCTGCCGCACGTCTTCGGTCTGAAGGCGGACCGCCAGGTCCACCGCCACGGCGTCGTCTGGCTCGCGGTCGTCTCCGCCGGGCTCCTCGTCTTCTCCGGCGGCGACACCAACACCCTGGTCCCGCTCTTCGCGATCGGCGTCTTCGTCGGCTTCACGATCGCCCAGACCGGCATGGTCCTGCACTGGCGCCGCGAGCGCGGACCCCGTTGGCTCGGGAAGGCCCTGCTGAACGGCCTCGGAGCCGTCCTCACCGGAGTCTCCGCGGTCGTCGTCACCGCCACCAAGTTCCACGACGGGGCCTGGCTGATCGTCATCGCGCTGCCCGTGCTCGTCGCCCTCTTCGAGACGGTCCACCGCGCCTACGGCCGGATCGGCGAGCGCCTCGGCGTCGGCCGGATCCCGGAGGCGCCGCACCGCGAGCGTTCGCTCGTCCTGGTGCCCGTCTCCTCGCTGACCCGCGTCACCAGTGAGGCCCTGACCGCGGCCGTGTCCCTCGGCGACGAGGTCCGTGCCCTCACCGTCTGCCACCCGGACCCCGAGGACCAGGCGGCCACCGAGGCGCTCGAACGCGACTGGGCGCTGTGGAACCCCGGTGTCCCCCTGGTACGGCTCCCCTCCGAGCGCCGCTCCCTCGGCCGGCCCATCGCCGCCTACGTACGCGAACTGGGGGCGACCCGGCCCGGCACCCGCGTCACCGTCCTCATCCCGGAGGCCGAGCCGGAGCGCCTGTGGCAGCGGGCCCTCCAGAACCAGCGGGGCGCCGTCGTCGCCCATGCCGTCCGCCGCGACACGGACGCGGTCGTCTGCCGGCTCCGCTTCCGCTGCTGACGGGGGCCGCGACCCGTCAGGGATCCGTATGGGACTCCTCCGCCCGGTGCACTCCACGCCGCACCGGGCGGAGGCTTGACGTGCAGGGGGCAGAAGGGGGGCCGGATCCTGCGAGGTGGATCATGAGGGTTCCGCTTCGGGACACGGCCGCCGTCGCCGCCGGAGTCCTGGCACCGTTCGTCGCGGCGCTCGCGCTCCTGCCGCTGCGGACGTCCGTCACGCACACGAACCTGGCGCTGCTGCTCGTCGTCGTGGTGGTCGCCGTGTCCGCGCTCGGCAACCGCCTCGCGGGAGCCCTCGCCGCCCTGTCGGCCGCCGCCTGGTTCGACTTCTTCGCCACCGCGCCGTACCAGAGCTTCCACATCCAGGACCGCGCCGACGTGGAGACCGCCGTCCTGCTGCTCGTCGTCGGCCTGGTCGTCTCCCAACTGGCCGCGTACGGACGGACGATGAAGCGGGTGGCCGTCGCCGACGCCACGCATCTGGAGCGGCTGCACGGGACGACGCGACTCGTCCGGTCCGGCGGTTCGTCCGCCGACGTCGTCCGCAGGGTCCGACAGGAACTCGTCGAGGTGCTGGAACTGCGGTCCTGTCGCTTCGAGTACGGCACGCTCATCGGGCGTCCGCCCCGGCTCGACCCCGACGGGTCGGTGCAGGTGGAGGGCTGGGTGTGGGACCTGGAGCGGCAGGGCTGGCCGGAGGGCGAGATCGAACTGCGCGCCCTCGTCCACGGCCGGTACCAGGGCCGCTTCCTGCTGACTCCCGCACCCGGCTCCGCACCGCCGCCGCTGGAGGCTCGGCTCGTCGCCGCCGACCTGGCGGCCCAGGCCGCCGCCGCACTGGACGAGGACGCGGTCAGCGCAGCCCGGAGATCCTGAAGACCGACGCGGCGGTGTCCCGTTCGACCCGCCGCCCGAGCCGCTGGAGGTCCCGCTCGCCGTCCCTCAGCGTGCCGTTCTCGCGGGAGCTCCTCGCCCCCGCTTCCAGGAGCAGCCAGAGCGGCGGGTTGGCGAGGAGGACGCGCAGTTCGACACGGGCCGCGCCGCCCTCCGCGTCGGCCAGCACGAGACGCTGCTCGACGCCGTCCGGCCAGCGGAGGACGGTGAGCCGGTCGGTGCGCACGGCCGTCCGGGTCCACAGGGTCCGGACGGTCAGCAGGCCCGGCTCCGCGACGACCTTGGCGGGCAGCAGGACCACGAAGAGGACCACGGCGAGGGCGATCCACAGCAGCGTCGCCGGCAGGCGCAGGCCACCGTCGAAGGCGTCCACGATCAGCGAGACGGACAGGAGCAGCCCGGCGCAGCCGGTCGCGGCACGGGCCTCCCCGGCCCACTCGCGGTCCTGGACCGCGGGGTGACCGGACTGCGGCTGCGGGATGAATCGTGGCTCCATGGCTCGGACGCTAGAGCTGTCGAGGGGCCCCGGCGGTCCGTCCTGACGGGCTTCCTACGCGGCCTCGGCCGACCTTGACGCCCGGCTGACGGGTCCGGCGACGTGCTGGACGTACTCGCGGGTGAGCCGGAAGCCGGCGGTCCAGGCGAGGAGGCGGCCCTCCCGGTCGTCGCGCGAGCAGCTCCAGCTCGCGCGGTGGCCGCGGGCCGTGATGTCCGAGGTCAGGCCGGTGACGCAGGCCAGGGCCAGGTGCCGGCGGCGCTCGTCGGGCGCGGTGGCGCAGGCGACGTCCTCGTACCGGCTGCCGACGAACCGGGAGCAGGCCACCGCCAGGACCCTTCCTCGGCGCGTCGCGATCCATCCGAGCCCCGAGGCCGCGAGGGCGCCGGATCCGCCCCAACTCCCGTGGATCCAGGCCATGGCCGGGTCCAGCGCGGCGAGTGCCGGGGCGTCCTCCGGGGTGATTCCGCGGACGGTCACGCCCCGGGGCACGCGGGGGGTGACGGCGGGGCCGCGGTGGACGTAGAGCATCCGCTCCCACGGTACGAGGGGGTCGAAGGCGGCACCGAGCACGGGCACGAAGCGCCCCGACGTCTCGACGAAGTGGCCCGCGAGCGGGGCCAGTTCGGCCGGAGTGATCGCGCTGGGGTCGCCGGCCAGGAGAGCGTGGCCTCCACAGGTCACCGCCACGACGCGGGGCTCGTCGGCCCGGTCGGTCCACCACTGGCCGTGACCGGTGGAGAGGACGTGGTCGGCGAGGGCGGCGGTGCCGGGTGCGCCCGAGAGGAACACGCGTGCGGGCGCGGGCGGTTGGTGGGACGCGTGCGGGATCACGGGACCTCCTGGTACGGAACGGGGGAGGGGCGGCCCGGACCCGGGCCGCCCCCGGGGAGCTCAGCGGGCGCCGGCCCCGCGGCCGTGGTGCGCCTTCTTCCTGCGGCGAAGCGGGGTAGGGCGGGAGGGGCGGACGGCGCCTGCTGGGGCGCGCGGGAATGCATCGCGGAGGGCCTTCTGGATGGGCCAGGCCACCGCCCGATCGGCGTGAGCCGGGAGGCTACGGCGGGGCCGTCCTCGTCCGCTTCCCGTGGGCGCGGAGGGAAGCCCTCCGACGCCCACGGGACCGCTGCGGACGGACAGCGACGCTCGCGGTGCGGGGGCGCGGCAGCCGGATGGGAGGGCAGCCGTGCCCCCGCGGTCCGGGGACGATCAGGCCACTGACGTCCACGGCCCGGTGAGCGACCGAGAAGAAAGCTAGGCCCACGGAGGGGATGAGACGCTCTCGGAGGGCCCGAATTGACGCCGCTCTGACGGAGGTTGGCCCCGGTCGTCAGAGGCCCGTCAATTCAGACCGCGAGACCATCAGGAGCACGTCAACGGCGTCGGGGGGTGGCCGCGCCGGGCCGCAGACTCCTCGGCACGGGGGATCGGACGACCGTCCGAGGTGTGAGGGTGGGAGGGACGCGCGGCGACCGCGACCGGCGGCGCGCACGGTCCGGACACGACGGCCCGGACCGTCACTCCCGCACCGGCGCCGGTGGTACGACCGGTGGGCCGTTCCGGGCCGCGACCACGAGGGGGCGCGGCCCGGACGGCCGTTCACCCGCCTCCTCGATCTCCGCCGACCGGGTGGCTCCGCGTCAGGGCCCCGCCAAGACGCCGTCAGCATGCGGTCGTACCCCGCAAGGGTCCCGTCAAGGTGCTCGTACGCGCACCGCGCAGCGGGTTTCCTCACCTCGGGAAGCCCGTCGGGACTCAGCAAGGAGTGACGCGCCCATGAGCGTGGAGAACGTCGTCGGACTGTTCGTCGCCGCCGGCATCGTCGGCTATCTCGTGGCGGCGCTGATCCGCCCGGAGAAGTTCTGAACCTGCCCGCGCCGTCGAAGCCCGTCCACCCGGAGGGACCGCCGGGGACGCTCACGGTCTTCGTCGGCGCGGCCACCGGGGTCGGCACGACCTACCGCATGCTGGACGAGGGCCGCCGCCGCGCCGCACGCGGTGCGGACGTCGTCGTCGGCGTCGCGGCCTGCCGGGGCCGGCCCCGCACCGAGGCGATGCTCGCAGGCCTGGAGGTCCTGGGGCCCGCCCGCGCCGTGCACGAGGACCTCGGCCGTCCCGAGCTCGATCTCGACCGGGCCCTGCGACGCGCGCCCGCCCTGATCCTCGTCGACGACCTCGCCCACACCAACGCGCCGGGTCACCGCAACATCCACCGCTGGCAGGACGTCGGGGAACTCCTCGCCGCCGGCATCGACGTCGCCACCACGGTCGGCGTCCGGCACCTGGAGTCCCTCGGCGACGTCGTCGAGAAGATCACCGGAGTGCCGCAGGACGAGACCGTGCCCGACGCCGTCGTCCGCCGCGCCGACCGGATCGAACTCGTGGACATGGATCCGCAGGAACTGCGGCGCCGCATGGCCCACGGCGACATCCACCCGCCGGAGGACGTCGACGCGACCCTCGCCAGCTGCTTCCGTACGGGCAACCTCATCGCGCTCCGCGAACTGGCCCTGCTGTGGGTGGCCGACCGGGTCGACGACGCCCTGCGGAGATACCGCGCCGAGCGGGGCATCGACGGCGTCTGGGAGATACGCGAACGGATCGTCGTCGCGCTCACCGGCGGACCCGAGGGCGACACCCTGCTCCGGCGCGCGAGCCGCATCGCCGCCCGGACCGCCCAGGGCCGGCTGCTCGCCGTCCACGTCGTGCGCGGCGACGGACCGGCGGCCGGTACCTCCCACGCGGCCCTCGCCCGCCAGCGGCGGCTCGTCGAAGGCCTCGGCGGCTCGTACCACACGGTCCTCGGCGACGACGTCCCCACGGCCCTCGTGGAGTTCGCCCGGGCCGAGAACGCCACGCAGCTGGTGCTCGGCACCAGCCGCCGGGGCCGGCTCGAACGCCTCCTCACCGGCCGGGGCATCGGCGAGACGACCGTCGCGCTCTCCGGCGACATCGACGTCCACACGGTCACCCACGAACGGGCCGGGCGCGGCCGCACGCTGCCCTCGCGACGCCCGCCCCTGCCGCTCGCCCGCCGGATCGCCGGGCCCCTCGCGGGAATCGTCCTGCCCTTTCTGCTCACGTGGGTCCTCGACGGGACGCGAGGCGTGTTCAACCTGACGAGCGAGGCGCTGCTCTTCCTCGTCACCGTCGTCGGCGTGGCCTGCATCGGCGGGGTCGTGTCGGCGCTCGTCGCCGCCGTCACCGCGTCGCTCCTGCTCAACTTCTGGTTCGTCCCGCCCGTGGGAGCCTTCAGCTTCGCCGACGCGGACAACGTGCTCGCCCTCGCCGTGTTCCTGCTCGTCGCCGCCGTCATCGCCGGGGCCGTCGACCGTTCCCTCCGGCTGACCAGACGGGCGGCCCGCGCGACCGCCGAGGCCGAGACGCTCTCCTCGCTGGCGGGTTCGGTCGTGCGCGGCGACCACACCGTGCCGGCGCTGCTCGCCCGTACCCGGGAGATCTTCGGCGCCGAGTCCGTCGAGCTCGTGCCCGCCGCACAGGTCACCGGCGCACACGCGGGAGACCCGGCCGTCAGCCAGGTGGCCGTCGGCGACAGCCACTTCCTCGTCCTGCGCGGCCGGACCCTGCCGGCCTCGGACCGGCGTGTCCTGGCCGCCCTGGCCGCCCACGTGACCGCGGCCGCCGAGCACGCCCGGCTCGCCGAGGCCGCGGCCGAGGTGGAGCCGGTGCGCGCCGCCGACCGGATGCGCACCGCGCTCCTCGCCGCGGTCAGCCACGACCTGCGCACCCCCCTCGCCGCCGGATGGGCGGCCGTCGCCTCCCTGCGCGGTACCGACGTCGAGTTCACCCCCGACGAGCGCGAGGAACTGCTCACCACCGCCGACGAGTCCATGGCCCGGCTGGCCCGGCTCATCGACAACCTGCTCGACATGAGCCGCCTCCAGGCGGGCGCCCTGAAGCTCTCCCTGCGCCCCACGGCACTGGAGGAGGTCCTGCCCGCCGCTCTCGACGCCCTGTCCTCCGACGTGCCCCCACCGGTCCTGCGGGGCTTCGAGCAGGCCCCGCCGGTCTTCGCCGATCCGCCCCTGCTGGAGCGGGTGATCGCCAACCTGGTCGGCAACGCCGGCCGTCACGCCCCGCGTGCCCACCCGGTCCTGCTCACCGTGAGCGCGCTCGCCGGCCGGGTGGAGCTGAGGGTCGTCGACCGGGGCCCCGGGCTCCCGCCCAGCGATCGGGAACGCGTCTTCGAGCCGTTCCAGCGCCTCGGGGACACCGACAACACCACGGGCCTCGGCCTCGGCCTCGCTCTCGCCCGGGGCCTCACCGAGGCGATGTCCGGCACGCTGACGCCGGAGGACACCCCCGGCGGCGGCCTGACCATGGTCGTCTCGCTGCCCTGCGCGGACTGAGACGCACCGCTCGGCGCGGTCGTCGATACGGCCGGGCACCCGGAGCCGGCGGGGCGGTCGGTCCGCGAGGCGTTCCGTGGGCCCCGGGAAGACGGACGCGTACGGGCAGGCGAAGGCCTGGTTCCGGCCTCGGAGGCCAGGGAGCCGTAGGGGACGCGTCAAGACGGCACCGCGCCGCGTATGGGGGCCGTTAACGAGCGCCGATCCGTGGCCGAAAGGCGATTTCCTCATCTCGTCCGAGAATCCGTTCTTCCTTCTTCCTTCATCCGGGAGCTCACGATGGCCGACGTGGCCTTCGTCGTCACCACGATCGCGGTCTTCGCGCTGGTGGCCTTCATCGCCAAGGGGGTGGCCAAACTGTGACTGCCGAGAACATCGTCGGTCTGATCGTGGCCGTCGCCCTGCTGGTCTATCTCGTCCTCGCCCTCGTCAAGCCGGAGAGGTTCTGAGTACGGATATGAGTCCTGTTCTTGCTGGCGTGCTCCAGCTCCTGGCGTTGATCGTCGCCCTGGGCCTGTCGTACCGGCCGCTGGGTGACCACATGGCGAAGGTGTACTCCTCGGAGAAGCACCTGAGGCCGGAGAAGTGGATCTACAAGGCGATCGGCGCGAACCCGTCGGTCGAGATGCGCTGGCCGGCCTATCTGCGCGGGGTTCTGGCCTTCTCCGCGGTGAGCGTGCTGTTCCTGTACCTGCTCCAGCGGGTGCAGGGCTCCCTGCCCGGCTCGCTCGGGTTCGTGTCGATCGACCCCGACCAGGCCTTCAACACGGCCGCCTCCTTCGTGGCGAACACGAACTGGCAGTCGTACTACGGCGAGCAGGCCATGGGCCACGTCGTCCAGACCGGTGGCCTGGCCGTGCAGAACTTCGTGTCGGCGGCCGTCGGCATCGCGGTCGCGGTCGCCCTCGTCCGGGGCTTCGCCCGCTCCCGCACCGGTGAGCTGGGCAACTTCTGGGCCGACCTGGTCCGGGGCACCGTCCGCGTCCTCCTCCCGATCTCCGTGATCGGCGCCCTGGTGCTGGTCGCCTGTGGCGCGATCCAGAACTTCTCCGGGATCCACGAGGTCGGCCAGTTCACCGGCGGCTCCCAGCAGTGGAACGGCGGCGCGGTGGCCTCGCAGGAGGTCATCAAGGAGCTGGGCACGAACGGCGGCGGATACTTCAACGCCAACTCGGCCCACCCCTTCGAGAACCCCAACGGCCTGTCCAACCTCTTCGAGGTCTATCTGATCCTCGTGATCCCGTTCGCGCTGACGCGGACCTTCGGCCGGATGGTCGGCTCCCTGAAGCAGGGGTACGCGATCCTCGGCACGATGGCCGTCATCTGGGTCGGCTTCACCGCGCTGATGATGTGGACCGAGTTCGCGGGCAAGGGTCCGGCGTTCGAGCTCGCCGGCGGCGCGATGGAGGGCAAGGAGACCCGCTTCGGCATCGGCGCCTCCGCGATCTTCTCGGTCGCCACCACCCTGACGTCGACCGGTGCGGTGAACTCCTTCCACTCGTCGAACACCGGCTTCGGCGGCGGCATCAACCTGCTGGGCATGCAGCTCGGCGAGATCGCGCCCGGCGGTGTGGGCTCCGGCCTGTACGGCATGCTGATCATGGCGGTCATCGCGGTGTTCATCGCGGGTCTGATGGTCGGCCGCACGCCGGAGTACCTGGGCAAGAAGATCGGCACCCGCGAGATCAAGTTCGCGGCCTGCTACATCCTGATCACCCCGGCGCTGGTGCTCTGCTTCACGGCGGCCTCGTTCGTCCTGGACACCCCCGGGCACTCGATGACCAACTCCGGCGCGCACGGCTTCTCCGAGATCCTCTACGCGTACACCTCCGGCGCCAACAACAACGGCTCCGCCTTCGCGGGGCTGAACGCGGACACGCAGTGGTTCAACACCACGATCGGTCTCGCGATGCTCCTCGGCCGGTTCCTGCCGATGGTGTTCGTCCTCGCGCTGGCCGGTTCGCTGGCCGAGCAGACCCCCGTCCCCGAGACGGCGGGCACGCTCCGCACGGAGAAGCCGCTCTTCACCGGCCTGCTGGTCGGCACGATCCTGATCATCACCGGCCTCACCTACTTCCCGGCCCTCGCGCTGGGACCGCTCGCCGAAGGGCTCGCGGCATGACCGACGACCTGAAGAAGCACGAGGACGACATGTCCACCACCACGACGGCCCCCAGGGCGCCCCACGGCGACCTGTCCGGAGGGCACCAGGCCCCGGGGCGGATCGGCGGGGGCCTGTTCGACCCCCAGCAGCTGATCAAGTCCTTCCCCGACGCGGTCAGGAAGCTCGACCCGCGCGTGATGATCAAGTCACCCGTGATGTTCGTGGTGCTCGTCGGTTCGGTGGTCACCACCGTCCTGGCGGTCATGAACCCGGGGGACTGGTTCGGCTGGGCGATCACCGCCTGGCTGTGGCTGACCACGGTCTTCGCCAACCTGGCGGAGGCGGTCGCCGAAGGCCGGGGCAAGGCGCAGGCCGACACCCTGCGCAAGGCCAAGACCGACACCGTCGCGCGCCGGATCATCGGTACGAACGAAGAGCGGGTCCCGGGCACCGAGCTGAGGATCGGTGACCTGGTGGTCTGCGAGGCCGGCGACGTCATCCCCGGCGACGGCGACGTCGTCGAGGGCGTCGCGTCCGTGGACGAGTCCGCCATCACCGGCGAGTCCGCCCCCGTGATCCGCGAGTCCGGCGGCGACCGGTGCGCGGTCACGGGCGGTACGAAGGTGCTGTCCGACCGCGTCGTCATCAAGATCACGACCAAGCCCGGCGAGACGTTCATCGACCGGATGATCAACCTGGTCGAGGGCGCGGCCCGGCAGAAGACCCCGAACGAGATCGCCCTCAACATCCTGCTGGCGTCCCTCACGATCGTCTTCCTGCTCGCCGTCGTCACGCTGAAGCCGTTCGCGATCTACGCGGGCGCCGACAAGCAGACCTCCCTCATCGTCCTGACGGCCCTCCTGGTCTGCCTGATCCCGACGACCATCGGCGCGCTGCTCTCGGCGATCGGCATCGCCGGCATGGACCGGCTGGTCCAGCGCAACGTGCTCGCCATGTCCGGGCGGGCCGTCGAGGCCGCCGGCGACGTGTCCACCCTGCTCCTGGACAAGACGGGCACGATCACGCTCGGCAACCGCCAGGCCTCGGAGTTCGTACCGGTCAAGGGCACCACCGCGGCCGAGCTGGCGGACGCCGCCCAGCTGTCCTCGCTCGCCGACGAGACCCCCGAGGGCCGCTCGATCGTGGTCCTCGCCAAGGAGAAGTACGGCCTGCGCGAGCGCCACCAGGGCGAGCTGACGGGCGCCACCTGGATCGAGTTCACCGCCCAGACCCGTATGTCCGGCGTCGACGTGGACGGCAGGCGGACCCGTAAGGGCGCGGCCGGTTCGGTCGTCGACTGGGTCCGTGAACAGGGCGGCGAGGTCGCCGACGACGCCGACGCCCTGGCGAACGGGATCTCCGAAGCCGGCGGCACCCCGCTGCTCGTCGCGGTCAAGGACGCCAAGGGCGCCCGCGTGCTCGGCGTCATCCACCTCAAGGACGTCGTCAAGGAGGGCATGCGGGAGCGGTTCGACGAGCTGCGCCGCATGGGCATCAGGACGGTCATGATCACGGGTGACAACCCGCTGACCGCCAAGGCCATCGCCGAGGAGGCGGGCGTCGACGACTTCCTCGCCGAGGCGACCCCCGAGGACAAGATGGCCCTCATCAAGCGCGAGCAGGCCGGCGGAAAGCTGGTCGCCATGACCGGTGACGGCACCAACGACGCCCCCGCGCTCGCGCAGGCGGACGTCGGCGTCGCGATGAACACGGGCACGTCGGCCGCGAAGGAGGCCGGCAACATGGTCGACCTCGACTCCAACCCGACCAAGCTCATCGAGATCGTCGAGATCGGCAAGCAACTCCTCATCACCCGAGGCGCGCTGACGACCTTCTCCATCGCCAACGACGTGGCGAAGTACTTCGCGATCATCCCCGCGATGTTCGCCGTCGCCTACCCGTCGCTGGACAAGCTCAACATCATGGGCCTGGCCTCGCCCGAGTCCGCGATCCTCTCCGCCGTCGTCTTCAACGCCCTGATCATCGTGGCCCTGGTGCCGCTCGCCCTCAAGGGCGTGCGCTACCGGCCCTCCAGCGCCGACTCGATGCTCCGACGCAACCTCGGCCTCTACGGACTCGGCGGCCTGATCGCCCCGTTCATCGGCATCAAGATCATCGATCTGCTCCTCTCCCTCATCCCCGGAATCGGCTGACATGAACAACTCGGTAGGAAACACCGGCCGTGTGCTCTGGGCGGGCCTGCGCGCCCTCCTCGTCCTCACCGTGATCTGCGGCGTCCTCTACCCGCTCGCCGTGACCGGGATCGCCCAGGCGGTGTTCCCGGGCAGGGCGAACGGCTCCGAGGTGAAGGAGGACGGCAGGGTCGTCGGCTCCGAACTCATCGGGCAGACCTACAACCTCCCCCCGAAGGACGGCGAGGAGACGCCGGCCCCTGACCTGAAGTGGTTCCAGCCCCGTCCCTCCAACGGCCTGGGCGCCAACAGCGTCAACACCCAGTACCAGCTGATCCTCTCCGGCGCCACCAACCGCTCCGGCGACAACGCGGACCTCATCCAGTGGGTGAAGGACGCGAAGGCGGCCGTCGTCAAGGACAACTCCGTCCCCGGCCACACCGTGAAGCCGTCCGACGTCCCCGCGGACGCCGTCACCTCCTCCGGCTCCGGCCTCGACCCGCACATCTCCCCGGAGTACGCGAAGATCCAGGTCCACCGGGTCGCCGAGCAGAACCACCTCACCGTCGCCCAGGTCGACAAGCTCGTCGCCGACCACACCGACGGCCGCATCCTCGGCTTCGTCGGCGAACCCCGCGTCAACGTCCTCCAGCTCAACATCGCGCTCAAGGAACTGACCCAGGGCTGATGAGCTTACCGAAGCGGCACGGGAGCCGGCGGATCCGGGAACACCCCGGGCCCGCCGGCTCCCGCGGCACCCCGTACGACACGGACCAGGCGAACCACACGAACCGCACGCACAAGAGGAAGGCAGCACGCCGATGACGCGGGTGCTGGTGGTCGAGGACGACGCACAGCTCGCACGAGCTCTGGTCATCAATCTGCAGGCCCGCCGCTACGCGGTGGACGCGGCGCCGGACGGAGCCACGGCGCTCTCCCGCGCCGCCGCCGACCCACCGGACGTGCTGATCGTCGACCTGGGGCTGCCCGACATGGACGGCGTCGAGGTCATCCAGGCCGTGCGGCGCTGGAGCCGGGCCCCCGTCCTCGTCCTCTCCGCGCGCAGCGGCTCCGAGGACAAGATCCGTGCCCTCGACGCGGGCGCCGACGACTACATGACCAAGCCGTTCAGCATGGACGAACTCCTGGCCAGGCTGCGCGCCGCCACCCGCCGCGCGGCCGAGGCACCGACGCTCGAACCGGTCGCGGGCGGCCGGGTCAGCACCGACGACTTCACCGTCGACCTGGTGGCGAAGAAGGTGAGGCGGGCGGACCAGGACGTGCGGCTCACCCCGACCGAGTGGCACCTGCTGGAAATCCTGATCCTCAACCCCGGCCGGCTCATCAGCCAGCGCAGGCTCCTCCAGGAGGTCTGGGGCCCGAGCTACAGCACCAAGACCAACTATCTGCGGGTCTACATGGCCCAGTTGCGGCGGAAACTGGAGGCGGACCCGTCGCACCCCCGCTATCTGATCACCGAACCCGGTATGGGCTACCGGTTCGAACCGTAGAGCCGTAGGAGAGACGCAGAACATGGGACGCGGGAAGCTGCGCATCTACCTGGGGGCCGCGCCGGGCGTCGGCAAGACCTACGCGATGCTCTCCGAGGGGCACCGGCGCGTCGAACGCGGCACGGACTGCGTCGTGGCCTTCGTGGAGCACCACGACCGGCCCCGGACCGAGGTCATGCTGCACGGCCTGGAGACGATCCCGCGCCGGACGATCGAGTACCGGGGCACCTCCTTCACGGAGATGGACGTGGACGCCGTCCTGGCCCGGCGGCCCGCCGTCGCGCTCGTCGACGAGCTGCCGCACACCAACGTCCCCGGCGCGCGCCACGCCAAGCGCTGGCAGGACGTCGAGGAACTGCTCGCCGCCGGCATCGACGTCGTCTCGACGGTCAACATCCAGCACCTGGAGTCCCTCGGCGACGTCGTCGAGGTCATCACGGGCATCCGGCAGAAGGAGACCGTCCCGGACGAGGTCGTCCGGCGCGCCGACCAGATCGAACTCGTCGACATGTCGCCCCAGGCGCTGCGCCGCCGCATGGCGCACGGCAACATCTACAAGCCGGACAAGGTCGACGCGGCCCTCTCCAACTACTTCCGCCCCGGCAACCTCACCGCCCTGCGCGAACTGGCCCTGCTCTGGACCGCCGACCGGGTCGACGAGTACCTCCAGGAGTACCGGACCGAGCACCGCGTCTCCAAGATCTGGGGCTCCCGGGAGCGGATCGTCGTCGGTCTGACCGGCGGGCCCGAGGGACGCGCCCTGATACGGCGGGCCGTGCGGCTCGCGGAGAAGGGCGCCGGGGGCGAGGTGCTCGCCGTGTACATCTCGCGCAGCGACGGTCTGACCTCGGCGTCCCCGAAGGAACTGGCGGTCCAGCGCACGCTCGTCGAGGACCTGGGCGGCACGTTCCACCATGTCGTCGGCGACGACGTCCCCGCCGGGCTGCTGGACTTCGCGCGCGGGGTCAACGCCACACAGATCGTGCTCGGGGTGAGCCGCCGCCGCTCCTGGCAGTACGTCTTCGGCCCCGGCGTCACCGCGACCGTCGCGCGCGAATCCGGACCCGACCTCGACGTCCACATCGTCACGCACGACGAGGCGGCCAAGGGCCGCCGGCTGCCCGTCACCGGGCGGGTCCGCCTCGGCCGGTCACGGACCATCTGGGGCTGGCTCGTGGGCCTGGGCGGGCCCGCCCTCCTCACCGTGCTGCTCGGCACCGCCGCCCCGGACGTGGGGCTGGCCAACGACGTCCTGCTCTACCTCACGCTCACCGTCGCGGCGGCGCTCCTCGGCGGACTCAGGCCGGCCCTGGCCTCCGCCGCCTTCGGGTCGCTGCTGCTGAACTGGTTCTTCACCCCGCCCCTGCACCGGCTCACGATCGCCGACCCACGCAACATCGTCGCCCTGGTGGTCTTCGTGGGAGTGGCGATCTCGGTGGCCTCGGTCGTGGACCTGGCCGCGCGCCGGACGCATCAGGCAGCCCGGCTGCGCGCCGAGGCGGAGACCCTGTCGTTCCTCGCGGGAAGCGTCCTGCGGGGGGAGACGACCCTCGAAGCGCTCCTCGAACGGGTCCGGGAGACGTTCTCGATGGAGTCGGTGGCGCTGCTCGAACGCCCCGGCGAGACGGAACCGTGGTCCCGCGTCGTCGTCGTCGGGCACCACCCCTGCGACCGGCCGGAGGACGCGGACGTGGACATGCCCGTCGGCGACCACCTGGCCCTCGCCCTGACGGGCCGGGTGCTGCCGGCCGAGGACCGGCGGGTGCTCGGCGCCTTCGCCGCCCAGGCCGCCGTCGTCCTCGACCGGCAGCGGCTCGTCGGCGAGGCCGAGGAGGCCCGGAAGCTCGCCGAGGGCAACAAGATCCGCACCTCCCTGCTCGCCGCCGTCAGCCACGACCTGCGGACACCGCTGTCCGGCATCAAGGCGTCGGTCACCTCCCTGCGCTCCGACGACGTGGACTGGTCGGAGGAGGACCGCGCGGAACTCCTCGAAGGCATCGAGGAAGGCGCCGACCGTCTCGACCACCTCGTGGGCAACCTCCTCGACATGTCCCGCCTGGAGACCGGCACCGTCACCGCCGTCATCCGGGAGACCGACCTCGACGAGGTCGTCCCGATGGCCCTGCTGGGCGTCCCCGAGGACGGCGTCGAGCTCGACATCCCCGAGACGCTCCCGATGGTCGCCGTCGACCGGGGCCTCCTGGAGCGGGCCGTCGCCAACATCGTCGAGAACGCCGTCAAGTACAGCGCGCCCGGGCGGACCGTCCTCGTCTCGGCGAGCGCCCTGGCCGACCGCGTGGAGCTCCGGGTGGTCGATCGCGGCCCCGGCGTCCCGGACGACGCCAAGGACCGCATCTTCGGGCCCTTCCAGCGGTACGGCGACGCCCCGCGCGGCGAGGGCGTCGGCCTGGGCCTCGCGGTGGCCCGGGGCTTCGTGGAGGCGATGGGCGGAACCGTGACGGCGGAGGACACACCCGGCGGCGGGCTGACCATGACGGTCACCCTGCGGAGGGCCGAGGGCGCCGCCGCCTCCGCCCCGGACCTGGCGGCCGAGGGGACCGGCTGAGGCGCCCGGCGCCGGCTCCGACCTCGCATCGCTGCGCACCCGCGCCGAACCGGCGGGACGGCGGCGCTGAATCAACGCGCAGTTCCGTACGAGGAGTTCGGACCCCTCAACGACCCCCGGCCCCGCCCGTGGGTGCCGGGGGGCGTACCGCCGGTGGGCGGATGTCCTCCGGGTGGGCCGTGTGCCGGAGGGCCTCCTCGTACGAGATCATGCCCGTCGAGAGGAGGGCGTTGATGCCGGTCTCCAGGGTCTGCATGCCGTCGCGCTGGCCGGTCGCGACCATGTTGCGGATCTGGCGGGTCTTGCCCTCGCGGATCAGGTTGCGGATCGCCGACGTGCCCACCAGCACCTCGAAGGCGGCCACGCGGCCCCCGCCGGTCCGGGGGATCAGCGTCTGGTTGAGGATGCCGACCAGCGTGTGCGCCAACTGAAGCCGGATCTGCGGCTGTTGCTCGGACGGGAACACGTCGACGATCCGGTCCAGGGTCTGCGACGCGTCGTTGGTGTGCAGGGTGGCGAAGACGAGGTGCCCGGTCTCGGCGATGGTCAGGGCCGCCGCGATGCTCTCCGGATCGCGCATCTCGCCGAGGAGCAGGACGTCGGGATCCTCGCGCAGCGCCGCGCGCAGCGCGCCGGCGAACGAGTCGGTGTCGGTGCCGACCTCGCGCTGGCTGACCGCCGAGCGCTTGTGCCGGTGCAGGTACTCGACCGGGTCCTCGATGGTGAGGATGTGCACCGCCCGGTATGTGTTGACGTGGTCGAGGAGCGCCGCCAGGCTCGTCGACTTGCCCGATCCGGTCGGCCCGGTGACCAGGACGAGACCCCGCGGCACGCCCGCCCAGCCGACGACGACCGGGGGCAGCCCCAGGCGCTCGGGCGACGGCACGTCGAACGGGATGATCCGCAGCGCCAGCGCAGACGCGCCGCGCTGCACGAAGGCGTTCCCGCGCAGCCGGGCCTTCTCGCCCCAGCTGAACGCGAAGTCGACCTGCCTCTCCCGGCGGAACCGCTCCGTGAGCTCTCCGCCCAGCACCCCGGTCACCAGCAGGTCGACGTCCGCCTCGGTCAGCGCGGCGTCCTCGACCGGGCGCAGGGCCCCGTCGACGCGGAGGAACGGCGCCGATCCCGCTGTGAGCAGCAGGTCGCTGCCGCCCCGCTCCCACAGCTCGCCGAGCAGATGGTCGATGATCGCGGCACTCGGCCCGGACATGGTGGCCTCCAAGAGGTCGTGCTGGTTCACGGCCGGACCGTCCACTGCTTGACGGTGCCGGTGTGTCCGTCGAAGGACACGGCGGCCCGGACGAGCGGGCCGGACAGCAGGTCGATCCGGGCGCCGGCGAGGTGCGCGCGGGCGCCGCCGCTCCCGGCGGTCACGGTGGGGGTCACCGTCAGCCCGGCCAGCTGGGAGACCCGGGTCAGGCCGCACGCGGCCAGGTCGATCTGGTCGGTCACCGGGCCCCCCGCACCGGGACGGACGGGCACGTCCCATGAGCCCTCCGCTCCGGCGCAGGTGCTGCCGGGGAAGTCCACGGACACCGCCACCGACCGCACGTCGCCGTCCTCGTGGTGCGCCACCCGCAGGACGGCGTGGTCGAGGGGGCCCGTGGTGACGGGCGCCGGCCGGTCGTACCCGCCGAGCGTCAGGGACGCCCGGCCGCCGCCGGGGATCGTGGCGTCCGTGACGTCCACGGGGGCGCCGGGCGCGGGATCCGTGAATCCGGTGACCGAGGCGGCCGAGGACGGGGGCGCGATCACGGCCGGATACGTCGTGAACAGCACCGGCTCCGGCGGGATCCCGATCACCGGGCGGAGGTACCCGGCGGCCGGGCCGATACCGAGCCGCACGGTCCGGGCGACGATGCCCCGGGTGACGACCTGCGAGCGGACCTGGCGCATCGACAGGTCGACGGCGCCCGTCGGCGCGTAGACGGTGCCGTTGACCAGCAGGCGACTGTGGTCGGTGGCCGTGTCGGCGTCGGCGGTGGACTTCAGGACCGCGCACCCGCGGCCCGAGGTGAGGCAGCCGGACAGGGGCCGGAGGGACGGGGCCCGGAACACGATGTCCAGCTCGACGCCGTCGAGCCGGTCGACGGCGGCGGAACCGCCCGCCCCGAGCCGCGCCGTGTAGTCCACGGTCAGACCTGACAGCTGGCCGTCCTTCGTCACCCCGCAGGCGCCGAGGTCGACCACGTCGACGCCGAGCGCCCCCGCACGCGGGGTCAGGGGGTGGTCCGCGTCGCAGGCGGTACCGGTGCCGGAGACGGTCAGCGTGGTCGTGGGCGGCACGGCCGGCGGGGGCGGTTCCGTCGGCTCGGGGGGTTGCGTCGGCTCGGGCGGTGCCGGGGTGGTGTCGTCGTCCTGGTGCGCCACGCGCAGCACGACCCTGTCGATCACCGAGCCCGCCGGGAGGGGCGGCGCCGCGAAGCCGCCGAGCCGGATCGACGCCGACGGGGTGGCCGTGGCGAGCGTGGCGGTGGCGGCGGCGTTGTCGATCTCCCGCGCGCTCTCCGGGGCGAGGAACGCGGCGGCGGTGGAGGCCGAGGTGCTGACCGCCTCGGTCGGCCGCACCGGGAGCGGCGGGCGGTACGCCAGTTCCAGGGCGGCGCCGTCGAGTTCGGCGGTGGCGGTGGTGCCGTCGGCGCCGAGGGCGGCGGTGTACGTCACGGTCAGGCCGGTCAGCTGGGCGGGGTCGGTGAGCCCGCAGACGGCGACCAGGTCCAGGGCGTCGGTGTCCAGGGCGCCCTGGTGCGTGGCGAGCTTCCTCGGGGTGGTGCAGGAGCGTGGCAGGCCGGGCCCGGTCAGCGTGACCGAGGCCGACGGCGGCGGACCTCCGGCCGCCCCGGGCTCGTCGCGGTGCGCGACGCGCAACAGGGCGCCGTCCAGGACCGAGCCGGGCGGCACGGCGGGCGGGTCGAAGCCGCCGAGGACGATCTCGGCCTTCGGCGTCGTGACCGGGTCGAGTGCGGCCCGGGCCGTGCGGGTGCCGTCGATCGCCTCGGCGTCCGCCGAGGGGGCGAACGTCGTCGACTCCGCGCTCGTCGCCGGCCGGGGCTCCGGCAGGTCGTAGACGACTTCGAGCCACACGCCGTCCAGGGAGGCGCTGCCCTCGGCGCCGCCCGCCCGCAGCCCGGCCCGGTAGGTGGTGGTCAGGCCGGTCAGCTGTGCGGCGTCGGTGATGCCGCAGGCCCTCAGGTCGACGCGGTCGTCGCCCAGGCCGGCCCGTGCGGTGAGCGGCAGGTCCGTACAACCGCCGCCGCCCGCGGGGGCGACGTCGATCCTCGGTGCCGCCGCGTCGCCGGTCTCCCGGTGCGCCACGCGCAGCACGGCGGAGCGGACCGTCGCGTCCGGCGGCAGCGGCGGCTGCCCGAACCCGGCGAGGGTGAGCGACGCGGCCGGGGCCGTCGTGGTCAGATCGGCGCCGGCCACCGAAGGACCCGGCTGTTCGCCGATCTCCAGTGCGTCGTCGGGGTCGGTTCCGGCCGCTGTGAACCCGGTCGACGCCGTCACCTCGGTCGGCTTGAAGGTGGTCGGTGTGCGGTAGGCGACCTCCAGCCAGACGCCGTCGAGGCGTGCGGTGGCGGTGGTGCCGCCGCTGTCCAGGGCGGCGGCGTAGGTCACGGTCAGGCCGGCGAGCCGGGCCGGGTCCTTGAGCCCGCACGCCTCCAGCAGATCGAGCGGGGCATCCGTGGCGAGCGCCGTGTGCCGGGGCAGATCGGCGGTGCGGCAGGCGTCCCCGCCGACGGCGGCCGTGACCTTCACGGCGCCGGGGGCGGTCAGGTCGCCGTCCTCCTCGTGCCGGACCCGCAACGTCGCTCCGGTGGCGACCGAGCCGGGCGGCACCCGCGGGGTGAATCCGGCGAGCTCCAGGGACGCCGAGCGGTGCTCCGACGGGTCGAGTACGGCGTCGGCCGTGCAGCCCGAGGCTCCCGTCGGGCGCGGACACCCGGGCAGGGTCGGCCGCTCGCCGCCGGTCAGGGCGTGCCCCGGGTCGGCGAAGCCGGAGTTCGTGACGATCGCCGTCGGCTTCAGCGTGTGCGAGGGCTTCGGCGGCTGGATCCCGTACACCGCCACCTGCTGGGCGTCCGGGGTCACCGGGGCGCACAGTTCGGCCCGGCCCCGGTCGACCTGGAAGCGGCTGCCGCCGCCCATCATGATCGCGACGCCCTCGGGCCGCGTGGGGGCGCAGCCGCCCGGGTCGGGAACCGCCGGGCGCGAGGGGGCCCCGGGGTCCCACCCCGCCGGGGTGCCGCCGATCACGTCGACCGTCGGGTCGTCGACCGTCCAGACCGTGCTGCCGCCGGTGAAGCCGAAGTCGAAGGAGTACACGCCCGGTTGCAGCCACACGACGACGCCGGGACAGCCGCCGCCGGTGAGACGGGTGAGGGCCGCGGCGTCGTCGTAGTGGCCGGGCCGCAGCCGCACCAGCCAGGAAGCGCCGCCGGGGCACGCGGGCACTGCGCGCCGGACCGGGACGGCGGTGGCGGGCGGGGCGTAGTCGGGATCGCCGCCCACCACCGGGTCGGCGGGCGCCGGCGGGGTGTCGTCGGCGCAGCCGCGCACGTACGGCGCCTGGGTCGCGGGCAGCCGGGGCTGGGTCACCGCGTCGGAGCAGTTCCCGACGGCCGACACGTCGCCCGACACCACCATCGAGGCGCCGGTCCCGGTGGTGATGTCCCCCCGGGAGAAGACCCCGCCCTGCACGCGCAGGCCGCGGGTGGTCACGTCGATGCCGTCGTCCGGCGCCGTGCCCAGGCTGCGCAGGGCGTCCTGCGGCTGGGTGGCGCGCGTGGTGGCGGGGGACGAGTTCAGGGGGTCGCAGTGGACGGTCATCCGCCGTCCGTTGAGCGGTGGGGCGGTGTAGTCGGCGCAGGGGTTGCCCTGCGAGAAGTTCTTGATGGCGAGCTGGGTGGCACCGTCCGCGCTGTAGTCCCGCCCGCCCTGGTCGGCGTACGCGCGCGCGGCCCTCAGCCCGGTGCCGGCGAAGGACAGCACCGACACCGTGACCAGGCCGACGACGACCACGAACGCCAGCGCGAGGATGAGCGTCGCGCCCTGCTCGTCGCGGCGCGGGGCCGGACGGCCCGGAGTCCGGTGGCGAGGGGTCCGGTGGCGGGGGGTCCCTTCGTCAGGAGTCCGGTGGCGGAGGGGCCCACGCCCCTGGGCTCGCAAATCCGGTGTCAGGTGGCCCTGATGCCCGCGGCCCGTCATGAGGCGCTCGCCCTGCGGACGGCGGTGAGGGCCGTCGGGGGCGCGGCCGGGTTGCTCTGCACGGTCAGTGTTACCTCCAGGGGCGAGGTGCACGGGGTCTCGGCACCGCAGCTCAGAGTCACCGGACGGTTCGGCGCGGCCGGGTCGAACCGGCCGAGCGACGTGGTGACGACGTCTCCGTCGGAGCACGTCACGCGGTGGAGGACGCCGGTCGGCCGGTCGTACGCGTAGACGACGTCGGTGTCGGTACGCCGCAGGTGGACGATCACGTCGGTGACGCCGCACGCGGGGTCGGTCGTGACGGCGTCCGCGCTGCGCACGTCGCCGTAGAAGTAGCTGTTGAGCGTGGCCTGCGCGCCGGTGGCGGCCACCCGCTTCCCGGTGTCCGCGGTGAACCGCAGACCGAGGACGATGGCCCGGGGCAGCACCACCGCGATGATGCCCACGATGACGATCGTGACCAGCAGCTCGGTCAGCGTGAACCCCGACTCCGGGCGTCCGGTGCGTCGTCGTGCCGTCATGACAGCATCGACTCCCGCTTGACGACCTCGAGCGTCGTCTCCTCGACGGCGCGGGGGCCGGTCTGGTGGACGGTGAGCGTCACCTTCTGCACCCCGGTGTCGGCCGCGGGGCAGGACGGGCCGAAGGAGCCCACCCCGTCCCAGTACGCGATCTCGACGGTCACGGTGAAACCGGGCGGGGGCGGGGGAGTCGGGTAGCCGGCGGCGCAGGACACGTACGGCTCGCTCACGATCCGCTCGGCGGCGGTGCGGACCACGGAGTCGGCGCCGGTCAGCCTCTCCTGCGCGACCGAGCTGATGATCGCGGTGCCCAGGCCCCCGAGGACCGTGACGAAGGCGACGCCCATGAGCACCACGGCGACGAGGACCTCGACCAGGGTCTCGCCCTCATCGCCGCGGGGACGCCAGGTGCGCCGTGCCGGGCCGGTCACGAGACCTCGACCTGGTTGTAGACGCCGTAGATCGCCGAGAGGAGGGCGACGGCCACGAACCCCACCACCACCCCGACCATGATCACGATGGCCGGTTCGAACAGGCTGGTCAGCCGCTTGAGCTTGTACTGGAGTTCCTTCTCGTAGAACTCCGAGACGTTCTCCAGCTGGTCGTCGAGCGTTCCGGTCTCCTCGCCCACCCGCATCATCTGGGTGACCGCGCCGGGGAAGAGCTTGGTGCGGGCGATCGGTCCCGAGATGCCGCCGCCTTCGAGCATCTCCACCCGGGCCCTCCCGATGGCCCGTTCGTACACCAGGTTGTTGGCACCCGCGCTCGCCAGGCCGAGTGCCTCGGGTATGGGCACGCCGGCCTTGATCATCGAGGTCAGGATGCGGCAGAACCGTTCGATGACCATGGAGCGGACGGCGTCGCCCGCCACGGGCAGGGCCAGCAGGAAGCGGTCGCGCAGGAAGCGTCCCCGCTCGGTCCGCAGACCGGCGGCCACGGCCACGACGAGCGCGGCGAGCCCACCGAGGATGACCGGGTACCAGTCCGTGACGAAGTCGGTGAAGCCCAGCAGGATCCGGGTCGGCAGCGGGAGTTCCGCGTGGAAGGACGCGAAGAACTGCTTGAACCGGGGGAGCACGAAGACGACGAGGACGAGGATGACGGCGATGGCCAGGACCATCACCAGGCTCGGATAGGTCAGGGCGGAGCGGATGGTGCGCCGCCCCTCGACGTCCCGTTCGATGTAGCGACCCAACTGGGCCATCACCACGTCGAGTTCGCCGGTCGCCTCGGCCGAGCGGAGCACGGAGACGTAGAACGCCGGGAGCGCCTTGGTGTGGGCGGCCATCGCCGCGGCGAAGCTCTCGCCGAACCGCAGCTGGTCCATGACGTCGACGAGAAGCTTCGCCAGCTTCTTGTCCTTGGTCTCGGCGCGGATGATCTCCAGGGCGTCCAGGAGGGGGACTCCGGCCTTGATGAAGGCGGCCATCTGGCGGGAGAAGTTGCTCAGTTCGACCAGGTCGACCTTCTCCGCGGTGAGTTCGAGCTGGAGCAGATTGCGGCCCGCGGCCTTCACCGACCGGACGTCGTAGCCCTGCCGGGCCAGGCTGTCGGTCACGCCGTCGACACTGGAGCCCGTGAGGACGCCGGTGGCTTGTCTTCCGTCCGGCCCGACCGCGACGTACTTGAAGGTGGCCATGCCGGTGCTCTCCTGGATTCCGTGTCGGGGGTCGGGTCGTGGGTCTGGGGGTGCGACATCAGGGGCGCCGGGTGCCGCGGGGGTCCGGCATCCGGGGTGCCGGGTGCCGCGAGCCTCCGGCTAGACCACGTACACGCTGGACATGATTTCGGCGATGGTCGTGACCCCCTCCTCGACCAGACGGACGCCGCCGTCCAGGAGGCTGTCCATGTCCTGCTCGCGGGCGGCCCTGCGCAGGGCGCTGACGGGGGCCTTCTCGACGAGCAGCCGCTTGACCGGGTCGCTCATCACCAGCAGCTCGAAGACGCCGATCCGCTCCTGGTAGCCGGTCCGGGAGCAGAAGTTGCAGCCCCGGCCCTGCCAGAAGCCGACGTCGGTGGATCCGCCGGCCTTCGCGAAGAAGGCCAGTTCGTCCACGCCCGGCTCGTAGGGCTCGCGGCACTGGTCGCAGATCCGTCGCACCAGGCGCTGGCTGACCACGCCGGAGACCGTGGAGGTGATCAGGAACGGTTCGATGCCCATGTCGGTGAACCGGTGCAGCGCGGAGCAGGCGTCGGCGGCGTGGATGGACGAGAGGACGAAGTGGCCGGTGAGCGCGGACTCGACGGCGATGCGCGCGGTCTCGCCGTCCCGGATCTCGCCGACCAGGATCACGTCGGGGTCCTGCCGCAGGATCGAGCGCAGCCCGGTCGCGAACGACACGCCCGCCTGCTCGTTGATCTGGATCTGGTTGACCGACGGCACCACGTACTCCACCGGGTCCTCGATGGTGGTGATGTTGCGCTCGCTCTGGTTCAGCTCGCCGAGCGTGGCGTACAGGGTGGTCGTCTTGCCGCTGCCGGTCGGTCCGCCGCAGGCGACCATGCCGTACGGGGAGCGGAGCAGGGACGAGAACCGCTCGTAGGTCGCGGCCGGCATGCCGAGCTCGGCCAGCCGCAGGAGGGTGCGGTTGCTGTCGAGCAGCCGCAGCACCGCCTTCTCGCCCCAGATGGTGGGGGTGGTCGCGACCCGGATGTCGACCGACCTGCCGTCGATCTCCGTGGCGATCTGCCCGTCCTGGGGGCGCCGCTTGTCGACGATGTTCATGTTGGCCATGATCTTGATCCGGCTGACCACGGACGGGCCCATGTTCTCCGGCAGGCTCAGCACGTCGTGCAGCGCGCCGTCGATGCGGTACCGGACCCGCACCCGGTCGGAGTGCGGTTCGATGTGGATGTCCGAGGCCCGGTCGCGCAGGCCCTGGGTCAGCATCAGGTTGACCAGGTGCACGACCGGGGCGTCCTCGCTCACCACCCTGGCGCCGGAGGCGGCCCTGCGGACGGTCTCGGTCGCCTCGAAGGCCTCGACCAGACTGCTGACGCCGGCCAGCGCCCGGTAGGCGCTGTCGATCGAGCGCCGGATGTCCGAGGGAGCGGCGATCGCCAGCCGCACCCGGTCCGGCGCCACGGCCCGCCCGACCTCGTCGAGCACGCGCGGGTCCGTCGGGTCGCCGGCCGCGATCAGCAGGGTGCCCTCGGAGCGCCGCACGGCGACGACGCCCAGCGAGCGGGCCAGCGCCTCCGGCACCCGGGCGGCCGCCTCGGGATCGGGCTCGCTCTGCCGCAGATCGGCGACCGGGACGTCGAGTCGGACCGACAGCGCCTCGATCAGGGACCGCTCGTCGATCATGCCGAGCTCGACCAGCAGCGCACCGAGCCGCTTGCCCGACGCCGACTGCTGCAACAGCGCCTCGTCGACCTGCGCGGGGGTGAGCAGTCCGCGCTCCACGAGGAGTTCCCCGAGGCGCGGCCGGTCGCGCCCCTCGGGTGAGGGCCGCGCGGTGCCGGACGTCCCGCCGTGGAGCGGTCCGTCCGAGGGGGCGGGGGCTCCCGCTCCCTCGGGCAGGGTCCCGTCCTCGCCCGCAGGTCCCGTCGTCGCCCCGCGACGCCGGAGAAGCCGGCGATTCGCCATGGAACCCACCCCATTCGCGCATCCGGATCAGCGCCCGATCGCGTGCCGCGAGCACCTCACGGAACAGTCAGTCACTGAATAGTCAGCTGCACACTACATCACGGCTCCGGCCTGTCATCTGCCGTACCGATTCGGCGATAAGTGCCGCAGCCGCCTCTTGTGTGCGCACCCGACGATGAGTAGTCTCCCGCTGATTAATCAGGTTGTTACTAGTACCGGGTTCCGCTGAACCGGTCGCCGTAGATGGAGAAAGATGTCCACTTACCTGCAAGGCAAGCTGCGCCGTCGCACGCGCGCGCTGAACGAGACGGCGGAGGCCGGCTTCACGCTCATCGAGCTTCTCGTGGTCATCGTGATCCTCGGCGTCCTGTCCGCCATCGTCGTCTTCTCCGTCAAGGGCATCAACGACAAGGGGCAGGACTCGGCCTGCGACACCGACAAGGCCACGATCGCGACCGCGGAGGAGGCCTACTACGCCTCCCACGGCAAGTACGTCGAAATGGACACGCTGAAGGAGCAGTACCTGTCCGGCCCCTCCCAGTGGTACGACGTCGAGCTGGTGGGCGGTGGCGTCGACTACAACATCAAGCCGCTGGGCACCACCTGCTCCTGACGCGGGGATCGTCGCCGGGTGGCAGCGCGAGCGCCACCCGGCGCACCGGTGTGCGCGCCACGTGCCCCGCTGTACGTCCTTGACCCCTGCGCCTCGAAGCGTCCAGCCCCGTGGCGAGAGAGGCGAGCGGTACGGCACGATTGCGCCTATGTCATCCACATATGTCGCGATCATCGGTCTGCTGGGACTCGCCGTCGGGTCGTTCCTCAACGTCGCCGTGTCCCGGGTGCCGGCCGGCCGCTCGGTCCTGCGGCCCCGCTCCGCCTGCCCCGGATGCGAGACCCCGATCGCGGCCCGGGACAACATCCCCGTCGTGTCCTGGCTCCTGCTGGGCCGCCGCTGCCGCGCCTGCCGGGCCCCGATCCCCGCGCGCTACCCGCTCGTCGAGGCACTCACCGCGCTCCTGTTCGTCGCGGAGGCGCTGCGCTTCGGCCGGTCCGAAGTCCTCCCGGCCGCCCTGGTCTTTACCTCCGGCCTGCTGGCCCTGGCCGCCTGCGACGCCGAGCACTTCCTGCTCCCGCGACGGCTCGTCTACCCGACCCTCGGACTCACCGCCGCCTGCCTGCTCGGGGCCGCGGCGGTCACCGGCCAGTGGCAGCGGCTCGGCGTGACCGCCGCCTGCGGCGTCGGCGCGTTCGCCGTCTTCTTCGCCCTGCACGAGATACGGCCGGCCTGGCTCGGATTCGGGGACGTGCGCCTCGCCGGTCTCCTCGGCACCGGCCTCGGCTGGTTCGGCCCCTCGCACCTCGTCTTCGCGCTGCTGGCCGGCAGCGCACTCGGGCTGCTGGTGGGCGTCGCGCTCATCGCGACCGGGCGGGCGACCCGCAAGACCCGCCTCCCCTTCGGCCTGTTCCTCGCCGCCGGGGCCGTCACCGCGCTCCTCGTCGGCGCTCCCGTCGTCCACTGGTACGAGACGCTCGGCGACCCGTACGCGACGGGGGCACCGCTGACCCCGGTCGACCACCGGCCGTGACCCTCCCGGGGCCGGAGGCGGGGCGGGCACGACCGCGGCTCCGTACCTCCCGCTTCGGGCGCGGGGGAGGCGGGCCGGACAGCCCCGACGGGGGTGCGATCCGCTCCCCGTCCCCGCCCTCCTGAACCGGGCCGGGGCAACATCGCCCACCCCAGCGGGGCCCCTTAGGGTAGGGCCATGGGACAACCTGACCTGCCACTCGCCGAGTGGATTGTGCTCGCTCTCATGGCCGAACGCCCCACCCACGGCTTCGCCATCGCCTCCCTCACCGCGGAGGGCGCGGAGATCGGTGAGTTCTGGTACATCTCGCGACCCATGGTGTACCGGTCGATCACGCGGCTCGTCGAGCGTGAGCTGATCACGCCCGTCGGCGCCGAGGAGGGAAACCGCGGACCGCAGCGCATGATCTACGCCGCCACCCGCTCGGCCAAGGCCTCGGTCAGCCGGTGGCTCAGCGAACCCGTGGTCCAGCTCTTCGACGTACGAGCCGAGCTCACCTGCAAGCTCCTGCTGCTCCAGCGGCGCGACGCGAGCCCGACGCGCCTCGTCGAGCGGCAGCGGGTCGTCATCGGCGAGATCGAGGAGTCGCTGCGCGCCAAGGAGCACACCGGCGACTACCTCACCCGCGCGATCTACGCCTGGCGGCTGGAGCACGTCCGCGCCGCGAGCCGGTTCCTCGACGCCGTCGACGTCGACGCCGAGTCCAAGCGGCCCTCGGTCACGTCGGGCTGACGTCACGCCCGCGTCCGGTACGGACACGGGCGGAGAGGGGCTCGGCCGTCGCGTCTCCGCGACGGCCGAGCCCCTCTCCTACGTGCTCTCTCCTACGTCAGGGCGTCAGCGCGTCAGAGGCGGCCGCCCTGAGCGGCTCGCCGCCCTACGGGACCTCGACGACCGTCTCGCAGGAGCCGCCGACCGCGATCTTGTCCGTACCCGGCAGCGTCGGACCGCCGTTGGCGTCGCCGGCGCAGAGGTCCGCACCGCTGCCACCGGCCAGGGTGTCGCTGTCGGAGCCGCCCACCACGGTGTCGTTGCCGTTGCCGCCGGAGAGCGCGTCGTTGCCGGCCCCGCCCTTGAGGACGTCGATGCCGTTGCCTCCGGTGACGGAGTCGGCGCCGTCACCGGCGTCGACGTAGTCGCTGCCGCCGCCGGCCGCCACGGCGTCGTTGCCGCCGAAGGTGCAGATCGTGTCGTTGCCGCCGTTCCCGCTGACGCTGTCGTTCCCGTTGCCGGTCACGATCACGTCCGAGCCGCTGGTTCCCTTCACGCTCCCGTTTCCGGTGATCGTGGCGGCGAGACCGTTGCAGCCGGCGGAGACGTTGAGGGTCACGGTCGCGATGTTCGAGGCGACCGTGCCGTCCGTGGCCTTGTACGTGAAGCTGTCGGCACCGACGTAGCCGGCAGCCGGCTGGTAGCTGAAGGAGCCGTCGGCGGCGAGCGTGAGCGTGCCGTGCGCGGGCCCGGCCACGACGGAGGCCGTCAGGGTGGTGCCGTCGGGGTCCGTGTCGTTGCCGAGGACACCGGGGGAGGCGACGACGAGCGGGGAGTCGGCGCCGATCTTCCCGTACGACTCGTTCGCCGCGGTCGGCGTCCGGTTCGTGGCGTTGAACAGGACCGACGCGTCCTTGACGTACGACGACAGGCTGTTGCTGTTGGCCGTGACGACATCGGGACGCCCGTCGCCGTCGAGGTCGGCCACCGCGACGGCCTGCGGGTTGCTGCCGCCGTCGAGGCCGAAGGTGAGGGGACTGCCGAACGCGCCGGTGCCGTCGCCTTCGAGCACCACGATCTCGCTGGACTCGGAGCTGGCGGCGACCAGGTCGGTGTGGCCGTCGCCGTTCAGGTCGGACACCGAGACGGAGGTGAGGTTGGCCCCTGCCGACAACACGCTCGCGGTGCCGAACCCGCCCGCGCCGTCACCGGGCAGGACGGCGACACGTCCCGGCACACCGGGCGCGGCGACGACGGCGTCCAGCGTGCCGTTCTCGTCGACGTCGGCGAGCTTGAGCTCGGACGGCAGCGTCACACCGGCCGGGATGCTCGACGGCGTGCCGAAGCCACCGTGCCCGTCGCCCGCCAGCACGGAGAGCGTGCTGTTAGCGGTGTTCGCCGTGACGAGGTCCAGATGCCCGTCGCCGTCGAGATCCGCGGCCGCGACGCCCTGCGGGCCGGTGCCGGTGCCCAGGGCGAACTGCGTCGCCGCGCCGAATGTGCCGTCGCCGTGGCCGGCCACCACCGAGACGTTGTGCGTGTTCGTGTTGGACGTCGCGAGGTCGGGCTTGCCGTCCTCGTCGAAGTCGCCGACGACGGCGTCGGTCGGGAAGCGCACGACGCACGGGTTGCCGCCGGTGGTGTCGCACCCGGCCGTCGGGTTGAGCTGCACGACCGACCCGGCGCCGAGGGCGCCGGATCCGTCGCCGAGCCAGACCAGGGCGACGTTGCCGCGCGCGTCCTGGCTGACGACGTCCTGGTGGCCGTCGCCGTTGATGTCGCGGATGACCGCGGAGTGGAGGAACAGGCTCGACGAGGTGCGCGGAGCCGCGTACTTCGTCACCGCTGCGAAGGCGCCGCCGCCCGAGCCGAGGAACACGCCAAGGCCCTCGGCGCGGATCGCCGTCACCAGGTCGGGAGTTCCGTCGCCGTTGAGATCGCCGATCGCCACGGCGGAGCCGCCGCGGCCGTTGTCGTCGAGGTTCACCGCGGTGCCGAAGCCGGTCGTGTTGGCGCCGGCCGCGACGGCCGGGGTGGCGGCCAGGACGACGGTCGCCACCGCCAGGGCGAGAGCCGGGAGCCGGAGCGGCCTGACGCGCGTGACCGCGGTCGGGCCACCGTCCGGGGTGAGGTGACGACGTGGTGATCTGCTCATGTGGAGGCCCCTCCTGTGGGCCTGGAAAACGGAGAGTCGGTGACGCACGGCGGCGCGACCGTCGAGAAGTGAGGTGGCGTGCCGGCCGTCGACGATCCGGCCGACACGCGTGGCCGGGCGACAGCGCCCGGCCCTCAGCTAGTCAGTGACTGACAACTCAAGCGAGGGGGTGCGGCCCGCGTCCTCCGGCGTGGTGGGACCGGTGGCGAGGGCCGGCGGTCCGGGATCACCGGCGGGCGCTGTCCGCGCCCGGCCGGTGGTCCGCTGTCTCTTGCTCGGTGGTCCTAGTAGCCGTAGGCCGCGAGAGTCGACTGGATGGTGCTGTCGGTGTCCCACTTGTTCCGGAACAGGTCGCTCCAGGCCGTCGCGGCACCGGCGTGGCCACCGGTCAGCGCGACGCCGAACTGCTCGATGTCGCCGTAGCCGGAGTACTCGCTCGAGTCGACCTCGGTCCACACGTTGGGGTCATTGCCCGTGGTGCCGTTGAGCGAGCTCGACGTCCAGCTCACGTTCACGACGTTCGACTTCGCGACGAGTCCCAGCTGGGTGTTCCCGCCGGCGTTCGCCGTCACCGCGCCACGGACCTGGCTGATGCCCGACTCGATGCGCACCTTGCAGGCCGTGCCCGCGGTGTCGCACGCGCTGCCCCGGTACACGTTCTGGCCCGCACCGGTCTCGGTCCAGGTGAACCCGTTCTGGATCAGCGCCTGCTTGGACGCCGCGCCGAACGGAGCGGAGGCCGGGTCGGCGACCGCGACGCGGCGCCCGCTCGTCCCGAGCCACGTCACGAGGCCGGCGACCGTCGTCGGGGCGCCGCCGGAGACCGGGGAGGCGTCACAACGGGGCGACTGGGCCTTGCCGTTGCCGCTGCCGTTGGCGTCCGCACCGAGAGCCAGCGGCGGGGTGGCGCCGTTGGACGGGTCGTCGCCCTTGGTCGAGCCGGCCCAGTTGCCGTCACAGCTGTAGATCGCCAGGTGCCCGATCGCCACGGGGCGCTTGCTGTTGGCATCACCGTTGCACTGGACGGTCGCGCTCGCCGTGCACGTCCCGCCGTTCGCGGTGGGGATGACCGCGTCCACGTTCGCCTCGTCGGCGGACAGGAACGCGTCGATGTGCAGGGGGCCGTCGACGCAGTTGTTCGACGAGGAGGGGTTGCACGTGGTGTACGGACCGGCGCTCTTCAGCTGCTGACGCAGGCTTCCCGAGGTGATGCCCCGCATCGTCGACGTGTCGATCGCCGGCTTGTTCCAGAACCCGCCGACCTGCGAGGCGTTGTTCGCGGTGAATGCCGTGAAGCCCTCGATCGTCGCGATCCGGCTCTTCATGTCCTTGACGGCCGGATACATGTTGTTCGCGATTCCGACCTCCGAATCCGTCGTGGCGGATGCCGCCGGCGCCACGGCCGCGATCAGCGCCGTGGCCAGGGCGCCCACCGCGAACGCGTTGCGGAGGCGGCGCATCGCGCCGAGTCCGGAGCGCGAGCCGGTCCGGGATCGCATGGACTGTCTTTGCATTTGCTACTCCTTGTTGTTTCTTTTGCTGGCGACCGGTGAGGTGGAGCTCTACCGGAGAGAATGAGCGGATGTCCGGAATCTCTTATGCATCTGCGCAACCTCTCGGCGAGACCGTGCCGCACACGCCTAGATGGTGCTCACGTGATCACTCAGTAGTCAATCGTTGACAACTTTGCTCGCTGTGGGTGTAATGCACACGTCCAGCCCGCGGCGGGCCGACGGGTGTGTGCCGTCGGCCCGCCGCGGCACGCAAGGGGAAGGGCCGGCGGCACGATGAGCAGAGGCGTCACATGGCAGTGAAGAGCAGACCGTCGCGCTCACGCGCGATCTGGCGGGGTGCGCTGGTCCTCGTGTTGGCCGCGGTGGCGCTGGTCGTGGTGGTGCTGGTGCGGGGCGGTTCGGACTCCGACCCCCGGGCCCAGAGGCCCGAACGGGAGTGGTGCACGCCGGGCACCCCGCGTTCCGCGCTCTGCCCGAACAACGAGGTGTTCGTCGCGAAGGAGTACGCCACCCACGGCAACGCCTTCGAGTGCGACAACTTCGCCAGTCAGGCGGACGCCCAGGCGGTACTGCGGGCCAACCCCCGCGATCCGAACCGCCTCGACGACGGAGGTGGCGTCGCGTGTCGTGGGCTGCCGGAACCGCGTGACACCCGACCGGTTCCCGTCACGGAGAAGGCCGCCTGCGGTCCTGGCGCCACACGCAGCGCGCTGTGCCCGCAGCCGAAACGGGCCTTCGACGCCCGCTGGTTCCTGCGCTTCGGCAATGACGCCTACGACTGCTCCGACCTCGCGAGCCAGGCGGACGCACAGGCCGTCCTGCGCTTCGAGCCGGGCGACCCGAACCGCCTCGACGACGACGGAAACGGCGTCGCGTGCCCGGACCTGCCGGGACCCAAGGACAACATGCCGGTCCGACGGTGAACACCGTCACGCGGCAAGGGCTCGTGCGTGCGCTCGGGCCGGACGTGACCCATCGATCGAAGGAAGCCCCGACCGCCATGACACCGGACCCTCGCCTGTTCTCCTTGCGCGCCAGACGCCAGGACGGCTTCACGCTCATCGAGTTGCTCGTGGCCATCGTGATCCTCGGTGTCCTCGCCGCCGTCGTGGTGTTCTCCGTCAGGGGCATCGGCGACAAGGGCCGCGAGAACGCGGTCGCCGCGGACGCGGCGACCCTGCGGACGGCCGAGGAGACCTACTGCGCGAAGCACGGACGCTACGCGTCGATCGAGGAGCTGAAGGCCGACAGGCTGCTGGTCGGCGAGCCGAGCTACAACATGGTGGCGGTGGGCAACGAGAACAAGTGCGGCCAGGGGGCCAGCTCGTCGTTCACGCTGTACGGCACCTCCCCCTTGGAGGGCGGGGCGAAGGGGATCCCGGTGGGCACGGATCCGGTCGACCTCGCGGTCGACGAGAAGGCCGACCGCGTGTACGTCGTGGCCTCCGGAAGCACCAACGTGACCGTGATCGACGGCAAGACCGACACCCCGCTCGGGGCACCGATCGACGTGTCCGGTGCCGTGTCGAATCCGACCAGGATCGCGGTCAACACCGGAACGGGACAGGTCTACGTCGGGGGTACGGGCGGTCTCGCCGTCATCGACACGGCCAACGCCAACCGAGTGACCCACATCGACTTCGCCGAGACGGTGAGCGCCGTCGCCGTCTCGCCCGAGAACGGTGACGTCTACGTCGCCGGTGGTACGTTCGGCAACTCGACGGTCGCCTACATCGCGGCCGGCAGCTCGAAGGCGACGCCGATCCCGCTGCCCGTCGGTGGAGTCGCGGACCCGGCCAACGGCACGGACTTCGCCTTCGACGCCGCGCGCCACGCGGTGTACCTCGCCAAGAGCAACATCGGCACCGGCGAGAGTGACGCCGCAAGCATCGGCCTGTACGCCATCTCCTCGAAGACCCACGAGGCCAGACTCACCTGGAAGTTCCGGACGAAGACGTCCTGCGGAACCAGTTATCCCGGGAACTACCTCGTCGCGGGCACCGTTCGTGGCAGCACCGTGGTCGATCCGAGCCGGAACCTCGTCTACCTCCTTGCCCAGAGGTGCGTTCCGGGCGGTCAGAGGACCGGTGTTCCGACGACGATCGCCATCAACCCCGTCAACGGCACCGCGACGCCGATCGACGACCCGGCGGGAACGCAGGCCACTCCCCAGACCGCGGTCTACAGCTCCGCGACGGGGACGGTCTACGTCTACTCCCGTGTGAACGCCCCGGCGCGCTGCGGCGGTAGCGCGGGCCTCGTTCTCCGCATCGCAGGGACGGAGCCCGGCAAGCAGGCGTCGGTCTGCGGCCCGGCCCTGTCGAACATCGGGAACTCCACACACAAGCTGGCCGTGCTGAACAGCGCCAACAGGATCTTCGCCGCACAGATGTACCTGGCCGACGAGAAGAGCGGCAGCGTCCTGGCGCCGGGCGGCCTCGCCGTGGCCGACGGCACCACGCTCCTGACGCAGGCTCCGCTGGGCGCGCCCACTCAGTTCACCGCGCTCGCGGTGAACAACAAGACGGCGAAGGTGTACGCGCTCGATCCGGCTGGAACGGCAGCGGTGTTCCGGACGGGATCGGCCTGACCATGCGAGACCAGTCACACACCCGACACCTGTTCCGAGGTCCCCGTCCTCTCGTGGCCGCCCTCGCCACGATCGCCGCCCTCACCCTGACCGCCTGCTCCGGCACCGAAGCCCCGGCCCGCTCGTTCGACGTCACGCCGTACGTGCGCCAGGGCCACGTGATCGACTGCGAGGCGTTCACGAGCCAGGCCGACGCGCAGGCGGTGCTGCGGGCGGACATGTTCGACCCGAACGGGCTCGACCGGGACGGCGACGGCATCGCCTGCCCGAAGCTCCCCGGGCCGACGGACAAGACGCCGGTCCACCGCGACTTCGTGACCGACAAGGACGGCGCGCCGGTCGCGGAGCAGCGGGCCGAACCGTCGCCGAAGAAGCGACCGTGACCCGAAGGGGCCCCCGCCGACCTGACCGTCGGCGGGGGCCCCTTCACGTCCGCCCGGGGCGGGTTCGGGCCTTCTCCGGGGTTCGGCGATCGGCCCGCCGCGTTCTGGCCTATCTTCTAGGGGCCCGTACCGGTTCATGCCCCGCCAGGAGGTCCGCTTGCAGTCCCGCGGCATACGCGTCCGTCGCGCCCCGATACTCGTCGCGCTGGGCCTCGGCTCACTGCTCGTCGGGGTCACCCCCTGGCTCGGAGTGGCGAGCCCGGGAGCGGGGAGCGGCGGTGCGATACCCCGGCCGGTGCCCACGGACACCGCCCAGTCGGCGTCCAAGCCGCCGCCCCACCACGGCCTGGTCCCGGCGAACGCGATGGAGCCCTCCGCCCCCGTACTCGCCCGCACCGGCTGGACCGTCACGGCCAGCGACGAGGAGACCTCCGCGGAGAACGGCCGCGCGTCCAACGTCCTCGACGGCGACACCACCACCGTCTGGCACAGCAGGTGGTCCGGCACCCCGGCCGCGCTGCCGCACAGCATCACCGTCGACATGCACCGCACGGCGGTGGTCTCGGCGCTCGTCTACCAGCCCCGCATCGTCGGCACCAACGGGCGCCTCGGTGAGTACAGCATCAGTCTGAGCGTCGACGGCCTGGACTGGGGCGCCCCGGTCGCCACCGGCACGCTCGCGGACGACTCCGTCGCCAAGACCCTCGGATTCGCCCCGCAGGGCGCCCGGTTCGTCCGGCTCACCGCCGTCACCGAGGCCGGCAAGCGCGGTCCGTGGACCTCCGCGGCGGAGCTCAACCTCCTCGGCGACCCGGGCACCCCGGCGGCCACCGTCGACCTGCCCCGGACCGGATGGACGGCCACGGCGAGCGACGAGGAGACCGCCCGGGAGAACGCCCGCGCGGCGAACGTCCTCGACGGCGACCTCGACACCTACTGGCACAGCAGGTGGTCCGGGACCCCGGCCCCGCTGCCGCACAGCATCACCGTCGACACGCACCGCACGACCACCGTCTCCGCGCTCGTCTACCAGCCCCGCAAGGCGGGTGTGAACGGGCGCGTGGGCACCTACACCGTCACCACGAGCACCGACGGCACCACCTTCGGGGCGCCGGTCGCCGCGGGCAGCTGGCGGGACGACGACACCGTGAAGACCGCCACCTTCACCCGTGCCGTCGACGCCCGCTACATCCGCCTGACCGTGTCCCGCGAGGCCGGAAACCGGGGGCCCTGGACCGCCGCCGCCGAGATACGCCTGAGCGGTCCGGCCGCCCCGGCCGTGCACGGCTCCTGGGGCCGGATCACCGGCTTCCCGCTCGTCCCGGTGGCCACCGCCGTCCTGCCCGGGGACAAGCTCCTGGCCTGGTCGGCGTACGGGTTCGACCGCTTCGGCGGCAGCCTGGGCTACACGCAGACCGCGATCCTGGACCTCAAGACGGGCCGGGTCACCCAGCGCCGCATCGACAACACCGGCCACGACATGTTCTGTCCGGGCATAGCGATGCTCGCCGACGGCAGGGTCCTGGTCACCGGCGGCAGCAACGCCGAGAAGGCCAGCATCTACGACCCGGCCACGGACAGCTGGTCCGCGACCAGCAGCATGAACATCCCGCGCGGCTACCAGGCGATGACCCTGCTCTCCACCGGCGAGGCCTTCGTCCTCGGCGGTTCCTGGAGCGGCACCGCGGGGGACAAGTCCGGCGAGGTCTGGTCCCCGGAGACCGGCACCTGGCGCACGCTCCCGGGCGTCCCCGCCGTCCCGGCGATGACGGCCGACCCCCGCGGCGCCTACCGCGCCGACAACCACATGTGGCTGTACGCCACCTCGGGAGGCAAGGTCCTCCAGCTCGGCCCCAGCAAGCAGATGAACTGGATCACGACCACCGGGGACGGCAGCATCACCTCCGCCGGCACCCGGGCCGACAGCCAGGACGCCATGACGGGCAACGCCGTCCCGTACGACATCGGCAAGGTGCTCACCCTCGGCGGCTCGCCCGCGTACGACAACGTGCCCGCCACCCGCCGCGCGTACACCGTGGGCGTCGACGGCGACCGGGCCGAGGCCGCGCGCACCGGCGACATGACCTACCCCCGCGCCTTCGCCAACAGCGTGGTCCTGCCCGACGGCAAGGTCGCCGTCTTCGGCGGGCAGTCCTACCCCGTACCGTTCAGCGACGCCACCTCCGTGCTGACCCCGGAGCTGTGGGACCCGGCGACCGGGCGCTTCACCCCGCTCGCCACGATGGCCGTCCCGCGCAACTACCACAGCGTCGCGAACCTGCTGCCCGACGGGCGGATCTTCTCCGGCGGCGGCGGCCTGTGCGGCAACTGCGCCACCAACCACGCCGACGGGGCCGTGTTCACCCCGCCCTACCTGCTGAACGCGGACGGCTCGCCCAAGCCGCGTCCCGTCATCACCGGCGGGGTGCCGCCCCGGGCCGCCGCCGGCAGCTCGCTGACCGTCGGCACCGGGGGGCCCGTCGCGTCCTTCGTCCTGATGCGGGCGGCGGCCGCGACCCACTCCACGGACAACGACCAGCGGCGGGTCCCGCTGGCCTCCACGGCCGTGGCGCCCGGCTCGTACACCGTCTCCCTCCCGGCCGACCCGGGCGTGGTCCTGCCCGGCACCTACATGCTCTTCGCCCTGGACGCCCAGGGGGTGCCGAGCACCGCCCGCTTCATCACCGTCACCTGACGGCGGGGCAGCGGGAAGCGGGACGCGAGCGGCGTCCGCCACCGGCCGGGAACACCCGGCGGCGGCGGACGCCGCTCGTCGTACGTCGCCGGTCCGGCCGTAGATTGTGCGGTACGGGCGCGATCCGCGCCCGTACCGCACACGGCCCGGGAGTCCCCATGCACCGCTTCGACGTCGAGACCCTGACGGCGGGCCGCTGGAAGAACGGGGGCGGCACCACCCGGGAGATCGTCTCGTGGCCCCGGGGCGCCGAGGCGTTCCAGTGGCGGGCGAGCGTCGCCGACATCGACGGCGACGGGCCGTTCTCGGCGTTCCCCGGGGTGGACCGGACGCTCACCCTCCTCGCGGGCGACGGGGTGCGGCTGACGGCCGCCGGAGGGTTCGACCGGACCACGCGCCCGGAGGAGCCCCTGGCCTTCGCCGGAGACCTGGAGCTCGTCGCCGCACTCCGCTGCGGGCCCTGCCGGGTGCTCAACCTCATGGTGCGCAGGGACCGTTGGACGGCCCGGGTCCGGCGGATCACCGGCCCCGTCGTGCCGCCCCAGGGACACGCCGGGGTGCTCCTTGTGCTGCGCGGCCGGTGGCGGTCCGGGGACGCCGCCGCCCCGCTGGAGGCCGGGCAGGGCGTGTGGTGGGACGGGGAGGAGGGGGCGCCGGGCGGAGCGTTCGAGCCGCTCGCCCCCGGCGCCGCCGCCCTGTGGGCGGACGTCGCACCCGTGCGGTGAGTACGGGTCAGGCGACCGGCGCCGCGGTCCTGGCGTCGCCGTCGGTGTCCGCCGGGTGCACCGTCTCGGCGGGCGGATCGGCGGTGCGGCGCGCCCACAGCCCGTACAGGGCCGCGGTGACGGCCAGGCCCACGATCCAGGAGATGTCGGCCCCGCCGAGCCGCTCGGTGAGCGGGCCCGTGTACAGCTTGGTGGCCAGGAACGGGACCTGCACGGCCACGCCGACGACGTAGCAGGTCAGCGCCGTGACGTTCCACCGGCCGTAGCGGCCCCGGGGGTCGTACAGGGCGGGGATGTCGACGCGCTCGCGGGAGATCAGGTAGTAGTCGACCAGGTTGATCGCGCTCCACGGGGTGAACACCGTCAGGATCAGGAGCACGAAGTTCTTGAAGTTGTCCAGGAAGTCGGCGCTGGCGGCGAGCGCGATGCCGATGGACACGGCGGTGAAGCCGACGATGGAGGCGGCGCGGGCGGTCGCCGAGATCCGGGAGCGGCCGTCGAAGGCGGTGACGGTGGTCAGCATCGCCATGAAACCGCCGTACGCGTTCAGGCAGTTGACGGTCAGCTTGCCGACCACGATCACCAGGTGGATCAGGAGGGCGACGGCCGCGGGACCGGCGAGTTCGCCGAGGAAGCCGACCTGGTCGGTGAGGAAGGCCTTGCCGGCGACGGCCGCGGTGAGCGCCCCGAGCGTCATGGCCCACTGGGAGCCGATGACGGAGCCGGCGAACGTGGACCAGAACGTGGCCCGGGCGCTGGTGGTGCGCGGCAGATAGCGCGAGTAGTCGGCGACGTACGGGCCGAAGGTCAGCTGCCATCCGGCGCCGAGCCCGACGGCGAGCAGGAAGGTCGGGGCCTCGAAGCCCTTGATGCCGACGTGCGCCCCGACGTCGTACTGGGTGAACACCCGCACCAGCAGGTAGCCGAGGCCGAGCACACCGGCGACGGTGGCGACCCGCCCGGCCGCGTGGATGAGCCGGTAGCCGGTGACGGCGACCACGGCGGTCAGCACGCCGAAGACGAGGATGCCGATCCGGGTGTCGTCGAGGTGCAGCATCGCGGACAGCGCCTGGCCGGCGAGCACGCTGCCGGTCGCGGCGAAGCCGAGGTACATGAGGATCACGAGCAGCAGCGGCAGGACCGCGCCGTGGACGCCGAACTGCGCGCGGCTGGAGATCATCTGCGGTACGCCGAGCCGTGGACCCTGCGCGGAGTGCAGCGCCATCACGATGCCGCCGAGCACGTTGCCGAGGAGCAGGGCGGGTATCGCCCACAGGGCGTCGGCGCCGAAGACGACGGAGAGCGCGCCGTCGACGATCGCCGTGATCTGCATGTTGGCGCCGAACCAGAGCGTGAACTGGCTGCGCGGCGTGCCGTGCCGCTCGGCGTCGGGAATGACCTCGATGGTGCGCCGCTCCATGGCGAGGCGCTCCCCGGGGGTGTGTGGGACCGGCATGGTGGAGACCTCTCCCCGCAGCGATCGCTGGGTGTCCGGACGGACCGCAGCCGTCGACCCGCACTGCGGTGCGCCCGAATCTCGCATGACTGCCAACAGGGATCAAGACTCTGAATGAAGAATTTCACCCCGTGGGACGGCCGCGCGTCCCCGGCGCCCGCGTCGGCCCACCGAATCCGGCGCCCGCGTCAGGCCCCCCCGAATCCGGCGTCCGCGTCAGGCCACCCCCCGGATCCGGTGCACGAGGAGCCCGCCGGCGAGGATGACCAGCGCCGCGACGGCGTACAGACCGGTGTAGCCGCCGAGGTGGGCGATGACCGGCGCGGCGAGCGCCGGGGCCAGGACCTGGGGGCCGGAGTTCGCGATGTTGATGACGCCGAGGTCCTTCGCGCGGTCGGCCGCCGCCGGCAGGACCTGGGTGACCAGGGCCTGGTCGACCGCGAGGTAGATCCCGTACCCGCCGCCGAGGACCGCCGCGGCGGCGAGCGCGGACGGCCAGGTGTGGACCAGTGCGAGCAGCAGCGCGGCGGCGGCCATGACGAGCGAGCAGACGACGACGAACCCCTTGCGGCGCCCGGCGCGGTCGGACAGCACGCCCACGGGCACGGCCGTGAGCGCCGCGCAGAGGGTGTAGACCACGGTGAGGATCAGTACGCCCGTCCCGGGGTCGTCGTAGCGCACGGCGTCGGCGAGGAAGTAGAAGAGGTAGAGGGTGCCGAGCGCGTTGCCCAGGTTGATCAGGAACCGGGTGAGCCACGCCCAGCCGAAGTCGGGGTGCCTGCGCGGGCTCACCCAGAACGAGCGGGCGAAGGCCCGTCCGTCGAAGGCGGGCCGCAGCTCCCGGGGCAGGACCGGCTCGCTCTGGCGCAGCGCGAAGGGGAGCGCGAGGGCGACGGTGAGCACGGCGAGCGTCACGTAGCCGGCCCCCACGCCGGTGACCAGCAGGGTCGTGATCAGCGCGCCGAGGACCAGGCCCACGGACTGCATGAGGCCCGTCCAGCCCGAGACCACCGCGCGCTGGCCGAGCGGCACCCGGTCGGCGATCGGGGTGGTGACGCCGGCCAGCATCGCGTTGAGGCCCAGCTGCGCGAGGCACCAGCCGACCGCCACGCCCGCCACGGTGTGCTGCGAGGCGGTGGCGACGAGGCCCACCGCACCCACCAGGGCGCCGCCGACGATCCAGGGCCTGCGCCGCCCGAACCGGCTCGTGGTGCGGTCCGACCACGCGCCGGCGAGCGGGTTCGCGAGGACCGCGACGAGCGCGCCGAGACCGGTGACGAGCGACAGGGCGGTGTTCTTGTCGTGCGGGTCGATGTGCTCCAGCTGGAGCGGCAGGAGGATCTGGATGGGCGTCATGAACGCCATGAAGACGGCGAGGGTGGCCAGCGAGAGGCTCGCCGTCCATCCGGCCTTGACCGGGACCGTGGGCTCGGCGAGGACGGCGGCGACGTCCTCGGCGGCCCCCTCCGCAGCGTGGGCCATGCGCGATCCGCCGCTCAGGGCCGCTGCGAGGCGATCAGGTCGCGGTACCACGCGAAGCTCGTCCGCGGGGTGCGCCGCCCGGTGGCGAAGTCGACCTCGACCAGGCCGAAGCGCTGGTGATAGCCCTCGGCCCACTCGAAGTTGTCGAGCAGCGACCAGGTGAAGTAGCCGCGCACGTCCACCCCCCGGGCCACGGCGTCCGCGACCGCGGTGATGTGCCCCGCGAGGTAGTCGACCCGCTCCGGGTCCCGCTGCCCGGCCGGGAGCGAGCAGCCGTTCTCGGTGATCCACACGGGCGGGAGGGCGTCGCCGTAGCGGTCCTTGAGGCCGGTGAGCAGCTCCGTGAGCCCCTCCGGGACGACCGGCCAGCCGAACGCGGTGCGCCGGTACGTCTCCTGGGGCTCGGCCAGGTCGAACGGCAGCCCGGCGGCGGGATCCGCCGGGGCGGTCACCCAGCTCGGGTTGTAGTAGTTGACGCCGAGGCCGTCCAGGGGCGCGGAGACGATCTCCAGGTCCCCGTCCCGCACGACGCCTCCCCAGCTCGGGTCGGTCATGCCGTACGCGGAGAGGTCGGGGTACGCGCCGGTGAGGACCGGGTCGTTGAAGAGCCGGTTGTGCAGGGCGTCGTAGGCCGCGGCCGCCGCCGCGTCCCCGTCCGAGCGGGCGTCCGGGCGCAGCCGTACGGGGGTGCAGTTGTTGGCGAGGAGCACGCGCGTCTCCGGAACGGCCGCCCGCAGCGCGGCGGTCGCCAGGCCGTGGCCGAGCAGCTGGTGGTGCGCGACGGGCAGCGCGTCCAGCATCAGGGCGCGGCCCGGGGCGTGGACCCCGAAGGCGTAGCCGAAGGCCATGTGGACGAAGGGCTCGTTCAGGGTGATCCACCGTTCGACCCGGTCGCCGAGCCGCTCCGCCGTCACCGCCGCGAACTCCGCGACCCGGTACGCCGTCTCGCGGTTCAGCCAGCCGCCCTCGTCCTCCAGGGCCTGTGGCAGGTCCCAGTGGAAGAGCGTGGGCGTGGGCTGGATCCCCGCGTCGAGCAGGGCGTCGACCAGCCGGTCGTAGAAGTCGAGGCCGCGCGGCTCGGCCTTGCCCGTGCCGGCGGGTAGGACGCGCGGCCAGGAGACCGAGAAGCGGTACGCGTCGAGCCCGAGGCCGCGCATCAGCGCGACGTCCTCGTCGAGCCGGTGGTAGTGGTCGCAGGCGACGTCACCGGTGTGGCCGTCGCGGACGGCCCCGGGGCGCCGTACGAAGGTGTCCCAGATCGACGGCCCCTTGCCGTCCTCCTCGGCCGCGCCCTCGATCTGGTAGGCGGCGGTGGAGGCGCCCCAGACGAAGCCGGGCGGAAGGAGGGGGAGTCGGGTGGGATCGGTGGGGCTGGAGGTCACGGGTTCCTGCCTTCGCTGCTGGCTCGCCGTCCGAGGTGGGCCGCAACGTAACATGAACACTTGTTCATGTTCTACGGTCGGGACCCGCCGGATTCCCCGTCCTCGGCGGCCAGTCGCCCGCGCAGGTCCTCCCAGTAGCGGTCCAGCATCCGCTTGAGCTCCTCCACGGTCTCCAGGTCCGGCTCGCCGTCGCCCCGGAACACCTCGTGCAGCACCGCGTTGGCCGCCCACACGACCATGCGCGTCGCCCGCCGGGCCCGCTCGCCGCCGGGCCCGCCGGTCAGGTGCTCCATGATGCGCAGCAGACCCTCGGCGATGAGCGCGTTGCTCGCCTCGTCGGCCCGCGCCAGCTCGGGGCTGAGGTGGCGCCCGGCCCACAGCGCCATGCCGCCCGGCTGCGACCGGAACACCTCGCTGTAGACGTCGACCATCGTGCCGACCAGGTCGGTCAGCCGCCCCTCGGCGGCCCGCTCGACCAGCTCGTCGATGGCGGTCCCGAAGGCCTCCAGATACCGCCGGCCCAGCGCGTCCACGACGGCGCCCTTGTCCGGGAAGAACTGGTAGATGCTGCCGACCGGCACGCCCGCGTCCTCGGCGATCCGGCGCATCGTCAGCGCCTCGTACCCCTCCTGGGAGAGGATCCGGTCGGCGGCGCCGAGGATGGCCTCGACCCTGGCCCGGCTCCGCGCCTGCCGCGGCTTCCGCCGCACGCGCGGACCCGCCTCCCCCTCGGACCGTGCCGCTTCTGTCGCCTCTGTCACGTCCTGCTCCCGGTCGTCCGACGGGGGCCGAAGGTAGCACCCGGCCGCGTCCGGACCGGGACGGCCTTCTCTCGCCCATCCTCGTTGTTCCTAGACTGGGCCGGTGGAGGACATCGACGCGATCGCGCTGTTGCAGGATCCTGTACGGCGCCGACTGTACGAGTACGTGGTGGCGCGGGGCCGCGAGGTCGGGCGCAACGAGGCCGCCGAGGGGGCCGGGGTGGCGCGGACGCTGGCCGCGCACCACCTGGACAGGCTGACCGAGGCCGGACTCCTGGAGAGTGGCAGCCGGCGCCTCACGGGGCGCTCGGGCCCGGGCGCGGGACGGCCCGCCAAGGTGTACACACGGGCACCCGCCGAGCGCGCGGTGTCGCTGCCCGGCCGCGACTACCGCACCGCGGCCGAACTGCTCGCCGAGGCCGCCGAGGAGGCCGGGCTCGACGCGGGGCTCCGCGCGGCGGCCCGTCGCAGGGGCGAGGCGCTGCGCGGCGGAGAGGGCCCGGGCGGCCTGGAGGAGGCCGCGGAACTGCTGGCCGCCCGTGGCTACGAGCCGTACGTGGAGGACGACGGCCCCCGGCCCGTCGTCCGGATGCGCAACTGCCCCTTCCATGCCGTCGCCGAGCGCTTCCCGCCGCTGGTCTGCGGGATGAACCTCGCCCTCCTGGAAGGGCTGTTGGGTGCCGGGGGGCCGGTCCGTGCCCGGATGGACGCCAGGCCGGGGGAGTGCTGCGTGGTGGTCGAGGATTCTAAAAACAATGATCGTTGACATAGAAATGGGGGCCGTGCTGGGATGAGGCCATGACCACCCTCATGCCGTCCCCGCAGCTCGCCCAGCTCAACGTCGCCCGGCTCCGCTTCCCCCTCGACGACCCGCGCCTCGCGCCGTTCGTCGAGATGCTCGACCCCGTGAACGCCGCCGCCGACGCGGCGCCCGGCTTCGTGTGGCGGCTCGTGGAGGACGGGGAGGCGGACGCCACCGGCCTGCGCCCGCTCGGCGACGACGTGATCGTCAACCTCTCGGTCTGGGAGAGCCAGGAGGCCCTGTGGGACTTCGCCTACCGCAGCGGACACCTGGAGGCCATGCGCGGGCGCCGCGACTGGTTCCACCGGCACGTCGCCTCGCACCTGGTGCTCTGGTGGATCCCCGCCGGACACCTCCCGACCGTCGCCGAGGCCGCGGAGCGCCTGGCCGACCTGCGGGCGCACGGCCCGTCCCCCCGCGCCTTCACCTTCGCCTCGCCCCACACCGCCACCGAGGCCGCCGCGCACGCACGGGGCGGGGAGTCGGCGGGGGTGTGAGGCGTACGGCCCCGGGCGGGGAATCGGCGGCGGCCTGAGGCGTACGGCCCGGGGCGCGGAGGGGCCCGGCGCCTGGTCCGGGGGCGCGGCGGCCGGGCGGTACGGAGGGCGGAAGCGGTCCGGTCAGGCGCCGGTGCCGTTCACCGCGTCCTCGATCAGGTCGACCACGGCTCGGGGCTGCGAGGCCAGCGAGGCGTGGCTCGCGTCGAGCTCGACGGTCTTGCGCGGGTCCATGCGCGCGGCCATGCGGCGCTCGTTGTCGGGGTGGATCATGCGGTCCTGGGTGGACACCTGGTACCAGACGGGCTTGTTCCGCCAGGCCGGCGCGCTGACGGTGTCGCCGAACGTCGAGGCGAGCGGAGCCTTCTGGGTGACGGCCATGACGAGCGCCTCCTCGGGGGAGAGGTCCTGGGCGAAGCTCTCGTGGAACTTGTCCTGCGCGATCCAGAGATATCCGTCGGAGTCGGGGGCGATGTTCGCGACCGCGGCGGGCGGCTTCTCCTCGGTGATCCCGCCCGGGCTCTCCCCGGCGTCGGGAGCGAAGGCCGCGATGTAGACGAGGGCGGAGACGTGGGGCAGGTCGCCCGCCTCGGTGATGACGGCGCCCCCGTAGGAATGGCCCACGAGGACGACGGGACCGTCGATCTGCCGCAGCATCTTGCGGGTGCGCTCGGCGTCGTCGGCGAGCGAGGTCAGCGGGTTCTCGACCGCGTGGATCCGGTCGTACCCCCGCCTGTCGAGCTCGACGACGACGTTCGCCCAGTGGGCGGCGCCGCCCCAGAATCCGTGGACCAGGACGATGGCGGGCTTGTCGCTCATGGTTCTCTTCCCTCTCGATCCGGCTTCGGCGGTGCGGGTGGTCGGCGGGTGGTCCCGTCACCGCCGCCGGCGAGGAGCGCGCCCGCGCCGGCCGCCGGACAGGAGACGCACCGCGCGGCGCGTCTCCGCGGTGACACGCGGACTCCTTCGTCGGCGGGACGCACCGAGAGTGAGTCTGCTGCGCCGTGGCCGGTCCGGCGCGGTGCGTGGTCCGGGGGAGTGACGTCACCGCGCCCCGTCGGGACCCGGTCCCTCAGTGGCCTCCGACCAGGTCGTCGGTGAGCCGCATCAGGCGCGCGCGAGCCGCGCGGTCGTACGCCTGCTCGTGGGCCCGCGCTTCGGTGAACCGGTCGAAGTAACGCCCCGTGACCGCCTCCAGGTCCGGGTCCAGGAGGAGCCGTACGGTCGGGCGGACTCCCTCCTCCGTGGTGGTGACCGGCGTGAGGCCGTGGTCGCGGACGCCGGGCGTGTCCATCAGATGGGCCGGGTGCAGGGCGTTCACCGTGACGCCGGTGCCCGCCAGTTCGGCCGCCAGCTCGAAGGTCGCCATGATCATGGCCAGCTTGCTCCGGCAGTACGCCCGCAGGCCCTCGTAGTCCCGCTCCAGCATCACGTCGTCGAAGTCGAGGGCCTCCTGGCCCATGGAGGCGACGTTGACCACCCGCGCCGGAGCCGAGGCGACGAGCAGCGGCAGCAGCGCGCGGGTGAGTGCGTGCGGCGCCAAGTGGTTGACCGCGAAGCGGAGTTCGTGTCCCTGGCGGCTCACCTCCCGGACGAGCGGCCGCGCGCCGCCCCCGGCCACCGCGTTGTGGATCACGCCGTCGAGCCGCGGCTCCGCCGCCCGGATCCGCTCGGCCATCGCCTGCACCTGGTCGAGGTCGGAGAGGTCGGCGAGGTAGGTACGGACGGTGGTGCCGGGGCCCGCGGCCCGGGCCTCGGCGGCGACGGCCGCCAGCCGTTCCGCGTCCCGGCCGTGCAGGAGGAGCGTGCCGCCCCGGGGTGCCAGGTCGAGCGCGAGCGCGCGCCCCATCCCGTGGGTGACGCCGGTGATCAGAGTGGTGCGTTGGGTCATGGGGACCAGGGTGACCCACCGGGCGCCCGGCAGGGAGGGCGTACCGCACCTGGTGTCGACACCACCAGGCACGGGCGCGTGCCGCGCTGTCGCCCAGGCCGCGGCCGACGGGAACGGGCGACGGGAACGGCCGAAGGGAACGGCCCACGGGAACGGGCGATGGGAACAGCCGACGGGCACGGCCCACGGGAACGGCCCACGGGAACGGGCGATGGGAACAGCCGACGGGCCCGGCCGCGGGAGGCCCGGCCCTGCCTCCCGCGGCCGCCGCCCGTTCAGCGCAGGTCGAACCGGTCCAGGTTCATCACCTTGTCCCAGGCGGCGACGAAGTCGCGCGCGAACTTCTCGCCCGCGTCGGCCGACGCGTACACCTCCGCGAGCGCCCGCAGCTGGGAGTGCGACCCGAAGACGAGGTCGACCGGGGTGGCGGTCCGTCGCACCTCGCCCGTCCTCCGGTCGCGGCCCTCGAAGACGTTCTCCTCGGTCGCCGACGCCTTCCACTCCGTGCCCATGTCGAGGAGCCCGGCGAAGAAGTCGTTGGTCAGCGCCTCCGGCCGGTCCGTGAAGACCCCGTGCGACGACCCCCCGAACCCGGTGCCGAGCGCCCGCATCCCGCCGACCAGCACCGTCATCTCGGGCGCGGTCAGCGTCAGCATGCTCGCCCGGTCGAGGAGCAGGGTCTCGGGCGACAGCTTCTCGCCCGCTTGCAGGTAGTTGCGGAAGCCGTCCGCGCGGGGTTCGAGCACCGCGAAGGACTCCACGTCGGTCTGCTCCTGCGAGGCGTCGGTACGCCCCGGCGCGAACGGGACCGTGAGGTCGTACCCGGCGTTCTTCGCGGCCCGCTCCACCGCCGCGCACCCGCCGAGGACGATCAGGTCGGCGAGCGAGATCCGCGTCCCGCCGGCCGACTCCAGGTCCGCGCGGATCCCTTCGAGGGTCTCGACCGTCCGCGCCACCTCGGGAGAGTCGTTGACCTCCCAGTCCTTCTGCGGCGCGAGCCGGATCCGCGCCCCGTTCGCGCCGCCGCGCCGGTCGGTGCCCCGGAAGCTCGCCGCCGACGCCCAGGCGGTGGTGACGAGCTGGGCGAGCGAGAGCCCCGAGTCGAGGATCCGGTCCTTGAGGGCGGCGACCTCCGCCTCCCCGACCAGCGCGTGGCCGGCCTCGGGGACGGGGTCCTGCCAGAGCTGCGGCTCGGGCACCCACGGGCCCAGATAGCGGGAGAGCGGGCCCATGTCGCGGTGCAGCAGCTTGTACCAGGCCCGCGCGAAGGCGTCCGCGAGCTGGTCCGGGTTCTCGTGGAAGCGCTTCGCGATCGGCGCGTAGACCGGGTCGAGCCGCAGCGCCAGGTCCGTCGTGAGCATCATCGGCGCGTGCCGCTTCGACGGATCGTGCGCGTCCGGCACCGTGTCCTTCGCCGACGCGTCCTTGGGGGTCCACTGCCGGGCGCCCGCGGGACTGGTGGTCAGCTCCCACTCGTACCGGAAGAGGTTGTCCAGGTAGCCGTTGTCCCACTTCGTCGGCTCGGTGGTCCAGGCCCCTTCGAGCCCGCTGGTGAGGGCGTCGGAGCCCGCACCGCTGCCGTAGGCGTTCCGCCAGCCGAGCGCCTGCTGCTCCATCGGCGCGGCCTCGGGCTCCGGGCCGATGTACTCGGGGTCGACCGCGCCGTGACACTTGCCGAAGGTGTGGCCGCCGACGATGAGCGCGACGGTCTCCTCGTCGTTCATGGCCATGCGCGCGAACGTCTCCCGGATGTCCCGGGCGGCGGCGACGGGGTCCGGGTTGCCGTTCGGGCCCTCCGGGTTGACGTAGATCAGGCCCATCTGCACGGCGCCGAGCGGGCCGGTGAGCTGTCGGTCGCCGCTGTAGCGCTCGTCACCGAGCCAGGTGTCCTCCGGACCCCAGAAGATCTCCTCGGGCTCCCAGACGTCGGGACGGCCGAAGCCGAAGCCGAAGGTCCTGAACCCCATCGACTCCATCGCGCAGTTGCCCGCGAAGACCAGCAGGTCGGCCCAGGAGATCTTCCGCCCGTACTTCTGCTTGACCGGCCACAGCAGCCGGCGCGCCTTGTCGAGGCTCGCGTTGTCCGGCCAGCTGTTGAGCGGGGCGAAGCGCTGGGCGCCCCGGCCGCCGCCGCCCCGGCCGTCGGCGATGCGGTACGTCCCCGCCGCGTGCCAGCTCATCCGGATGAAGAGGGGCCCGTAGTGGCCGTAGTCGGCGGGCCACCACTCCTGCGAGTCCGTCATGACCGCGAAGACGTCCCGCTTCAGCGCGTCGACGTCGAGGCCGGCGAACTCCTTCGCGTAGTCGAACTCCTCGCCCATCGGATCGGACAGGGGCGAGTGCTGGTGGAGGACCTGGAGGTCCAGCTGGTTCGGCCACCAGTCCATGGTGGTCTTGGGCCGGGTCTCGGTCGGGGTGGGTGCGGGAATCGCCGGGTTCTCGCTGTCGCTGCCGGGCACGTGGGTCCTTCTTCCGCTCATCGGGACGGTTTCGGCGTCCGTCATGCTCGCGCACCGCAGCCCGCGTGACCGTGAGAACACGCAGAGCCACGCCGACCGGCGGAAATGATCGGAAGGAGGGACTTTCGGACGATCCGGCCAGGCCCGGGGCCGGGCGACTTCAGCCGCTGGTGGCGTCCGCCGCGGGGCCGTCCCGGAGGAGGTCGTCCCTGAGGTCGCCGAGGATGCGGGTGAGCAGCCGGGAGACGTGCATCTGGGAGAGGCCGATCCGGGCGCCTATCTCCGCCTGGGTGAGGTCCTGGCCGAAGCGGAGTTCCAGGATGCGCCGGTCGCGGTCGTCGAGCCGGGCCAGCAGGGGGCGGAGGGCGGTCAGCGACTCGATGAGCTCGTACGAGGGCTCCGTCTCGGCCAGGTGGCGGGCGCCCTCGGTGGGTCCGGCGTCCTCGTCGCCGGCGGGGACGTCCAGGGACCGGGCCGCGTAGCCGTGCGCCGCGAGCTGGCCCTCGGCGACCTCCTCCGGCGTGAGGTGCAGCTCCTCGGCCAGCTCGGCGCGGCTGGGGCGGCGGCCGAGGCTCTGTTCCAGGGTGTCGGCTGCCTTGGCGAGGTCGAGACGGAGCTCCTGGAGCCGGCGCGGCACGCGCACGGCCCAGCTGGTGTCCCGGAAGAAGCGCTTCATCTCGCCGACGATCGTCGGCAGGGCGAAGGCGGAGAAGTCGACGGCCCGGCCGGGGTCGAAGCGGTTGATCGCCTTGATCAGGCCGATCGTCCCGGCCTGGACGATGTCCTCCGCGGGCTCGGCGCGGTTGCGGAACCTCCGGGCCGCGAACTTCACCAGGCTGAGGTTCAGCTCCACCAGCGTGTTCCGGACGTACGCGTACTCCGGGGTCCCCTCGTCCAGCTCACGCAGCCGCACGAACAGCGCCACGGACAGTGAGCGGGCGTCGTCCGTGGAGACGGCCCTCGGGCGGATCGGCTCGGGCAGCCCGTCCAGCGCCCGGCGGCGCGTCGCGGCACCGCAGCGGGCGGCGGCGGTGGGTGAGAAGTCCGAGCGGTCTCCGGCGGTGGTCATCAGGGCTCCTTCGACGGTGGCGAGGGGCCTGCGCCGTCGCCCGCGGGGCGGCGGCGGGGGTCCGTCGGTCGAGCGTCCTGAGTAAAGGATGCCCTTCTTCGGGTGTTTTGACACGATTGGCAGGAGAGAAGCGCAGAGGCACGACGCGCTCGCGTCGTCCCGCGGTGATCGGGAGGAGGTGTCCGCCATGGACGAGACCCGGCTCACGGCACACGAGCGGCGCATTCTGGCGGAGATCGAGGAGGCTCTGGAGCGGGACGCCTCGCTCGCGCGCAGGCTGCGCACGAAGCGTCGCCCCTCGCGCCTGTCCGTGCCCACGGTCACCGGAGCCCGCCGCCACCTCCCCGGCCTCTGCGTCGCCGCCCTCGGCGTCGCGACCCTCACGCTGCTCGTGCTCGCGGTCGCCACCGAGGCACCGGCGCTCATCTGGGCCTTCGCCGCCGTGTGGGTGCTGACCCTGCTAGCCGTGCTGGTCCTGGTCGTCCGCCGGATACGGAGGCGGGGGACGGGCGCGCCCCCGGAGGGCTAGCCACCGGCCTCCCCCCCCAGCAGTACGTGACACGGCCCCGGACGGACCTCCGGGGCCGTGTCACGTGCTGCGGGGTGCGGCACGTCCGGATGCGGCACGTCCTGGGTGCTCGCCGAGGGGCCGACCGCAGGGCGGGCCTCCCGCCTTGGCGCGTCCTGAGGCGCGCCGGGACGACCACCGGCCGGGGCGCTCGGGCGCCCCCACGCGTGACCTGACGCACCGTCCGGACGCCCCACGGCCGTCGCGTACCACCTCAAGGGCACGGTGGGGCACGTCACACCCCGGGAGCGGCGCCCCCGCACGGCCGGCCGATCTCCTTGCGCGCAAGGCGACTTCGCCCCGGACCCCGCCCGGACCCGGATCCGGGCGGGGTCCGGGACGGCAGTTGATCAGGATTCGGTGAAACCTCGCAGCTCCTCGTACCGTCCTCTCACCAGGGAGAGATCGGAACCAACGGGGAGTGGGGATTTCCATGGGGCAGGGCAAGTACACCGCGCACATAGCCGTGGTGGCGTCGGCGGTGGGGCTGAGTCTGGCGGTGTGGGGAGCCGCGGCGCTGCTGGACGGTGAGGCCGCCGCGAACATGGGCGACGCGCCCACCTCGCAGGGCCCGGCCGGGAAGCCTGGCGAGCCGGCCAAGGTGCCGCCGCGGAAGGTGCCCGAGAGCATCGCGCACGCGGCCGAGGCGGGGGGCACGGCCGTGAACATCACCATCGACGACGGCCCGGACCCGCGCTGGACGCCCGAGATGCTCGACATCCTCAAGGAGAACGGCGTCAAGGCCGTGTTCTGCATGATCGGGCCCCAGGCCGAGCAGCACCCCGCCCTCGTCAAGCGGGTCGTCGCGGAGGGCCACCGGCTCTGCGACCACACCATGACCCACGACACCACGATGGACAAGAAGTCCGTCGCGTACCAGAAGCGGCAGATCCTCGACGCGAAGCGGCTCATCGAGAACGCGGCCGGGGGAGCGAAGGTCGAGTACTACCGGGCCCCGGGCGGTGCCTTCACCCCCGACAGCCGCAAGATAGCCGCCGCCGTGGGGATGCGGCCGCTCGGCTGGAACGTGGACACCAAGGACTTCGAGCAGCCCGGCACCGCCGCCATCGTGCAGACCGTCAAGAACGAGCTGTCCAACGGGCCCACGATCCTCTTCCACGACGGCGGCGGCGACCGCAGCCAGTCCGTCGCCGCCCTGCGCCAGGTGCTGCCCTGGCTCAAGCAGAACGGGCACACCTTCAGCTTCCCCGTCATCACCACGCCCTGAGACCGCGTACGTCCGCCCCGCGGCCCGAAATCCGCGTGCACCGGGCCGCGCGGGGCTGACAGCATGCCGGAATGGTCCACGCTCTCGAACGTCTGGTCGTCCGGCACACCCATCGCCTGCCCCTCCCGGAGGCCACCGCCTCCGGTGACGGGCGGGGCCACGGGGACGTCGCGGCGCGGAGGTTCGACGCCGCCCTAATGTCGGTCGGGTTCAAGCTCTCGGCCGGCCTGCTCGAAGAGCTGGCCCGGCTGCCCGAGGAGACGGTCGTCGCCGTCGCCGCCCGCACCCTCGACACCGTCCGCGAGCTCGTCGGCGACCACGTCCGGCACAACGCCTACTTCGTCGACTTCCCGGCCCACGTCCCCGACACCTTCGACTTCTGGATGCGCTGCGTCGCCGAGGCCCTCGACGACGACACCGCCCGCCCCGGGGTGCTCGAACGGCTGCGCGCCGGCGTCCTCGACCTCCTGACCCTCCCCTCGTACGGCACGTACCGCCACACCTACGAGGAGATGCTCGCCGGGCACGACGAACTGATCGCCGCGGCGGGCGACCGCATCACGGTCCTGCACGTCGGCGGCGCCGCCGACGAGGAGATCACCGCCCTCTACCTGTCGCTGGCCGGGAGCACCACCCCGCTCGGTGACGACCACCGCGACGACCTCGCGCTGCTCGCCGCCCACCTGGTCGACGGGCCCCAGCCGGAGACGATCCCCGTCCGGGAGCACCGCGCCGTCGTCAACCGCGCCCGTCTCGACGCCGGAGCGGGTCTCCTCCTGGACACGGTCACCGACGTCCTGCGCCTGGCCTGCGCCCTGTCGGACGGGGACGTCGGACTGTACGAGCCGACCCGCTTCCGCGCGCTGTCGCGCCCCGTGCGCCGCGCCCTGCTCGCCGGTCTCGACGCCGTCGTCGCCGGGGCACCCGCGAAGCTCGGCGACGTCGCCGCCCACCGGGAGGCGTGGAAGCGCCTCGGAGAGCGGCTGCACCCGCACGAGTACCCGCGGTGGCCGCATGCCGCCGAGGTCTTCGCCGTCGCCCGCGGGGAGCGGAAGGCCCCCAGCTTCGACGGCCGCGTCGAGGAACTCCTCGGCGGCGGCGACGTCGTCGGCGCGGCCGCACTCCTCACCTCCGCCCCCGGCCGGCTGCTCCGGGCCCTCGACCGGCTGCTGTGCGCGGCGGACGGGCCGGGGGAACTCGACGCCGTACTGGCCGCGTTCGAGAGGGCCGTCCCCCAGGCCTCCGGGTGCGTCCTCCTCTCGCTCCGCGAGCACGTGCAGAACCGCACGGGCGCGGAGGGGGACCGGCGGGTGTTCGTGAACCGGGTCGGAGCCGCCTGGGTCACCCCGGAGACCCGCCCGCCGCTGCCGCCCGAGGTGCGGCAGCGGCTGTGCGCCGTGCTCGACGCGGAGACGCGGCGCCGGCTTCCCGCACCGGAGCGCCTGCTCGTCGACCCCGCCGTCCTGGACGTGGCGCTGCCGCTCAGCGGCCGGGCGACGGCGGCGGGGCTCGGCGTGCTGCCGCGCGGTTCCGTCTCCCCGGTCGAGGGAGAGCTGCTGCGCTTCTTCACGTACTGGAAGCAGACCGCACGGTGCACCGACTACGACCTGTCGGCGCTGGTCCTCGACGACGGCCTCGCGACGGTCACCTGGCTCTCGTACACGGCCCTCACCGACGTCGAGGGCGTGCACTCCGGCGACATCACCGAGGCGCCCGACGGCGCCACGGAGTTCATCGAACTGCGGCTCGGCGCGGTCCGGGGCCGCTATGTCGTCCCGCAGGTGAACCTCTTCTCCGGCGAGGACTTCGAGACGGTCGAGGAGTCGTTCTTCGGCTTCATGCTGCGCGAGACCGAGCAGCGGGGACGGCCGTTCGAGCCGCGCACGGTCCGGATGAAGTCCGATCTGCGGGGGCCCGGCCGGGTCGCGCTGCCGCTGGTGTTCGAGCGGGGGGAGGACGGCGTGTGGCGCGCGCGGTGGCTGCACCTGTACCTGCGGGGCACCCCGTCCGCGAACCGGGTCGAGGAGAACCGCGTGTCGGTCGCGGTCCTGCTCCGGGGCCTGCTGGCCCGCACCCCGCTGACGGTCCGCCACCTGACGGGTCTGATGGCCTCCGAGGCCACCACGACGACCTGGTGGGACGGCTCGACGGTGCCGGACGGGCCCGTCACGTACATCGGTCTGGACCGGCCCGAGGGCCTGCCGCCGGGCTCGCGCGTCCTCACGCCCGAAAATCTGCGCGACCTGATCCCCGCCTGACTGCTACGGTCGTCGCAGGGCGAGGCCATGGAGAGGCTTCCTTCTCACACCTCCTTGAAATAGCCTCTCCGCTTTCCTCGCCCGCCCTCTTGGCGCCGGGACCCCCGTTCGGACGGTGAGTGCGGGGGCGGGCCGTGTCCCCCGGCAGCCCGGTCCGTTGTGAGGGTGTGACCTCTACACGACGCATCTCCTCGATCCTCGCCGTGGCCGCCGCCTTCTCGTGCCTGGGCGCGTCCGCGGCCTCCGCCGCGACCGCCGCCGACACCACGGGACCGCTCGGCCCGAAGGTGAACCCCGTCAGCGAGCTCGACGCCCTCACCACGACCGGCATCCCCGAGGAGTCCCGAGGGCGCTTCCCCGGGATCGCCGAGCAGCTGGGCGGGCTCAGCCGGGTGAACGAGCTGGGGCAGCTGCGCCAGCTGACGGACCTGGCGGCGCCCGTCACCGGCATCCTCCCGGAGATCTCCACCTGACCGGTCCGCACACCCACGTCACGAAGGTCCGGCGCCCCGGCGGCCCCGGACCTTCGCCGTGCCCGGGGCCGCCGGGGCCAGGGACTCCACCGGGCCCGTGCCCGGGGCCGTCCATGCCGGGGACTGCCCGTGCCTCGGGCCGCCCGTGTCCACGAGTGGGCGCGTTCAGGAGACGGCGGTGGCGGCCTCCCGTACCGGGTGCTTGCTGAGGATCGAGACCCGGTTGAAGGCGTTGATCGTGATCGCCACCCAGACGACCGCCGAGATCTCGTCGTCGGTGAGCGACCCGCGCGCGACCGCGTACGCGCGCTCCTGCGCGAGCGCGTCCGAGGGCGCCGTGGTGGCCTCCGCGAGGCCCAGGGCCGCGCGCTCCCGCGCGGTGAAGAGCGCGGTGTCCCGCCAGGCGGCGAGGACGCCCAGGCGGCGGTGCGTCTCACCGGCGCGCAGGGCGGCCCGGGTGTGCACGTCGAGGCAGTACGCACAGCCGTTGATCTGGGACACGCGGAGGTTGACGAGCTCCACCAGGAGGCGGTCCAGGCCCGCGTCGGCCGCCGTGGCGCGCACCGCCTCGGCCGTCTGCACCAGCGCGTGATAGGCCTGGGGGCTCTGCTTGTCGACGTAGACCCGCCGGTCCTCCGTGGTTACCGCCGTGTCGTTCACCCTGTGCTCCTTCCCGAGGCCTCACGGCCTCGCCGGCCGACGGTGCGCCTCACCGCCGTGGGAGCTATCATCGTCCATGATTGTTGAAAATGGAACTAATTCCATGGAGGGGTCGGGGATGAGCACCACGGAGATCGAGGTCCTGACGGCACGGGACGTCCCCCTGGGCGGGCCGCGCGCCATGACCGTACGGCGCACGCTCCCGCAGCGGGCCCGCACCCTGATCGGGGCCTGGTGCTTCGCCGACCACTACGGCCCCGACGACGTCGCCGAGTCCGGCGGCATGGACGTCGCACCCCACCCGCACATCGGACTGCAGACCGTGAGCTGGCTCTTCAGCGGCGAGATCGAGCACCGCGACAGCCTGGGCAGCCACGCCCACGTGCGCCCCGGCGAGCTGAACCTCATGACCGGAGGCCACGGGATCAGCCACACCGAGGTCTCCACCGCCCGCACCACCGTCCTGCACGGCGTCCAGCTGTGGGTGGCCCTCCCCGAGGAACACCGGAACACCGCGCGGGACTTCCAGCACCACGCCCCCGGGACGGTCCGCGTCGACGGCGCCGACGTCCGGGTGTTCCTCGGGTCGCTGGCCGGTTCGACCTCCCCGGTCCGCACCTTCACCCCGCTCCTCGGCGCCGAACTCCTCATCGACGCGGGAGCGACCGTCACCCTCCCCGTGGACCCCGCCTTCGAGCACGGTCTGCTCGTCGACGAGGGGGAGGTCATCCTGGCGGGCGTGCCCCTGCGCCCGGCCGAACTCGGCTACGCCCCCGCCGGAGCCGCGACGCTGACCGTCACCAACACGTCCGGCGCCCCCGCCCGCGCGGTCCTGCTCGGCGGGACGCCGTTCGAGGAGGAGATCGTGATGTGGTGGAACTTCATCGGCCGCAGCCACGAGGACATCGTCGAGGCCCGCGCGGCGTGGGAGCGGGCATCCGACCGGTTCGGCGAGGTCGACGGCTACCCGGGCGCCCGCCTCCCGGCCCCCGCCCTCCCGCACGCCCGCATCGCTCCGCGCGGGAACCCCGCGCGCCGCTGACGGCCGGTGCGGTCCGTACCCCGAACACCCCTCACGCGAAAGGCACTCCCCATGACCGAGCAGACCCCCGCCGCCCCCGTCGTCCGGCGAGTGGACCCCCGGCACCGCTACGAGATCCTCGTCGACGGCGCCCGCGCGGGCCTCACCGCCTACCGCGACCGTGACGACCGGCGCGTCTTCTTCCACACCGAGGTCGACGAGGCCTACGCGGGCCAGGGCCTGGCCGGGATCCTCGTCGAGCAGGCGCTCACCGACGTCCGCTCCGCCGGCCTGCGCATCGTCCCCGTCTGCCCCTACGTCGCGAAGTTCCTCAAGAAGCACGAGGAGTTCGCCGACATCACCGACCCCGTGACCCCCGAGGTCCTCGAATGGCTCGACGGGCAGCTGCGCCGCTGACCCGCCCGACGGTGCCGTTCGGCCCCCGGTGAGCGGGGCCGAACGGGACATCGGAGAGGCGGAGTTCGCGCACGTCGTGGGCCGACTTCGATCGGTTGGCCGGAACCATACTGATCAAGCGGATAAACATGGTTTCGAGCAAGATCACTGCATGGAGGTAATGCCCTCGGACTCTTCGGGCGAGGCGGGCTCGGCGGCCGTTAGTGTTCCCCGAGATCTGGACGGACCTCCGGATCTTCGCCCCTCTTCATCTTCTCTCACCTGATTCCGGCGCACTCGTGCGCCGGGCTCCGGTGCCCGCGAAGGAGAGCTCGCCCGATGACCGTTGACGACCGCCCGGACGTGACGTCGGCACCGCCCCGGCAGTCCAGCCTCAGCACCGCCGCCGCCCGCAACCTGGCCCACACGACCAAGTCCGCCCCCCAGATGCAGGAGATCAGCTCCCGCTGGCTGCTGAGAATGCTCCCCTGGGTGGAGACCAAGGGCGGCGCCTACCGGGTGAACCGCCGGCTGAGCTACACCGTCGGCGACGGGCGCATCGAATTCGTCCAGGACGGGTCCCGCGTCCGCGTCATCCCCCGCGAGCTCGGCGAACTGGCCCTGCTGCGCGGCTTCGAGGACGACGGCGTACTCGAAGCGCTCGCCGGCCGCTGCGTCCAGCGCGACTTCCAGGCCGGTGAGGTGCTCGCCCGGCGTGGCGGCCCCGCCGACCGGATCCACATGATCGCCCACGGCCGCGTCAGCCAGACCTCCCTCGGGAAGTACGGCGACGAGGTGGCCGTCGCCGTGCTCGCCGACGGCGACCGCTTCGGGGAGAACGCCCTCCTCGACGACGACGCCGGCTGGGACTACACCGCCACCGCCGAGACGGCGGGCACCCTGCTCACCCTCTCCCGCGCCGACTTCGCGAACATCCTGGCCTCCGCGCCCAGCCTGCGGTCCCACATCCAGGGCTTCAGCTCGCTGCCCCTCCAGCGGCAGAACAAGCACGGCGAGGCCGAGATCGCGATGTCGGCCGGCCACAAGGGCGAGGCCGCCCTCCCCGGCGCCTTCGTCGACTACGAGCTCAAGCCGCGCGAGTACGAACTCTCCGTCGCCCAGACCGTCCTCAAGGTCCACACCCGGGTCGCCGACCTCTACAACGGGCCGATGAACCAGACGGAGGAGCAGCTCAGGCTCACCATCGAGGCGCTGCGCGAGCGCCAGGAGCACGAGCTCATCAACAACCCGGAGTTCGGGCTGCTCCCCAACGCCGACTTCAAGCAGCGGATCCAGCCGCACGCCGGCCCGCCCACCCCGGACGACCTCGACGAGCTGCTCTGCCGCCGCCGCGGCACCAAGCTCTTCCTCGCCCACCCGAGGACCATCGCGGCGATCGGGCGCGAGTGGAACAGGGCCGGTCTCTACCCGGACACGGTGGAACTCGACGGGCACCGCGTCCCGGCCTGGCGCGGGGTCCCGATCCTGCCCTGCAACAAGATCCCCATCAGCAAGGAGAACACCAGCTCGATCCTCGCCATGCGCCTCGGCGAGGACAACCAGGGCGTCATCGGTCTGCGTCAGAGCGGTCTGCCCGAGGAGTACGAGCCGGGCCTCTCGGTGCGGTTCATGGGCATCAGCGAGCAGGCGATCATGTCGTACCTCGTGACGACGTACTACTCCGCCGCCGTCCTGGTCCCGAACGCGCTCGGCGTCCTGGAGAACGTGCAGATCGCGCGCCGGCGCGACTAGGGCGGGCCGTCGCACTCCCGTCTGCCCGCGACGCCTGCTGGCACGGGCTCTCGCCGCACCGGGCGAAAGCCGAGCACGTCCCGTACGCGTGCTTCCACCCGGCGCAGCCGAGAGCACGCACCAGACGCCGCGAGGCCGCCCTCCGGGCGACGACGGGAGTGCGACGACCCGCCCCAGCCCCCTCACGACGCCCGCCACCTCCACCCGGACCCTCCGGGCCGGCCCGGCATGCCCGGAGTCCGGGACGGCCCACCCCCCCTCTCTCCAAGGAGTCACGGATGCCCGATCCCGGGCTTTCCCCTCTGCAATCCAGCCTGCCCGGCGCCGCGGCCTCGTTCACCGCCCGCGTCCTCGCCGACCTGGCGTCCCACGGCATCGCGGTGCCCCAGGGCGTCGCCTCGCCCGAGGGCCTCACCGAAGCGGGCAGCGCACCCGCCGCACCTCACCCGGAACCCCCGGCCGAGGTCCCGGCCGCCAGGCTGCCCGCCGGACCGCCGACCGGTCTCCCGGCGGGTCCTGCCTCCCGGACCTCCGCCGCACCGCCCGCCGGTGTCCGGTCCGGTCCCGCCGCAGAGGCGGGCCCCCTCGGCCTCCCCACCGGGGTACCCGTCCGCGTCCCCGCCGGGCCGCTCACCGGCCTCCGGGTGGCCCTTCCCGCCGACACCCCCGCCGCGCCCGCGCCGACCGCGCCCGAATCCGGCCGGCTCCCGCGGGGGCCCCGGGGGCTCGGGACGGCGGGGCTGTCCCTGGCGCCCCGTACGGAAGCACCCGGGCTCCCGGCGGAGCCGGCCGCTCCGGCGGACGCCCTGATCATCCCGGGTCTCTACTGGCATCCGGTCCCGGAGCCCGACCCGGTGCGGGTGGCGGAGGTCAGCCGCCGCATCAAGTCCTGGGCGCTCGACGAGATCCAGCTCTACCCCGACGACTGGGAGGGGGACTTCGACGGGTTCCACGTCGGGCGCTACATGGTGGCCTGCCACCCGGACGCCCCGACCCTCGACCACCTCATGGTCGCCACCCGGCTGATGGTCGCCGAGAACGCCGTCGACGACTGCTACTGCGAGGACCTCGGCGGCTCACCCGTCGGTCTGGGCGGACGGCTCCTCCTGGCGCACACCGCCCTGGACCCGCTGCACTCGACGGCCGAGTACCAGCCCGCGTGGGCCGAGTCGCTCCACGCGGACGCGCCGCGCCGCGCCTACCGCTCGGCCATGGAGTACTTCGTCCGTCAGGCGACGCCCTCGCAGGCCGACCGCTACCGGCACGACATGGCCCGGCTGCACCTGGGCTACCTCGCCGAGGCCGCGTGGGACCAGACGGATTACGTGCCGGAGGTGTGGGAGTACCTCGCGATGCGGCAGTTCAACAACTTCCGTCCCTGTCCCACCATCACCGACACCGTCGGCGGCTACGAACTCCCCGCCGACCTGCACGCCCAGCCCGCCATGCAGCGGGTGCTGGCCCTGGCGGGCAACGCCAGCACCATCGTCAACGACCTCTACTCGTACACCAAGGAACTCGCCAGCCCCGGCCGCCACATGAACCTGCCGGTGGTGCTCGCCGACCGGGAGTCCCTCTCGGAGAAGGACGCCTACCTGAAGGCGGTCGAGGTCCACAACGACCTCATGCGCGACTTCGAGACCGCGTCCGCCGAACTGGCCGCCGCCTGCCCCGTCCCGAGCGTGCTCCGCTTCCTCAGGGGAGTGGCCGTGTGGGTCGACGGCAACCACTACTGGCACCAGACCAATACGTACCGCTACAGCCTGCCCGATTTCTGGTAAGAACGGATTCGATCTGTGACCAACACCGAGCTCCCCACCGTCAACGGCACCACCGCGTTCGTCCCCGGCCCGGCGACGCCGTACCAGGGGGACATCGCCCGCTACTGGAACGCCGAGGCCAGGCCCGTGAACCTGCGCCTGGGTGACGTCGACGGGCTGTACCACCACCACTACGGCATCGGTGCCGTGGACCACGCCGCCCTCGGCGACCGCGAGGACAGCGAGTACGAGAAGAAGCTCATCGCCGAGCTGCACCGGCTGGAGTCGGCGCAGGCCGAGGTCCTCCTGGACCACCTCGGTGCCATCGGCAGCGAGGACACCCTCGTCGACGCGGGCTGTGGCCGCGGCGGTTCGAGCGTCATGGCCCACCAGCGCTTCGGCTGCAAGGTCGAGGGCGTCACCCTCTCCTCCACCCAGGCCGAGTTCGGCAACCGGCGGGCCAGGGAGCTGGGCATCGGCGACCACGTCCACGCCCAGGTGTGCAACATGCTCGACACGCCCTTCGAGAAGGGCAGCGTCGCCGGGTCCTGGAACAACGAGTCGAGCATGTACGTCGACCTCGACGACCTCTTCGCCGAGCACGCCCGGTTCCTGAAGGTCGGCGGCCGGTACGTGACGATCACCGGCTGCTGGAACCCGAAGTACGGTCAGCCCTCGAAGTGGGTCTCCCAGATCAACGCGCACTTCGAGTGCAACATCCACTCCCGCCGTGAGTACCTGCGGGCGATGGCCGACAACCGGCTCGTCCCGCAGGCCGTCATCGACCTGACGCCGGACACCCTGCCCTACTGGGAGCTGCGGGCCACGTCCTCGCTGGTCACCGGCATCGAGGAGGCGTTCATCGAGTCGTACAGGGACGGCTCCTTCCAGTACGTCCTGATCGCGGCCGACCGCGTCTGACGCACCGGGCACCCCAGGGGGACGGGCCCGTCGCGCGACGGGCCCGTCCCTCGTGTCACGCGGCCGAGACCTTCGGGGCCTCCGGGACCGCGGCGGCCGGCGCGGCCACCCGCTCGGTGCGGGGTGCCTGGCCGTGCCGGAGGCCGAACCGGGCGATAACCGCGACCAGGGCGAAGGCGGCCGCCCCGATCCAGAAGGTGAGGGTGAAGCCGGACTCGGCGGGCAGGGCGGGCACGCCCGCCGGCAGGTGCTCGATGGTCTGCGAGGCCAGGATCGTGGTGACGACGGCGCTGCCGATCGCGCTGCCGGTGGAGCGCGAGATGGAGTTGATGCCGTTCGCGATGCCGCTCTGGTGGTGCGGGACGCTCGCCATGATGACGGCGGGCATGGCCGCGTACCCGAAGCTGACGGCCGCGCCGACGATCACGCCCGCACCGATCACCGACAGGGTGTGGCCGTGGTCGAGGGCGAGCCAGCCGAAGCCGACGGCGCCGAGGACGGCGGCCAGGGTGAGCGCCGTGCGGGGGCCGCGGTGGCGGACCAGCCGGCCGCCGATCGGCGAGGCGAGCAGCGAGACGATCGCGCCGGGCAGCAGGAACTCGACGGAGGCGCGCAGGATCGAGGCGCCGAAGCCGTAGCCGGTGAGGGCCTCGGGCATCTGGACGAGGTACGAGACGCCGAGGAAGTTCGCGAACATGCCGAAGCCGACGAGGATGCCGGCCAGGTTGGCCATGAGCACCGGACGGTGCACGAACATCCGCATGTCGACGAGGGGCTCGCGGACCTTGAGCTCGGTGAGCACCCAGACGGCGGTCATGACGGCTGCGGCGGCGAAGCTGCCCAGGGTGCGGCCGGAGGTCCAGCCCCACTCGTGGCCCTGGGAGATCGGCAGCAGGAGCAGCAGCAGGGTCGCGCCGAGGGTGAGCGCGCCGAGGAAGTCGGTGCGGCCGCCGGTCTTGTGGCGGGTCGCCGGGACCAGGAGGACGACGGCGAGCAGGGCGATCGCGGCGAAGCCCGTGGCCATCCAGAAGGCGCTGCGGTAGTCGGCGTCGGCGCCCGAGGTGAGCAGGCCGGTGGCGACGAGCGCGAGGCCGCTGCCGAAGGCGAGGGTGCCGCTGACGAGGGACATCGCGCCGGGCAGCTTCTGCGGGCGGACCTCCTCGCGCAGGACGGACAGCGCCAGCGGGAAGATCGCGGTCGCGGCGCCCTGGAGGACGCGGCCGAGGATCAGCAGGGGGAGCGAGGTCGCCAGGGCGGCGACGACGGAGCCCGCGACCATGACGCCGAGGACGGCGACCAGGGTGGGCTTCTTGCCGTGCTGGTCGCCGAAGCGGCCGAGCAGCGGGGTGAAGACGGCGGCGGAGAGCAGGGTGGCTGTGGTGACCCAGCTGACGTTCGCGGCCGAGGTACCGAGGTCGGCGCGGATGAGGCCGAGGATCGGGACCGGCAGGGTCTGCATCATCGACACGACCATGGCGGCGAGGCTCAGCGCGAAGACGACGAGCGTCTCGCGCCGGGGATCGGCGGCGGGCGGGGTGGTCTCGTGACTCATGTGTGGGGGCCTTCTCGGAGCTTCAGATCGTCGATGTTTGAGGTCATCAAGTAATGCGACGACGGTAGGCCCCGATGCTTGAGGGGGTCAAGTAAATGCTTGAGGTCGTTAAGTAAACAATTGATAATGTCAAGGATCCTGCGTAGGCTCGTACCATGAGCGCGACGACCCGTGAGACGCCCACCAAGCTCCAGCTCCTGGAGCTCCTCGCCGCCATCGGCACGGCCCAGTGGCGCGACTTCGCCGCGGCCGCCGCCCGCCACGGGCTCACGTCCACGCAGGCCAAGGTCCTCGCCCAGCTCGACGGCCCGCTCCCGATGCGCGCCCTCGCCACCCTGCTGGTCTGCGACGCGTCGAACGTCACCGGGATCATCGACCGCCTGGAGGCCCGCGACCTGGTGCGCCGCGAGCCCGACGCCTCGGACCGGCGGGTCAAGAACGTGGTGGCGACCGACGAGGGCCGGGAGGTCATCCGGCGGGTCCGCGAGGAGATGCAGGCGACCCACGGCGCCCTGGACACGCTCGGCGCGGAGGACAGCGCCACCCTGTACGCCCTGCTGGCGCGCCTGCGCCCGGGCATGGAGAACAACGCCTGAACCCCGGGGCCGATCCGGGCCAGGGCCGGGGCCCGGAGCTCAGCCAAGGGCCCGGAGCTCAGGCAGGGGCCCGGAGCTCAGCCAGGGGCCCGGAGCTCAGGCAGGGGCGGGCGCTTCGGCCCGGCCCGTCGAGCGGGCCGGGCCCGGGATCAGTCCCGGCGCTCCCCGAACGTCCTCAGGATCTCCTCGGCGGCCAGCGTCGCCGTCAGCTCGCCGTCCCTGACCCGCCGCTCCAGGGCGGGCGTGACGTCCTGGACCGCCGGATCGGCGCTCAGCCGCCGCAGCAGCTCCTCGCGGACCATCGTCCACGTCCAGTCGACCTGCTGGTCCTGGCGCTTGGCCGTCAGACGGCCGGTCGAGTCGAGCAGCGCGCGGTGCTGCCGCAGCCGCTCCCAGACCTCGTCGAGCCCCGCCGACTCCCGCGCGCTGCAACTGAGGACCGGCGGCGTCCAGACCGCGTCGGCGCCGTGCATGAGCCGCAGGGCTCCCGCCAGCTCGCGCGCCGCGGCGCGGGCGTCGCGCTCGTGCGGGCCGTCCGCCTTGTTGACGGCGACGACGTCGGCCAGCTCCAGGACGCCCTTCTTGATGCCCTGGAGCTGATCGCCCGTACGGGCCAGGGTGAGCAGCAGGAAGGAGTCCACCATGTTCGCGACGGCGGTCTCGGACTGGCCGACGCCCACCGTCTCCACGAGCACCACGTCGTACCCCGCGGCCTCCATCACCACCATCGACTCACGGGTCGCCTTCGCGACGCCGCCGAGCGTGCCGGCGCTGGGGGAGGGGCGCACGAAGGCCGCCGGGTCGACGGCGAGCCGCTCCATCCGGGTCTTGTCGCCGAGGATGGAGCCGCCCGTCCGGGTCGAGGACGGGTCGACGGCGAGCACCGCGACCCGGTGTCCGAGCCCAGTCAGCATCGTCCCGAACGCGTCGATGAAGGTCGACTTGCCGACCCCGGGCACCCCGCTGATCCCGATCCGCACGGCCTTGCCGCTGTGCGGCAGGAGCTCGGTGAGGAGCTCCTGCGCGAGGACCCGGTGCTGGGGGCGTGTCGACTCGACGAGGGTGATCGCCCGCGCGATCACCGCCCGCTTCCCGTCGAGCACGCCCTTCACGTACGTGTCGAGACCGATCACAGGTCGTGCCCGAGGCCGCCCGCGAGCCGGGTCACCAGGTCGTGGGCCGCGTCGGGGATCACCGTCCCCGGCGGGAAGACGGCCGCCGCGCCCATCTCCAGGAGCGTCGGCACGTCCTGCGGGGGGATGACGCCGCCGACGACGACCATGATGTCCCCGCGGCCCTCCGCCGCCAGCTCGTCCCGCAGCGCCGGAACGAGGGTCAGGTGCCCCGCGGCCAGCGACGAGACCCCGACGATGTGCACGTCGGCCTCGACGGCCTGCCGCGCCACCTCGGCCGGGGTCTGGAACAGCGGGCCGACGTCCACGTCGAAGCCCAGGTCGGCGAAGGCCGTGGCGATCACCTTCTGGCCCCGGTCGTGGCCGTCCTGGCCCATCTTGGCGACCAGGATGCGCGGCCGGCGCCCCTCGGCCTCGCCGAAGGCGTCGACCAGGGCCCGGGTGCGCTCCACGGACGGGGACTCGCCGGCTTCGTTGCGGTACACACCGGAGATCGTACGGATCTGGCCGGCGTGCCGCCCGTAGACCTGCTCCAGGGCGTCGGAGATCTCGCCGACGGTGGCCTTCGCGCGGGCCGCGCGCACGGCGAGCTCCAGGAGGTTGCCCTCGCCGCCGGCGGCGCGGGTGAGGGCGTCGAGCGCGTCCCGGCAGGCCGTCTCGTCGCGCTCCTCGCGCAGCTTGCGGAGCTTGGCGATCTGCTGGGCGCGGACCGAGGAGTTGTCGACCTTGAGGACGTCGATCTGCTCGTCGGACGCGACCCGGTACTTGTTGACGCCGATCACCGGCTGCCGTCCGGAGTCGATCCGGGCCTGCGTGCGGGCCGCGGCCTCCTCCACGCGCAGCTTGGGGATGCCGGCGTCGATGGCCTGCGCCATGCCGCCGGCCTGCTCGACCTCCTGGATGTGCTGCCAGGCGCGGCGGGCCAGGTCGTAGGTGAGCTTCTCGACGTACGCGCTGCCGCCCCAGGGGTCGATCGTCCGGCAGGTGCCGGACTCCTGCTGGAGGAGCAGCTGCGTGTTGCGGGCGATGCGGGCGGAGAAGTCGGTGGGCAGCGCGAGCGCCTCGTCGAGGGCGTTGGTGTGCAGCGACTGGGTGTGGCCCTGGGTCGCGGCCATCGCCTCCACACAGGTCCGGGTGACGTTGTTGAAGACGTCCTGCGCCGTCAGCGACCAGCCGGAGGTCTGCGAATGGGTCCGCAGGGACAGCGACTTGGTGTTCTGCGGGTCGAACTGCTTCACCAGCTTCGCCCAGAGCAGCCGGGCGGCGCGCAGCTTGGCGATCTCCATGAAGAAGTTCATGCCGATCGCCCAGAAGAACGACAGGCGCGGCGCGAACGCGTCCACGTCGAGGCCGGCCGCCCGGCCCGCGCGGATGTACTCCACGCCGTCCGCGAGCGTGTAGGCCAGCTCCAGATCGGCCGTCGCCCCGGCCTCCTGGATGTGGTAGCCGGAGATGGAGATGGAGTTGTAGCGCGGCATCCGCTGCGAGGTGTACGCGAAGATGTCGGAGATGATCCGCATCGACGGCCCGGGCGGGTAGATGTACGTGTTGCGGACCATGAACTCCTTGAGGATGTCGTTCTGGATGGTCCCGGCCAGCTTCTCGGGCGGTACGCCCTGCTCCTCGGCGGCCACGATGTACAGCGCGAGGACCGGCAGCACGGCGCCGTTCATCGTCATCGACACGGTCATCTTGTCCAGCGGGATGCCGTCGAACAGCTGCCGCATGTCGTAGATCGAGTCGATGGCCACGCCGGCCATGCCGACGTCACCGGTGACGCGCGGGTGGTCGCTGTCGTAGCCGCGGTGGGTCGGCAGGTCGAAGGCGACCGACAGGCCCTTCTGCCCGGCGGCGAGGTTGCGCCGGTAGAAGGCGTTGGACTCCTCGGCCGTGGAGAAGCCCGCGTACTGACGGATCGTCCAGGGCTGGTTGACGTACATCGTCGGGTACGGGCCGCGCAGGTACGGCGCCATGCCCGGACGGGTGTCCAGGAAGTCCAGTCCCTCCAGGTCCTGACCCGTGTAGAGCGGCTTGACGGCGATGCCCTCCGGGGTCTCCCAGAGCAGGTCGTCGCCCCCCGCCGCCTTCTTGACGGCCGCGCGCCACTCGTCGGGCCCGCCGCCGGCGGCCTGTGCCCCGAGCTCGATCCCGGTGAAGTCGGGGATGGACATCAGGACACTCCCATGCGGTCGAGGGTCGTGGAGAGCAGGGCGACGGCGTCGCAGCCGGCGAACACGTACGTGTCGACACCGGCGTACGCCGCGGGGCGTCCGGCGAGGAGGACGTGCTCGGCGCCCGCCGCGCGCAGCTCCCCGGCGGTGGCCTCGGCCCGCTCCTCGTAGAGCGCGTCGCTGGAGCAGAGACAGGCCTCGCGGGCACCGCTCTCCTCGAACGTGCCCTCGGTGACGGCCTCGATGCCGCCGGCCTGGAAGAGGTTCGCGGCGAAGGTGAGACGGGCCGAGTGCGCGGCCGCCGGGCCGAGCGCGGCCAGGTAGACGCGGGGCCGGGCACCGGTCGCCGCGAGGTGGGCGTCGGAGCGGGCGCGCAGCTCCTCGTACGCCTCGTCGCGCCGGACGCGGGGCAGGCCGCCGGACGGCGCTTCGGGCGCGGGCGCCCGGTCGACGGGCTTCTCCGCGAGGTGCGGGAACTCGCTGACTCCGGTGACGGGTTCGCGCCGGGTGGCGAGCCGCTTGCTGCGCGCGGCCCAGGTCTCGGCGAGCCGCTCGCCGACGAGGCCCGAGCGCAGCGCGGCCTCCTGGCCGCCCGCCCGCTCGACGGTCTGGAAGAACTCCCAGGCGGCGTGGGCGAGTTCGTCGGTGAGGCGCTCCACGTACCAGGAGCCGCCCGCCGGGTCGATCACCCGGGCGAGGTGGGACTCCTCGATGAGGACGGTGGAGGTGTTGCGCGCGATCCGGCGGGCGAAGGCGTCCGGCAGGCCGAGGGCGTCGTCGAAGGGCAGCACGGTGACGCTGTCGGCGCCGCCCACGCCGGCGGCGAGGGTCGCGATGGTGGTGCGCAGCATGTTCACCCAGGGGTCGCGGCGCGTCATCATCACGGGCGAGGTCACCGCGTGCTGGCGCTGAGCGCCGGCCTCCGGGGCGCCGCAGGCCTCGGCGACGCGGGCCCAGAGGCGGCGCGCGGCGCGGAGCTTGGCGATCGTCAGGAACTGGTCGGCGGTGGCCGCGTAGCGGAACTCCAGCTGTCCGCAGGCCTCGGTGACGCTCAGTCCGGCCTCGGTCAGGCCGCGCAGGTAGGCGACGCCGGTCGCGAGGGAGCAGCCGAGCTCCTGCGCGGCCGAGCCGCCGGCCTCGTGGTACGGCAGCGCGTCCACGGTGAGGGCGCGGAGCCCGGGGAGGGTGTCGGCGCAGCGGCGCGCGAGCCCGGCGACGGAGGCGAGGTCGTGGTCCGCCCGGCCGGTGCGGGCCTCGTGGCCCAGCGGGTCTGCGCCCAGGTTGCCCCGGGCTGCCTCCGGGGCGACGCCGCGCTCCTCGTACAGCCGGAGCAGCCGCTCGGCCGCCGCCGGGGTCTCGGCGCCGGCGTCGAGCACGACGGGCGCGAGGTCGAGGTAGACGCCCTCCAGGACGCCGTCGAGCGCGGACACCGGGATGCCGGCGTCGCCGACGCCGAGCCACAGGGAGGTGACGCCGTTCTCCAGGTCGGCGAGGACGGCCTCGCCGTCCGCCGTCGCATGGCGCTGGCGCACGTCCCAGCCGCCGCCCGTGCTGCCCTCGGCCCGTCCGCCGCGCACGAAGGGGGCGAAGCCGGGGAGTCCGGGGTCGGGCGCGGCGTCGCGCGCGGTGTAGAGCGGGCGGGTGTCGAGGCCGTCCTCCAGGAGGGTGGACAAGGCGTCCTCGGCGGCGGCGCCGGAGACCTCCTTGCCCGACTTGCGCAGGACACCCGCCACGAGGTGTTGCCACTGCTCATGTGGCGCGTCTGGGAATTCGGACGCCAGGGAGAGCCCGTCGTCAGGCAGGACCGTCATGGCTCGGATGCTAGGGGAGATCGACAAAGGAGCAGGAGAGCGTACGACTGTGACCTTCTTCTCTTCGCCCTGATGAGTTAGGTTAGGCTTGCCTAAGTCATCGGCCGGGGTGTTCCCGCCGTCTCATCCAGGGAGAACGTGCATGCGTCCCTTCAGCGCCCACCCCGCGCGGCCCACGACCGCCGAACGCGTCCGGTCGATCCTGACCTCCGCCCACTCGATGACCGTGGTCACCGACGGCCTGCACCAGGAGGTCCACCGCCTCGACGGCCCCGGGCCGATGGGACACATCCACCTCCACGACCCCGCCGAGGACTGCCCCTCGGGCCAGACCGCGCGCATCCCCGTCCGCCTCGAACTCACCGACATCGCCCCCACCCCGGCGCGCCGCCGCCTGCGCGCCCGTGTCACCCTCACGGGTCTCCTCTCCGCCCCGTACACCACCGACTCCACCACCAGCACCTGCGTCGAGTTCCACCAGGCCGTCCTCCAGGACGACGACGAGCGGGCGTTCGTCACCCTCGACGAGATCAGGACCGCCGAACCCGACCCGATGGCCGGCTGCGAGGCGAACATGCTCACCCACCTCGTCGACCGCCACGCCGAACTCGTCCCCCTGCTCCTCCGCCTGGTCCGCCCGCTCCCCGAACGGGACGTGGCCCGTGTCCTGCCCCTCGCCCTCGACCGGTACGGCATCACCCTGCGCATCGAGCACCGCGACGGACACGACCGGGACGCCCGGCTGCCGTTCCCCACCCCCCTCGCCGACGTCGACCAGGCCGCGCCCCGCATCCACGCCCTCATCACCGCCGCGCGCCGCGCCTCCCACACCGGCGGACTCCTCGCCTGACCCCGCGCCCGCGCGCGCGGCGCCCTTCCGGCCGAGATGCCGGAGCGCCGCGGCGGGCGCACCATGGACGGCGTAGGCCCGCGGCCAGCGGGCGCCGGATCGCTCGGGGACTTCCCACACGGACACGGCCACGCCATGAACGCAGGAAGCCCGGCCAAGAGCCGGCCAGGACCCTCCCGAGGCGTCCTCTACCGCACCGGTCACTGGTGCGCCCGCCACTTCGTCGTCGTCATCGTCCTCTGGCTCGCGGCCGTCGCCGGACTCCAGGTCCTCGACCGGACCGTCGGCGGCGAGTACGAGGACGACTTCGCGCTCCCCGGAGTGCAGTCGGCCGAAGGGCTCGACGTCCTCAAGGCGCACGACCCCGCCGCCGGCGGATACAGCGCCCAGGTCGTCCTCAACGACCCCGCCAAACCCCTCACGCAGGACGCGTCCGCGGTCAACTCCGCCGTCGCCGCGCTCGCGAAGCTCCCCGACGTCATCGGCGCGCAGAACCCGCTCCCACCGCCCGGGACCACCCCGCCCGCGCTCCCGGCCGGGACGCCCAACGTCGGACCGCTCTCCACGGACGGCAGGACCGCCTACATCACCGTCCGCTTCAGCGTGGCGCCCTCCACCCTGGGCCCCGACTACCTGAACGGCGTCGACGCCGCCGTCCAGCCCCTCAGGGACGCCGGCGTCGACGTCGAGTACGGCGGCTCGCTCGGCGAACTCGCCCGCCCGGCCGCCGACGACCGCACCAGCGAGGCCATCGGCTTCGCCGTCGCCATCGTCGTCCTCCTCATCGGCTTCGGCAGCGTCATCGGCGCCGTCATGCCCCTGGTCACCGCCCTGCTCGGAGCCGTCTGCGGACTGGCCCTGCTGGGCCTGATGGCGGCGGCCTTCACCTTCGGAACCGTCTCGCCCACCCTGGCCACCATGATCGGCCTCGGCGTCGGCATCGACTACGCGCTGTTCCTCATCACCCGCCACCGCCAGAACCTGATGAACGGCCACGATCCCGCCGACTCGGCCGCCCTCGCGACCACCACCAGCGGCCGTGCCGTCCTCGTCTCCGGCTGCACCGTCATCATCGCCCTGTCCGGCCTCTGGGTCTCCGGCGTCACCTTCATCGGCAAACTCGGCCTGGCGGCGGCCTTCACGGTCGTCACCGCCGTCATCGCCGCGCTCACCCTCGTCCCGGCCATGCTCGGACTCGTCGGCCGGCGCATCGACCGCTACCACGTCCGCACGCCCGTCGCCGAGACCGACGCCGAACCCGGCGCCCCCGCGCACGGCACCTGGCACCGGTACGCCCAGCGCGTCGAGAGGCGTCCCTGGTGGTTCCTCACCGGCGGAGTGCTCGCCCTGCTGGTCCTCGCGTTCCCCCTGCTCTTCATCCAGCTCGGCCACATCGGCGACGGCGCCGACCCGGAGTCGTTCACCGACCGCCGGGCCTACGACCTGATCTCCACCTCCTTCGGACCCGGCGCGAACGGCCCCCTCACCCTCGTCGTCGACCAGTCCGCGGTGCCCGCCGCCGACCGGGCCGACCTCGGCACGAAACTCAAGGACGCGCTGACCGGCGTCCCCGACGCCTCCTACATCACCCCGCTCAAGACCACCTCCGACGGCGACGTCCTCGTCGGCACCGCCTACTCCGTGGCCTCCCCCCAGGACGCCAGGACCACCGACCTGACCAACCACCTGGTCGACGACGTCCTCCCGCAGGCGGTGAACGGCACCGGCGCGCAGACCTACGTCACCGGGAACACGGCCGCCCAGGTCGACTTCCTCGACATCGTCTCCAGCCGGCTGCCGCTGATCATCGCCGTCGTCGTGGGGCTCGCCTTCTTCGTCATCCTCATCGTCTTCCGCGGCCTGCTCGTCGCGGTGAAGGCCGCCGTGCTCAACGTGCTCTCCATCGCCGCCTCGTACGGCGTCGTCGTCGCCGTGTTCCAGTGGGGCTGGGGCGGACCCGCCCTCGGCGTCCACGGCAAGGTGCCCATCGAGAGCTACGTGCCGATGATGATGTTCGCCATCGTCTTCGGCCTGAGCATGGACTACGAGATCTTCCTGCTGTCCCGCGTCCGCGAGGCCTGGCTGCGCACCGGCGACCCCAAGGCCAGCGTCGCCCACGCCCTGGAGATCACCGCCCGGGTCATCACCTGCGCCGCGCTCATCATGGTCAGCGTCTTCGCGGCCTTCATCGTCTCCGACAACATCGTCGTCAAGATGCTCGGCCTCGGCCTCGCCGCGAGCGTCCTCATCGACGCCACCGTGGTGCGCCTGCTCCTCGTGCCCGCCGTGATGACCCTCCTCGGCAGCCACGCCTGGTGGACCCCCGCCTGGCTCGACCGCGTCCTGCCGCACCTGGACACCGAGGGCGAAGAGGCGCTCCAGGCCGACGAGCAGGCCAGGAGCGCCGGAAAGACCTAGGGAGGTCTCCTACGTCCGCGAGAGCTCGCCCAGCAGCTTCCAGGTCCGGCGGCGGTCCTCCTCGCCGCCCAGGTCCGTCGACGTGAAGACCACCTCCGTCGCACCCGCCTCGCGATAGCGCCGCACCTCCGCGGCGACGGCCTCCTCGTCGCCGATCACCGCCAAGTCCGCGGCCCGCCCCGCCCCGGAGAGCTCGATCACCCGCTGGTAGGAGGGGATCCGCTCGTACAGCGCGTGCGCCTCGGCCGCCCTCTCCCGTACGCCCTCGACGTCCGCCGTCACCACGCCCGGGACCAGCGCCACGATCCGCGGAGCGGGCCGCCCGGCGGCCTCGGCGGCGGCCGTCACCGCCGGCACGACGTGCTCCGCGAGCGCCCGCGGCCCCGCGAGGAAGGGCAGTACGCCGTCCGCCAGTTCACCGCTGACGCGCAGGGCCTGCGGCCCCATCGCGGCGACCAGCACCGGCACCGTCGGCCGCGCCCCCGGAACCGCGGCCGAGTAGGGGGTCGTCGCGGTCAGCAGTTCGCCGTGGAAATCGGCCTCACCCGTCTCCAGGAGCGGCCGCAGCGCCGTGAGGAACTCCCTGAGGAGCCCGATGGGCCGCTCGTACGGGAGGCCGAAGCCGGTCTCGGTCAGGTGCCGGGTGCCCAGGGCGAGGCCGAGGTGGAAGCGGCCGCCGGTGGCCGCCTGCGCGGTCTGCGCCTGGCTGGAGACGAGCAGCGGATGGCGGCCGAAGACGGGGATCGCGGACGTCCCCACCTGGAGCCCGGGCACCTCGCGCCCGACGATCGCGGCCAGCGAGGGCGAGTCGTACGCGAAGGTCTGGCCGAACCACGCCGAGTGCAGGCCCGCGTCGCGGGCCTCTCTCGCGAGCTCCACCGTGTCGTCGATCGGAAGCTGCCGGGAGGTCGAGCTGAGCGTCACTCCAAGGGTCATGCACCCGGCAACCCGCCCCTCCGGGACCCGCATTCCCCCGTCCGTGTGAACAACATGTGGCAGGGATGATGGGACGCATGAAGACGCTCGCCGAAGTGGACGCCCTGGCCGACCGCGCGCACGCCGGACAACTCGACAAGACCGGCGTCCCGTACGTCGCCCACGTCCGCGCGGTCGCCGCCGGCCTGGAGCCGTTCGGCCCGCACCTCGTCATGGCCGGACTGCTCCACGACGTGATCGAGGACACGGACTGGACGGCCGCGGGGCTCCGCGCCGCCGGGATCCCCGCCGAGGTCGTCGCCCTGGTCGAAGCCGTCACCAACCACCCGGACACGGCCTACGAGGACAAGCTCCGCCGCATCACCGAGAACCCCGCCGCCACCCTCGTGAAGATCGCCGACAACGCGCACAACAGCCGCGCGGACCGGGCCGCCGCCCTGCCGCCCGCACAGCGCGAACGGCTCGCCGCCAAGTACCGGGCGGCCAGGGCCGTCCTGTGGCCGGCGGCCGACCCCGGCGACATCGAGACCATCCTCCGGGTGGTCAACCCCGGCCTCCTGGACGAGCTGACCGCCCCCTGACCACCCGCCCGGGCCGGCTCAGCCCGCCCCGCCGGACAGCCAGCCGCTCAGCTCGGTGGGACGGTTCGTGATGACGCCGTCCACGCCGAGCGCGTCCAGGGCCTTCCAGCGGGCCGGCTTGTCGACCGTCCACACGTTCACGGCCACACCGGCCGCGTGCAGGTCGGCGACCACCTGCGGTCGGGTGGCGAGCGCGGTGTCCCCGACGTTGTACGCCGAGAGGCTCAGGTCCCGGGCGACCGCGACGGGGTCCGCGTCCAGGGTGTCGCGCAGCAGGCCCAGGGGCAGTTCGGGCGCCAGCTCGTGGGCGTACTGCAAGGACGGGACGTCGAAGCTCTGCACGAAGACCCGGTCCGTCATGTCCTGATCGCGGACCTCCCGCACGATCCGCGCCACCTCGGCGCGACTGTGCCGGCCCTTGATCTCCAGGAGCAGCTTCCCGCCGCGCTCCCTGAGGTCCGCGAGCTGGGCGGCCAGGGTGGGCACCCGCGTCCCGGCGTAGGCGGGGGCGAACCAGGACCCGGCGTCCAGCGCGTCGATCCGGTCCGAGGTCAGCGAGCGGATCGGGCCCGTGCCGTCCGTGGTCCGGTCGACGGTCGTGTCGTGGAGGATGTACGGCACGCCGTCCTTGCTCGGCTGCACGTCGTTCTCGATCCACACGGCCCCGCCCCGCCGGGCCACCTCGTCGGACACCAGGGTGTTCTCGGGCGCCGCGGACGACGCGCCCCGGTGGCCGATCACCGTCAGCGGCGCCCCCGGCGCGCGCATCCAGGGACCCGACGGCGCGGGAGCCCCGCCCGCCGGGCGCGGCGCGGACGTCGAGGGCGGCGCGGAGAGGGCGAAGGCGGTCGCGGTCCCCGCGACGACGACGGCGACGGCGGCCAGGCCGATGACCCCGCGGCGGCGGGACCGGGCGGGCGGTTGAGCGTCTCTCATGGCCGACCACACTAAGGGGTGACCCGGCGATCGGGCCGCGCCGGCCGGCGACACGACCGGCGACACCAGCCCTTCGCCGGTACGGCCCGGTCTGCGGCATGGTGTGACGTATGCCCGGAGCCGCGCCGTCGGGGGACCTCGGCCGGGCGCACGGAGTCAGGGGGACTCGCATGGACACCGGAACGGGACCGAGAGCGGACGGCGCCGAGGGGACCGCCGCGCCGGGACGGACCGAACGCGGCAGGGGCGTACTGGAAGGCGCGTTCGCGCTGCTCGAAGCCCTGCGCCGGAACGGCGACGAGGCGGGGGTGACCGAACTCGCGCGCGTCTGCGGCGTGCCGAAGGGCAGCGTGCACCGGCTGCTCGACCAGCTGGTCGCGGTCGGCGCCGTCGAACGCCGGGGCAGCCGCTACCGGGTCGGCCCGCAGCTCTACCGCCTCGGCCAGGCCTGGGAACCGCACCCCGGCCTGCGGACCGCCGCCCGGCTGCCGCTCCAGCGCCTGCGCGCCGTCACCGGAGCCAGCGTCGTGCTCACCGTGATGCGCGACGACATGGCGATCACGGTGAGCTCGGTGCCGGGAGACCTCGAGCCGCTGCTCCCCGTCCGCGACGGGATCGCGTTCCGCCTCGACACCGCCGCCGGGACGGCGCTGAAGGGGCCTTCGCGGGGCGGCGCGGTGCTCGACCGCGAGGACGTGATGGCCGGGGTGTGCTGCGCCGCGCTGCCGGTCCGCACCCCGGACGGCCGTACCGTCGCGGCCCTCGCCGCCCTGGTCCCGGCGGGTCGCGGACTCGACGCCCTCGCCCGGGCCGTCGCCGGGACGGGAGCCGCGGTCACCCGCGCCCTGGCCCGGAGCGGGCAGCGGCGACCGCTGCCGGCGGCCGTCCTCGTCCCGTAGTCCCGGGCCCCGTTCCGGCCAGTGGAACGCGCGTGGAGCAGGGGCGACGCGCCCGGCACAGTGGGTGTCGTGCCGGGGGGGAAACGGCACACCGGGACCGCCGGGACGGCGGACCGGACACCACGTCACATCCGTGACCCGAAGTGTGGGGGGACCACATGCGCAAGAACCGGATCGCCCGAACGGCCGCCACCGCCCTGCTCGCGCTCGGCAGCCTCGGCGCCTTCGCCGGCACCGCGCACGCCGAGCCGATCGACTACGTGCGGATCGAGCTGCTCGAGCTGCACTGCCAGCAGAACAGCGAGGGCGACCACGACGAGGCCTACCTCAAGATCACCGACGCCAACGGCAACGCCGTCAAGGTCTGGCCCGGAAACGGCGTCAAGTACCAGACCATGGGCACCGGTTACGTCCGCTCCATGGCCGACGGCAACGGCAACGCCGTGCTCATCCTCGGCAAGCAGCAGGCCCGCACCCTGACCCTCTGGGACTACGACTCCACCAGCTCCGACGACAAGCTCGGCGCCACGCTCGTCACCGGCAGCGAGGTCGGTGCGGAGACGCAGTGGCGCACGGTCGAGGGCTCCGGCGGCGTCTACGTCATCGGCTACCGCGTCATCGACATCTGACCGACGGGCCCCTGACGGGGAAGGGCCGCGCCGGGCGTCCGGCACGGCCCCTCCCCGCTCCCGGGTCAGACCCCGTCGGGCGCGTGCAGCTCACCCGAGCGCGCCACCCGCGCGTACCAGCGGGCGCTGGACTTCGGTGTGCGCTCCAGGGTGTCGTAGTCCACCCGGACCGCGCCGAACCGCTTCGCGTAGCCGTACGCCCACTCGAAGTTGTCGAGCAGGGACCAGAGGAAGTAGCCGCGCACGTCCACCCCGTCGGCCATCGCCCGGTGCACCGCCTCCAGGTGCGCGTGCACGTACGCGGCACGCTCCGGGTCGTGCACCGAACCGTCCTCGCCGACCACGTCCTCGTACGCCGCCCCGTTCTCGCTGATCACCAGCGGCAGGCCCGGGTACGCGGCGGACACCCGCCGCAGCAGGTCGTACAGCGCGCCCGGGTCGACCGCCCAGCCCATCGCCGTCGGCTCGCCCGGCGCCCGGTGGAACGCGACCGCGTCCGCGCCGGGCCACGGAGAGTGCTCGCTGTTGCCGTGGCCGTCGTCCTGCGGCCTCTCCGCGCCGTCCGGCACGTGCGAGACCAGCGTCGGCGTGTAGTAGTTGACCGCGAGCAGGTCCAGCGGCTGGTTCGCGACCGCCGTGTCCCCGTCCCGGACGAAGGACCAGTCGGTCAGGTGAGCCGTGTCCGCGAGCAGGTCCTCGGGATAGGCGCCCTCCAGCATCGGACCGAGCCAGATCCGGTTGCCGACGGCGTCGATCCGGCGGGCCGCGTCCAGGTCCTCGGCCGCGCCGGTCAGCGGCCGGATCTCGTGCAGGTTGAGCGAGACCGCGAGCTGCCGGTCCGACGGCAGCCCGGCGCGCAGCGCCTGGACCGCGAGCCCGTGTCCGAGGTTGAGGTGGTGGGCGGCCCGCAGCGAGGCCACCGGATCGGTCCGGCCCGGGGCGTGCACCCCGGACCCGTACCCCAAAAAGGCGCTGCACCAGGGCTCGTTGAGCGTCGTCCACCGCTTCACCCGGTCGCCCAGCGCGCCCGCGACGATCCCCGCGTACTCGGCGAACCGCTCCGCGGTCGACCGCTCCGGCCAGCCGCCCGCGTCCTCCAGCTCCTGCGGCAGGTCCCAGTGGTAGAGGGTCAGGGCCGGTTCGATCCCGGCGGCCAGCAGCTCGTCGACGAGCCGCCGGTAGAAGTCGAGGCCCCGCTGGACGGCGGGACCCCGGCCGGTGGGCTGGACGCGGGACCAGGAGACGGAGAACCGGTAGGCGTTCAGACCGAGTTCGGCCATGATGCCGACGTCCTCGCGGAACCGGTGGTAGTGGTCGACGGCCACGTCACCGGTGTGGCCCTCGAAGACCTTTCCGGGCGTGTGCGCGAAGGTGTCCCAGATGGACGGGGTGCGGCCGTCCTCGGCCGCCGCCCCCTCGATCTGGTACGCGGCGGTGGCGGCGCCCCACAGGAAGCCGGCGGGGAACGAGCGGACGGCGGTGAGCGGCCGGGTTTCGGGCGCGGTCATAGGAGAGGTCTCCCAACACGGGTACGGGGTTCGGAAGGAGGGACGGCCGGTCAGCTCTTGACGGCGCCGGCCGTGATGCCGCCGACGATGTGCTTGCCGAGGAGGGCGAAGACGAGCAGCAGCGGCACGGTGGAGATCAGGGCGCCGGTGAGCACCACGGCCTGGTTCACGGCGTGGTTGCCCGCCCCGAGCCCGGCGAGCGCCACCTGGAGCGTGGGGTTGCCGTCGGGGGTGAGCGCGATGAACGGCCAGAAGAAGTCGTTCCACGCCTGGACGAAGACCAGCATGCCGAGCACGGCCATGGCGGGCCGGGCGACCGGGAAGACCACGTGCCAGATGATCCGGAGGCTGTGCGCCCCGTCCATCCGGGCCGCCTCCACCAGCTCCACCGGCAGCGCCTCCACGAGGAACTGGCGCATGAAGAAGACGCCGAAGGCGGCGACCAGCGAGGGCAGGACGACCGACTGGAGCTGGTCGAACCAGCCGAGGTCGGTGATGATCCGGTAGAGCGGGATCACGCTGAGCTGCGGCGGGATCGTCATCGTGGCGACGACGAGCGAGAGCAGCATGCCCTTGCCGCGGAACGGCAGCCTGGCGAAGGCGAAGCCCGCGAGCGTGGAGAACAGCACGGTGGACAGCGCCACCAGGCTCGCCACGACCGTGGTGTTGACCAGCGCCTCGCCCATGTCGACCTGGTTCCAGGCGAAGGTGAGGTTGTCGAGCAGCCGCGTGCCGGGCAGCAGCGGCGCCGGGGCCTCCACGACCCGCTCGCCGGTGTGGGAGGCGGCGACCACGTTCCAGTACAGCGGGAAGAGCGAGACGATCGCCGCGACGGCGAGCAGGACGTACGTCAGCGGACCGGCGTGGTGCTGGCGTCCGGCCGGCGTGCGCGGACGGCGGTCGGACGCGGTGGCCGGGCGGGCCGGTGCGGCCGGGCGGGCCGGTGTGAGTGTGCGGGCCATCAGGTCATCCCCCCTGCTTCTTGCGGTCGTTGCGGGAGACGAGCGCCTGGACGCCGCCGATCAGGAGGAGCAGCAGGAGCATCACCCAGGCGATCGCCGAGGCCTGCCCCAGGGCGCCGGTCACCCAGCCCTTCTCGTACATCAGCAGGCTCAGCGTCTGGAACTGGTTGCCGCTGCCGCCGCTGATCCCGACGCTGCCGCCGTACAGCATCGGCTCGCCGAAGAGCTGGGTGGCGCCGATGGTGGAGACGATGATCGTGAAGAGGATCGTCGGCCGGATCGACGGGATCGTGACGCTGAGGAACTGGCGCCAGCGGGAGGCCCCGTCGAGCGCGGCCGCCTCGTAGAGGTCCCGCGGCACCGCCTGCATGGCGGCCAGGTAGATCAGCGCGTTGTAGCCGGTCCAGCGCCAGGTGACGATCACCGAGATCGCGATCTGCGCCGGCCACCTGGACGACTCCCAGTCGACCGGGCCGAGGCCGGTCCAGCCGAGGAGGCCGTTGATCATGCCGTAGTCGGTGTTGAAGAGCTGGGCGAACACCAGCGTCGCCGCCGCGATCGATGTGGCGTACGGGGCGAGGATCGCGACCCGGAAGAAACCCCGGGCGCGGAGGCGGTAGTTCAGCAGGTGCGCCAGCCCCAGGGCCATGAGCAGCTGCGGCACGGTCGAGAGGACCCCGATGGTGAAGGTGTTGAGCAGCGCGTTCCAGAAGAACTCGCTGGTCGCGAGGTCGGTGTAGTTCTCCAGGCCCTTCCACGTGGGATCCCCGCCGAGTTCGACCCGGTTCAGGGACAGCCAGCCCGTGTAGATCAGAGGGAACAGTCCGAAGGCGGCGAAGGTGAGGAAGAACGGGGCGACGAAGACGTACGGGATCGCCTTGAAGTCCCAGCGGTAGAGCGTGCCGCGCAGGCCGCCGGGGGCGGAGCGGCGGCGCCGGGACCCCGGGGACCCGGGGGAGGAGGGCGGTGCGGCGGGCGGCGTACCGTCCCGCCCCGCCCGAACGGAGGTGGCCACGGGGGCGTCCTTCCAGGTCGATGCGTGCGGTGGTGCGGACGGTGCCGGTCCGCCGCCCGGCAGACGGCGGCGGACCGGCGGGCGCCCCCGCTACTGGTCGATCTTGTCGTCGACCAGCTTCTTGACGTTCTCCCAGGCCTTGGCCGGGTCGGTGCCGCGCTGCTCGATGTCGAGGATGCCGTTGTCGGTGAGGAAGGTCTTCACCTGGCCGTCGTAGCGGCTGATGGCGGCGGGGGTGATGTCGGCCGCCGCACTGGAGAAGATCTTGCCGACGGGGGTGTCGCCGAAGTACGGCAGCTTCGCCTCCTGGACCGCCGGGGAGAGCAGGGTGTCCTTGGAGGAGGGGATGTTGCCGTTGACCGCGAACACCTTGGCGTGCTGCTCGGGGGCGGTCAGCCAGGCGGCGAGCGCCGCGGCCTCCTCGGTGTGCTTCCCGGCCTTCGGCACGGCGAGGAAGGAGCCTCCCCAGTTGCCGGCCACCGGCGGCGCCGCGATGTCCCACTTCCCCTGGTTGGCGGGGCCCGCCTGGTCCTTGATGATGCCGGTCATCCAGCTCGGGCAGGCGACCGTGGCGAACTTCGCGTTCTTGAAGGCCGCGTTCCACGTGCCCTTCTCGTCGAACTGGCGCAGCTTGGCCGTGAGTCCGCCCCGGGCCGCCTTCACGGCCGTGTCCCAGGCCTGTTTCACGCCGGGGCTGTTCTCCCAGTCGAGCTTGCCGCTCGCGTCGGCGTACTGCACCGGGTCACTGGAGACGACGGCGTTGAACAGGCCGCTCGCGGAGTCGTGGAAGGCGGTGCCGGCGGGCGCGGCCGCCTTGTACCGCTCGCCCGTCGCGAGGAACTTGGACCAGTCGCCGGCCCACAGCTTGGCGACCTCGTCGCGGGCGGTGGGGAGATTGGCCTTGGCGAAGAGGTCCTTGTTGTAGCAGATGGCCATGGGGCCGATGTCGGTGCCGAGCCCGATGACCCTGCCGTCGGCGGTCGTCGCCTGCTTGACCTTCCAGTCGAGGAAGTCACCGAGGTCGGCGCCGCCCTCCTTGCCCAGGTCGACCCACTTGTTCGCCATGGCGGGGCCGGTCGCCTCGGCGATGTAGCCCACCTCGACGGCCTGGATGTCGGCGACGCCGCTGTTCTGGGAGAGACGCAGCTTCAGCGTGTCCCAGTACTTCTGACCGTCGGAGACGTTCGACTCCTCGATCTTGATGTTCGGGTGGAGCCGCTCGTACTCGGAGTAGAGCTTGGCGCCGGTCTTGTCGTCGTAGCCGAAGGAACCGAAGGTCCCGATCCGCAGGGTGATCTTCCCGCCGTCCTGGCCGCTCGCGCCGCCCTTGCCGTCGTCGCCGCCGCAACCGGTGAGCAGGGCCGTCCCGGTCACGACGGCGGCGACCGCCGCGATCGCCGCGCGGCGTCCGCGTCTGCTGATGGAAGTGCGCATTCCACTCTCCTCGTCCAAGGTGTGCTCTCGGTGCGCCAGGTGGCCCGGCCGGCTGATCGCGGCTCGGCGGTGCCGGCCGGGGCCTGTGCCCGCCGCGTGGCGGTGGTCGCCTGCGTGGTGCGTGCGTGGTGCCTGTGCCTGCCGCGTGGCGGTGGTCGCCTGCGTGGTGCGTGCGTAGTGCCTGTGCCTGCCGCGTGGCGGTGTTCGCCTGCGTGGTGCCTGGGGGTGTGTCGGGTGTGCGGTGCTACAGGGGAGCCGCTGTATGGGAGCGCTCCCACGTCGCTGCCGGAAGGTTCCTGCCTGCCGGGTGCGGGTGTCAAGAGATGAACGCGGATTCGTTACCGGAAGGTTTTCCGGGGGTTTCGTGACATCGCGCGGCCGTTCGGCCGTCATCTCCTGAACGCGGGCGCGTGGCGCGGACCGGCGGTCGTGGACTAGGTTGGGAGCGCTCCCACGCGTCTGTGGATCGTCGGTGAGGGGGCGTCTTTCTGTCGAGGGGAGTTCGGGAGTCGTGAGCGGACGGAGCGGCGGCAGGCCCACCCTGGAGCAGGTCGCGTCCAGGGCCGGGGTGGGCCGGGGCACGGTCTCCCGGGTGATCAACGGCTCCCCCCGGGTGAGCGAGCGCACCAGGGCCGCCGTCGCCCGGGCCGTCGCCGAACTCGGCTACGTGCCCAACCAGGCCGCCCGCGCCCTGGCGGGCAGCCGCACCGACGCGATCGCGCTCGTCATCCCCGAGGCCGAGGCCCGGCTCTTCGCCGAGCCCTACTTCCTCGACCTCATGCGCGGCGTCGGCGCCGAACTCGCCGAGGCCGACCGCCAGCTCCTGCTCACCCTGGTCCGCGGCGAGCGGGAGCGGCAGCGCTTCGAGCAGTACCTCGCCGCCGGGCGCGTCGACGGAGTGCTGCTCGCCTCGGTCCACGCCGACGACCCGCTGCCCGACCGCGTCAGGGAACTGGGCCTCCCCGTCGTGATGAACGGCCGCCGCACAGAGGCCGAGCCCGTGCCGTACGTGGACTCCGACAACATCGGCGCCGGGCGGGCCGCGGTCGCCCACCTGGTGGGCCGGGGCCGGCGGCGCGTCGCCACCGTCACCGGACCCCTCGACATGTACGTGGCGCGCGCCCGGCTCGGCGGCTACAGGGCCGGGCTCACCGAGGCTGGACTCCCGCCCGACGAGACCCTCGTCGCCGCCGGCGACTTCACGGAGGAGGGCGGCCGGCGGGCCATGCGGCGACTGCTGGACCGGAGGCCCGACCTGGACGCCGTCTTTGCCGCCTCCGACGTGATGGCGGCGGGCGCGCGCGGGGTCCTGCGTGAGGCGGGCCGCCGGGTGCCGGAGGACGTGGCGCTCGTCGGGGTCGACGACTCGCCGGCCGCGCGGCTCATGGATCCGCCGCTGACGAGCGTGCGGCAGCCCATCGAGGAGATGGGGCGCACGATGGCACGGATGCTGCTCCGGGAGATCGCGGAGACCGGGCCCGAGGAGTCCGGCCGGCATGTGCTGCCGACGCAGCTGATCGTGCGGGAGTCCGGCTGAGGAGGTGGGCGGGGGCGACCTCGGGGGTCGGATCATCACGGGGTCTGCGGGCTGGGCCGGGCGGGCACGGCCGCCCCTGTGAACCGGACCGTCCCGAGTGGAGGCGCGACTGCCGTGCACCGCGGCAGGCATCCTCCCCAGGCCCGCATTGACATCGCGGACGGGTCAATCGTCATCATCTCGGTGTTGGCGCGGACGAGGGGAGCGCTGGCAGGCTCGGGCCATGGACATCTTCGAGACGACACACGGTGCGGTGCGGGGCTTCCGGGCCTCCGACGAGGTCGTCGCCGTACTCGGAATCCCTTACGCGGCACCGCCGTTCGGCGCCCTCAGGTTCCGGGAGCCCGCCCCTGCCGCCGCGTGGACCGGGGTGCGGGACGGGACGGCCTTCGGCCCGATCGCCCCGCAGTCGGCGGAGCTGCCCGGCGCGCCGGTGTGGTCGCCCGGTGACGAGGACGTCCTCACGGTCAACGTGTGGACCCCCGCGCCGGGCGGCGGTTCCCTGCCCGTCCTGGTCTGGATCCACGGCGGCGCCTACACGTTCGGCTCCTCGGCGCAGCCGGACTTCGACGGCCTCGCCCTCGCCCGCGCCGGTCTGGTCGTGGTCACCCTCAACCACCGGCTCGGCTTCGAGGGCTTCGGGCACGTGCCCGCCGCCGACCGGACCGTCTTCCCCGACAACCGGGGGCTCCTCGACCAGGTCGCCGCCCTGCGCTGGGTGCGGGAGAACATCGCCGCGTTCGGCGGCGACCCGGGCAACGTCACGGTCGCCGGCCAGTCCTCCGGGGCCGCCTCGGTGGCCTGCCTCATGGTGATGGACCGGGCCCGTGGCCTCTTCCGCCGCGCCGTCCTCCACAGTCCCGCGAGCCCGCACCACACGCTCTCCATCGCCGCCGCGACCACGCGCGAGGTCGCCGCCGCGGCGGGCCGTCCGGCCACCCCCGAGGGTCTGGCCTCCGCGACGCCGGAGGCCTTGGTCGCGGCGACCGACCGGGTCGTCGAGGCGTACCGGCGGGATCCCGCCTCCGGTTCCCGCCACTACGACCCCTCGCTCTACGCGCCCGTCCTGGACGGCGACGTCCTGCCCCTCGACCCCCTCGCGGCCCTTGCCGCCGGTGCCGGACGGGAGGTGGACCTGCTCGTCTGCCACACCACGGAGGAGTACTGGCTCCTCGACGCCGTCGGCAGCAGCGCGAAGGTCACCACGGAAGAACAACTCGACCGATTCGCGACCGACTTCGGAGTCCCCGACGGTCTGGTCGACGGCTACCGCGCCGCCCTGCCGGGAGCTCCCGTGCTCGACGTGTACCTGGCCGTCTTCGGCGACCTCCTCTTCGGGGAGTACGCGCACCGGCTGGCCGAGGAGCACGCACGGGGCGGCGGCCGGGCGTTCCTGTCCCGCTTCGACCGCCGCCGCGCCGGTCCGCACGGGCCCGTACGGGCCTGGCACTGCGGCGACGTCCCGTTCGCCTTCGGCACCGTGGACGAGGACTGCGCGGCCTTCCTCATCGGCGGCGCCCCCACCCCGGCCGACCGCGACCTGTCGCGCCGGATGGTGTCGGCCTGGGCGGGCTTCGCGGCCACCGGGGACCCGGGCTGGCCGCCGTACGAGGACACCGCGCGGCGGGTGAGGGTGTGGCGGACGGAGGAGGAGCCGGGGGACGACGGTGGTGGCCGCGTCGAGGAGAGGGGGCAGGGGGGCGGTGAGGACGGCCGCACCGACCTCCGTGCGCTCTGGACCGACGCTGCCTTCCCCCTGCTCCGCCCCTGAGCAACGGGCGTGAGTGGAACGGAGGCGTAACCTCCCGATCATGACGAACACTCAGCCTCTGCGTGACACCGCCCACCGCATACGGGACGTGCTCGGCCGACTCGAAGCGGAGCAGGACATCTGGGTGGCCACGGCCGGCGCGGCCGGGGAGCCGTACCTCGTTCCGCTCGCCTTCCTCTGGGACTCCCCGCACCTGTGGCTCTGCACGCGCATCGGCAACCCCACCGGCCGCAACCTCGCGGGCGGGGGCCGCGTGCGGCTGGCACTCGGGCACACCCGGGACGTCGTCCTGCTGGACGGCGACGTCACGGTACACACCCCGGAGGAGGTGCCGACGGAAGTGGCGGACGCGTTCCACGCGAAGACGGGCTGGGATCCGCGCGGCTCCGGCCCGGCCTACCACTGGTTCCGGGTGCGCCCCACCGCCGTCGAAGCCTGGCACGAGGAGCCCGAACTGGTGGGCCGTCACCTCATGCGTGACGGCGTCTGGGCGAAGACGCCGTGATCCGTCGCGCGGGATCGCGATGGGTCTCAGCGGGCCAAGGGAGCTCCGTGGCCCGGTAGTTGGCCGCCCGGCGGCACATACCGCTTCCGACCGCTCTCGTCGGTCACCGGCGTGAACCCGGCCGCCCCCAGACGTACGGTGTACGTGACGAGGAGGCGTCGGCTGATGGCGAAGCTCACCGTCGCCAGGGCCGCCGGCACTCGCGAGAAGACCCCGGCGACGGGGGCGCTCAGGCTCCCGTCACCAGCAGGACCTCCAGGGTCCGCGGGCCGTGGACGCCCTCCACCCGGTCGAGTTCGATGTCGCTCGTGGCGGACGGGCCGGAGATCCAGGTCAGGGGGCGCCCGGGATCGAGCCGAGGGAGCGCGAGCGGCACCGAGGCCACCACCTGGTCCGGGGCCCGCACCACACACAGGTGCAGGTCGGGGACGAGGGTGAGGGCCCGGCGGCCCTGGCCCGGGCCCCCGTCGAGGACGATCGTGCCGGTCTCGGCGATCGCCACCGCGCACCCCGTCACCACGGCGTCCGAGCCGTCGAGCGCGTACGGATCCAGGCGGGGTTCGTCGAACCGCCGCACGGCCTCGGTCGTGGCGAGCCACGCCTCCGGCAGGCCGGGCGGGACGACGACGCTGCGGGCACCGCGCTCCGCGAGCCGTCGCGCGACGAGCCCGGGCAGATCGCCGGGCGCGGTGCGGTGGACGTGCGCCCGGTAGTCGGCGAGGTTCTCCTGGAGGAGGTCGAGCAGGGCGTCCGGATCGTCCGGGGTGTGGCTGGTGCGGTAGTCGCGGGCGACGGGGACGGCCTCGGGCGCGTCCGCGACGGCGGCGCGGACCCGGGCGAGGATCCGTGCGCGGGAGTCGGTCATGGGCGGTCGCTCCTCGGAGGGCGGGCGGGTGCGTGGACCGGGAGCGTCATGCGCGGTTCTTCCTCACCGGTCGGCGTCGTGCGTGGTTTCCTTCTCCACCGGTCGGCGTCATCGTGGTTTCTCCTCCACCGGTCGGCGTCATGCGCGGTTCTTCCTCCACCAGTCGCGGAACGGCTCTTCGGGCAGTTCCGGAAGGTCGCGGTGGTCGGTCCACTGGCGGGCGCCCGGTCCGGGCAGCCGCCTCGGGAGCGCCTTCCGGGCCGCCGACGCGAGCCGTTCCCCGGTCGCGAGCGCGCCCGGATGGTCCAGGATCCAGGTCGACGCCTTGACGGCGGCCCGCTCCAGGCGGTGTCCCTTCCCGCCCTCCCGAGCGACCTTCTCCCGCAGGTGCACCAGGACTTCGGGGATGTCGATGGCGACCGGGCACACCTCGTAGCAGGCGCCGCACAGCGAGGAGGCGTACGGCAGGGAGGCGTCGACCTCGCTCGCCGTGCCCCGCAGCTGCGGCGTCAGGATGGCGCCGATCGGTCCCGGGTAGACCGAGCCGTACGCGTGACCGCCGGCCCGCTCGTACACCGGGCAGACGTTGAGGCAGGCCGAGCAGCGGATGCAGCGCAGCGCCTGCCGTCCGACCTCGTCGGCGAGGGCGTCGGTGCGGCCGTTGTCGAGGAGGACCAGGTGGAAGGCGGCCGGTCCGTCGCCGTCGGCGGTCCCGGTCCACATGCTGGTGTACGGGTTCATCCGCTCGGCCGTCGAGGAGCGGGGGAGCGTCTGGAGGAAGACCTCCAGGTCGCGCCACGTCGGCACCACCTTCTCGATGCCGACGACCGAGATGAGCGTCTCGGGCAGGGTGAGGCACATGCGGCCGTTGCCCTCGGACTCCACCACCACGAGCGTGCCGGTCTCGGCGACCATGAAATTCGCGCCCGAGATCCCGACCCGGGCCCGGAGGAACTTCTCGCGCAGGTGCAGCCGGGCCGCCTCCGCGAGATCCGCCGGGGTGTCGCTCAGCCCCTCCGGCGCCGGGCGGCCCCAATGGCCCATCCTGTCGCGGAAGATGTCGCGGATCTCGCCCCGGTTGCGGTGGATGGCGGGCACCAGGATGTGCGACGGACGGTCCTCGCCGAGCTGCACGATCAACTCCGCGAGGTCCGTCTCGTACGCGGCGATGCCCTCGGCCTCCAGATGCTCGTTGAGCCCGATCTCCTGCGTGGCCATCGACTTGACCTTGACGACCTCGGTCTCCCCGGTGGCGCGCACGAGTTCCGTGACGATCCGGTTCGCCTCCTCGGCATCGGTCGCCCAGTGCACGGTGCCGCCCGCCGCCGTGACCGACTCCTCCAACTGGAGCAGATACATGTCCAGGTGACGGAGTGTCCGGTCCTTGATGCGCCGGCCCGCCTCGCGGAGGGCGGCCCAGTCGTCCAGCTCGGCCACGGCCCGCGCGCGCTTGTCGCGGATGGTGTGGGTGGCGTGCCGGAGGTTGGCGCGCAGCGTCGGATCCCCCACCGCCTCCCGTGCCGCCTCGGGAAAGGCGGGCATGCCCACGAAGGTTCCGCTCAACGCCAGGGCTCCTCTTCCGTGCTCGCCAGGATCTCCGCCAGGTGCAGCGCCCGCAGCGGCGCCTCCTGGCGTCTCAGCATGCCGCCCACGTGCAGCAGACAGGAGTTGTCCGCGCCGCACAGCACCTCGGCGCCCGTGGACAGCGCGTTCGTGATCTTGTCGGCGCCCATGGCCGCCGAGACGTCGGGGTTCTTCACCGCGAACGTGCCGCCGAAGCCGCAGCACTCCTCCGCGCCCGGCAGTTCCGCGAGCGCCAGGCCCTTCACCGCCTCGAGGAGCCGTCGGGGCCGGTCGCCCAGCCCGAGCAGCCGCAGGCCGTGACAGGAGGGGTGGTACGTCACCCGGTGCGGGAAGTAGGCGCCCACGTCGGTCACGCCGAGCACGTCCACCAGGAACTCCGTCAGCTCGTACACGCGCGGCGCCAGGTCCGCCGCGTCCGCGCCGAAGGACGGGTAGTGGTGCCGGACCATCGCCGCGCACGAGCCGGACGGGGTGACGACGTGGTCGTAGCCCTCGAAGGCCCGGACCGTGCGCCGCACCAGCGGCTCGGTCTCCGCGCGGTAGCCGGTGTTGAACTGCGGCTGCCCGCAGCAGGACTGCGCCGCCGGGAAGTCGACGTCCACGCCCAGCCGTTCGAGGAGCCGGACCGTGGCCACGCCCGTCGAGGGGAAGACGGCGTCGTTGACGCAGGTGACGAAGAGGGCGACACGCATCACGGTTCCTCGGGGACGGTCCGGGTCGGGCGGCGGCCCTGTCCCAGGCGGCGCCGTCGCCCTTGCGGTACGTAGTCTGTCAGGGCCGTGCGCGGCAGACGGTTCGGCGCACGCCGAGCAGATGCTCCAGGGCCAGTCGGTCCAGGTGCTCGAAGGCCATCGAGCGTGCCCCGGCCGCGTCCGGGTCGAACGTCTCGTACGCCGTGGGGTCGGCGAGCAGCCCCGCGAGCCCGTCGGCACCGAGAGCACGCACCAGACCCCGGGGGGCCGCCCTCCGGGCGACGCTCGCCTCCCGGACACCGGCCCGCGCACTCCTGTTCCCCGGGCCGAGCTGCGGGTTACCCTGCGGCAAACGACGGGGGAGGCACCATGACTTCGCTACTCATCCTGTTCGGCGTCCTCGGCGGCAGCGGGGCGCTGATGATCGTCACCCTGCTCCGCAGGGGCGGCGGCGGTTCCGACACGGTCGACGGCGTGCTCCAGGAACAGCGGGCGCTGCGCCAGGCCCGGACCGACAAGGTCTCCTTCAACTCCTTCGCCGCCCACAACTCGATGCCGACCGCGAACGACACCTACGTCCGGCGCGGCGGACGGCCCTGAGGCGCGTACCCACGGCAGACGAGGGGCCCCGGCACCCGCCGACGACGGGGGACGGCCGCCCCGCAACCGCTGCGGGGCGGGTCACCGTTCAGCTCAGGACCAGCAGCAGCGCCAGCGCGACGAGCAGGGAGTCGACGCGGTCCAGGAGGCCGCCCGAGCCGGCCAGCCAGCGGCCGGAGTCCTTCACCCGGGCGCCCCGCTTCACCATCGACTCCAGCAGGTCCCCGAGCGGCCCGCCGACCGCCACGGCCACCGCCGTCTGCCACGTCAGGGACGACAGCAGGGCCAGCGTCAGCAGACCGGCCGCCGCCCCGGCCAGCGTGCCGCTCCACCGCTTGGCGGGCGACAGCGGGGAGAGCGGGGGGCCGCCGAGACGGGGACCGGCCGCGAACGCGACGATGTCGGCGATCGACACGGCCACGAACAGGACGAGCCCCGTCGCGCCCAAAGGGATGAGCCCGGCCAGCACGCCCAGCCACACGAGACCGAGCAGGCCCGCCCCCAGCCGGCGCAGCCCGTGTTCGGCGTCACCGCTCAGCAGGGGCACACCGGCGATAGCGAGCGCCCCGACCGCCGCGACCCGGAGCAGCTCCCCGGGTGCCAGCCACGCGGTCAGGACCAGGCCCACCACGGCCGCGCCGAGCACCGCCCGGTCCACCGGGCCCAGCCGCAGCAGAGCGCCGAACTCCAGCACCGCGACGACCCCGACCACGGAGCCCAGCACCGCGATCCCGGGCGGCCCGAGCCAGAACGCGCCCGTGACCAGGGGCACTCCGAGCGCCCACACGCACCAGCGCAGGATCAGCTCGCGCCGCCGGGTCGCCGCCACCGCGAGCCCGCCGACCGCCAGCGCCCCACCGAGGTAGGGCACGAGACCGGGAACCGTCGTCACCGGGCCGCCCCGCCGCCCGCCGCACCCGCCGCGACCCGGTCCCGCGCCGGGACCGCAGCCGACGCCCCCGCGCGCAGCGCGTCCAGGGCGCTCCGGCACGCCGCCACGACCCGCGCGTTCTCCGCGGTGTCGCGGACGGCGACGCGGAAGGTCCGCCCCTCGAACGCCGGGGACATCGGCGACAGGTCTCGCAGATAGACGTCGTGGCGGCGGCACTCGCGCACCAGCCGGGCGGCGCTCGGTCCGTCCGGCGGCAGGGTCACGGTGAGGAAGTTCGCCAGGCCCTCGTCGACCGAGGCGAACCCGTCGAGCTCCGCCAGCGCGGCGGCGAGCTCCCGTCGCAGCTCCCCGGTGCGGGCCCAGCGCTCCGCGTAGTACGCGGGGTCGCGCAGCGCCGTCACGGCGGCCAGCTGGGCCGGCAGGCTGACGGGCCACGGCGGAGTCCAGCGGCGCAGCTCACCGGCCGTGTCGGGGTCGGCCACCAGATACGCCGCCCGCATGCCCGACAGCGCGTACATCTTCGACAGCGACGTGCACACCACCACCCGGGGATCGACCGAGGCGAGCCCGGCCAGCGACTCGGCGGGGTCGACGTACCCCAGGTACGCCTCGTCGATCCACCATCGGGTCCGGGCGGGCGACGCCTCGATCACCGCGCGCAGCGCGTCGGCCGGCGCGTGGCGGCCGGTCGGGTTGTTCGGGTTGACCACCACCACGAGGTCGTACCGGCCGTCCTCGGTCGCGGCGGCGAGCCGGGCCGGATCGAGCACCCAGCCGTCCTCCCGCCGCAGCCGGAGCCGGTCCACCCGGCAGCCGATGACCCGCTCGGTGACATGGGCGTACTCGCCGTAGGTCGGGTCCAGGAGCAGCACCCGGCTCTCCGGAGTCAGCCAGCGGCCGAACGCCCGGAAGATCAGATCGGACGAACCCGCCCCCACGGCCAGCGACTCCACCGGCAGCCCGCGCGCCCCGGCGATCTCCGCGAGCAGTCCTTCCGCCCCGGTGGGCGGGGAGGTGCGCGCCGTCCACCCCGCATCCTCCGTCAGCGCCGCGCGGACCTCCGGGGACGGGGGGAACCAGGCGTCCAGCACGTCGGCGGCGACCACCTGGTGACGGCGGCTCAGCGTCCGGAAGTCCGTACCGATCGCCGAGAAGAAGGCGCCGCCGTGCTCGCAGCCGTCCGCGCGCGGTGCGAAGTCCGCGTCCAGCCGCCAGTCGAGGCCCTCCCGCAACCGGTCCAGGGTCCGGCCGTGACGGTCGCGGACCGTCCTCGTCAGCTCGGCCACGTCTCCGGTCAGCACCTCGAAGGAGACCGCGCCCGAGCGGACCGTCCGGCCCACCGGCCGGAGTCCGGCGGCGAGGTACATGTCCAGCAGCTCCGTGCGGCCCATCGCCACCACCCGGCGGCCGCCCCGCGCCGCGACCCAGCGCAGCGCCGCGTACATCAGGAGCGGCGCCGCCGCGGTGGAGCGCCAGCGCTCCTCGACGGTCAGGACGCGGATCTCGAAGGGCGACTCCTCGGACAGGACCGGCAGTTCCTCACGGGTGAGGTACTTGTCCAGCGAGTAGCGACCGACCCACGGCGGGGTGAGGCTGACGAAACCGATCCGCGTGTCCCCGCGCGCAGCCACGAGGTACACGTTGTCGCCGTCGAGCCCGTCGCTCAACCGCCTGGACGGGTCCGCCTGATGCTGGCCCAGCTCCTCCGCGTACACCCGGTGCCGCAGCTCGTGGATCCAGTCGAGGTCCCCGGGTGCGGCGGTGCGCAGCTGTATGGCGTGGTCCATGCGTGCTCCTGTGGCGATCCGTCGTGGGCTCCCAGCATGAAGAAGTCCGCCGGGCGGCACCTGAGTACGTGTACTCACTTCGATCATTATCGTCCGGGCCTGCGGCTCCCCACCCATGGGCCCATGCGGGCCGCCGCAGTTCACAGCGCCGGGCGCCGGTTCCACGGGCGGACCGCCTCCCGTTCAGAGCACCGGGCGCCGGTTCCACGGCCGGACCGCCTCGATCGCCGCCGCCGCGCGGAAGACGGTCAGGTCGTCGTAGGTGCGTCCGACGAGCTGGACGCCGGTCGGGACTCCGTTCGAGGCGAGGCCCGAGGGCACGCTCAGGACCGGGCAGCGGCTCGCGATGTTGAACGGCGTGGTCATCGCGGCCTCCAGGTACGAGTCCAGCTCGACGCCGCCGATCACGACCTTGGTCGCGAGGTGGTCGTCGTCGGCCCGCAGCCCCGGGACGGCCATCGTCGGGCACAGCAGCAGATCGTGACGGTCGAGGAGGAGGCCGAGCGTCCGCTGCACCGAGGCCTCCAGCTCCAGGCCGCGCATGATGCTGCCGGGCTCGCGTACGGCCTCGGCGGTCCGCTCGGCGAAGTCGAGCGCGTACGCGGTCAGCAGGTCACCGTGCTCCGCGGCGACCGAGGCGACGTACGGACCGAAGACCGAGCCGAAGTGGATCATCGCGGCCTGCGTCACGACCGCCCGCGTGATCGGGACCTCCACCTCCTCGACGACCGCCCCGGCCGCGCGCAGCGCCTCCGCGACGGCACGGGTGTGGGCCTCGACCTCGGGATCGACCGGCCAGTCCCCGAGGGTGACGGACAGCGCCACCCGCAGGCCCGCGACTCCCGCGTCCGCCAGTGCGTCGAAGCGCTCCGGCAGTGTGACCTTCGGGCGCAGGGACACCGCGTCGAGCGGGTGCGGCCCCGCGATGACGTTCTGGAGGAGGGCGCAGTCGGCGACCGTCCGCGCCATCGGGCCGTCGTGGCAGTACGTGTCGAGGTTGAACGGCGCCATCGCCGGCACCCGGCCGTACGGCGGCTTGTAGCCGACCGTGCCCGTGAAGGAGGCGGGGATGCGGATGGAGCCGCCGATGTCGGAGCCGGTCGCGAGCGTCGTCTCGCCGGCCGCCAGCGCGGCACCGGCGCCGCCCGAGGAACCGCCCGGACTGAACTCCGGGTTCCACGGGTTGCGCGTCACGCCCCACAGCCGCGACTGCGTGAAGGCCGCGCAGCTGAACTCCGGGGTGGTCGTGCGCGCGTGCACGATGCCGCCCGCGGCCTGGACGCGCTCGACGACCGGGTGCGTCTCCTCGGCGATCGCGTCGCGGAAGGCCAGCGAACCGTCCGTACTGCGGCGGCCCGCGAGCGGCTGCTCCTCCTTCGTCGCCACCGGCAGCCCCTCCAGGGCCCGGGGCGCGTCCCCCTTGCCCGCGTACCGCGCCTCGGCCTCGCGCGCTCCGGCGAGGGCCAGTTCGACGGTCCGCTCGGCGAGCGCGTTGACCTCGGACTCGACGGCCTCGGCGCGCGCGATGACCGCGGTCATCAACTCGACCGGGGACAGGGAGCGGTCGCGGAACCGGCGCAGGGCCTCGGTGGCGGGCAGGTAGGCGAGCTCGAGGTCGCTGGACGTGGACATGGTGGTGCCCTTCCTGGGATGGCGGAGGCGCGTCGCCGGGCGGTGGACCGCCTCGACGGCAGCATCGAACCGCCGTCCTCTCACCGCGTCAACGATGTTGACGTAAGGCCTCGGCGGCGACGGTGGTAGGCGACCGCCACCGCGGCCAGCAGCGGGGCCCAGGCCACGAGCGGCAGGTAGCAGAGACGGAGCAGGGTCTCCTGGAACGGGCCCTGGACATGGGCGAGCGGGGAGTACTCCGTGACGTCCGCGTACGCCACGTACGTGAACCAGCAGGTCAGGGCCGCGAGTCCGGTCGCGCCCGCCAGCGCGGCGACGGTCGCGCCGCGCACGGAGACCGGGCGTCCGCCGAAGAAGGGCAGCCTGCGGGGGAACACCTCGCCCCACCCCCGGACCAGACCCAGCGTCAGGAAGGCGAGCAGCTCGGCGAGGACGGTGAGGCCGAGCTGGTACGCGGCGAGTCCGGGGCTCGGGTCGTCCACCCGGGCGACCGGCGCACCGAAGGTGAGGGCGACACGCCAGATCCCCGACGGCAGGACGAGCAGCGGAACGGCGTGCGCGGCGAGTACGGCCCAACGGGGCACGCCCGGAAGGGCCTTGAGCTTCATCATGCACTCAGCCTGTCGTGCGGTCGCGCCCCCGGGCATCGCCCCGGGGGCCGCTCCCGCTCCGCCGTGCGGGGGAGGGCGCCTCCTCCCCGGCGGGTCAGGCGCCGGCGGTCCTGCGCTGGTGGACCCGCAGGTGCAGGGTCGCCAGATCGAGGAGCGGGGTCGCCACGCCGAGCGCCCGCGCCCGCGCCGTCAGGTCGCCGAAGAGGTGCTCGACCTCGGTGGGGCGGCCCGCCGCCAGATCGCGGTAGAGGGACGGCACCATCGGCGAACCCGGCGCGGACACCACGGCGAGCGTCGCCGCGCGCTCCTGATCCGGTACGGGGTGCCCGGCCGCCGCCGCGACCGCGGCGGCCTCGTCGAGCACCGCCGGGCCCAGGGCCGGACCGCCCTCCGTGTCGTACACCTCGCCGACCGTGCCGCGCATGAGGCTCGTCACCGCGCCGAACGTCGTGATGAACACCCACTTGTGCCACATCGCCGTGAGGATGTCGGCCGGCACCGGCGCGTCGATCCCCGCGCCCTCCAGGACCTCGCGGATCCGCGCCACGCGCGCGGAGACCGTCCCGGCCGGTGCGTCCTGCTCGCCGAAGGCCAGGTGGGCCAGGGGGGCGAGCCGCCGGATGTCGCCCGCGTCGTCGAGGGTGGTGACCACCTTGGCGACGCCGCCGAGCACGGCCGTCGTCCCGAAGCGGGCGTTGAGCGCGTCGAGGTGGGCGAGGCCGTTGAGGAGCGGCACCACCGCCGTGTCCGGTCCGACGGCGGGCGCCACGTCCGCGATCGCGCGGTCGAGTCCGGTGGACTTCACGGACAGCAGCACGAGGTCGTACGGCGCGCGCAGCTCGTCGGCCGTGACGAGCCGGGGCCGCACCGTCCACTCCTCGTCCCGGCCCACGACCCGCAGCCCGCGCTCGCGCAGCGCCGCCGCGCGGGCCGGCCGGACCAGGAAGGTGACGTCCTCGCCGGCGCGGGCGAGCAGGGCGCCGAAGTAGCCACCGGTGGCACCGGCGCCGACGACCAGGATCTTCATCGGGGTGAACCCTTCGTGGAGCGCCCCGGGGGCGCGGTGGTGGGCAGGGGGGTGAGCAGCCGGTGGGGTCGGGCGAGTGCCGCCGTCACCGGGTCGTCGTCCGGGGCCGAGGGGGCGAGGCCCGGGCCGGGGGCGACCAGCAGGTCCTGGACGGGCACGGCCGCGCCGCAGCCCTCGCACCGCCCGTCGGGCGCGACCGCGTCCTGGTCCTCGGCGTGCAGGAAGACCCGTCGCGGGCCGCCCGGCGCCGCGTAGAACTCCTCGCCCCAGGCGGTGAGGGAACGGACGGCCGGCCAGAGCGCGGTCCCCTTGGGCGTGAGTCCGTAGACCTCGCGGCGGCCCGTGCCCTCCCCGGGGAGGCGCGCGAGCACGCCCGTCTCGGTGAGGCGGGCGAGCCGGTCGGTGAGGACGGCCCGGGGGACGCCCAGGTGCGCGGCGAAGTCGCCGAACCTGCGGACCCCGTAGAAGGCGTCGCGCAGGACCAGCAGCGTCCAGCGCTCGCCGACGATCTCCATCGAGCGGGCGAGGGCGCAGGCCTGACCGCGGTAGTCGCGCGGAAGCGTCATGACCGGAGCCTAACGTGGAAGAGTTCGGTCACCGAACTGTTTTCGTGAGGGCGAAAGGGGCGACTAGGCTCTCGCTCACCATGAACCAGCCCACGGGCCCCAAGGCCGACAAGTCGGGAGTGCGCAGGCACAACCTGAGCCTCGTCCTGCGGACCGTCCACGAGGCCGGCGAGACGACCCGGGCCGCCGTCGCGGCCCGCGTCGGCCTCACCCGGCCCGCCGTCTCCTCGCTCGTCGAGCAGCTTCTCGACCTCGGCTTCCTCGTCGAGAAGGGAAAGACGTTCAGCGGCCAGGCGGGACGCCCCGGCACCGTGCTGACACCGGCCGACACCGGACCCGCCGGTCTCGGCGTCGAGATCAACGTCGACTACGTCACCGTCCGCGTCGTCGACCTCACCGGCACCGACCGCGTCCACCGCACCGAGCGCCTCGACAACCGCGACGCCCGCGCCGCCGACGTCCTCGCCCGCGCCGCCCGCATCGCCGCCGAAGCCCTGGACGAGGCCGCCGGAGCGGGCCTCGCCGCGGCCGGCGCCGGACTCGCGCTCCCCGGGCTCGTCCGCGACGGGACCGTCCGGCAGGCCCCCAACCTCGGATGGAACGAGGTCCCCGCCGAGGCCCTCTTCGGCAAGGCCCTCGCCGCACGCCGCCCCGCCACCGCCGGTCTCCCGCTCACCTCCGACAACGAGGCGAACATGGCGGCCCTCGCCGAGCTGTGGTCCGGCTCCCTCGGCGAGATCCGCACCTTCCTGCACGTCACGGGGGAGATCGGCGTCGGCGGCGCGATCGTCGTGCACGGCGAACTCCTGCGCGGCGCCCACGGCTTCGCCGGAGAGATCGGCCACCTCGTCGTCGACGCCGGAGGACCGCGCTGCCGCTGCGGCTCCCGAGGCTGCCTGGAGCAGTACGCCGGCCAGGCCGCGCTCCTCGCCTCGGCGGACGCGCGCGATGTCCCGGACCTCGCGCGCCGGGCCGAGGCGGGGGAGGCGCACGTCCTCACCGCCCTCGCCGAGGCGGGCCGGATGCTCGGCCGCGCCCTGTCCGGCGCCGTGAACCTCCTCGACCCCGAGGCGGTCGTCCTCGGCGGCAGCTACCCCCGGCTGATGCCCTGGCTGGCGCCCGCCCTCGCCGAGGAGCTCTGCGCCCGCGTCGTCTCCGGACTCTGGACCCCGGACGCGGCCCGCCTGCGTCCGGCGTCCGCGGCCACGGACGCCTCGCGGGGCGCGGCGGCCCTCGTCCTCCACGACGTCCTGGCCGACCCGCTGTCCCACGCACCGCCGACGGACTGATCCCCGGACGGGCGGCCGGTCGGGCCGCGCCGCTCGGGCCTTGGTCGCTCGGTCCCTTGGGCTCTCGGCCCCTAGGTCTGTCAGGTCTGTCGCCCCCTTGGTCTCTCGGCCCCTTGGGCTTCCTTGGTCCGTCCGTCCCCTGGCCAGAGCCTCACCGGGGGTCGTTGTCAGTGGTGCCCCCTACCGTTTTCACCATGACGACGACGACCTATCTGGAGCTGTCGCAGGACGGCGGCGGTGCCCACAAGTTCTACGAAGTGACCGTCGAGGACCTCGCGGTGTCGGTCCGTTACGGCCGGATCGGCGCGGACGGCCAGACCCAGCGCTCCACGTTCCCGACGGCGGCGAAGGCCCAGGCCGCCGCGGCGAAGAAGATCGGCGAGAAGGTCCGCAAGGGATACGCCCCGGCCGTCCGGGGGCAGCGCGCCGCGCGCGCCGTGACGCGCCGCGAGGTCACCTCCGCGCCCTCCACCGCGCGGGCCGTCGCCCCCGTCCTGTGGCGCTTCCGCACCGGCTCGGCCGCCTTCGGCATCCACGTCGACGAGGAGCGCTGCTGGGTGGGCAATCAGGCGGGGGACGTGTTCACCCTCGACCGCGCCGGCGAGGTCCAGGCCCGGTTCAGCCTGCCGGACGGGGTCAAGTGCCTGGTCGCCGACGACTTCTGGATCTACGCGGGCTGCGACGACGGCAAGGTGTACGACCTGTCGTCCAAGCTTCCGTTCGCCGCGTACGACATCGCCACCGACGTCGACATCTTCTGGCTCGACATCCACGAGGGCGTGCTGAACGTCGCCGACCGCTCCGGCCGGCTCACGGTCATCGACCACGAGGACGAGCACCAGTGGGCGCGCTCCGGTGCCGGGGAGCACGCCTGGATGGTCCGCGCCGACGGGGACGCCGTCTACTACGGCGACACCCGGGGCGTCGCCGCCCACGCGCCGGACGGCGGCGGCGAGCTGTGGCACACGGCCACCGAGGGCGGGGTCCTCTTCGGCTGGCAGGAGGACACCGCGGTGTACGCGGGCACGTCCCGCAAGAAGGTGCTGCGGCTCGCCAAGAAGGACGGCCGCGTGGAGGCGGTGTACTCCTGCGACAGCCCGGTGTACTCCTGCGCCACCTCGGCCGGCGGCCGGTTCGTCTTCGCCGGGGACTCGTCCTCCTCGGTCTACTGCTTCGCCGAGGACGGCACCCGGCTCTGGAAGCTCGGCACCGGCGGCGGCTCGGCGCTCTCCATGCAGTACCGCGACGAGCGGCTCTACCTGGTGACCACGGACGGATCCCTCGTCTGCGTGGACGCGAGCGAGGCGGCGATCGAGGCCGCCAAGGGCGGCACCGTCCCGGTCGCCCGTGACATCAAGCTCGCCGCCGCCCTGCCGGTGTACGAGCCCGCGACGACCGTGACCGCCGTGGCCGCCGTCAGCGACGCCCCGGCCGGCTCGGTGGTCGTGGAGTGCGTGACCGAGGCGGGCAGGACCCGGGTGCGGGTCGTCTCGCAGGGATACGACTCCGCGTGGAACGTGCAGTTCCCGCGCGCGATCCGGGAGCCCGGAGCGCGGTACGTGGTGGACGCGCTGCACCCGGCCGCGGGCGGCTTCTACCGGGTGCGCGGCGACATCCGGCGGCTGCTGTGACGCCCGGCGGGGGAAGCGGCTCGGGTGGGTTCGAGGCGGCCACGGGCGACGGGCCGCCGCTGCCCCCGGACGGGGCCGAGCAGCGGTCGCGGGAGATCCGGGCGGCCGTCGACGGGCTCCTCCAGATCAGGCGGCTGACGCTGAGCGGGGGCGGCGACCCGAGGGCCGTGCCCGCCGCCTGGGAGCGCGGCCGGCCGGTCCGGGCGGTGGCCCTCGCCCTGGAGTCCGGCGGGATCGCGCCCTCGTCGGTGGACTCCGCCGGGACGCGGCTCTCCACCGGGTACCGGGTCACGGCGGGGGAGCGGTCCGGCACGGCCGTGGTGGAGTGGCTCGGCCCGCCCGGGGCGGGGGCGGCCCAGGAGGAGGCGACGGCGCTCGGGGCCTGCGTGCCGGTCCTGGCGCGGCTCGGCTGGGACGCCCTCCTCTACAAGGGCCCGCGCGGCCGGCGCTTCCTGGAGGTGGAGCCCCTGGAGTCCTGAAAGGCCGGGCGCGGGGCGGGGATCAGGCGATCGAGGCCGAGACGATCGCCGAGACCGCGAGGTTGCACGAGGCGGTCACCCAGACCGCCGGGTGGGGTTCGGGGTCGACGAGCGTGGCGCCCAGCTTCCCCGGCGTGACCAGGTCGACGACGAGGAAGGCCACCGCCATCATCACCAGGCCGAGGAGACCGAAGGCGGCCGTCGAGAGCAGCCCCTTGCCGAAGTCGTCGTACGTCGTCCAGATCGAGGTGAAGACGATGCCGCCGACGCCGAGGAGCGCCGAGCTCAGCAGCAGCGCGGCGTTGCGGTTGCGGTCCTCCCAGATCTGGCGCCCGAGCTTGCCGGGGGTCAGCACGTCCACGAGCACGATGCCCAGGATCAGCAGGACCACGCCGAGGGCGCCGTAGGCGCCGGCCCGGCCGAGGCCGTTGACGATGTCGCTCATGAGGTGCCGGCTCCGGAAGGTCGCGATCGGGGCGATCGGTGGTCAAGGACCGGCAAAATGTAGCGCACGCGTCAAGCCCGCCCACCGCCCGCCCGGGGTCGGGACGGACCGCGGGCGGGCGTCGGGCGTCGGGCGCGGTGGACGGCCCTCCCGGGCGGTGGGGTTCACACGCCCGCGGGGAGGTCCTTGGCGCGGGAGCGGACCATGAAGGCCGTGACGATCTCGGTGACCCCCACGACGAGCAGCCAGATGCCGCCGAGGACGGTGAGCACCGCCGCGGACGTCAGCGGGGACACGATCAGCACGACTCCGGCGAGCGCGCTCACGATGCCCAGGAAGACCTGCCAGCCGCGCGCCGGCATCGTGGGGTCGGAGGCCGCCGCCACCGTCTGCATGATGCCGCGGAAGAGCCAGCCGATCCCGATCCACAGCGCGAGCAGCAGGATCGACTGCGCCGCGCCCCGGAAGCAGAAGAGACCGAGCAGGATCGACAGCGCGCCGCTGATGAAGGCCATGACCCGCAGCGCGGTGGTGGCGTGCGTGCCGAAGGCGGCGACCAGCTGCACCACGCCGCTGAGCAGCAGGTACACGCCGAAGAGCACCCCCACCACCTTCAGGGTGGCCTCCGGCCAGGCCAGCACCAGGACGCCCAGGACGAGCGAGACGAGCCCGGCGACGACCAGGGCCTGCCAGGCGAAGCCCGCCAGCATCCCCAGCGGACCGGGCGGCAGGTCCGTACGGGCGGATCGGTCGTGCGGAGTGTCGTGAGTCTGTGTCATGGGACCGCACCGGTCCTTTCTCTACGGATGACGGTTCAGCGCGCGGTGGCGTAGGAGCTCAGGAACAGGGCCTCGGCCAGCGCCATGTGCTCGATCTCCGAGGGGTCCACGCTCTCGTTCGGCGCGTGGATGAGGCAGGCCGGTTCCTCGACCCCGATCAGGGCGATCTCCGCCTCCGGGAAGTGCGCGGCGAGCACGTTGCACAGCGGGATCGACCCGCCCTGCCCCGCCTGGACCATGTCCTTCCCGTACGCCTCGCGGAGCGCCGCCCCCAGCGCCCGGTAGGCGGGCCCGTCGGTGCGGGCCCTGAACGGCCCGCCGCCGCTCTCCGGCTCCACCTCGACCCGGGCGCCCCACGGGGCGGACGCCGTCAGATGGTCGGTGAGCGCGCGCAGCGCGTCGTCCGGGGCGATCCCCGGCGGCACGCGGAGGCTGACCCTGGCCCGTACCGTCGCCTGGATCGCGGCCGTGGAGCCCACCACCGGCGGGCAGTCGATGCCCAGGACGGTGACGGCGGGCCGGGCCCACAGCTCGTCGGCGACCGAGCCCGTGCCGACGAGGGACACCCCGTCGAGGACGCCGGCGTCCTCACGGAACTGCCCGGCCGGATAGTCGACGCCGTCCCAGACGCCGTCCCCGGAGAGCCCCTTGACCGCGGTGTTCCCGTGCTCGTCGCGGAGGCCGTCGAGGATCCGGACGAGCGCGGCCAGCGCGTCGGGCGCCGGGCCGCCGAACATCCCCGAGTGCATCTCGCCCTTGAGGGTGGAGACCGTGACCACCACGTTGGCGAGTCCGCGCAGGGAGGTGGTGGCGGTGGGCAGGCCGAGCGCGAAGTTGCCGGTGTCGCAGACCAGCAGGGTGTCCGCGGCGAAGAGTTCGGGCCGCAGCGGCACCAGCTGCTCCAGCCCGCCCGTCCCCTGCTCCTCCGAACCCTCCGCCACGAACTTGACGTTCACGGGGAAGCCCCGGCCCTCCGGTCCGCCGAGCGCCCGCAGCGCCGTCAGGTGCATGGCGATGTTGCCCTTGCAGTCGGCGGCGCCGCGCCCGTACCAGCGCCCGTCCCGCTCGGTCAGCTCGAAGGGAGGGGTCCGCCAGGCCGCGTCGTCCAGGGGCGGCTGTACGTCGTAGTGGCAGTAGAGCAGGACCGTCGGCGCCCCCTCGGGCCCCGGCGCGTGACCCACCACCGCGTCCGTGCCGTCCGGGGTGGTCACCCGCCGCATGTCCCGGAGTCCCGCCTCGGTGAAGGCCTGTACGAGGAAGTCGGCGGTCCTGGCGCACTCCTCGGGCGGGAACTGGCGCGGGTCGGCGACCGAACGCATCGCCACCAGCGCGGTCAGGTCCTCCTTCGCCCGGGGCATCAGCGCCCGGACCTTCTCCCGCAGCGCTGCGGTCTCGGCGGACTCGGCGGACATGCGGACCCACTTCCCTCGGGAACGAAAGCCCACCCAGTCAAGCAATCACGGGCAAAAGCTGCAAAACATGACTCGGATGGCGCAGTCGGCGCTTCCCCCGGAGAGCGCCCGCGCGCGGGCCGGACCAGAGTGGGCGGCGTACGCCTCCGCCGACGGCACCTGGAGAACCCATGGCCCACCCCAACCGACGCGACCTCGGGCTGCTCGTGCTCAGGCTCGGCACCGGCGCCGTGCTCGCGGCGCACGGCACGCAGAAGCTCTTCGGCTGGTTCGGGGGCGGCGGCATCGAGGGCACCGCAAAGGGCATGGAGGCCATGGGCTTCCACCCGCCCCGGGAGAGCGCGATCGCCGCCGGACTCGGCGAGGCGGGCGGCGGCGTCCTCCTCGCCCTCGGCCTCGCCACCCCGGCCGCCGGCGCCGCCGCGGCCGGCGCCATGGCGGGAGCCGTCGCCGTGCACGCCCCGGCCGGCTTCTTCGCCCAGGGCGGCGGCTTCGAGTATCCGGCCTTCCTCGGCTTCACCGCCGCCGCGATCGGCATCACCGGCGCCGGACGCTACTCCCTGGACCACGCCACCGGGCACGTCCTCGACCGGCGCTGGGTGGTGGCCACCGCCTTCCTCGGTACGGCGATCGCCGCCGCGGCCGTCGTCGGCCGCCGCGCCGTCGCGCAGGCCTCCCCCGAGGAACAGGGCCCCTCCGAAGCGGAGTAGACCGCAGGGGAGGGGGGACCCGCACACGGAAGCCGCGCGGGAGAGTTAGGCTCGCCGCAGAGGAAGGGACGGGCGCCGCACATGAAGATCGATCTGACGGACACCGACTCCAGCAAGATCAACAAGGCCATCCTGCAGGGCCGCCGGGCCGTCGGCACTCCCGCCGTCGGCGCCGTGCTCACCCTCATCGTCGTCACCGACGAGGAGAACGCCTACGACTCCGTCAAGGCGGCCAACGAGGCCTCCCGGGAACACCCCTCCCGCACCCTCGTCGTCATCAAGCGCCACGCCCGCACCCCCCGCGAGCGGAACGAGACCCGCCTCGACGCCGAGGTCCGGCTCGGCACCGACGCCGGCTCGGGCGAGACGGTCCTGCTCCGGCTCTACGGCGAACTCGGCTCCCGCGCCGACTCCGTGGTCCTGCCGCTGCTCCTGCCGGACGCCCCGATCGTCGTCTGGTGGCCCGTCGACGCCCCCGAGGTCCCGTCCCGGGACCCGCTCGGCTCGCTCGCGCAGCGCCGGATCACCGACATGTACGCGGTCGAGGACCCGCTCGCCGCGCTGGAGCGCCGCTCCGCCTCGTACGCCCCGGGCGACACCGACCTCGCCTGGACCCGGCTCACCCCGTGGCGCTCGATGCTCGCCGCCGCGCTCGACCAGGCACCGCTCACCATCACCTCCGCCGCCGTCGAGAGCGAGGCGGAGAACCCCAGCGCCGAACTCCTCGCCCGCTGGTTCGAGGTCCGGCTCGGCGTCGACGTCGACCGGGTCGTCACCGACGGCCCCGTCGTCACGGCCGTCCGCATGGGCACCGCGGACGGCGAGATCCGCATCGACCGCCCCGAGGGCCCGGTCGCGCGCCTCGCGATCCCGGGCCAGCCGAACCGGGTCCTGGCGCTGAAGGTCCGCACGACCGCGGAACTGATCGCCGAGGAACTCCGCCGCCTGGACCCGGACGAGGCGTACGAGGCGGCGCTGCGCGGCCGCGTCTGAAGCTCCGGCACGACGGAGGCCGGGCCCCTGGCGTCAAGCTCCCGCACCACGAAGGCGAGGCCCCTGCGCGGCCCCGCCTCGCTACGCCACCCCTCGACCGGCGCCCGGGAGCCCCTCGGCGAGGACAGGCCGCACCCGGGCGAGCCCCCGGCCACGACAGCCTGCGCCCGGGCCTGTGTGCGGCGCCCGCCCCGTGCGGGGGCCGTCGTCCACTAGAGCCCGCGTCCACGAGAGCCCCCGCTTGCGCGGGGCGGTGTCCACGCGATCGCGTCCGTGCGGTTTCCGCCCACGCGATCGCGCACGTGTGCTTCCTGCCCACGCGGGCCCGCGCCTGCGCGGCTCGATGCCCCGCGCCCGCGCGGCCCCGCCCGGGGCCTCCGCCTTCGCGGGCCGTCCGCCCGCGCCCGTGTGGGCGCTCGCCCGCTGCCCGTGTGGGCAATCGTCCCGCTGGGGCGGGACGGGTGGGCACACGGGACGGCGCCCTTCGCGGCGCCTCCGCGTTCTGTGCCCTGGCCCGCACCGCCCAGTGACCGTGCGCGGGGGTGCGGGTCTGGTCCAGGAGCCTCTGGCGCCGGCAGGGCGCCGTCCCGTTGTGCCCACCCGTTCCGCCCCTTGCGGAACGCCTGCCCACAACGGCGAGGCGGCAGGGGCGCGGCCCCGAAACGCACCGGCGGGGCGTGGCTCCGTCAGGGCGTTCGGGTGAAGCGGAGGGCGACGTCCGCGCCCCGGCGGACGCGGGGGACATCCGGGTCCGGCAGAGCGAGAAGCCGGGCCCGCGTCTCGTCGACCAGACGCGTCCCCCCGCCCCCCACTGCCCACGCCCCCGTGAACAGCCCCCGCGCCAGCGACGCCGCCATCGCCCGCGGCGAGACCGCGAACGACGTGGGCCGCTCCGAGGCCGTCCCCTCGTAGACGAGGCCGTGGGCCGCGGCGATCGGGGCCAGCCGCTCCGGATCGTCCCGGCGGCTGCCCTCCGGATCGAGGGCGTCCTCCAACTCCCCGACGAGGACCCCGATGTCGTCCGTCGGCCGCGTCCCGCCCGCCGGGATCACCAGGTAGCGCCCGCCCGGCCGGAGGACCCGCGCCACCTCGGCGAGGACGGCCCGGTTGTCCGGCCCCGCGTGCAGCAGCCAGGTCGACACCGCCTGGTCCACCGACCCGGTCCGCACCGGAAGACGGCAGGCGTCGGCCACCGCCACCCGCGCGCCGAGCCGGGCCCGCGCCCGGGCGAGCATCCCCGGCGAGAGGTCGAGCCCGTGCACGGTGTGCCCGAGCGCGGTCAGTTCGGCCGCGACGATGCCGGTGCCCACGCCGATGTCGAGCACCGGGCGGGCCGGGTCGAGCAGCGGCGCCAGCATCCGGGCGAAGCCCGCCGCCCGTTCCGTACCGCCGCGCGACTCGTCGTACCCCGGGGCGATCTCGTCGAACTCCGCGGTGCCGGATGTCGATCCCATGTGCCGGTGTCCTTTCGTCCGTCGCCGCGGGTCAGGCCTCGGGAGTGAAGGTCACGGGCAGCGTCGCCATGCCGCGCAGGATGCCCTCGCGGCGGCTCAGGTCGGCGTCCGGGTCGGCGAGCCGGAGGTCGGGGAAGCGCCGCAGCAGGGTGCCGATGGCGATCCTGGCCTCCGCGCGGGCCAGCGGAGCGCCCAGGCAGAAATGCACACCGTGGCCGAAAGCGAGCTGTTGCGGAACCTCGCGGCGTGCGACGTCGAGGATGTCGGCACGGTCGTAGCGTGCGGGGTCGCGGTTGGCCGCGGCGAGCCCGATGATGATCATCTCGCCGGGCGGTACGGTGACGCCGCCGATCTCGTACGCGTCGACCGTGAAGCGTGCGACGCCCCGGCTCACCGGCCCCTCGAAGCGCAGGAGTTCCTCGATCGCGCCGGGCAGCAGCGAGGGGTCGTCGCGCAGCGCGGCGAACTGCTCCGGGTGGCGCAGCAGGGCGTGGACGCCGTTCGCGATGAGGCTCGCCGTCGTCTCGTGGCCGGCGAGCGTCAGCAGGATGGTCATGGCCGTCAGCTCGCGGTCGCTGATCCTCGCCTCGGCCTGCGCGGCGCAGAGCGCGCTCAGCAGGTCGTCCTTCGGGTCCGCCTTGCGTGCCGCGATCAACGGCTCGAAGAACTCGGTGAGTTCGGCGCGCGCCCGTGCCCCCTTGGCGAGCCGCTCGGGGGTGTTGGGCGGCATGATCAGACCGACGGCGAGCCGGGCGAAGTCCGGCTGGCCCTCGGCCGGGATGCCGATGAGCTCACTGAGCACCGCCATCGGCAGCGGCAGGGCGAACTCGGAGACCAGATCGGCGGATCCGCGCCGTGCGATGGCGTCGAGGAAGGCGTCGGTGTGCGCCTGGACGCGCGGCGCGAGCGCCTCCACGCGGCGGAAGGTGAAGGCCTTCGAGACGAGGTTGCGCAGCCGGGTGTGGTCCTCGCCGTCGGCGACCAGCATGCTGGCCATCAGGACGTTGGTGCGTTCCTGGTGGGCCATCTCCTCCTCGAGCCCGGTGACCCCGACGGGGCTGCTGCTGAGGCGGGGGTCGGTGAGGGCGGCCACGGCCTCGTCGTAACCCGTGACCATCCAGACTTCAAGGGTGGGATTCAGCCGCACGCGCTGGACGACTCCGTGCTCCCGGATGCGCTCGAAGAGCGGGTAGGGGTTGGGCTGTTGAGCCACGTTTACCGGGACATCGTGGATGATTGTCTGGTCTTGACCGGTCATCTTCCGTAACTCCCCGAAGCTTTGTGAAAGATCTGAGGCAGGTAGTCATACCAGCCACCCCAGTTGCGTGGTAGCGTCACCGGCGCTCGGCTCGGATGATGTACGGGGAAGCACCGGCGAACGGTCGGTGAAGCACGGACGAGGCGTTCCACCCACCGGTGATCCGGCGTCTCGCACGCTCGACTCGCAAGCAGTCAAGGCCTGGACCAGGCCCGATGCGCAGGGGGAGACGTTTCGTGGAGCAAGCGGCAGCCGTGGACCCGATCCTGGATCTGGTCCGCCCGTCGGTCCTGCGGAACCCCTACCCCGCCTATGCCCGGCTGCGGGAGACCGCGCCGGTCTTCTGGCACGAACTGCTCGGTTCCTGGGTCCTCACCCGGCACGCCGACTGCCTCGCGGTGCTCACGGACAGCGACCGCTTCGCCTCCGACTGGCGCCGCGCCGGGGAGGACATCCCCGCGCCGCTGCTGAGCGTCCAGACCCTCGACCCGCCGGAGCACACCGCCATCCGGCACCTGCTGCTCGACGGCTTCCGCGCCCAGGACCGCCGGGCCCTGCACGACGGCCTGGAGCACGGGATCGCGGACCTGCTCGCCGAGCTGGCCCGACGGCCCTCCTTCGACCTCGTCGGCGAGCTCGCCGAACCGGTCGCCCTCCGCTTCGTCACCGCCTTCCTCGGGGTCCCCGCGCCCGGGCTCGACTGGTTCGTGCCCATGTCCCGCACCGTCGTCGACGGCATGGACGCCGGCCTGTGGCCCGAGAAGCACGAGCCGGCCGTCGCGGCCCGCGCACGGCTCGCGGAGTACGCCGGCGGGTGGCTCGCGGATCCGCCCGAGCGCGGCCTCATCGCCCACGTGGCGGAGCACGCGGCGGAGAGCGGTGTGGAGGAAACGGTTCTGCGCAACAGTCTGCGCGCCGTCCTCCACGCGGGCTACGAATCCGCGTCGCGGCTCCTCGGCAACGCGGCGGCCGCCCTCCTCACCACTCCCGGCGCACTCGACGCCTTCCGGGCGAGCCCGGCCACGGCCGTCGACGAACTCATCCGGTACGACGCACCGGTCCAGGCGGACGCCCGGGTCTGCGTCGCCGACACCGAACTGGGTGGCGTCACCCTCAAGGCGGGTGATCCGGTCACGCTGCTCCTGGGCGCGGCCAACCACGACCCGCTGCGGTTCGGCCACCCCACAGAACTGCGACTCGACCGCGCCCCGAACCCGCACCTCGGGTTCGGACGCGGGGCCCACGCCTGCCTGGGCGCGTCCATGGCGATCCGGCTCACCGGATCGGTCCTCGGGGCCCTGGCCAGGGACTACCCGCACGCGCGGGCCGTCGCGGCACCGGAACACCGGCGCAATCTGACCCTTCGCGGTCTCGACCGCTTCGAGGTCACCCTGCGCCCGCGAGCGGGGGAGGAGGTTCGACCATGAAGTACTGGCACTGAAACTCACGCGCGTGACGCCCGTCCGGGAGGCGGGCGGCCACGCCGGTGTACGGCTCACGTGCACCCGCCGGAGCCCGGGCCCGCTGCGCGGCCCGGGCTCCGGCCCTTTCGACACCCCGCGCCGTACGCCCGCCCCCCGCCGTACGCCCGCCCCCGCGTCGCATGCCCGCCCCCGCGCCGTACGCCCCCCTGCGCGCCGTACGACACACTCCGCGCCTTTCAACACTCCGAGCCGTGAGCGCCACGAAAGCGCCACAGAGTCCCCATTCGTGACATCCTCGGAAGAAACGCCCACACCGACGTCCCCCCCCGTGGGCCTTCCTCGTCCTCTGTGCGGAGGGACTCTTGATCATCAGCCACGCCGTACGTCACGACGCCCTGCACGTGACGCTCCACCACGACCTGGACGTCACCAACCGCGCCGCGGCCGCCCTCCAGATCCAGGCCCTCGTCCAGGAGCACCGGCCCGCCCACGTGGTCATCGCCGTCCCGGCCGCCGACCCCAGCCCCGCCACCCTCAGCGCCCTCGCCCGTGCCCACCGCATGTGCGCGGGCCTCGGCGTCCCCCTCACGCTCAGCGGGGCGAGCGCCCGGACCCGCAGCCTCCTGGACGCCAACAGCACCTGATCCGACGGTCAGCGCGGTCCGTGGGTCTGGAGGAAGAGCACCGGGCCGCCCGCGAGGCCGCCGCGCGCGTCGAGTTCGAGCAGCGCGGCGAACGCCTTCGCGGTGTAGGTGCGTTCCAGGGTCAGGCCGGTCCGCGCCGAGGCCAGGGCGAGCGCCCGGTCGCCGGCCGCCGTCGGGTGGGCGTAGCCGTCGCCCAGCCACGCGGTCTCCACGCGGACCGCGTCGGGGCCGGGCACCGCGCCGGTGACGTCGGCGCCCCGCACCCGGAGCAGGGCCGCGGAGCGGCGGGCCAGCGCGAGGAGGGCGCGGGCGTCCAGGCGCAGGGTGTCGTTCACGACGACGCCGAGGACGCGGGTGCGCAGCCCGGCGAGCCGCAGTCCGAGGGCCAGTCCGGCCGTGGTGCCGCCGGAGCCGACGGGGGTGACCAGCCACGCCGGCTCGGGCAGTTCCCCGGCCTCGACCTGAGCTCCCAGCTCCAGGGCGATCTCCACGGCGCCGAGCGCACCGAGCGGAGAGGAGCCACCCGCCGGCAGGTAGTAGGGCGGTGTCGCACCGTGGAAGTGCCGTACGAAGAGCCAGGGCGCGGCCAGCATCAGCCTGGTCTTCGTGCGCGGGAAGTACAGCGAGGCACCGGAGGCCCGCAGCCGCTCCAGTTGGTCCCGCACGTGCTCGTCCACCGGGTGGTCGATGAGACCGAGGGCGACCTCAAGACCCTGCTCCCGCGCGTACCGGGCAGTGGCGAGGCCCCAGTTGGTGCCGAGCCCCCCGACGGTGAGCAGCGTCCTGGCACCGCGCCGCCGAGCCTCCGGCAGCAGCCACTCCAGCTTGCGGACCTTGTTCCCGCCCCAACCCCCGTCCCCGTACCCGCTCTCGTCCTTGATCCACAGCTCGGCCCGCGTCCCCGCCCCGGGGAGCGCCCGCACGGGCGTGGGCGCCGCACCCAACCGCAGGAAGGGGAGGGAACCGACCAGCTCGGGGCAGCGCCGGTGCAGCAACGGAGGTCGCATGAAGGCGACGCTAGAGCACGGGACGCCCGACGGGACCGCCTGGGACGTGACCATCCTGAACCGGCCGCCCTCCGTCCGGCCGGCCCCGGACCGGCGTGAGCTCCGCAACACCGCGGACCGACCGCCCGCTCCGGGCACGCCCTTGCCGGTACGAGCGGGCCCTGGTCGAGGATCTTCGCCATGGACACCCACCGGACGCGACCGCGTCCGAAGGGGTACGAGGGCGCGGCGAAGCGTCCTCGGCCCGGAGCGGGAGGCTCGGCCGCTCGGAGGCGCGACGCGAGGACGGGCCGGACACCGGCGAACGGGAGGGCCGCATTCAAGCCGGGCAGGTGGGTAGTTTGGGTGTATGAGGCCTTTCAGTTTGCCGTGTTTCTTCGGTACGGACCGACAGGTGCCGTTCGACATGTACGTGGGAGAGGCCGCGCCGGACGCGCACCCGCTGGAGCAGCAGCTTGCCTGGCTGGCTCGCGAGCGGGGCGGCACGATGCCCCGGGACGTGGTGGACGCGTTCGCCAAATTGCACGCCATCGCGCTGGAACACGGGGTGAGCACCGAGGAACTGTGCGTGTACGCCATGGAGGAGGCCGCGGGACAAGCACCGGGAAGCGCCTCGGAGGGCTCTGGCTGAGCCGCGGCGCCATCGGACCCGCAGAGACCTCCCTCACTCCTCCTCGGCGGCGCGGGCGAGGACCTCCTGGAGCGGGATGCCCGCCTGGTGCGCGGCGGTTGCCGCCGTCGTCAGCGCGTACAGCATGTTCTCGTGGAAGAACCGTGCCTCGACATCCGCCAGATAGCGGAGTTGGTGTTCCAGTACCGGGCCGGGAGGCGCCCCACTTCCCCCAGCCGCCACCATCCGGGCCGGCACACCTCGGTTGTCCGGTATGTGGACGACGAAGCCGCTTCCCTGCCTCAGATCCGGCGGCCGTTCACGCTCCTCTTGCTCCAGCAGCCTTTGGAGCACCTGCCGGCAGAGATCCCCGAACGTGCCCTGGTCGGACAGGGCACCGTCCTGTTCCGAGAGCACGGGCCGGTCGGCGTCGGGCCGTCGGGCCGCAGCGGCCAGCGCGTCGAGGGCGAGCGCGCTCCCCTCCTCGTCCAGGACGTCGTGGGCGACCAGCGTGGCCAGCATCCGTACGGCGAGATGGGCGCGGGCGATGGACGGGGCGTGGACCGCCTCGGCCAGTGTGGCCAGGCCGTCCGGTTCGACACGGTCGAACCAGGGGAGTTCGGCGAAGAGCCCGCTGAGCACCGTCTCGGTGTCCCCGGCCGCCCTCAACAGTGTCCCGACGGTCGCACGGTCACCCTTGCCGATGAGTACCAGCAGGCGCAGTGCGGGCAGCCGCATCGTCCAGTTGCCCGTTTGGGCGGCGGATCTCAGCAGCCTTGTGAACCGGCCGCCGTCCCCGCCGACCAGGACGCGCAGGCCGGCGGGATGACGACTGCCGATCTCGGCGAGCACATTGAGGCTGAAGGTCCATCCGGGTCGGCTGCCGTCCCGGCGCGTGTCGGGGCTGGACTGCTCAGCCAGCTCCTGCTCGGCCCGCTCGGTCAGCGCGCGGACCAGTGTGTCCGTGTGGTCGACGGCGTCCGCTCCGGCCAACCCGGTCGGCCGGGTGACGAAGTCCGCCGCACGCGCGACCGCGCCATGGAAGTCCGGGCCGACGAGGAACGGATTGATCGCCCGGCACATGCCCCACAGGAGCGTGGCCGCCCCCGGGCCAGGCTCGTCCGGGGCCTCGAAGGACGCCACGACGCGCTCGTCCCCGGCCCGCAGCAGTGCCCCCACCGCCTCCGCGGCGAGTTCTCCGTCAGCCTCGCGAGCGAGGCGGTTCAGCTCGCGCCGCGCCGACCCGGCCGCCGCTCGGTCCGACTCGGTCCCGGTTCGGCCGCACCGCCGGAGCAGATGGCCGAGCGCGTTACAGGCGTGACGGGCGAGCTCGACGGAATCGCCGGCGGCTGTCTCGTACGCCAGGAGGATGCCGAGGAGACGGCGGACGCTGTCCTCGCCGGCCGGTGCCGCGATGCCCAGCAACACGATCGCCCTGCCCAGCGAATCGTCGTCCAAATCGTCCAGCAAGGCCTGCACGGCAGGGACGATGCCTTCGATCTCCTCGGCGCCGAGCCCGGCGCGCTCCGGTGCCCAGGCGATGCTCTGGAGCGACCCGAGGAGTCTTTTCCGGTCCCTGTCGGGCAGTCCGGGCAGCAGCGCGACCAGCTCCCCGAGTACCTCCGGGGTGAGCTGACCGAGGAGGCCCAGCAGACTTCCACGTGCCTCGTCCTCCGCCCCGAGCAGCCGCAGCGCCGCGGTGAGCACCGGGAGGGAGTCGTGGACGAGATCGAGGATCATCCAGGACAGTTCGGCGGTCAGCTCCGGCCGCTCGACCGTGCACCGCTCGTGGAGCAGCACCAGATCCGCCAGGACGCGCGCGCCGACACGTGAGGTACGGAAGGCGGGTCTGCCCCCGCCTCCACGGGCCACCTCGGACACGGCGAGCGCGGTGCGCAGCCGTACCCGGTCATCGGCGTCGGAGAGCAACCGGGGCAGGGCTTCGACGGCCGTCGGGTCCAGCCCGCCGCGCTCCAGCTGGAGCAGGGTGGAAAGATCCGAGATCCGCTGATCCGGATGGGTGCGCCAAGCCGTCGGCTCGGGCCGGGACGCGGAGAGCACCGACACCGCCAACAGCTCCGCGGCCTCCGCCACCGACCCGCTCCTCAGCAACGCGGTCACGGCGTCGCAGGCGTCCCGGTCGAGTTCAAGGCGCTCTGCCCGCCCTCGGCGCAGCAGCTCGGCGACCCCACCCGCCAGCTCTTCACCGTCCGCCTCGGGCCGGGTCAGAGACCGCCACAGCTCCGCCGTTCCGAGGCGTCGCCCGGTGCCGGCGCCCCGGAGCGCCTCCAACGCGTCGGCGCAGGCGGCGGAGGCCGTCAGGATCGCCCAGGAGGCGGGGACGGCGCTTTCCAGTTCGCGGAGTTCGTGTTCGTAGCGGAGGAGGGAGGTGGCGAGCGGCGCGGTCTCCCGCCCCCCTGTCGGCTGATGACCCTGCACGGAGTCCAGCAGGGCGCGTGCTTCGTCCGGATCGCAGCGCCGGGCCGTTCGTAGACAGGCCAGGCTCCGCTCGTGAGGGTCGTCGATCGCCAGGGCGCAGTCGATGGCAACCCGCCGCAGCTCGGGGGTCCAGCCCCCGGCACTGCGGTCCGCGGCGAGTTCCATCAACCGCAGCCGCTCGTCCGGAGCGACGACCGTCGGCAGCAGACCGCTCAGCAGGCTCACCGGGTCACCGCCGGTCAGGGCGGCCAGAGCGACGCGGGCACGGGCACGGGGGTAGGGGTCGTCGATGCCGGCGGTCTCCTTCTCCAGCAGCTCCCGCAGGTCCCCGTCACCCCGCGGGATCACCGCATCGCCCGAGGCCACCGACGGCAGCAGCGGCAGCAGACGTCCGAGGGTGCGTCCGGCACTGACCCGGTCCACCGGCAGGATCTCTGAGGCCAGGCAGGCGGCTTCCACGAGCAGGTCGCGCGCGGCGAGGAGTGGGGCCAGCCGGTCGAGCAGCCAGCACCGCGCGAAGCCGAGACGCGGGGCCATGCGGCCAAGACGTGTCAGGGCCTCGGTGGCCGCGTCCGCGGTGCGCGGCTCGAGTGGGTCGAGGTCCCATTCCCAGGTGCGCAGGCCCGCCGACTCGGCGGTGACATGCAGGGTGGCCAGTGTGTCGGCGAGGCTCGCGGGTCCGTCACTGAGGATGGCCTGGCCGGCCGTGTCCAACGTGACGGCGAGGTTGTAGGTCTTGTGCTGGCTGGGAGGGGCGCAGATCGAGAGCAGCAGCAGGATACGGACCTGTTCCCGGCCGATCTCCCCGCCGTAGTTGGCGGGGGAGGCGAGGACAGCTCCGGCGCTGCGCAGGACGGCGGAGACGAAGCGTTCGCGAGCGCCGGGCTCTCGCAACACCGGCTCGAAGGCGGTGACCATCGGGGCCACGGTCAGTTGGCCCAGCGCTCCGCGCAAGGTCAACGCGGTCCGCCCCAAGCGCCACCGGGCGCGGCGCAGGACTGCTTCGGGCACGCTCGTCGCGTAGTCCCCCAGGGACTCACCGGGGGCGTCTGTCATGAGGGCCCCGGCCGCCAGTGCGTCGCCCCGGGCTTCAGGGGTCTCGTCCGGGGCCGCCGCAATGTCCCGGAGGAGCCCGGAGATGGTCCCGGCCGGATGCTCTGCGGCCAGCCACGCTCTGAACCGGGGGGTGAGCGGGGTGTCGACGGTCATGAACTCCGGGACGAGGAGACGCTGGTCGGTGGCCCGGGCGAGAGCGGGAGCCACGACGGTGTCCAGCAACACCGCCGACCGATGTCGCACGGCCGGCGGATACGAGGCGGCGGAGAGCCGGGCCCGCAGCCGGCTCTCCTCCGCCACCCATCGCTCGCGGTCCACGGCGTCGACACCGCCGTAGAGGCAGATCACCGCCCGGGTGATCCGTAGGTCGGAGATGATCCGGGTGGCCGTCGAGCCGTCGAGGGTGGAGACGAAGGGAGTCAGAGAGGAGGGCAGGAATGCCCTGCGGAACTCCGATACGGGCCGCGGCTCCGGCACCTCCACCCGTACGCCGCTCAGGGTCTGCCGCACGACCTCCGCCAGCCCGCCCCACACCTCGGCGGCCTTCTCCGGGTCCGGTGGCGGCAAGGCCCGCCGATGTGCCTCTTCCAGGGCCGAGAGGGCCCTCACCGAGGCCCAGCCCGTCTCCTCGCCATCACGTTCCTGCGCCCGGAACAGCGCCTCGACGATCGGACGATCGGTCAGCGACAACCGCTCCGCGGAACGTGCCGCCGACGACGAACGGGCGGGATCCGACGAGGCTATCGCGACGGCCAGTTCGTCCAGGGCGACGACGCTCGTCCGTTGTCCGTCACCGAACAGCCACCGCTGGTCGCGCACCACGGACTCCAGGGCGGCAGCGGCCTCGGGCAAGGTCGCGGGGTCGGCGTCCAGCAGCGCCGTCACGACAGCCCGCACATGGGAGGGGCGCAGTGCCCGCCGAGCGATCGGTCGCGGTGCGGTGCACAGCAGCACGGCTGTCCGGGCGCCACCGTCGCCGGCCAGGAGGCCGGTGACGAGGGCGTCCAGCCGGTCCGGGTCGGTGCGGCTGAGGTGGCCGAGCCCGAGACGGATGGCCTCGGCCCAGCGCGGGTCGCCCAGATGCTCGCCCAGTGGCCCTGGCCCGCTGGACCACCGGCGGTCCACCAGCCAGCGTCCAGCCAGGTACTCCTCGATGCTGAGGTGGAGGAATCCGTACAGGTTCTGTCCCCGCGCGGTCAGCAGGCCGAGTGTCTGGGCGGCGGCCAGTGCCCCGTCGACCGCGAGGTCGTCGGGCGGTCCGGTGAGCGCCAAGGCCTCCCGCATGCGGACGGCGAGATCGTCGGTGTCGAGGATGCCGGTCCGTGCGGTGCGGTGCACTCCGTAGGCCAGTGCCGCGTGGGTGCGCAGCAGGCGGTCCGCGTCGAGTCCTGCCTCGGGAGGGTTGGTCCGAGCGAAGGCGCTGTCGACGATCGCGTCGTACAGGTCCGAGCGCAGCAGGCCGTCCTCACCGAGATCGGCCACTCGTCCGGCGGCGACGGCGGACACGAACGAGGTGAGGAGGAAGGGATTGGCGGCCAGGTCGCGGGCGGTGGCGGAGACCCTGCCGAGTTCACGGTCCAGCCGTCCGATCAGCGCCCGGGTGCCGGCGGTTCCCCGCTCCGTGGCGGCGCAGTAGTGGCTCATCCAGTAGTGGCCGGTGACCGCGACGGCGTCCTCGTCCATGGGCCGCAGGACGAACTGCTGCACCCCGCCGACGAGCGGGGTCGCGTAGTAGCCGATGAGGCGGCTGGTGACGAGCAACTGGTTGCCTGATGCACGGCGAGGCAGGTCGTATCGGGGTCCGTCGCCATCGACCAGCCCGTTGAGCGCGGCGACCAGCGCGGTCCGCTCGGCGCCGGTGGGCACCTCGTCCAGGCCGTCGACGATGAGCAGCAGTCGGCCTCGCCCGAACGCTTGACGGGCGAGGCGCTCCAGGTCATCGGGTGCCACCGGGTCGCCACTCAGCGGGTCGGTGGGCACGGAGCCGTTCCAGCCGGCCCGAATCGCCCAGGTGATCAGAGAGTCGGCCGTCGGGACCGGCAGGGGAGCGTTCGTGGGCTCGGAGCCGCTCGGGGGACGGTGACCGGGGACCGCGGCGGCGGCCAGATCGGCGGCACGGCACAGCACCGGGAGCCGCCAGTGGGGGTCCCGCTGGCCGTGATCGGTCGTCGCCTGCCGGAACGCCAGCGTGCGCGCGAGGGTGGTCTTGCCGCCTCCCGGATCGCCGAGGATCACCGACCGCCATACGGAGCCCAGGAGTTCGGCGGGCGGGACGGGCTCGCCGGCCGGCGCGGAGTGTCGGTCGACGTGCCCGGTCGCCGTCAGGTAGGTGGGCAGCGGGTGGTCGGCCAGAGAGCCGGACACGGCTTCCGAACTCAGGTAGTCGACCTCGCGCAGCCGGGTGTGCTGGGTGGAGCGGTCGGTGACCGGGACCGGAAGCGCGGGGAGTTCGGCGAGCGGTGCGCGTACCGGGACGCCCGCGATGACGGACTCCAGGTGACGGTGGGTCTCGGTCAGCCACCGCAGGTAGGCGTCCAGTTCGGGGACCGCGGCAGGCCGAGTGGCGTCGGCGGCCGGGGCGAACGGATCGGCCGCGCCGTCGCCCGCCAGCAGTTCGTCGATCCGTACCGGGTCTCCGCCGGAGCGCAACCGCAGCAGGACGGGCTGACGGCTCCAACCGTCGCGGGGTGCCTCCGCCTCCAGCTTGGCGACCAGAGCCGTGCGCAGGAGGTCGTAGTCGGGGACGGAGTCGAGGCCGGCGCCGGTGTCCTCCAGGGTCTCCAGGAAGGCGTCGGTGAACCAGGACTTGCCCTCACGTGCCGAATACCCGGCCAGCTCGCCGGGGGATGCGGCCAGCCAGGCCAACTGATCGCGGTCGCGGTACGGAGTGCCTGGGAAGGGCAGACTCATCGGATCGGGGTACCGGCCGGCGGCTATGTCGGAGGCCGAGAGGTCGCGCCGGCACGCGTCGACGAGGAACCGCTGACGGGTGAAGCCGTCGACGAAGGAGGACTGGTAGAGCCGGAGCACGCTGTCCAGGTCGAGGTTGCGCAGGTTGGTGTCGGTCGCGTTGGAGAGGACGAGACGGGTGCGGCCCTGTGGGTCGATGAAGCCGTGACCGCTCCAGTAGACCCACAGCAGTTCACCCCGCCATGAGGGCACCTGATCGGTCAGCAGGTCCTCGACGGCGGTGGAGGTCGACTCGTCGTCGGGTCGGCGCCCGGCGGCCGGCGGAGCCGTCATCCCGCCCGGGGGGCCGGCCTCGGAGGCCAGCAGGACGATGTTCTCGGGCGGCACACCCTGCCCTTCCAGCCATGCGGCGAAGCGACGGCCGCCCCTGCCGAGGCCCGGCAGGTCTGGCAGCACGCCGTTGCCCGCCCGGTAGCGCTCCGCGCACACGATGACCGCGTACGTCCTGGAGGGGTCTGCTGGAGCGTGAGTACCGCCGACGCGGCCGCTCGGAGTCATCCGAGGATCTCCGCCAGCCCCTGGTAGAAGGCGGGGTTGCCGAAGTAGTCGCCGTGGGCGGAGGGGAAGGCGTTTCCGCTGGGCACGGACACGTCGGTGACACGGCCGGGGAAGACCCGCTCACCGACGTAGCTGAGCAGGTCGCGGGGGTCGTAGAAGTTCGTCCACGGCGGTACGGAGTCGGGCAGGGGAGTGCCGTACGGCAAGGAGGGCAGGGCGTCCAGCTCGTACAGGAACGGGCCCTGTGACCCCACGGTCACCAGGGCTCGGACCTCGGGCAGGTGACGCGTCGCCAGCAGGTCCAGGGCGGCTATCCCGCCGAGGCTGTGACCCATGAGCACGATCGGCGGCTCCGCGTCCCGGCAGCAGGCGGCGATGAACTCCCGGATCCGCTCGCCGCGGCTGAGGTAGAGCATGACGTCCCCTGCGAGCGGGTACGCCGCGTCGGTGATCACGCTGCGGCGGTTGCCACCGCGCAGCTTCCAGGCGGTACGGGCGGCGGTTTTGGACAACGCCCACACTCCGCCCAGTGGGCTGAGATGGCCCGCGCCGAGAAGTTCCGTCATGGCGGCCACCAGCCAGACACGGTCCTCCGCGAGGACCGGGACCGCCCCACCCGGGCCTTCCGCGGTACGGCGCAGGGTCTGCGCGAGGATCGCACGGGCCAAGGTGGGCGCCAGGTCCGCTGGTGGGTCCGGCAGTCGCAGTGCCTCCCGCGTCGCTCCGGCTTCCGTGACCTCGACCACGGCTGGACCGAACTCCGCCTGTATGCCCAGAACTTCGAGTCGAACGGCCAACACCGGGTCCTCGGCCAGCTTCGCGGCACGCTCGACGAGCCCCGCGTCGGCGTCGGGAGGCCCGAACAGCCCCTGTCCCAGGCTCGGCCCGGCCGACGGGGCTCCGATCGGCCCCGCGGCGACCGCGAGACGGAGCTCGTGCAGGGGGTCCGCCTCCAGCAGCAGCCACTGCGACGAACTCCACTCCGCCTCAGCCGCCCGCCCGTCGTCGGAGCCGCCCTCGGGCTCGTACACCGGAAGCGAGTCCCCGCCGGCGTTCAGGGTGGCGCCGAGGCGGTCACCCCAGCGGCAGGGCAACAGTCGTGCCTCCGGAGAGCTCTGGGCGAGCCGGGCGCGCACCCGCTCGAACAGCGCGGCGTACTTGTCCCCCCGCGCACCGATTCCGTGGACGAACAGCACACTGGTCATGAGCCCCCCCGCTCACCGCCTTGCGAACTCGCCCATCATGGCACCGCCGGGATGTCTGTGGCAGGCGGTCGGAACATGTCGCGCCTCAGCCGCCCTGTGACGACTCCGCCGCCCGTGTCCTGCTCTCATGGTGGCGGCTCGAACGCGGCCACCGGCCTCCGTCACGGAGAAGTTGCCGCACCGCTCACGCAGATCCGTTCCTCACGGGAACGGTGCCGGTGCCGGGTTGTTCGGTCTGCTCGCTCGTGCTGGGGCACGCCGCTCGGGCACGCGGGCCGGGCGCCGCCGCGGAGGCCGAGCTCCGCCGCGTCCGAGCGCCGCCGGTCCGCGGTGAGTGCGGGTCCGGGGCGTGTGCCTCCCGTATCTCGGCGCGCGGATGTACAACATGGCGGTACTCACGCAACTCGTGGCAGAAGCGTTCGACGTCGGCCCCGAGCGCACCTGGCACGCGGCGCCCGTCCACTCCAGGCGGGAGACTGCATTTATTGCTCTCGACCCCGGACACTCATCACCGGGCGGAGGCCTGCGCCGCTCTCCAACGGGAGGACACACATGTCAGGAGTCTGGGATCCGCATGGCAGCCTCCAGCGCACGCTGTGGATCGGCGGCGCACAGTGGTCCGGCAAGACCACCGTGGCAGAAATCATCGCCACATGGCATGGATTGACGGTGTATCACTACGACTACCACGACGCCCGCGGCCACCAGGATCGCCGGATCGCGCGCCGGGTCGCCTTGGGCGAGCCTGTGGGAGATCCCAGCCCCGACCACGTCTGGGTGGAACGGAGCCCGGAGGAGATGGCCGCCGAGACGCTGGCCGACTTCCCGGTCCGCTTCGAGTGGGCGTTGGACGACTTGCGCGCGTTGTTCACCGGTCGGCCGGTGATCGCTGAAGGGTGGGGACTACGACCAGAGCTCGTCGCGCCACTGCTCGACTCGCTCCGGCGCATGGTCGTCCTCGTCCCCACCGAAGAGTTCCGCCAGCATCAGATCCGTACCCTTCCGCGTGCTGGGTCCCTCAACGTCTCTGTCACCGACTCAGCCCGTGCCCAGGCCAACCGCGTCGACCGCGACCGGCTGATCGCCAGGAGTGCGGCACAGAACGCCCGCCGCCTTGGCATCCGCGTCATCGAAGTCGACGGTGCGCTCAACGCGACGGCGGTTGCAGCAGAGGTGGCTGAGCACTTCGCCCCTTACCTGGGTTCGGCGACGGCTGCGTGAACGCCAGGCGAAAGCGGCCGTCGGGAATCCCTCGAGCCAGCAGCGACCGGCGTGCGTGTCCTACCCGTCGGACGGGTATGCCCTCTCCGAGCGCAGGTGCGGAAGGTCAGGTGTTCCGTTCGTTCCGGGGCTCATCCGCCCGGCTCCGACGCGGTTTCGCAGGGCTTCTGCCCTGCGACGGCGAGCCGTCCTCGCTGACGGCACTCCCCTGACCGGACCGTTCGGGACGCCGCTGCTCCTCGCGCCCAATGCCGGGTTCTTGACGCTTGTCCTTCATTCCACCCATGGCGGCAACTCCTCTCGACCTCAGCCGGCGTAGCCGACGCTCCGGCCCCGCGCAGCACCCCTTGCCGCATCGATCCCGGCTCGGACGTCCTGCGCATACCCCGGAATACGCCTGTTAACGGACAGCGGCGGATCAGGTGTATCGATCACGGGGGTTGTCGACACCAGTCTTGTATGGGCGGGGCCGGTGCGAAGGGGAATCCCAGGCGGGAAGCCGTGCAGCCAGGCCGGACCGATGTTCCTCACAAACATCGTTCGGCACCTGCCGGTGTACAGTCGAGACCGCCCTTGACCTGCACAAAGCAGGCAGGGAGCCGTCTCAGAGGAGTCCACTGTGCTGCGCACTCTGTTCAAGTCCAAGATCCACCGTGCCACCGTGACCCAGGCCGACCTGCACTACGTCGGTTCCGTCACCGTCGACGCCGAGCTCATGGAGGCGGCCGACCTGCTGCCCGGCGAGCTGGTCCACATCGTCGACATCGACAACGGGGCCCGTCTCGAGACCTACGTCATCGAGGGTGAGCGCGGCTCCGGTGTCATCGGGATCAACGGCGCCGCCGCGCACCTCGTGCACCCCGGCGACCTCGTCATCCTCATCAGCTACGCCCAGGTCGAGGACGCCGAGGCGCGGGCCTTCGTGCCGCGCGTCGTGCACGTCGACGGCGACAACCGCATCGTGGAGCTCGGGGGCGACCCCTCCGCGCCCGTTCCCGGGACCGACACCGCGCGCGCCCCGCACGCCGTGCCCGCGCTGGGCTGAGCCCGCCGAAGGCGAGGCCCCTGCCGAGGGCGAGGGGCCGCCTGCCAGGGATGAGCGCCCACCTGTCGAGGACGAGGGCCCACCTGCCCCGTCACGGCGCCCGCCCGGTCCCGGAACGCCGACAGACCGCCCCCGCCACGACGCCCCCCCCGCCCCCGCCACGACGCCCCCCCGCCCCCGTCACGGCGCCCGCCCGGCCCCCGAAAGGCCCGGCGGGCGCCGTCGGGGTGCTGGGGTCACCCTGGAAGGGGGTCCCGCGCACGGGGCCTCCGTCGACCGGGAGGTCCGTGATGACGCATCCCTTCCCCGATCCGGTGCCCCCTTCGCCGATCCCGACCCCGCCGCCCGTTCCCACGCCGACCCCCGCGCCGGTCCCTCCGGATCCGGCTCCCGGGCCGGGCGGTCCCGTACCGGAACCCGAACCTCAGCCCGAGCCGGGGCCCGCCGGAGCGTGATCGAGTCAACGCGAAGGTGACAGACGGGGCTTGAGGTTGCGCGAAGCCCTTGTCACGGAGCGTGCGCCACCCCTAACTTGGACGGCTGCTGCTGTGTTCAAGGGGGGCCCCATGGCCGTACGCGGACGTCACCGCCGCCACCAGCCGAGCCGGATCAACCGTGCCTCGCTCACCGTCACGGCGGGAGGCGCCGGCATGGCGCTGCCGCTGATCGGCGCGGGCGCCGCCCAGGCCGCCTCGCTGGACGTCTGGGAGAAGGTCGCGTCCTGCGAGTCCTCCTCCAGCTGGCACATCAACACCGGCAACGGCTACTTCGGCGGCCTCCAGTTCACCCAGTCCACCTGGGAGCGGTACGGCGGCACGCACTACGCGCCACGCGCCGACCTCGCCTCCAAGGACCAGCAGATCGCGATCGCCGAACGCGTCCTGAAGGGGCAGGGGCCCGGCGCCTGGCCGTCCTGCGGCCCCGAGGCGGGCCTCGCCCGCGGCGGCGATTCGCCCGCCGCACCCCGGCGCGCCACGGCGGCCGAACCGGCCGGCGGCGGGAACGACGTCCGCACCGCCTCCCTGCCCGCCCAGCGCCCCGTGGCCGAACGCCCGGCGCGGAGCGCGAGCCCGACCACCGTGCCCACCGTGCGCGAGATGTACACGGTGACGCCCGGCGACTCCCTGTCGGCCATCGCCGTCGAGGAGCACGTCAAGGGCGGCTGGCAGCGCCTCTACGAGGCCAACCGGCGGGTCGTGGGCGACGACCCCGACCTCATCCACCCCGGCCAGCGCCTCACCCTGCGCATCGCGGCGCCCAAGACCGCCGAGAAGCCGAAGACCGGCGAGACGCCCAAGGCCGCGGAGAAGCCGAAGACCGCGGAGAGGCCGAAGACCGCCGAGACGCCCAGGAAGGCCGAGCCCCGGGCCGTCCTGGCACCCCGGACCGCCCGTCCGGTCGGCACCGCGCCCACCACCCCGCACACCACGAAGCCCGGCACCAAGCCGAGCCACAAGCCCACCGTCCAGCCCAAGCCCGGCCACAAGCCCGTCGCGCACCCCAAGCCGAGCCACAAGCCCACGGTCCAGCCCAAGCCCAGTCACAAGCCCACGGCTCACCCCAAGCCCAAACCCAAGCCGAAGCCCAAGCCCGCCGCCCAGCCCTCCGGGGACGGCTACTCCGCGCCCGTCTCCGCGGGCATCGGCACCCGCTACGGCACCCCGGGGTCCTCCTGGTCCAGCGGCTACCACACCGGCGTCGACTTCCCCGTGCCCACCGGGACCTCGGTCAAGGCCGTCGCCGGGGGTCGGGTCGTCTCGGCCGGGTGGGGCGGTGCGTACGGCTACCAGATCGTCGTGCGCCACGACGACGGCCGCTACAGCCAGTACGCGCACCTCTCCGCCCTCACCGTCCGCGAGGGCCAGCGGGTGCACGCCGGTCAGCGCATCGCCCGCTCAGGGTCGACCGGCAACAGCTCGGGACCGCACCTCCACTTCGAGATCCGCACGGGTCCCGGGTACGGCTCCGACATCGACCCCCTGGCCTACCTCAGGGCGCGGGGCGTCTCCGTCTGACGCCACCGGGGCGCCCGATGACACCGTGCGCGACTCCGGCACGGCCGTCAGCCGGTCGAGGGTGAGCTGGACGAGCCCGCCCGCGGCTACCGCGCCGCAGACCACCGCGGCGGCGGTGCCGGCCGCGCCGTACCGGAAGCCCTCGCCGAAGAGGGTCACGCCGACCGCGGCCGCGACCACCGGGTTCACCACCGTCACGGTGGCCAGCGGGGCGGCGAGCCCGGCACCCCGGTACGAGGCCTGGGAGAGCAGCAGCCCGGTCACCGCGAACGCGGACAGCACCAGGAGACCCGTCCACTCGGCGAGCGGGGCGCGGGGCGTCCACTCCTCCGCCACGGACTTCGTCAGCACCGAGGCCATGCCGAAGGAGACACCGGCCGCCGCGGCGAGCACCACACTGCGCAGCACGGACCGTCCCGCCAGGCGCGCGACCGTGAACAGCACGGCCACCGCGCCGAACGTCGCGCCCGCGAGCAGCCAGCGCTCCCCGTCGGTCAGGGACCGGGCCTCGGCGCCGCTGGTCAGGCTCAGCAGCCCGGCGAGGCCCACCGTCGCCAGGAGCGCGCCGCGCCAGGCCCGCCGCCCGGCCCGGCGGCCGACGAAGAGGGCCGCCATGGGCAGCGCGAAGACGATCGTCAGCGCGCCCAGGGGCTGGACCAGGCTGAGCGGCCCGTACGCGAGCGCGGCGACGTGCAGGCTCGCACCGACGCCGTTCAGCAGCACGGACACCCACCAGGCGCCGTTGCGCAGCGGCGCGTAGCGCGGACCGGCGGCGGAGGCCGCGACCCGCTCCTGCACGATCGCCGCGGCCGCGTAGGCGACCGCGGAGGCCAGGGCCAGGACGACGGACAGTGTGAGGGGGCTCATACCTTCCACGATCTCTCCATCCGGCCCCGCGCGTCGTCGTACCAGGGGACGTCTTCGCCGGTACCACCGACGCGGTACGCGGCCCCCGCGTACACCCCCGGATGTACACCTCCGCAGGTCGGAACGGGTGCAAAGCGCGCTTTCCGATCATTCTGGAGGGTGCCGCGAGCCCTCTCGAAAATCTTGGACGAGAACGCGGAGACGTTACGGTGGGCCCGACCACAGGACTCCGGGGCGGGGGCGTGCGCATGGGCATCGACGCGAGCGACGACGGCGGATCGCCGGGCGGATTCTTCGCCCTGCGGACCACCGCACCGGCGGCCGGCGGCGCGCACCGCCCGCTCTCCGCCCTGTACGCGGGGGAGACCGGGCCCCTCACCGCGCGCGTGGACCGTGTCGCCGCCCGTCTCGGCGCCCCCGAGCGGCGGGTCGGGGCCTCCGTCGCCCACCTCGGGCTCGCCGCCCGGCTCTGGTCCACCGCCCTCGGCCCGGCCGCGATCCACGGCCGCTTCCCCCTGCTCGACCCCGCCGAGCTCCACTGGGACGGGGCGCTGACCTCGCCCGACGACCTGTGGTGGGCCGGCTCCGCGACCCGCCCCGCGACCGTGGACGAGCTGCGCGCGGCCGTCCTGGAGGCCCATCTCGTCCCGCTGCACGCGGCCCTGCGCCGCGACGGGCCCATCGCGCCGCGGCTCCTCTGGGGCAACGCGGGCTCCGCCCTCGCCGGCGCCCTCCGGGAGCTCGTCCGCTGGGCGCGCGCCCAGGGGCGTCCGGACGCCGCCGAGCGGGCCACCGCCCTCGTCGCGGGCCTCCTGGAGCTTCCGGAGCTCGCCGGGACGGTCCGCGGCCCCCGGCTGCGCCGGGCCAGCTGCTGCCTCTACTACCGGTGTCCTGGCGGCGGGCTGTGCGGCGACTGTGTCTTCGACCACGCCCCCCGAACGGGTTTGGAGGCGCGGCCCCCGGCTCCGTAAAGTTGGGTCTTCGAAAGCCGGCGAGCGGTGACGTACGAGCGAACGAGGAACCCGAAGGCCATGACGGTGACCGAAGAATTCCAGGACTACGGGCCGGGCATCGACCCCGAGCGCCTGGCCGTCTGCCTGAGCGTCCTCGACGAGCTCGACAAGATCGATGTCGACCACCCGGACGCGATCACCGTGCGCCGCGCCACCGCCGGGATCTACCGGACCGTGAAGCAGCGCCGCCGCCAGGAGCGCCGGGCCTCGAAGACCGCCAACGACAAGGCGGTCACCGAGGCCACGGCCACCGGCTCCGCTCAGCGCATCGACGACGAGACCGAGGGCCTGCTGCCCAGCTCCGTCACCGAGGAGGGCCGGATCGCGGGGATACTCCAGCGTCCGCGCTCCTGCTACGTCTGCAAGACGCGCTTCGTCGAGGTCGACTACTTCTACCACCAGCTCTGCCAGCCCTGCGCGGCGCTGAACCGGGCCAAGCGCGACGCGAGCGCCGACCTCACCGGCAAGCGCGCGCTGCTCACCGGCGGCCGGGCGAAGATCGGCATGTACATCGCGCTGCGGCTGCTGCGCGACGGCGCCCACACCACCATCACCACCCGCTTCCCCAAGGACGCCATCCGCCGCTTCAAGGCGATGGAGGACTCCGCGGACTGGATGCACCGCCTGGAGGTCGTCGGCATCGACCTGCGCGACCCCGCCCAGGCCGTGGCGCTCGCGGACCAGATGGCCGAGGCCGGTCCGCTGGACATCCTGATCAACAACGCGACGCAGACCGTGCGCCGGCTCCCCTCCGCGTACGCCGCGCTCGTCGACGGCGAGAGCGCGCCGCTGCCCGCCGGCGAGCTGCCCGCCCACCACGTCATCGGCGCGTTCAACTCGGGCGCGGTCGGCGAGCTCGTCGGCTCGTCCGAGCTGCCCGCGGGCGTGCGGGACCTGGAGGCCCAGCAGGTCGCCGACCTCGCGCTCGTCGCGGGCAACGCCACCATCGCCAAGCACCTCGACGGCACCGCCATCGACGCCGGCGGCCTGGTCCCGGACGTCGTCGAGTCGAACACGTGGGTGCAGAGCATCGAGCAGATCTCCCCGGTGGAGCTCCTGGAGACCCAGCTCTGCAACTACACGGCCCCGTTCATCCTCATCAGCAAGCTGCGGTCGTCGATGGCCGAGGCGGCGAAGAAGGCGGCCAGCGGGCGCTCGTACGTCGTGAACGTCTCCGCGATGGAGGGCGTCTTCAGCCGTGGCTACAAGGGCGCGGGCCACCCGAACACCAACGCCGCGAAGGCCGCGATGAACATGGTGACGCGGACCAGCGGCGAGGAGATGTTCAAGACCGACGGCATCCTCATGACCTCGGTCGACACGGGCTGGATCACCGACGAGCGCCCCCACTTCGACAAGCTGCGCCTCGCCGAGGCCGGTTTCCACGCCCCGCTGGACCTCGTCGACGGCGCGGCCCGGGTGTACGACCCGGTCGTGCGCGGCGAGGCGGGCGAGGACCTGTACGGCTGCTTCCTCAAGGACTACGCCCCCGCGAACTGGTAGGCCCCGGCCCGCGGCGGTTCCCGCGGTCCTGACGACAAGAGCGTCTCGCGGTCCTGACAGCGGACGGCCCCACCGTCCTGACAAGAGCGCCCCATCGGCCTGATGGGGCGCTCTTTCCGGCTTCATTCACTCGATCGCATCACACTTTGGAGCGCGGTAGAGCGCAGGCGTGCTCATTTGGTTAATCTGAGGCACAGGTCGGCCACCGAGGAGACACCACTTCCTCACGGCCCTCCCGGGACAGGCCTGCCACCAAGGCCGCGGTCCCGCCACGAAACGGCGCCACCGCGACCGATCCGGCATCCTCCCACCTTGACGCGACACAAAGGAGTGCGCGGTGACACCCGAACTGACGAAGCAGGAACCGCGACCGGCCGAACGCAACGAGCGGCCCCGCCGCAAGGGCGAACTCGGCAGCCTCGACGTGTGGGCCCACGCGGCCCCCATCCGGCTCGCGGGGTACGAGGAGGACCTCGCCGAGCCCCACATTCTGCCGGGCATCGACTGATCCCTCCGTTCCACTCCGGGTGCCCCCGGCCGGACGCGGCCCGGGGGCACCGGTGCGTTCAGCGCGAGGTGTCCGTGGGCTCCCGCAGGCGGATCGGCGGCAGGTACTCCCGGACCAGCGTCCGGTGCCACCAGGCCCCGGTCGTCCGCAGCTCGTGCCAGGTCGTGTAGCGGTAGCGGTAGAGCCGGGCGCGGACGAGGGCCGGCGGGGCGTCCGGGAACGGATTGTGGGCGAGCAGCCGCAGCGTGTCCCGGTCGCCGTCGAGCAGCCGCTCCACGAAGGGACCAAACCACTCGCGCGCGTACCCGGGGGAGAGCGCGGCGAACCACATCAGCCAGTCGAGCCGCAGGTGGTACGGGGCGAACTGGCGGGGCAGCCGGCGCGGGTCACCGGGCTTGCCCCGGAATCCGTACGCGCGCCACACCGTGCCCGGGTGCGGTGCCGGGTCGTCGGTGCCCTCGACGACGATCTCGTCCCGGACCCGGCCGACGGTGCCGAACGCGCCGTAGCTGTTGACCAGGTGGTACGGGTCGTACGAGCGGTTCATCGCCTGGTGCCGGGAGAGCAGGTTCCGGACCGGGCGGTAGCTGCGCACCAGCACGAAGGCGGTGGCCGCGCAGACCACGACCACGTACCAGAGCGGCGGATCCGGCCGGGGGTGCGCGCCGGTGAGCGGGGTGGCGTCCACGACGGAGAGCGCCAGGACGATGGTCAGCCAGTTCAGCCAGGCGAAGTTGCCGGACAGCACCAGCCACAGCTGGGTCGCGATCATCAGACCGGCCGCCGCCGTGGCCACCGGCTGCGGGGCGAACAGCAGGAAGGGCACGACCAGCTGCACCACGTGGTTGGCCGCGGCCTCCACCCGGTGCAGCGGGCGCGGCAGGTGGTGGAAGAACCAGCTGAGCGGGCCGGGCATCGGCTGGGTCTCGTGGTGGTGGTAGAGACAGGTCAGGTTCCGCCAGCAGGCGTCGCCCCGGATCTTGATGAGACCGGCGCCGAACTCGACCCGGAAGAGCAGCCAGCGCAGCAGGAAGAGGATCAGGACGGGCGGGCCGGTGTCGTCGTTGCCGAGCAGCACGGCGAGGAGCCCGGTCTCCAGGAGCAGCGACTCCCAGCCGAAGGCGTACCAGGTCTGGCCCACGTTCACGATCGACAGGTACAGCCCCCACAGGACCAGCCAGAGGAGCATCGAGACCGGCAGCGGCACCGCGTCCCCGGCACCGGCGACGAGCGCGAGCGCGAGGGCGGCGCCTGACCAGGAGACGGTGGCGAAGAGCCGGTCGGAGTAGCGCCAGTGGAAGAGCGACGGGGTGTGGCGCGGGCTGGTCCGGCGCACGTACTCCGGTACGGGGAGCATGCCGCGCTCCCCGATCAGCGCCCGGAACTGGAGGGCCGCCGAAAGGAACGCCACGCAGTACAGCCCGGCGAGGCCCCGCTGGAAGACGATCCGGCCCAGCCACTGGTCGGGCGCCGTGAACCACTCCATCGCTCCCAGTATCGGCCCGCCGTCACGTCCTGACGAGACGGGTCAGGATCCTGCCGAGGTGGCGCGCGTACACGTGCTGGAGCCGGGGGACCAGCGGCCCCGCGAGCCGGGTGTACCAGGTGGCGGGGCGGCTGAAGGCGGTGACGGTGAAGCGGACCGTGCCGTCGGGGTCGAGGGTCACGACGAAGGACTCCTCGCCGCACTCCGGGTGCCCGGTCAGGGTGCCGTAGGCGAAGCCGACGCGGTCCTTCTCGTACGCCGTCCAGATCACCGCGCACGGGACGCCGAGCCGCAGCGGTCCCGCGCCCAGCGACACCTCCAGGTGGACGCCGGGCCAGGCGCGAGCGGCGTCGGCGCGGACGCGCGCCCCGGACGCGCGGTGCATCCCCCAGGTGGTGACGGCCGCCCCGGCGGCCTCGAACGCGGCGCGGCCGTGGCCGACGACCGCGCTGTGGCGGAGGTGGTGGTAGCCGGCGGGGAGCGCGTCCGGGGTGCGGGTCGCGCCGACCTCGCGGTAGGTGAGGCCGCGGCGGCGGGCGGGGCGGGAGAGGGTGTGCGTGAGGCGGGTCATGCCGGGAGCTCCGTTCGCGGGCGGTTCGTGGGGGACGGGGCCGTGCGGTCCGCCCGGAGGCGGTGCCGCGCGAGCAGGGCGCAGACGGCGAAGCCGAGCGCGTTGCCCAGGCCGTGCGTGGCGGCCGTCCAGGTCAGGGAGAGGTGCGGAAGCCCGGTCGCCTCGCCCAGCGCCCAGCTGAGCGCGAGCAGCATGGTGACGAGGAGGACCAGGGCCGAGACGGCGAGGAGGCCGCGGGTGAGCGGGTCGGCGGCGAGCTCGCGCCGCTCCCGCAGGGTCAGTACGGCGACCGCGGCCATCCCGGTCGTGAGGACGACGGCGCCGGCGAGCTCGGCCCAGTCGTCGACGAAGTAGCCGATCAGGACGAGCAGGGTGCCGGCCGGGACGCTGAGTGCGGCGCAGCGGGCGGCGGGCCCGTCCGAGGCGCGGCTGACGAGTCCGGCGACCAGCGCGGCGGCGAAGCCGGCGAAGTGGAAGTGCGGGACGGTCAGGGCGAGCAGGTCGAGGTCGAAGCCGAAGAGGGGGTACGAGGCCCGCTCGGCGACGAGCGCCAGGCCGGCGACGGACGGTGCCGTCAGGGCGGAGAGGACGGCGATCTCGCTGGGCCGCAGCGAGCGGGTGAGCATCAGCCGCGCCGGGGCCTGGAGCGCCAGCGCCAGGGTGCCGAGGGCGTAGACGCCGGCGAGCGCGGCCGCCGCGCCGGACCGGGGCAGCCACAGGGCGAGGGCCCCGGGGGCGGCGAGCAGGGGCCAGGCGCGCCGGAGCGCGTCCCAGCCGGGTGGCCGGGGGCCGTCCAGGAGCGAGAGTCCCGTCGGTACGACCCAGAACATGCCGATCATCACGACGGAGCTCACCAGGCCCGACAGCACGGTCATACGCCACCACCCCCACTTGAACGCGTTCAACGAGTCGAGCGTAGGACCTTTCTTGAACGTGTTCAAGTCGATGTCCGGGGTGACCCCGCCGACCCGGTCGGCCGCTCTCCGCTTGCGCGCCCTCACGCGCTGCGACAGACATGAGGGACTGGCCGCAACCGGGCGCCGGGCCCGGAGGAGAGAAGTCGGGAGAACCAGGTGCGCTCAACCCTCCGCCGGACGCGGCGAACCGGTCTCGCCGCCGCGGGGCTCGTCCCCGCCCTGCTGCTCACCGGCTGCTCCACCGCCTGGGAGGGCGCGGCCGGCGAACCGGCCGCCGCCCCCGTCCAGGACGTCCTCCTCCAGCCGCTCGGCGCGCACGGCCCCGACCCCTTCACCGACTCCACCGTCCGGAACACCGCGGCCCCCGCCGCGCCGGACCGGGGACCGGACGACGGCCCCTCGCCGGCCCACGAGGTCACCGGCTCCACCCCCGGCCTCTACGGCGGCACGCGCGCCGTCGGCAGCTGCGACGTCGAACGGCAGGCCGCCCTCCTCGCGGCGGACCGCACCAAGGCCCGCGCCTTCGCCGAGGCCGCCGGCATCCCCGAGGCCAACGTCGCGAGCTGGCTCCGCGGGCTCACCCCGGTCGCCCTGCGCGCCGACACCCGCGTCACCGGCCACGGCTACCGCGACGGCCGGGCGAACGCCTACCAGGCCGTCCTGCAGACCGGCACCTCGGTCCTCGTCGACCAGTACGGCGCCCCGCGCGTCCGCTGCGCCTGCGGCAACCCGCTCCGCAGCCCCTCGGCCGACCCCGGCGGCGTCCACCAGGGCGAGCCCTGGGACGGCTTCGACCCCGACCGGGTGATCGTCGTGAAGCCCACCGCCTCCGTCGTCACCAGCCTGGTCATCGTGAACACCTCCGACCGCACCTGGATCGAGCGCCGGACCGGCAGCGACGGGGACGAGGACCGGGAGCCCGCCGTGGCACCCGCCTGCGACCCCGACACCTGCGCCCTCACCGGCTCCGGCACCCCCGACCCCAGCGGCCCCGGCCACCCCGACTCCCCGGCCCCCGTGCCGCCGGAGCCCACCACCCCGGATCCCGCCCGGCCCGCCCCCGCCACCCCGCACCCCGACGTCCCCGACCCGTCCGGGACCGGCGGCACCGGGACCGACCCGACGGCCCCCCTGCCGACGGCGCCCGACCCGGACACGGAGCCGGCCCCCGACCCGTACGACGAGCCCCTCCCCGACCCCTTCGCCGAGCCCTCCGAGCCCGACGGGCAGCAGCCGCCCGACGAGCTCTTCCCGGCCGGGGCGGTTCCCGACCAGCCGGAGACGTTCCAGGGGTGAGAGGGATCTTCCTGGTGCGCCCGGGCGGGGCTGCGCCTAGCGTGGCCCCATGACTGCGGGCAGCGGCGGCGGGGAGGCGGACGCGCGGCCGGAGCGTGCGCCCGTGGAGCCGGGATCCGCGACGCGGATCCTCGCCGACTACGGCTCCGCCTTCCGGATGGGCGGCTTCGACTGGGACCTCGTCGCGGGGACCATGACCATGGACGCGGCCGCCCTCGAGGTCTTCGGCCTGCGCCCCGACGAGTACGACGGACGGCCCGAGAGCCTCGCCCCCCGGGTGCTGCCGGACGAGGGCACCCTGCTCGACACCCTGGTGGCGCAGGCCCTCAAGGACGGCAGCGAGCAGTACGGCGCGTACTTCCGCATCCGCCGCCGGGACGGCGGCCTCCAGTGGACCCACACCCAGGGCCTCGTCCACCGGGACGACTCGGGCCGCCCCGTCCGCATCATCGGCATCGTGCGCGACGCCACCCACGAGCTCACCGAGTCCGCCGCCCGGCTCGGCCTCGACGAGGGCCGGCGCCGGCGCGCCGGCGTCGTCGAAGGCACCGCGGCGGCCCTCGCGTACGCCCGGACCGTCCAGGACGTCATCGACCTCCTCAACGACTCGCACGCGCTCGAACACTTCGGCGCCGCCAGTCTCGTGATGGGGCTCCTGGAGTCCGGCCGCATCCATCTGGTCGCCGAGGGACCCGAGGGCGCGTTCGTGCCGGGCACCCGGTTCACCCGGGTGGACGAGCCCTACCCGATGAGCGAGGTCGTCCGGACCCTGCGCCCCCGGTTCATCGTCTCGCCCCGGGACTTCGCCGAGTCGTTCCCGGTGCTCTGGCCGCACATCAGCGGCCTCGGGATCACCGCCGCCGCCTACCTCCCGCTCATCGCCCAGGCCCGGCCCATCGGCGCGCTCGGCCTGCTCTACAGCGACAGGACCGGCTTCAGCGAGGACGAGCGGACCCTGCTCGTCGCCCTCGGCAGCAGCATCGCCCAGAGCCTCCAGCGGGCCATGCTCTACGAACAGGAGCACGACCTCGCCGAGGGGCTCCAGCAGGCCATGCTGCCCCGCCGGATCCCCGAGGTGCCGGGCGCCCAGACGGCCGTCCGCTACCGCTCCGCCCGCCTCGGACGGGACATCGGCGGCGACTGGTACGACGTCATCGCGCTGCCCGGCGGGCGGGTCGGCGCCGTCATCGGCGACGTGCAGGGCCACGACACCCACGCGGCGGCCGTCATGGGACAGCTGCGGATCGTGCTGCGCGCCTACGCCGCCGAGGGGCACCCGCCCGCGACGGTCATGGCCCGGGCCTCCGTCTTCCTCCACGAGCTCGACACGGAACGGTTCGCCACCTGCACCTACGCGGAGGTCGACCTCGCCACCGGCGTCGTCCAGGTGGTGCGCGCCGGGCACGTCGACCCGATGGTCAGGGACGTCGACGGCCGCTGCCGCCGGCTCCCCGTCGAGGGCGGACTGCCGCTCGGGCTCTCGGCCGAGTTCGGCCGCCTCGACTACCAGGTGACCACCCTGGAGCTGGACCCCGGCCAGACCCTGATGCTCTACACCGACGGTCTGGTGGAGAAGCCCGGAGCCGACCTCGACGAGGGGCTCCAGTGGCTCTCCTCGCTGGTCCGGCGCGGCCCCGCCGACCTCCAGCAGCTCGCCGACCACCTGTGCGACGTGGTCGCCGACCGGGGCGGCGAGGACGACGTGGCGATCCTGCTGCTGCGCCGCCACGGCAGCTACCACCCGCAGGGCACCGGCCGCTTCCAGCAGCACGTGGCGCAGAACGACCCGGAGGCGCTGAGCTCGGCCCGGCACATGATCCGGGCCGCCGTCCGGGCCTGGGGCGCGGGGGAGCGCGCCGACGAGATCGAGCTCGTCGCGGACGAGCTGATGACCAACGCCCTGATGCACACCGACGGCGGGGCGATCGTGACCCTGCGGATGCTGACCGGGCCCCCGCGGCGCCTGAGGGTCGAGGTGGAGGACCGGTCCAGTGCCCTGCCCCGGCGCCGCGAGGCAGGGGAGGCGGGCGTGTCGGGGCGCGGGCTGCTCCTGGTCGACGGGCTCTCGGACACGTGGGGCGTGGAATCACGGGGCGGCGGCAAGTGTGTGTGGTGCGAGTTCGCCATGGAGCGTTGAACGTGTTAACCGAGCGTGAACTGATCGTACTTGACCGTAACTGACGGTACGCGATTGACTTCCCCCCACCGCCTCTCCGCTGCCCCCACCCGCCTCTCCGCTGACTCCCCCCACCCGCCTCTCCGCTGACCTGCCCCCCCGCCTCTCCGCAGAGGCCCCGGCAGGACACCGCAGGACAAGAGGACACCGTGAGCACCGAGCTACTGGCACCCCTGGACCTGGCCTTCTGGCACCTCGAATCCACCGAGCACCCCTTGCACCTCGGGGCCCTCGCCCACTTCGGACCCCCGCCCCCCACCGCCCGGCAGCAGCCCCCCGACGTCCTGGACCTGCTCGCCCGCCGCGCCGCCGCCGTCCCCCGGCTCCGGATGCGCGTCCGCGACGTCCTGTTCCCCGTCGGCGGCGCCGCGTGGGCCGCCGACCCCGACTTCGACGTGCGCCGGCACGTCCGCGAGATCACCCTCCCCGGCGAGGACTTCCCCGCCGAGACCGCCCGGCTCGCCGCGGAACTCATGGAACGGCCCGTCGCCCGAGGCCTGCCGCCCTGGGAGATGTACCTGCTCAGCGGTGCCCCCGACGGCTCCTTCGCGGTCCTCGTCAAACTCCACCACGCCCTCGCCGACGGGATGCGGGCCGTCGCCATCGGCGCCGGGATCTTCGACGAGATCGCCGCCGGCCGGCGCCCCGTGGGCCGCCCCCACCCCGTCCCGCCGCGCTCCTGGCTCCCCGGCCCCGGCCGCCTCCTCGGCATCGCCCGGGACCGCCTCGGCGACCTCGGCCGGGCCGTCGAGGTCGGCGCCTCGGTCGTCGGCTCCTCCGTCGCCCGGGCCGGCCGCCTCGAAGCGCGCCCCGGCACCCCGCTCGCCGCCGAGCCCAGCGGCACCCGCCGGGTCGCCACCGCGAGCCTGCCGCTCGACCGCGTCCACCGCATCCGCCGCAGCACCGGCGGCACCGCCAACGACGTCCTCCTCGCCCTCGTCGCCGGTGCCCTGCGCCGCTGGTTCGACGGCCGGGGCAGACCGCTCCCCGGTGTCGACCCCCGCGCCCTCGTCCCCGTCTCCCGGCGCCGCCCCGGCGGCCCGGCCGGACCCGGGAACAGCCTCTCCGGCTACCTCCTCGACCTGCCCGTCACCGAACCGGACCCGGACGCCCGGCTCGCCGCCGTACGGGCCGCCATGGACCGCAACAAGGCCGCGGGACCCTTCCGGGGAGCGGGCGCCGTCGCCCTCCTCGCCGACCAGCTGCACCCGCTCGCCCACCGCTTCGGCGCCCCGCTCGCGGCCGGCGCCGCCCGGCTCCTCTTCGACGTCCTCGTCACCCAGGTGCCGCTGCCCCGCTCCGCGCTCTCCCTCGGCGGCGCCCCTCTGCGCGCCCTCTTCCCGATGGCCCCGCTCGCCCGCGGCCAGTCCCTCGCCGTCGCCATGTCCCCGTACGACGGCCGGGTCCACATCGGCCTCGTCGCCGACGGCGCGGCCGTCCCCGACCTCGACGCCCTGGCCGCCGCCCTCGCCGCCGAACTCGACCTGCTCGACCCGCCGGACACCACGACGCGCGCGTAGCACCGGGACGGACCCACCCCGGGCGGGGGGCCGGGCACGCCCTCGCCCGCCGCCCGGCGCAAGCCCCCGCCCGCCGCCCGACCAGACACCCCGCCCCCCCGCCCGGCGCGCGCCCCCATCCCCTCTGCGGCAGGGTGGAACCATGCCCGAACTCCCCGAGGTGGAAGCGCTCCGCGCCTTCCTCGACACACACCTGGTCGGCAAGGAGATCGCCCGCGTCCTGCCCGTCGCGATCAGCGTCCTCAAGACGTACGACCCGCCCCTGAGCGCCGTGGAGGGCGCCGAGGTCACCGCGGTCGGCCGGCACGGGAAGTTCCTCGACCTCACGACCAGCGGCACGGCGGGCGAACTCCACCTGCTGGTCCACCTGGCCCGCGCGGGCTGGCTCCGCTGGCAGGACCCGCTGCCCTCCGGCCCGCCGAAGCCCGGCCGGGGCCCGCTGGCGCTGCGCACCGCCCTCACCGGGGGCGACGGCTTCGACCTCACCGAGGCGGGCACCACCAAACGCCTCGCCGTCCACCTGGTCCACGACCCCCAGGAGGTCCCGGGCGTGGCCCGGCTCGGCCCCGACCCGCTCGCCGAGGACTTCGGGCCCGCGGAGTTCGCCGCCCTGCTCGCCGGGGAGCACCGCCAGATCAAGGGCGCCCTGCGCGACCAGAGCCTCCTCGCCGGCATCGGGAACGCCTACAGCGACGAGATCCTGCACGCCGCCAGGATGTCCCCCTTCAAACCCACCCAGAACCTCACCCCGGAGGAGACCACCGCCCTCTACACGGCGATGCGCACCACCCTCCGGGAGGCCGTCGAGCGCTCCCACGGCCTCGCCGCGGGCCGCCTCAAGGCGGAGAAGAAGAGCGGGCTGCGGGTCCACGGCAAGGCCGGCGAACCCTGTCCGGTCTGCGGCGACACCCTCCGCGAGGTCTCCTTCAGCGACTCCGCCCTCCAGTACTGTCCGACCTGCCAGACCGGGGGGAAGATCCTCGCCGACCGCCGCATGTCGAAGCTCCTCAAGTAGCCCCCCGGCCCCTCACATAGACTCCCGCGCATGCTGCGCGTCCTGGCCGTCGACGACGAGGAGCCCGCCCTCGGCGAGCTGCTCTACCTGCTGCGCGCCGACCCCCGGGTGCGGACCGCCGAGGGCGCCGGGGACGCCACCGCCGCCCTGCGCAGGATCGGACGGGCCCTGGAAGGCGGACCCGACGGGGACGAGGCCGTCGACGTCGTCTTCCTCGACATCCACATGCCCGGCCTCACCGGCCTCGAACTGGCCCGGCTGCTCGCGGGCTTCGCCCGGCCCCCGCACCTCGTCTTCGTCACCGCCCACGAGGGCTTCGCCCTCCAGGCCTTCGACCTCAAGGCGGTCGACTACGTCCTCAAGCCGGTCCGCCGCGAGCGGCTCGCCGAGGCCGTCCGCCGCGTCCACGCACTCGTCCACGCCACCGCCGCGCCCGCCGCCCCGGCCGTCCCCGAGCAGATCCCCGTCGAACTCGGCGGCGTCACCCGCTTCGTGCCCGTCGACGAGATCGCCTACGTCGAGGCCCACGGCGACTACGCCCGCCTCCACACCGACCACGGCAGCCACCTCGTCCGCATCCCCATCTCCACCCTGGAGGAGCGGTGGGCCGACCGGGGCTTCGTCCGCATCCACCGCAGCCACCTCGTCGCCCTCGCCCGCGTCGACGAACTCCGCCTGGACGGCGGCGCCACCTCCGTCCGGCTCGGCGACACCGACCTGGCCGTGAGCCGCCGCCACGCCCGCCACCTGCGGGACCTCCTCATGCGGCGCGCGGGCGGCTGACCCGCGGACCCCTACCCGTGCCGCACCCGCTCTGCGTACACTCCACGAGCCAGCGAGCGAGTCAGAGAGCGGACGCCGATGCCGGAGCACCACCCCCCGCGCAGGCCCCGGCGCGAGACCGTCACCTACGCCTCCGCCCACGGCCCGGGAGCCGTGCCCGCGCCCGCCGGGCGGCGCCCCGCCCACCCGCCGGCCCGCTCCGAGATCGACGAGCAGACCACCCTCGGCCACACCTACGTCCGCTCCCTGATGCGCAGCCAGCTCCGCGCCGCCCTCACCGCGCTCGGCGCCCTCGCCCTGCTCGTCGGCTCGCTGCCGCTGCTGCTCGCGCTGCCCGCGCCCGAGGCGCTCGTCTGGGGCACCCTCGGCTTCGGCGTGTACCCGGTCGTCTGGGTCATCGCCCACTGGTACGTCCGCAGGGCCGAGCGCAACGAGCGCGACTTCACCGGCCTCGTGGAGCGCTGAGGACGGTGCGCACCCCCGCATGAACCAGGCCTACGCGGTCGCCGCCGTCACCGCCGTCGTCCTCGCCACCGTCCTCATCGGCGCCCTCGGCCTGCGGATCTCCCGCACGACCTCCGACTTCTACGTCGCCTCGCGGACCGTCCGGCCGGGCCTCAACGCCGCCGCCATCAGCGGCGAGTACCTCTCCGCCGCCTCCTTCCTCGGCATCGCGGGACTCGTCCTCGTCCAGGGCCCCGCCATGCTCTGGTACCCCGTCGGCTACACCGCCGGATACCTCGTGCTGCTCGTCCTGGTCGCCGCCCCGCTGCGCCGCTCCGGGGCGTACACCCTCTCCGACTTCGCCGAGGCCCGCCTCGAATCCCCCCAGGCCCGGCGGCTCGCCAGCCTCTTCGTCGTCGGCATCGGCTGGCTGTACCTGCTGCCGCAGCTCCAGGGCGCCGGACTCACCCTGGAGATCCTCACCGGCGCCCCCGACTGGGTCGGCGGGCTGCTCGTCGCCCTCGTCGTCACCGGCACCGTCGCCGCCGGAGGCATGCGCAGCATCACCTTCGTCCAGGCCTTCCAGTACTGGCTGAAGCTCACCGCCCTGCTCGTGCCGGTCCTCTTCCTGCTCGCCGCCTGGTACGGGGACGGGGCGCCCCCGGCCCGCTTCGACGCCCCCGCCGTGCTCCGCGGCCACACCGTGGTCGAAGTCGCCGACACGGTACGGATCGGGCTCGACGAGCCGCTCAGGGTGACCGTCACCGGCCGCGTCGACGCGGTCGCGCACACCGGCCGGACCGTCACGCTCGCCCCCGGCACCCACCTCGTCCGGGGCGGCACCACACTCTCCTTCGCGCCCGGCAGCGCGCTGCCCGAGCGGGCCGCCACCGGGGCGGACCCGCTCGGCTGGTCCCAGCCGCTGGCCGGTGGCCGTGACGGACACCAGCTGTACGCCACGTACGGACTGATCCTCGCGACCTTCCTCGGCACCATGGGCCTGCCGCACGTCGCCGTCCGCTTCTACACCAGCCCCCACGGCCGCGCCGCCCGCCGCACGACCCTCGTCGTCCTCGGGCTCGTCGGCGCGTTCTACCTGCTGCCACCGCTGTACGGCGCCCTCGGCCGCGTCTACGCCCCCGAACTCGCCCTCACCGGCTCCGCCGACGCCGCCGTCCTCGTGCTGCCCGACCGGATCCTCGGCGGACTCCTCGGCGACCTCCTCGGCGCGCTCCTCGCCGGCGGCGCCTTCGCCGCCTTCCTCTCCACCGCCTCCGGACTCACCATGTCCGTCGCCGGGGTCCTGACCCAGGACGTGCTGCCCTCCCGGGGCGTCCGCCACTTCCGCCTGGCGACGCTGCTCGCCACGGCCGTCCCGCTGGGCGTCGGGGTGGTGGCCTCCAAGGTGCCGGTCGCCGACGCCGTCGGCCTCGCCTTCGCGGTGTCCGCCTCGTCCTTCTGCCCGCTGCTCGTCCTCGGCATTTGGTGGCGGCGGCTCACCCCGCCCGGCGCCATGGCCGGACTCCTGCTCGGCGGCGGCTCCGCCCTCGCGGCCGTGATGGCGACCCGGGCCGGACTCGCCCCCGGGGGCTGGCCGCACACCCTGATGGCCTGGCCCGCCGTCTGGTCCGTGCCCCTGGGGTTCCTGACGATGGTCCTCGTCTCCCTCGCCACCCCCCGCCGGATCCCGCCCGGCACCCCCGCCCTCCTCGCCCGGCTCCACCTCCCGGAGGAGATCACCGGCACCGTCCCCGCCCAGGAGGCCCGCCGATGAGCGGCATCGCCCTCGCCGCCGCAGCCGCTACCGGCGCCGTGCTGCTCGCCGCCGGCTTCGTCCTCGGCCGCCTCGCCGCCCGGCGCGACGGCCGCGCCGCCGCCGACCCCGACCTCGGCACCCCCGTCGAACGGGCCACCTTCCACACCCTCCACACCGCCTCGCTCGCCGCGCCCCCGCTGCGCGCCGGACTCACCGAGGAGACCGCCCGCAAGGCCGCCCGCACGCTCCGCTCGCTGCTCGGCACCGAGGCGCTCTGCCTCACCGACCGGGGCGCGGTCCTCGCCTGGGACGGCCCCGGCGAGGACCACCACCGCGCGCACGTGCCGCAGCAGGCCGCCGAGACCCTGGAGACCGGCCGCAGCCGCTCCGCCCACAGCGGCTGCGCCGACCCGGCGTGCCCCCTGCGCTGGGCCGTGACCGCGCCGCTCACCGGGGAGGACGGGGTCCTGGGCGCGCTCGTCGCCTACGGCTCCCGCGAGTCGGCCGTGCTCGTGCGGGCCGCGACCGAGGTGGCCCGCTGGGTCTCCGTCCAGCTGGAGCTGGCCGAGCTGGACCGCTCCCGCACCCGGATCGTGGAGGCCGAGATACGGGCCCTGCGCGCCCAGATCTCGCCGCACTTCATCTTCAACTCCCTCGCCGCCATCGCCTCCTTCGTGCGCACCGACCCCGAGCGGGCCCGGGAGCTGCTCCTGGAGTTCGCCGACTTCACCCGCTACTCCTTCCGCAGGCACGGGGAGTTCGCCCAGCTCGCCGACGAACTCCGCGCCGTCGAGCAGTACCTGGCGCTCGCGGGGGCCCGGTTCGGGGACCGTCTGAAGGTGACGCTCCAGATCGCGCCCGAGGTGCTGCCGGTGGCCCTGCCGTTCCTGTGCCTCCAGCCGCTCGTGGAGAACGCCGTCAAGCACGGCCTTCAGGACCGGGAGCGGGGCTGCCGGGTCACGATCGCCGCCCGGGACGCGGGCGCCGAGGCGGTGGTGACGGTCGAGGACGACGGCATCGGCATGGATCCGGAGCTGCTCCGCGCCGTCCTGCGCGGCGAGCACCCGGCGGGCTCCGGCATCGGCCTGTCCAACGTGGACGAGCGGCTGCGCCAGGTGTACGGCGCGGAGCACGGACTGGTCATCGAGACCGGGGTGGGGGCCGGGATGAAGGTGACGGTACGGATTCCCAAGTACCGTCCGGGCGTGCACCCTTCGGCCCTCTAGTCAGCGCAGGTGCAGCGACAGGTGGGCCAGCGGGAGGCCCAGCTTCCAGGCGGGCAGCCAGATCTGCTCGGTCTCGTCGACGGGCTCCTCGGAGCCGGCGCGGCCGTCGAGGTCGGCGGCGCGGATCCAGGTGTCCCGCAGCCGGTGCCAGGCGGTCCGGGCGAGCGCCAGGTCCGGTCCGTCGCCGCTCTCCGCGGTCCGCGCGGCGAGCCGCTCCTCGACCCAGGGCGGCCAGGGCCGGTCGTGGGCGGTGTGCCGCAGCCACGCGTCGACCCGGCGGGCGGACCAGGCGTCCCCGGGCCCGGCGGCACCGTCCGCCTCCCCGGCGAGGTGGACGGTGAGGGCCAGGGCCTGGAGGCCCGCCCGGTACTCCAGCGAGCCGGGGGCCACGAGCGCGGCGGCCCGCAGCACCTCGTCGGCCAGGAACTCGGCGCACAGCCAGGCCATCGGGACGGCGAGTCCGCCGCCGCTCGTGCCGCCGGCGCCGTTCGTGCTCTCGGGCAGCAACGCTCCCACCTTCTCCCGGACGTGAGGGCCCCGGATGTCAGGGGCCCGGGGGAGAGCCTCCTCCGTGAAGGGCGCCCGCGGGTCCCGCTTTGCTCAACTCGCCCGAGCGGTTTCGGATACGTTTCCCGGCCGGATCGGTGCGGGTGGGGTTGCCGGTGCGCGGTGGGGCGGGAGGGTGGGGAGGGGCGGGCTCAGCCGAGGAGCGCGTACACCGCCGTCGCGTGGGCGGCGGTCTCCTCGGCGCCGTCGGCCGTCATGGTGATGTCCGCGAAGGCCATCCGCCGGCCGGCCTTGGTGAGCCGGGCGCGGACGAGGACGTCGGCGCCGGTCACCGCGCGCTGGAAGCTGATGGACTGCTGGACGGTGGTCATCGGCACGAAGCCGCCGCGGGCCGCGGCGACCGCGATGACCGTCGCGGTGTCGGCGGCGGCCATCAGCGCCTGGCCGGAGAGGCCGCCGCCCTCCCGGGCGAGCCGGTCCGACCAGGGCAGCCGCAGCACGGCCTCGTGGCCGCCGGCGGATCCGATCGACTCGACCGTGAGCCCCAGATCGAGCACCCAGGGGGCGACGTTGTCGGCGAGGACCCGCGCGGCGGCGGTGGGAGTCAGCGTCACGGCGTCATTGTGCGGCCCCGGCGCGGGCCCGGGCAACGGGCGCGCGGCGCGGCCGGTACCCGGGCAGGGAGCGCCCCAGCTGCCGCAGCGCGTAGTGCGAGCGGGACTTGACGGTCCCGGCGGGTATGCCGAGTTCGTCGGCGGCCTCGTTGACGGTGAGGCCGTGGAAGTAGAGCCGGACGAGCACCGCGCGGTGCTCGGGGCTCAGCCCGCGCACGGCCGCCCGCACGTCGAGCGCGGCGTCGGCGGACGCGGTGGCGTCGGCCGGGTCCGGCGTCACCGCGAGGACGCCGTCGCCGATCTCCGCGGGCCGGGCCAGGCGCGAGCGGCGGGCGTCGATGGCGATGCGGCGGGCCACCGTGAAGAGCCACGGGCGCATCGAGGCGTACGGGCCGTCGAACGCCTCGGGGTGGAGCCAGGCCCGTACCAGCGTCTCCTGGGCGAGGTCCTCGGCCCGCTGCCGGTCCCCGTGGGTCAGGCCGAGCAGGAAGGAGAGCAGCGCGGGGCCGTGGTCCCGCTGGAGCTCCTCCAGGGTCCGCTCGTCGGTCGTCGTCGCTGCCGCCGTGGTCATGCCGCCCGCCTCTCCCGTGCCTCGTCGTCCGGGGCGTATCCGAACGCATCCGGACGGCGGAGGACAGGGAACGGACGGCGGTCTGCGACGAACGGTCCGCGCCGAGCGGCGAATGGCACGGCGAGCGGTCGGGAGGGGGGCCCGCGTCCGTTCCGGCCGGGCGCCCCCCCCGCACTCCGGGCGGACGCCGGGAGGTCACGGGGGCCGGGTATCGGGGCGCGGGCGCGCCCGGCCGGTCACGGCACGACGGTGACCGGCCAGCGGCCCGCCTTCACCAGGCGGACCGCGACCGAGCCGACGAAGCGGTGGCCCGCCGACTCGGAGGCGCCCACCACCACGGCGTCCGCCGTCAGTTCGTCCGCCGCCTGGACCAGACCCGCGTAGGCGTCGCCCCGGAAGGTGTGGAACTCCCACCGGATCCGCCACAGGTCCTTGACCCGCTCGGCGGACGCCCGGATCTCCCGGACCAGCTCTTCGGCGATCTCCTCGGTCGTCCCGCTCACCGGAACGCCCAGCGCGGCACCCGCCGGGATCACCGGCTGCACGTACACGAGCGCGAGCAGCGCGTTCTGCCGCCGGGCGAGCCCGGCCGCGTAGGCGACGGCGCGCAGGGAGGAGGCGGAGCCGTCGACCCCCGCCATGATCACTTTGGGGCCGTCGGTACCGCGTTCGAACCGACCGGGCTGCTGTTCGCTCACCCGGCGAGGCTATCGGCTCATCGGGTGCTTTCGGACGGGGGGCCGGTGTCGCTGAGCTGCGCGGAAGCTCGCCCGTACGAACCATTGGTCATGAAAAAGGATCAGATGCCTCACGGGCGCCGGGCGGTACTGCGCCTCGCCGCGGCCCTCGGGGCCACCGCCACCGTCGGCGTCCTCGCCGCCGACCGGTTCGCCACGCCCGACCCGGCCGGAGGCGCCGCCGCACCCCGCGACGCGCCCGCCGCGGGCCCCGCCGCGGGTCCGCAGGCCCGGGCCGCCCGCCTGAACCCGTCCGCGTACCGGCTCCAGCCCATGACCGCGTACGCGCCGCCCGCCTTCCGGCGGGCGGTCCCGCCGGTGCGGCAGCGGCCCTTCCTCAGCATGTCCGGGGTCGGCCGGTCGATGGTGCTGACCTTCGACGACGGTCCCGACCCCCGCTACACGCCCGGCATCCTGGAGACCCTGCGCCGCTACGACTGCCGGGCGATGTTCTTCGTCTGCGGCGAGATGGCCGTCGACAACCAGGACCTGCTGCGGGAGATGGACGCCGACGGCCACGTCGTCGGCAACCACACCTGGTCCCACCCCCTCATCCCCAAGCTCAAGCCCTCCCGGATCCGCGACGAGCTCGGCTCCACGAGCGAGGTCGTCGAGCGGGCCCTCGGCACGGCACCGCTCTGGTACCGCGCGCCCTACGGCGCCTGGAACCGGCACTCCTTCGAGATCGGCGCCGAACTCGGCATGGAGCCGCTCGCCTGGACCGTCGACACGCTCGACTGGACGGAGCCCGGCACCGGACCCATCGTCCGCAGGGTCCTGGACGGGGCCGCGCCCGGCGTCGTCGTCCTCTCCCACGACGCGGGCGGCGACCGCTCCCAGAGCGTGGCCGCGCTCCGCCGCTACCTGCCCGAACTCCTCGACGCGGGCTACCGGATGACCGTCCCCCGACGCTGACGCACCGGCGCGGGGAGCCGGGTGAGGCGCGCGGAAGGGGCGCGAAGGCACGGGAGGGCCCCGGCACTTCGAGTGCCGGGGCCCTTCGCGCGCGTGCGGCTAGCGCGAGCCGACCATGCGCGCGTAGACCACGACGTTCCCGTCGTAACCGCGCTGGCGCGTGTAGCCGCCGCCGCAGGTGATCACCCGCAGTTCCGGCTCGCCGTTGTCGGCGTAGACCTGCACGCCGGGGAAGTTGTCCTTGGCGTACACCTCGATGCCGTAGATCTCGAAGACCGCGACCCGGCCGTCGTACCGCTCGACCTCGATGTGCTGGCCCTTCTGCAAGGACCCCAGGCCGTAGAAGACCGCCGGCCCCTTCGCGTTGTCGACGTGGCCGACGATGACGGACGTGCCGCGCTGGCCGGGTGCGATGCCGTTCTGGTACCAGCCGGCGAGGTTGGGGTCCTCCGGGGGCGGCGCCGCCACCCAGTCGTCCGAGTCCAGGCCCACGTCCATGACGGGGGCGGCCACCTGGATCGCCGGGATCTTGATCCGGGAGGCCGGTGCGAAGGGCAGCGGCTCCAGGCCCGCGTTCGCGGCGGGCGGCGTCGGGGTCACCGGGTGCCCCACCGGCCGCGCGGCGGCGGCGGGTTGGGGCGGCCCGAGGGCGACGTCCACCCCGTTGCGCATCATCGCGAGTCCGGACAGCATGGCGAGGGCCAGGACGCCCCAGGGTTGGCGTCTCCTGCGCGGGAAGACGCGGAAGTCCTTCGGGGGCATGGTTCTCCCTTCTCGGCGTCGTCAGAACGGTAAGTGCGGCGGCGAGGACCGTCGCGCCGGACGGCGCGAACGGGTGGGGCCCGCGGCCGGAAGGGTGTCCGGGCCCCGGAGCGGGGTGCGCCGGAGCCGGCGCGCGAGGCGCCGCGGCGACCCGGGCACGACCCGGCCCGGACGCGGGCGCGGGAGAGCGCGCCCGGGCAGGCGGCGGCGGGCAGCCGGGTGACGACGGGGCTGACCCATCCGAGTCATCGTCAGATAAGCATCCCGTACGGCTGTGACCTGCGCTTCCCTCGCCTCAGGGGGTCGCGCTCCCGGCGTGTCGCCTCACCGGGGTGGCCCAGTGCCGACATGCACGGCTCGCACCGGCTTGTGATGGTTCGTCATGGAAGGCGTACTCGTCGAATCTCCCGGAGCACCGCTCTGGGGCGTCTTCCACAGGAGGTTCAACCATGCGTGCTGCACGCACTCTGGCGGTGACGGCGACCGCGTTCGCGGCGCTCGGACTCGCGGCCCCCCTCGCCACCGCCACCCACGGGCCCAGCGGCGTGACCGACAGCGCTTCCCAGACCGAGCGGGGCGGCGACGGCTCCAACGGCGTCTCCGTGTCCCCCTTCGCCGTCCACCAGGGCGCGATCCTCACGGTCACCGTCCGGGGCTGCTCCGGCGGCACGGTCACCTCGAACGCCTTCGCGACGACCAGGCTCCCCGCCGCCGGCAACGGCGTCTCCACGGCCACCCCGCGCATCTTCGACAACGCCACGCCCGGCCAGTACAACCTGGCCGTCCAGTGCAACGGCCGCACCCTCACCCAGCCGTTCCGCGTGCTCGCCGGCCAGGGCGCGCAGGGCGGTCTCGGCGGCTCGATGGCCCCGAGCTCCACGGAGATGGCGGTCGGCGGTTCGCTGGTCGCCGCCGCCGCGCTCGGCGGGGGTCTCTTCATCGCCCGTCGCCGTCGCGTGACCGGCGCGGGAGTCTGAGCGGCCGAACCTCCCGGTCGGCCCGCTGTGCCCGTCGCCCCCGAGTCCCCAGGGACCCGGGGGCGACGGGCGTCCGCGGGGTCGCCGGACACCGCTCCGGGCGCGGTCGCGACGCCCGTTCAGTGACGCCGGCCGGCACCGGCGCGGCGGCGGATCGCGTAGAAGGCGGCGCCGGAGACCGCGGTCACGGCCAGGACCCCGCCGACGGCCACCTCGGTGGTGCTCGGCGCCATCGAGCCGCCGAGACCGCCCTGCACCCCGCGCGGGGGCGTGAGGATCGTGGCGCTGATGGTCGGGGTGGCGCTGGGGGAGCCGCTGATCGTCAGGGCGACGGTGTCCTGCACGCCGCCCGTGCAGTTGAAGAGGACCGTGTACACGGCGCCGCGCTTGGCGTCCGCGTCCACGGTGGCGGTCACCGACGCGCCCGGTGCGATGGTCGCGGTGTCGAAGATGCCCGCCGAGGCCCTCGCCGTGCTGGCGCAGCCGGGGGCGCTGAGCGTCACCCGGCCGCCCGGGGCGACGACCGCGGGCGACACGAGGAAATCGCCCGGTGCCTTGGCCCCGGGCGCCCGCGCGCCGGGCGCGGGGACACCGTCCGCCGCGAGGGCGGCGGGGGCGGCCAGGGCGAGGGCGGCCGCCCCCAGCAGGGCAGTGGACGCGGCACGTATCGCGCGCATGGTGAATCCTCCGGGTCCCGAGGCGCGGCCGCGGAAGGGGGTTCCCGCGAAGGGCACGCACCTCGATGCCCGAAACGCTAGGAGCGCTCTACCACAGCCGCGATCCCAGACGTGCGAATGGGGCACCGATGTCCCCCGGGTGGCCCACTCGCGAGCGGCGGCTCACCGTGTGATCTGCGGGAACAGGTCGGTGAACGGCGCGGCGGTGGCGGCGATGCCCCGGCCGAACGGCGCGTCGAAGTCCCAGATGAGGAACAGCAGGAAGGCGATCAGGACGCTGAAGAGGCCGGCGAGCAGCAGCTCCCGGCCGGTCCTGCGGATCTGTAGCGTGAAGATCAGGCCGACCGTCACCAGGGCGCCGATGATGAGACCGAACCAGACCACCCCCGGCATGGTCGGCCCCGCGTTCTGTCCGCGCGCGCCCCGGGCGTCGTCGGCGGCGGCCACCTGGTCCACCAGGGGCTGGTAGGCCTGCCCCTCGAAGTCGTTGGCCGGCTGGTAGTCGGTGACGCTGCGCCGCACCCGCTCCAGGAGCGCGGTCCCCTCCTCGCTGAGCTCCCCCTTGTCGGCCATGTACCGCCACTCGTCGTGGACCACGTACGAGACGTACGCGTCGACGTCGGCGCGGATCCGGGAGCGGACCTCCGGCGGGTACACCTCGGCGCGCGCCGAGATCTCGTGCATCGCCTGTGCCTCCTGCCGGACGGTCTCCTGGGCGGCCCCCCGGGCCTCCCAGACGCCGGCGATGGCCAGACCGAGCACGATCGCGTAGATCACGCCGATCATCATCGTCATGTACTCGATGACGTCGGGGGTCTCGTTGGGATCGTCGTCCTCGGGGAGGCGACGGTTGTTGATGACGACGATGGTGAGCACGACGGCGCAGGCGGCGGCCATCGCGAGGGAGAGAACGAGCCAATCGGACATGGATTCCTCCGGCGGGATTCAGAGGGTCGGTGGGACGGCGGGGCCGACGGGGCCCGAAGGGCGCCGCACGTCGACGGGGTGCGGGGTCACTTGGACCGGGGGCGCAGGATCGCCGTCGCGAGCACGGCGGGTGCGGTGATCATCAGCGTCGCGGTGACGACGGAGGTGCCGCCCTTCTTCTGGGCCCGGGCCGCCTGGCGGTAGTGCGGCAGCGCCACGGGCGAGGGGGCCGCCGGCCGGGGCCGCAGGGTGGGCGTCGGGGACGGGGACGGGGACGGGGACGGGGGAGGCGGCGGAGCGGGGGCGGGCCCCGGCGGCCTGGTGGGGACGGGGGCGGGGGACGGCGGATCCGGGCGGGGCGCGGGCCGGACGGCCGGCGGCTCCGGCACCTGGCGCGGCGGCTCGGGTCGGGGCGGCTTCGGCTTCGGTGGCGGCGGGGTGGGCGTCGGGGACGGCGAGGGCGACGGGGGCTCGGGCGTCGGAGTGGGCGTCGGAGTCGGGGTGGGCGTCGGGGTGGGCGTCGGCGTCGGCGTCGGGGTGGGGGACGGGCACGGCGGGGGCGGTTCGGGGTGGCAGGGCTTCGGGTGGTGGTGCCCGTGCCCCTTTCCGCCGCCGTGGTGACCGTGGCCCCCGCCCTTTCCGTGGCCCTTCCCGCCGCCGTCGCCGTGGTCGCCGTCGTCGTGGTGGCCCGAGCCGGCGACGGCCACCGCGATCTGCGAACCGCCCGAGTCGGTCGAGGCGTAGGCGCAGGCGTCGGCGGCGGCGGGCACCGGTGCGGCGAGCAGCCACACGAGTCCGAGGGCCGCCAGCGGCCGCGCGAGGAGTGATCCGTACAGAGACACGCCGTCGAGCTTGATCACAACGGCGCCGCGCCGGGGCGGAATCCCGTGGGATTCGCCGGATGGAGGGGATCTCCGGATGTGCGGGCTTGACGTTTCGCCGGATGTCGGAGCCGGATTCGGCACAATGCCCGGTATTGCCGTACGTGATGATTCCGGACGGGTGGCCGAAGGGACACGTTCAGGCCTCTCGGCCAAGAACTGTCCGGTTGTCGCCCTGTCGGACGGCCCGGCCGGCAGGGCATCCTGCACCGGCGACCCGGGCCCGGGAGCGGCAACAGCCGAGGTACGGGCGGGGCCTGGCGCTCCGCCGGGCGCGACCGGCACCGTCCCGGGAGCCGACGCACGCTCAGATGCACGTGAATATGCACGGCCTGAAGGCGTGAAGTCTGCGTTTCACGAGCACGTGCCAATGGCGTGTGACCAAGAACGGACCGCGAATTTCCGTTTCTACTCGCTCTCCCGGCGGGCGATCAGTAGCCTCACCTCGAACACCGGCCGCGAACACATGGCCGCATCCCCGTGGCGACTTGTTGGAGACATTGATGGAGCGTCCCGCCTGGGCTCCGCCCGGTATCGACATCTCGGTGCCGAGCGTGTCCCGAATGTACGACTTCTATCTGGGCGGCTCGCACAATTTCGAAGTGGACCGGGAAGCGGCCCGCAAGGCCATGGAGTTCATGCCCGGCCTGCCCAAGGCCATGCAGGCGAACCGCGCCTTCATGCGGCGCGCCGTCCGCTACGCCGTCGACAACGACGTCACCCAGTTCCTCGACATCGGCTCCGGCATACCGACCTTCGGGAACGTGCACGAGGTCGCCCGCGCGGCCGACCCCGCCGCCCGGGTCGTCTACGTCGACCACGACCCCGTCGCCGTGGCCCACAGCCGCGCCGTCCTGGAGGGCGACGACGGCGCGGCCGTCCTCGCCGCCGACCTGCGCAAGCCGGCCGACATCCTGTACAGCCCCGAGGTGACCCGACTCCTCGACCTGGAGCGGCCGGTGGCCCTGCTCCTCGTCGCCGTGCTGCACTTCCTGGAGGACCAGGACCGTCCGTACGAGGCCGTCGCCGAGCTGATCGACGCCCTCGCCCCCGGCAGCCTGGTCATCCTCACCCACGCCTCGTACGAGAACATCCCGCTCTCCGAGGAGCAGGCCGGCGGGACCGTCGGCGTCTACCGCACGATCCGCAACCCCCTGGTGATGCGGTCGGGCGAGGAGATCACCCGCTTCTTCGAGGGCACCGGACTGATCGAGCCCGGGCTCGTCCCGATGCCGCTGTGGCGGCCGGAGAGCCCGGCCGAGGAGGAGGATCCGTACGCCTTCTCCGGGTTCGCAGGGGTGGGGCGCAAGGCGTGAAGGTCCCGTCGCAGCCGACCGGCGCCGAAGCCGACGGCCCGGAGGACAGACTCAGGCGGTTCGTCACCATCTGGAGCCGGGCGATCTTCCCGGTGACGGCCACCTCGCTGACCCGCACCGAGTTCGAGGGCCACCTGCTGCCGCTGGCCCGCACCCTGTACGACGCCCTGCACGCCCGCCCCTTCGACACGGCACCCGCGCAGCGCACCGGCGCGGAGCTCGTCGCCGCGCACTGCACCGACCCGGACGCGCTCGGCCGCAGCCTCGGCGTCGTCGACTCGTACCTGGTGCTCTACTGCGGCACCGAGTCGGACCTCCCTGCCGAGGAACTGCGCGCCCGCTGCGCCCGGCTCCAGCACGCCATGGCCGCCGGCTACGCTCAGGCCCTGCGCGAGCGGACCCGCGCCGAGCAGGAGGCCATCGCCCGCTCCGCCCTCGCCGCCCGCAGCGCCGCCGAGATAGCGCTGCACGCCACCGAGAGCCGCTTCCGCGCCGTCTTCGACGGGGCCGCCGTCGGCATCGGCATCGCCGACCTCGACGGCAACGTCCTGGAGGTCAACGAGACCCTCACCCGCATGTTCGGCGGGATGGAGGGCCGGGTGCGCAGCCGGAAGGTCAGCGAGTGGGTGCACCCGGAGGACGGCCCGCACGTCTGGAAGCTGTACGAGGAGCTGGTCCGCGGCGAGCGCGAGCACTACCGCGTCGAGAAGCCGTACTACCGCGGTGACGGAACGGTTCTGTGGACCAACCTCACCGTCTCGCTGCTCCGCGACGCGGAGGGCAACCCCCAGTACCAGCTGGCCCTCCTGGAGGACACCACCGAACGGCGCCTGCTCCATCTGCGCCTGCGGTACGAGGCCACCCACGACGCGCTCACCGGACTGCCCAACCGGACCCTGTTCTTCGAGCGCCTCGAGAAGGCGCTCGCCCCCGGCGACAACGCCCGCTTCGGCCTCTGCTACCTGGACCTCGACGGCTTCAAGGTCATCAACGACAGCCTCGGCCACTCCACCGGCGACCGGCTCCTCGTCGAGGTCGCCGACCGGTTGCAGAGCTGCGTCACCGGCGGCGGCGAGATGGTGGCCCGGCTCGGCGGCGACGAGTTCGTCGCCCTCACCACCGCCCCCGGCGGCGAGCGGGAGGTCACCGAACTCGCCGACCGCATCCTCGCCGCCCTCGCCACCCCGCTCCGCATCGACGGCCGCGAACTCACCGTCCGCGGCAGCCTCGGCGTCGTCGAGGGCCCCGCGGGGGAGCGGACCCCCGCCGAGGTGCTCCGCAGCGCCGACATCACCATGTACCGGGCGAAGTCGGCGGGCGGCAACCGCTTCGAACTCGCCGACCCCGAGGCCGACGCCCGCGCCATCACCCGCCACGGGCTGACCACCGCCCTGCCGGCCGCCCTGGAGCGCGGCGAGTTCTTCATCGAGTACCAGCCGCTCGTCCACCTCGGCGACGGCAGCGTGCACGGCGCGGAGGCCCTGGTCCGCTGGTGCCACCCGCAGCACGGGGTGCTCGGCCCGGACCGCTTCATCCCGCTCGCCGAGGACACCGGACTCATCGTGCCGCTCGGCCGCTGGGTGCTCCAGGAGGCGGTGCGCCAGGCCCGCTTCTGGCAGACCCGTCACTCCGACGGCGGCCCGCTGCGGATCAACGTCAACCTCTCCCCGACGCAGCTCCACCACCCGCGCCTGGTCGCCGACACGGTCGACGTCCTGGAGCGCTCCGGGCTGGAACCCGGCGCGCTCTGCCTGGAGCTCACCGAGTCGGCCCTGATCGGCGCCGACGAGGACCTGCTGAAGCCGCTGCGACAGCTCGCCGAGATGGGCGTGGACATCGCCCTCGACGACTTCGGCACCGGCTACTCGAACCTGGCGAACCTGCGGCGGCTCCCGGTGAGCGTCCTGAAGCTCGACCGGTCGTTCACCCGGGGCATGCAGCAGCACCCGGTGGACCCCGTCGACCTCAAGATCGTCGAGGGGATCGTCTCCCTGGCGCACAGCCTGGAGCTGGCGGTCACGGTCGAGGGCGTGGAGACGGGCACCCAGGCCCGTCAGCTCCGCGAGCTCGGCTGCGACACGGCACAGGGCTGGTACTACGCCCGCCCCGGCGCCCCGGACCGGATCCACTCCCTGCTCCTGGCGGACGCGGTGTAGCTCCCGCGGCCCCTGACGTGGGCCTTCGCGCACGCCCGTCGCGTGCCGTCGCCCCGGCGGGACGACAGGAGTCTCCCGTCGCCCCGGCGGGGACGACTGCCACCACGGACCGGCGGCGGGCCGCCGCGCGTCCCCTCCCGGTGTCAGGGCGTGCGGCGGCGCAGGAGCAGGCGCTGGAGTTCGCGGGCCGCTCGCGGCGGCGCCACGTCGCTCCGGTGCGCCAGGGCGATCGTCCGCCGCAGGCCCGGCCGCGCGAGGGCCGTCACCCGCAGGTCCCGGCCCGCGCGCCCCGCGACCATCGCCGGCACCACCGCGAGCCCCAGCCCGGCCCGTACGAAGCCGAGCACCGCGTCCAGCTCCCCGCCCTCCACGGTGAAGGTGGGCTCGAAGCCCTCCGCGCGGCACGCCGCCACCGTCAGTTCCCGCAGGTCGTAGCCGTGCCGGAACATCACGAGCGGCTGGTCCCGCAGGTCCTTGATCCGCACGGGCCGGCGCGGGGCCGGTTCCGAGGCCGCCGAGACCACCACCAGGTCCTCCCTGAGCAGCTCGACGGTCGTCAGGGCGGGGGACGGGGAGGGCAGCGGGAGGACGACCAGGGCCAGGTCGAGCGCCCCGCGCGCCAGCTCCCGTACGAGATCGTGCGAGCCGCCCTCCTCGATCAGGAGCTCGATCCCCGGGTGCAGGTCGTGGAAGGTCCGCAGCACGTCCGGGAGGAGCCCCGTGCACAGGCTGGGCGTCGCGCCGAGCCGCACCCGGCCCCGCTTCAGCTGCGCCAGCTCCTGGACCTCCAGGCGGGCCGTCTCCGTGTCGGCGAGGATCCGGCGCGCGAGCGGCAGCAGGGCCTCGCCGGCGTCCGTGAGCGCGATGTTCCCCCGGGCGCGGCTGAACAGCTCCGCGCCGAGTTCCTGCTCCAGGGCCTTGATCTGCTGCGAGAGCGAGGGCTGCGACACGTGCACCCGCTCGGCCGCCCGGGTGAAGTGCCGGGTCTCGGCCACGGCCACGAAGTAGAGGAGCTGCTGGAACTGCATGCTCCCAGCCTAGAGGACATGAATAGGTTCATCCTATCGAGATCAGCCGGACCATGTCTTGGACCTCTGGGCCCTTCGGCCCTAGCGTCGTGTCCATGGCTCTGGCACCCAGCAAGGAGACGGCGGCGCCCGCCCGCCCGCCGTCCCGCACCCCGTCCCGCGGCTTCTGGTCGTCGACCATCGGCAAGAAGACCGTCATGGCCGCGAGCGGCCTGATCATGCTCGCCTACCTGGTCGCGCACGTGGCCGGAAACCTGAAGGTCTTCTTCGGCCCCGAGGAGTTCAACGGCTACGCGCACTGGCTGCGCGTGATGGGCGCCCCCGTGCTGCACCACGCGTGGGGCCTGTGGATCGCCCGGATCGTGCTCCTCGCCGCCGTCGGTGCCCACATCGTCTCCGCGTACCAGCTGAGCCGCCGCGACATCAAGGCGCGCCCCACCCGCTACGCGCACCGCCGCAAGGGCTCCTCGTACGCGACCCGGACCATGCGCTGGGGCGGCGTCATCCTCGCCCTCTTCATCGTCTGGCACATCCTCGACCTCACCACCGGGACCGTCCATCCCGGCGGCTTCGAGGAGGGCAAGCCCTACCAGAACGTCATCGACACCTTCTCCACCTGGTACGGCAACACGATCTACATCGTCGCCATGCTCGCCGTCGGCCTGCACGTCCGGCACGGCTTCTGGAGCGCGGCGCAGACCCTCGGCGTCGGCAACGCGCGCCGCGAACGCGTCCTGCGGCTGCTGGCGAACGGCCTCGCGCTCGTCCTGACCGCGGGCTTCATCGCCGTCCCCGTCGGCGTCATGACCGGAGTGGTGAACTGACCATGAGCTACCTCGACTTCCGCACCGGCGAGCCGATCGCCGACCGCAAGGCCCCGGCCGGCCCGATCGCCGAGCGCTGGGACACCCGCCGCTTCGAGGCGAAGCTGGTCAACCCCGCCAACCGGCGCAAGCACCGGATCATCGTCGTCGGCACCGGCCTCGCCGGCGGCTCCGCCGGCGCCACCCTCGCCGAACAGGGCTACCAGGTGGTCCAGTTCTGCTTCCAGGACTCCCCGCGCCGGGCCCACTCCATCGCCGCACAGGGCGGCATCAACGCCGCGAAGAACTACCGCAACGACGGCGACTCGATCCACCGCCTCTTCTACGACACCGTCAAGGGCGGCGACTTCCGGGCCCGTGAGTCCAACGTGCACCGGCTCGCCCAGATCTCCGTCGAGATCATCGACCAGTGCGTCGCCCAGGGGGTGCCCTTCGCCCGCGAGTACGGCGGCCTCCTCGACACCCGCTCCTTCGGCGGCGTCCAGGTCTCCCGCACCTTCTACGCCCGGGGCCAGACCGGCCAGCAGCTCCTCCTCGGCGCCTACCAGGCGCTCTCCCGGCAGATCGCCGCGGGCAACGTCGAGCTGCACGCCCGTACCGAGATGCTCGACCTGGTCGTCGTCGACGGACGGGCCCGCGGCATCGTCGCCCGCGACCTGATCACGGGCGAGATCTCCACCCACTACGCGGACGCCGTGGTCCTGGCCACCGGCGGCTACGGCAACGTCTTCTACCTGTCGACGAACGCCATGAACTCCAACGCCACCGCCGTCTGGCGCGCCCACCGGCGCGGCGCGTACTTCGCCAACCCCTGCTTCACCCAGATCCACCCCACCTGCATCCCGCGCACCGGCGACCACCAGTCCAAGCTGACCCTGATGAGCGAGTCGCTGCGCAACGACGGCCGCATCTGGGTCCCGAAGGCGAAGGGCGACACCCGGCCCGCCGCCGACATCCCCGAGAACGAGCGCGACTACTACCTGGAGCGCATCTACCCCTCCTTCGGCAACCTCGTCCCCCGTGACATCGCCTCCCGCGCCGCGAAGAACGTCTGCGACGAGGGCAGGGGAGTGGGCCCCGGCGGACAGGGCGTCTACCTGGACTTCGCCGACGCGATCCGCCGCATGGGCCGCGCGGCCGTGGAGGAGAAGTACGGCAACCTCTTCGACATGTACGCGCGGATCACCGCGGAGAACCCGTATGAGACCCCGATGCGGATCTACCCCGCCGTCCACTACACGATGGGCGGACTCTGGGTCGACTACGACCTCCAGACCACCGTCCCCGGCCTCTTCGCCATCGGCGAGGCCAACTTCTCCGACCACGGGGCCAACCGGCTCGGCGCCTCCGCCCTCATGCAGGGCCTCGCCGACGGCTACTTCGTCCTGCCGGCCACCATCAACGACTACCTGGCCCGCCACCCCTCCGGGGAACCCGTCACCGACGACCACCCGGTGGTCCGCGAGGTCCTCGCCGAGACCGAGGACCGGCTGAACCTCCTGCTCTCCGTCGACGGCGACCGCACCCCCGACTCCTTCCACCGGGAACTCGGCGAACTCATGTGGGAGCACTGCGGCATGGCCCGCACCGAGGAGGGGCTCCGGGAGGCGCTGCGCCGCATCCCGGAGATCCGCGAGGAGTTCTGGAACCGGATCAAGGTCCCCGGCACCGGCGAGGAGTTCAACCAGTCCCTGGAGAAGGCCAACCGGATCGTCGACTACCTGGAGCTCGCCGAGCTCATGTGCCTGGACGCCCTCGACCGCGCCGAGTCCTGCGGCGGCCACTTCCGCGAGGAGTCCCAGACCCCGGACGGCGAGGCGGCGCGCCACGACGAGGAGTTCGCCTATGCGGCCGCCTGGGAGTTCGCCGGAGCCGCGCCCGTCCTCCACAAGGAGGACCTCACCTTCGAGTACGTCCACCCCACCCAGCGGAGCTACGCATGAAGCTCACCCTGCGCGTCTGGCGCCAGCAGAACGCCGACGCCCCCGGCGCCATGTCCACCTACGACGTGGACGGCATCTCCGCGGACATGTCGTTCCTGGAGATGCTCGACACCCTCAACGAGGAGCTCATCCTGCGGGGCGAGGACCCCGTGGCCTTCGACCACGACTGCCGCGAGGGCATCTGCGGCGCGTGCAGCCTCGTCATCAACGGCGACGCGCACGGGCCGGAGCGCACCACGACCTGCCAGCTCCACATGCGCTCCTTCCGTGACGGCGACACGATCGACGTCGAGCCGTGGCGCGCGTCCGCGTTCCCCGTGGTCAAGGACCTGGTGGTGGACCGCTCGGCCTTCGACCGGGTGATCCAGGCGGGCGGCTACATCAGCGCGCCCACCGGCTCCGCCCCCGAGGCGCACGCCACCGCCGTCCCCAAGGCGGACGCCGACTTCGCCTTCGAGCACGCCGAGTGCATCGGCTGCGGCGCGTGCGTGGCGGCCTGCCCGAACGGCTCGGCGATGCTCTTCACCTCCGCCAAGGTCAACCACCTCAACGTCCTGCCGCAGGGCTCCCCGGAGCGCGAGACCCGGGTCCTGGACATGGTGGCCCAGATGGACGCCGAGGGCTTCGGCGGCTGCACCCTGACCGGTGAATGCGCCACGGCCTGCCCGAAGGGCATCCCGCTCCCGTCGATCTCCGCGATGAACAAGGAGTGGCTGCGGGCCCGTCGCAAGGGCCCCCGCGGCTGACCGGATTCCGGACAGTCCGGCGGCGTGGGCTCCGCCACTCCTCGCGCCCCGCGAGCGAAGATCCTTCACAGGAAGATCACTTTCTCCGTAGGATCTTCGCTCCGGGGCGTTTCCGTCGCCCCGAACAGCAAGATCAACTCCGTTCAAACCTGTACTTATCGTGGCAAGTTGTCCACTTCACGGCCAACCCCCCGCCGGGGATTTCCGGCGCGCCGACCCTCCCGGGTACTGATGGGAGCCGCCGGGGGGACATGACCGACCCCCCGGCCGCACCGACCACTTGGGGGTTTCATGTCCAGCATCACCCGCCGCCGGGCCCTCGGCGTCGCGGCCGGAGCGGCAGGCGCCGCCGCGGGCCTCGCCCTCGCCGGCCCGGCCGCCGCCGCTCCCCGGGCCGCCGCCCCCGCCGCCCCGGCCTCCTTCGACGAGGTCTACCAGGGCCGCCGCATCAAGGGCGGCCCGTCGCACGGCGGCCACCACGGCGGGCACCACACCGGCGGCTACTCCGTGACGATCGACGGCGAGGAACTGCACGTCATGCAGAACGCCGACGGCACCTGGATCAGCGTCATCAACCACTACGAGCCGGTGGCCACGCCCCGGGCCGTGGCCCGCGCCGCGGTCCGCGAACTACAGGGCGCCCCGCTCGTCCCGCTGACCCTCGCCTGACCGATCCAGGAGCGCACCACCATGACCGTACGCAAGAACCAGGCCACCCTCACCGCCGACGAGAAGCGCCGCTTCGTCGACGCCCTGCTGGAACTCAAGCGTTCCGGGCAGTACGACACCTTCGTCACCACGCACAACGCGTTCATCATGAGCGACACGGACACCGGCGACCGCGTCGGCCACCGCTCGCCGTCCTTCCTGCCCTGGCACCGCCGCTTCCTCATACAGTTCGAGCAGGCGCTGCGGTCCGTCGACGCCACCGTCTCCCTGCCCTACTGGGACTGGACGGCCGACCGCACCCCGCGCTCCTCGCTGTGGGCGCCCGACTTCCTCGGCGGCACCGGCCGGGCCCGCGACGGGCAGGTCACCGACGGCCCCTTCGCCCGCACCGGGAACCGCTGGACGATCGGCGTCCGCGTCGACGGGCGCGACTACCTCCGGCGCGACCTCGGCGCCGGGGGCCGCCAGCTCCCCACCCGCGCCGAGGTGGACTCCGTGCTCGCCATGGAGACCTACGACACCGCCCCCTGGAACAGCGCGTCCGACGGCTTCCGCAACCACCTGGAGGGCTGGCGCGGCGTGAACCTCCACAACCGCGTCCACGTCTGGGTCGGCGGCCAGATGGCCACCGGCGTCTCCCCGAACGACCCCGTCTTCTGGATGCACCACGCCTTCGTCGACAAGCTCTGGGCCGACTGGCAGGCCCGCCACCCCCGGTCGACGTACCTGCCCGCCGCCGGCACCCCGAACGTCGTCGACCTCGGCGACACCATGCGCCCGTGGAACGACGTGACCCCGGCGGAGATGCTGGACCACACCCCCCACTACACCTTCGACACCGCGGCCTGACGGGCCCCGGAGCCCCGCCCCGCCCCGGGACGCCCCACCGGCGTCCCGGCGCGGGGCGCGGCATTTGCCGACATCAACGGATGATCCAGGAGGAAAGGAGGCATCGGGAACGCGCGCGACGGGTACCCGGGCTTCGCGGGCCGGGAGGCGCACACGGCCGTGCCGCACGCCGTCCACCGCGCCGCACCCGACGGAACGAGGAGGACACGTGACCCGGCAAGAGTCGGCGCAGGCCCCGCACGGGCAGCGGGAGGAACCGGGCCCCCAGCGGTGGAAGGCGCTCGGCGTCTGCCTCGTGGCGGGCTTCATGATCCTCCTCGACGTGTCGATCGTGAACGTCGCGCTGCCCTCCATCCGCTCCGGGCTGGACACGCCCGAGTCGGACCTCCAGTGGGTGCTCTCCGGGTACGCCCTCGCCTTCGGCCTGCTCCTCATCCCGGCCGGACGACTCGGCGACGCCCGCGGCCGGCGCAGCGTCTTCATGGTCGGCCTCGCGCTCTTCACCCTCGCCTCGGCCTCCTGCGGAGCGGCGCAGTCGAGCCTCTGGCTGGTGATCTCCCGGCTGGCGCAGGGAGCCGCCGGAGGGCTGGTGTCACCGCAGATCTCGGCGCTCATCCAGCAGATGTTCCGGGGCGCCGAGCGCGGCAGGGCCTTCGGGATGTTCGGCACCGTCGTGGGCGTCTCCACCGCCGTCGGCCCCCTCCTCGGCGGACTGCTGATCGAGGCCGCGGGCGCCGAGGAGGGCTGGCGCTGGGTCTTCTACGTGAACCTCCCGATCGGGATCGTGTGCCTGTTCCTCGCCCGGCGGCTGCTGCCCGACACCCCGGACGCCAAGCCGGTGCGGCTCCGCAGGCTCGACCCCGTCGGCGTCGTGCTCCTCGGTGCCACCGTCCTCGCCCTGCTGCTCCCCTTCGTCCAGTCCCGGCAGTGGTCCGGGAACGGCAAGCACCTGCTCCTGCTCGCCGCCGCCGTGCTGCTCGCGGCCTTCGTGGCATGGGAGAGGCACTGCGCCCGGTCGGGCACCGAGCCCCTCATCGACCTGGCGCTCTTCCGCCTCCGGTCCTACTGGCTCGGCTCGCTGCTGATCCTGCTCTACTTCGCCGGCTTCACGTCGATCTTCTTCGTCAGCACGCTCTACCTGCAGAACGGACTGCACTACACCGCGCTCCAGGCCGGCCTCGCCATGACCCCCTTCGCCCTGGGCTCGGGGTTCGCGGCCGGGATCGGCGGCCGGCTCGTCAACCGCCTCGGCCGTCCGCTCGTGGTCCTCGGCCTGGCCATGGTGACGGTCGGCTTCGTCGGGGCCGCGTTCGCGGTGCACCAGGTCCCCGGCCGGGGCGTGGGCTGGGCCCTGCTCGCCCCGCTGCTCTTCGCCGGCATCGGCAGCGGCCTGGTGATCTCCCCGAACCAGACCCTCACGCTCTCGGAGGTGCCGGTGCACCACGCGGGCACCGCCGGCGGCACCCTGCAGACCGGGCAGCGGGTCGGCTCGGCGATCGGCATCGCCGCGGTCGGCTCGGTCTTCTTCGACCACGTCTCCCGGGAGGGCTGGGCCGCCGCCTACGACCGGGGACTCCTGGTCTCGATCGTCTTCGTCGCGGCGGCCCTCGTCGCGGCCCTCACTGACGTGGCCGCGGGCCGCCGCGCCGCACGCCGCTGACCGCGAGGGCGGGCGCCGCCCCAGGGGTGTCAGGGAGTGGTGAAGCCGCGGAAGGTCACGTGTCGGCGACTGGTGAAGCCGAGCCGCTCGTAGAGCGCGATCGCCGCCGTGTTCGCCTCGGCCACGTGCAGGAACGGGCGCTCGCCGCGGTCCAGGATCCGGGCGACGAGCTCGTCCAGGAGGCGGACGGCGTGCCCCTGCCCGCGGGCCTCCGGGTCCGTGCAGACGGCGCTGATCTCGGTCCAGCCCGGCGGCCGGAGCCGCTCGCCCGCCATGGCCACCAGCCGGCCGCCCGCGCGGACCCCGAGGTAGGTGCCGAGTTCACGGGTGCGCGGCCAGAACGGTCCCGGCCGGGTGCGCGCGATCAGGTCGAGCATCTCGGGAACGTCGGCCGCGCCGAGGTCGACCACCTCCGTCCCGGCCGGGGCGGGGGACGCCACGGGCCGGGCGCCGTCGGACCGGACCATCTGCCGCCCCTCCAGCACGAAGACGGGCTCCCAGTCCGACGGCGGAGTGGCCGTGCAGCTGAACATGTCGGCGAAGGCGTCCCGGCCGAGGAGCCCGGCGAGGTCGGCCCAGTCCGCGGCGTCCGCGTCGGCGGGCACCGCCGAGAAGGTCGCGACCTCCGGCTGGTAGGTGGCGGCGCGCCCCTTGCGGCGCCCCAGGTCCGCGTGGTGGCCGCGCAGCGCCTCACCCACCGGGTCGTCGAGGACCCGGGTGTCGTCGTACTCGCCGTTCGTCATCCTGCGTCGCCTTTCCTCGGGACCGCCACTGTTCCACAGGGGTCCGGGGCCGACGCACACGCCCCCGCCCCGCTCAGGGCCGCCCGGAGAGGGCCCGGGCCAGATACGGCGCGGTCCGGCTGTCCGCCGCCCGCGCCACCCGCTCCGGGGGACCCGTCGCCACCACCCGGCCGCCCGCGTCGCCGCCGCCGGGACCCAGGTCGACGACCCAGTCGGCGGCGGCGACGACGTCCATGTCGTGCTCGACGACGACCACCGAGTGCCCGGCGTCCACGAGCCCGTGCAGCTGCCGCATCAGGACCTCCACGTCGGCGGGGTGCAGCCCGGTCGTCGGCTCGTCCAGTACGTAGAGGGTGTGCGCGCCGCGCGGCCGCTGGAGCTCCGAGGCGAGCTTGATGCGCTGCGCCTCGCCGCCGGAGAGCTCGGTGGCGGGCTGCCCGAGCGTGAGGTGGCCGAGGCCCACGTCGAGGAGGGCCCGCAGGCTCCGCTCCGCGGCGGGCGTCCCCTCGAAGAAGGCGGCGGCGGACTCCACGGTCAGGCCGAGGACCTCGGCGATGGTGAGGCCGCGCAGCCGGACGCGCAGGGTCTCGGGGTTGTAGCGGGCGCCGTGGCAGTCGGGGCAGGGCGCGTACGTGCTGGGCAGGAAGAGGAGCTCCACCGAGACGAAACCCTCGCCCTGGCAGGTCTCGCAGCGGCCGCCGGGCACGTTGAAGGAGAAACGGCCCGCCTTGTACCCCCGGGCCCTGGCCTCCTCGGTCTCGGTGAACAGCTTGCGCACGACGTCGAAGAGACCCGTGTACGTGGCCAGGTTGGAGCGCGGCGTCCGCCCGATCGGCCGCTGGTCCACCGTCACCAGGCGCCGCACACCGGCGACCTCCTCGGTGAGCGCGTCGACGAGGGTGGACTTCCCCGAGCCCGAGACGCCGGTGACGGCGGTCAGGACCCCGACCGGGAAGGCCGCGTCCACCGCGCGCAGGTTGTGCCGGGTGACCGGTCCGGGCCGCAGCCAGCCCGCCGGCTCCCGCACCGTCCGCTCGGGCGCGGGCGTCCGGTCGAAGAGGAACCGCCGGGTCGCCGACGCCTCGACCTCCGCCAGGCCCTCCGGGGGCCCGCTGTGCAGCACCCGCCCGCCGTGCACTCCGGCCCGCGGGCCGACGTCCACGAGCCAGTCGGCGTGCCGGACGACGTCGAGGTGGTGCTCCACGACGAAGACCGAGTTGCCCGCCGCCTTGAGCCGGTCGAGGACCACGAGCAGCGCCTCGGTGTCCGCCGGGTGCAGCCCGGCGGAGGGCTCGTCGAGCACGTACACGACGCCGAAGAGGCCGGAGCGCAGCTGGGTGGCGAGCCGCAGCCGCTGGAGCTCGCCGTTCGACAGGGTGGGAGTGGCCCGGTCCAGGCTGAGGTAGCCGAGGCCGAGTTCGGTGACGGTGGCGATCCGGGCGACGAGGTCCTCGGTGAGGACGCGCGCCGTCTCCGAGGCGCCCGGCGCCGTCGCCGCGGCCGTCGACAGGAGCCCGGACAGGGCGGCCAGCGGAAGGGCGGCGAGCTCGGCGACGTTGTGGCCGGCGAAGGTGACCGCGAGCGACTCGGGGCGCAGCCGGCCGCCGCCGCAGACCGGGCAGGGCGCGCTGGAGAGGAAGCGCTCCGCCCTGGCCCGCAGGGACGGGCTCTTCGAGTCGGCGAAGGTGCGCAGGACGTGCCGGCGCGCGCTCATGTACGTGCCCTTGTAGGGGCGTTGGATGCGACCCGCCTCGCGCACCGGATGCACGGTGACGACCGGCTGCTCGTCCGTGAAGAGGATCCACTCCCGGTCCTTCGCGTCGAGCTCCCGCCAGGGCCGGTCGACGTCGTGGCCGAGGGTGTCGAGGACGTCCCGCAGGTTCTTCCCCTGCCAGGCGCCCGGCCAGGCGGCGATGGCACCCTGACGGATCGACAGGGACGGGTCCGGCACCAGGAGTTCCTCGCTGGTGTCGTGGACGAGCCCGAGTCCGTGGCACGAAGGGCACGCGCCGGCCGCGGTGTTGGGGGAGAAGGCGTCGGAGTCGAGCCGTTCGGCACCTTCCGGGTAGTCGCCGGCCCGGGAGAACAGCATCCGCAGGGAGTTGGAGAGCGTGGTGACCGTGCCGACGGAGGAGCGGGCGTTCGGGGAGGAGCGGCGCTGCTCCAGGGAGACCGCGGGCGGCAGCCCGGTGATCTCGCCGACGGCCGGCGCCCCCACCTGGTGGATCAGCCGCCGCGCGTAGGGGGCCACCGACTCGAAGTAGCGGCGCTGGGCCTCGGCGTAGATCGTCCCGAAGGCGAGCGACGACTTGCCGGAGCCGGAGACCCCCGTGAAGACGACGAGCGCGTCGCGCGGGATGTCGACGTCGACCCCGGCGAGGTTGTGCTCGCGGGCGCCTCGGACGCGGACGTACGGATCGAGAGGGGCGTCGTGCATGGGGCGACCCTATCGAATGGTCCGCGTTTGCCCAGGTCGATCCCTGTGCCGTGCGGCGGCCGGCACCACCGGGCCCGCGGGTTCGGGTGGATCCGCGCTACACGCGGTCCATCATGGCCATCTGCTCCTCCGTGTGATGCCCGCCCGCGGCGGGGGGCAGGGCGTCGAGGCGGGCGAGTTGCTCCGGGGTCAGGCGGACCGCGGCGGCCGCCGTGTTCTCCTCGACGCGGGCGGCGCGGCGGCTGCCCGGAATCGGCACGACATCGTCCCCCCGGGTGAGCAGCCAGGCGAGGGCGACCTGTGCCGGTGTGGCGTCCGCCTCGGCGGCGACGGCCTGGATCTCGTCGGCGATGCGCAGGTTCCGGGGCAGGTTCTCCGCGGTGAAGCGGGGGTTGTCCGCCCGGAGGTCCGAGGCGTCGAAGCGGCCCGCCGCGCGGACCGTACCGGTGAGGAATCCGTGGCCGAGCGGTGAGTACGCGACGAAGCCGATGCCCAGTTCGCGCAGGACCGGCAGCACGGCCTCCTCCGGGTCGCGGGTCCACAGGGAGTACTCGGACTGGACCGCGGTGACCGGGTGGACGGCGTGCGCGCGGCGGATCGTGGACGGGCCCGCCTCGGAGAGGCCGATGTGGCGGATCTTGCCCTCGGCGACCAGCTCGGCGAGGGCGCCGACGGTGTCCTCGACGGGGGTGCCGGGGTCGACGCGGTGCTGGTAGCAGAGGTCGATGTGGTCGGTCCCGAGCCGCCGCAGCGAGCCCTCCACGGCGGTGCGGACGTTCGCGGGGCTGCTGTCGAGCCGCCCGGGGCCGCCGCCCGCGTGCGAGACGAGCCCGAACTTCGTGGCGAGCACCACCTGGTCGCGGCGGGCGCCGAGCGCCCGGCCGACGAGCTCCTCGTTGGTGTAGGGCCCGTAGATCTCGGCGGTGTCGAGGAACGTGACGCCGAGGTCGAGGGCACGGTGCAGGGCCCGGACGGAGCCCGCGTCGTCCGAGCCGGAGCCCGTGTAGCCGAAGGACATGCCCATGGTCCCCAGGCCGATCCGGGAGACCTCCAGGTCCCGCAATCTCGTGTGCCGCATCGGACCGCCTCCTTCGGGGCGCGAGGGTGGGTGTGGGGGAGTGGGGGCGCGCGGGGTGGGGGCCCGGGAGCCAGGGCCCCCGCCCCGCACGCCGTCAGACCTCGTACTCGACGCCGACGCCGCCGAAGTGGAGCCGGCCCTGGACGAGGACCTTCTCGCCCTGCGCGTCGTACGCGGTGAGGAGGCCCGCCTCCATCAGCCGGACGACGATCTGGGTGCTCAGCTCCTGCCGGCCGACCGCGCCGAGGCGCTTGACGAGCGTCTTGTAGCCGAACTCCTCCTCGGCGAGGTCCTGGAAGATCTGCCGGGCCTCCTCGTCCATCGGGTACTGGGCCATGTCGACCCCCTCCCCGTTGGCCAGCACCTCGCGCTGCTCCAGCCGGAAGCCGATCGGCTCGACGCGGTAGTGCTGCTTGAGCACGGCCTTGCCGCCGGTCCACCGGAAGCGGGTGATGCTGTTCAGCCGCTTGGTGAGGTCGCTGATCCAGCGGACCCGGGCCGGGTTCAGCTCGGCCTCGCTGAAGTCGTCGCTCAGTTCCGGACGCTGGTGGCGGCCGATGGAGATCATCGTGGACGCCCGGTCACGGAAGGACGTCACGGTCCCGGACGGGTCCTCCGGACCGTTGCCCACCAGGCTCTCGAACCACTTCTTCCGGGTCAGCCGGTCGTCGTCGGACTCCGTGATGCGCCGCTTCCGCCAGAACTCGGAGTCGGGCTCCGTGAAGGAGGCGAAGGTGTAGAAGGAGGCGAGGAACTGGTGGTACTGCTCGTAGGCCTCGCGGTACGTCCGGTTGTACCAGGCGTGCACCTCGTCCTTCTCGTCGCCGTGTCGGGTGATGCGGTCGATGGCCGCGGCGGCGGAGACCGCCGACTGCGAGGCCAGGTGCACGCCCTGGGAGAAGAGCGGGTCGGTGAAGCAGGCGGCGTCACCGCAGAGGAAGAAGCGGTCGGCGGAGAACACCTCGGTGTCGTAGGACCAGTCCTGCACGATCCGGACCTCGTCGACCTGCTCGGCGCCGTCGAGGATGGCCACGGCCTTGGCGCACTTCGCGAGGGTGGACGAGTAGAAGGCGTCGGCGCCCTGCTCGCGCACCTCGGCGGACTTCGAGCGGTCGACGACGAGACCGACGCTGTACAGGTCGTCCTTGAGGGGGATCATCCACACCCAGCCGTCCTCGAAGGTGATCGAGTACGTGGTGCCCTTGAGGTCCCCCTCGAAGGGGTCCTTCAGCTTGAAGTACGACCAGACCGCGAAGTTCCGGTAGAACTCGTCGTACTGGCGCACGCCGAGCTTGCGGGAGAGGGGGCCGCCCGAGCCGCCCGCGTCGATGACGAAGTCGCTCTCGACGGTGACGCTCTCGCCGTCCCGGCGCACCGTCAGGACCACGCGGTCGGGGTCGGACAGGTCCACGTCGGTGACGGGCGTCTCCTCGTGGACGGCTATCCCGCGGCTCCGGGCCTCGTCGAGGAGGAGCTGGTCGAAGTCCTCGCGCTTGACCTGGACGGCGTGGTCGAAGACCCAGGGAGTGACCTTGGGGGCCGCGAAGGAGAAGGTCCACGGGGCCTGGTCCTGGCCCCAGAGGAAGGTCGCCGAGGGCTTCTTGACGTAGTTCTGCGCGTCGATCTTCTCCTGGAGCCCGAGGCGGTTGAGGATCGACATCGTGCCGGGCAGCAGGGACTCGCCGACGCGGTACCGGGGGAAGGCGGACCGCTCGTAGATCGTGACGTCGTGGCCCAGCTTGTGCAGGGTGAGGCCCGCGACACTACCGGCCGGCCCTCCGCCGATGATCGCCACCTTCGATCGTGCCATCACGTACTCCTTGGGACGGGAACAGACTGACGGGGCTCCACGCCGGTGCGGCGAGGAGGGAGCTTGGTAGGGGGTACGGGTGGGCGCGCAGCGTTCACTCCTCGTCGCCGCCCGGCCGGGACCGCACCTTCTTCATGCGGTCCGACATCGCGATCGTGTCGACCACGTTGATCTTCGAGGGAACCTTGAACGGTTCGACCCGGCCGGCGAGGAACTCCGCCACGTGCTTGCGCAGGGCTGAGCGGGTGACCTCGCCCGTGGGCTTGATGTCGACGCACACGGACTGGCCGGTGATCGCGTTCGGCCTGCCGTACACGACGCAGTCCTCGACGAGGGGACTCCCCATGAGGACCGACTCCAGTTCCAGCGGGAGGAGCTTCTCGCCGCCGACGTTGATGACCTCCTTGGCCCGGCCCTTGATCCGGAGGTAGCCGTCGGCCGCCTCCTCGACCAGGTCGCCGGTCCGGAACCAGCGGTCCTCGGTCAGCGCGTCGTCCTCGTAGTTCAGATAGCCGAGGAACTGGGTCCGGCTCCTGAGCTGGAGTTCGCCGTCGACGATGCGGTACTCCACACCGGCGTCGGAGATCTTGAAGTACGTGCTGGTCGACGATTCGCTGGTGGTGGTGGCGATCCCGGTCTCGCTCGTCCCGAAGGTCTGGAGCAGCCGCACCCCCGGGAAGGTCCGGCGGACCCGCAGGAGCAGCTCCTCGGACATCGGCTCGGTGCCGTACGTGATCAGGCGCAGGCTGCTGAGGTCGTGGGCGCGGTGGTAGCCGCCGACCATGATCAGGTTCAGGTAGGTCGGGCTGGTGGGGAGGACGAGGATCCGGTGACGTTCGATCAGCGCGCAGATCTCGTCCGGGGTGCGATGCCGGGGGAGGACCGCGGTGCCCCCGACCAGGAGGGTGCTGAGCAGGGAGTTGATGCCCCCGATGTGGTCGAACATCAGCACCATGAGGATGTTGAGAGCGTTCTCCCGGCGGCGCGGCCGCTTCCCGAGCTTCTCGTCGACGAGGACGTCGAGACTGTGGAGGATGACCTTCGGCGCGCCGGTGCTGCCGCTGCTGAGCAGGACGAGTCCGGCCGCGTCCGGGTCACCGAGCCGGCCGTGCACGGTGTCGGCCGGTCCGCCCGGGTCCGGGGCGGTCACGGGGCCGTCGCCGCCCTCACGGGTGACGGTGAGGTCCTCGATCTCCGTGCCGGTCCCGGTCGTCCTGACCAGATGGCCCGGCCGGCAGTGCTCGACGAGGGTGGCGAGCGTGGTGTCGGTGAGCGTCACCACCGGCACCACGACGTTCCTGTCGAGGAAGAGGGCGAACAGGGTCGCCACCGAGTCCAGCGAGTAGTCGCCGTGGACGACCACGGTCTCCCGGGGCCTCACCCCGTGGAGCGCCAGCCGCTCCCGTGTGTCGCGGATCCGCTTCAGGAGTTCCGCGTACGTGACGGCGGTCCCGCGGTCGAAGAGCGCCGTCCTGGTGCCGAAGTCCTCGAACCTCCGTAGCAGTTCGTCGCGCATGTCAGTGCACACCCCCTAGGAAGAGCGTCTCGCCCGTGATGAACTCCGACTGCCGGCCGATCAGGAAATCCACCGGGCCGACGATGTCCGCCGTCGTGCACTGACGGGATATCGCCTGGCGCGCGATCAGGGTCTCGATCTTGGACCGGGGCACGGTCCTCGTCAGTACGGTGTGAACGGGCGGAAGCCCGATTCCGTTCACCCTGATCCCGAACGCGGACAACTCCTTGCTCATGACGCGGACGAGTTGTTCGACCGCGCTCTTGCTGGCCGAGTAGGCGAGCTGTCCTTCGATGGCCCAGGGCACCGCGACCGTGGAGACGTTCAAGATCGCGGGACTTTGTTCCGTGGATTTCCGCAGCAGTTTGACCGCTTCCCGGCAGCAGTTCAGCACGGCGAAGAAATTGATGTCGAATATCTTCCGGGAAACCTCGTCCGGGGTCGTCATGAAATGGTTCATCGACGAGGTGCCGGCGTTGTTGACGAGGGCGTCGAGCTTTCCGTGTTCCTGCCGGACGCTCCGGAACATCCGTTTCGTCTGGACGGGGTCCGAGAGATCCGCCTCGTGGTGCCGGTAGCGCGGGTGATCGATGGTCGCGGGCTTTCTGCTGCACCCGACGACCTCGTGCCCGGCCGCCAGGAAATGCTCCGCGAGGGCCTTGCCGATGCCGGTCCGGGTGCCGGTGATCATGAGGATCATGAGGGCGGCGACCTGCGCTAACCGCGGACCCCGACGAGTTCCAGCTCCTCCTCGATGAAGCCGATCAGCCGGCGCACGCTGCTGAACGGACTCACCCGGCGGGACACCGCCTTCTCGGACGTGAGCGAGACCTCGGAGCCGAACTCGTCCTCGATGTTCTCCTCGACCAGGGAGAGGAAGGCCACCAGGTACATCGACTCGAACACTCCGGAATCACCGTAGAGGCACAGGTCGAGCACATGGTCGGTCGGAATCTTCTCCTCGCGCGTCAGATTTATTTCTTCGAGCGCCGCCACGACGACACCCTGGATTCGCTCCGTCACCTTCAGGCCTCCGTCCAGCACGAAAGACAGAACAGATCGCGTCGCCGGCCGAGTCGTGCTCCGGGCCGACGGCCTGGATTTTTATGTCATACGCCCCGGGGTCACGCAAGGTCGTTCATCCGACGGGGTCCGAAGGCCTGTTCAACTGTCCGGTTGCTTCAGTTGCACGGGCTGGTGATCTGCACACCCTTGCGGGCCGCGACCGATATCCACAGACTTCGAGAACGCCGGACCCGGAAAGGTTCGAGCCCGCAAAGGGAAGAGAAGGAAAGGGTGGGCCATGCGTGACCACACGGACGCCAAATCCGACGCGGCCGGGAACGACGACGGGCAGGACGAAGGGCACGTCCGGATCGGCGGACTGCCGGCATTCGACCCCGAAGACCCCGCCGAGAACGCGGTCATCAACCGTCTCGTCGGGAACTGGCACCGGCGCGCCGCCGTGAAGCGCGAGGAGCCGGACGTCTACGCCCTGTTCGACCCCGCTCGCCCGGACTTCCGGGAGGACATGATCCCCTTCCGGGGCCACCCCGTCTGGGAGCGCCTCTCCGACGAGACCCGCTCCCGTCTGCTGAGCTGGGGCTGGGTCGCCTACAACCGCAACACGGTGCTGATCGAGCAGCGGATCGCCAACCCGGCCTTCGAACTGGTCATCGGCGGCGCGTACCCCGGTCTCGGCGGCCAGCAGCTGGAACTCGCCGTCGCACAGGCCATGGTGGACGAGCAGTACCACACGCTCATGCACATCAACGGCAGCGCCGTGACCCGGCGGATGCGCCGGAGCGACTTCTCCGACCGGGTGCTGCCGGACTCGCACATCACCACGATCCACCAGGCGCATCTGGACCGCTGCGAGGAACCGTGGCAGCGGAGCCTGACCACCCTGGGCTTCGCGACGGTCGCCGAGATCTCCATCAACGCCTATCTCGACCTCCTCGCCGACGACCAGCGGATCCAGGTCGTCAACTCCACCACGGTGAAGCTGCACAACCGCGACGAGTACTGCCACGCCTCGATCTCGGGCGAGATGATGAAGCAGGTCTACGAGGCGCTCCCGGCCGACCGCCGACGCTTCCTCCTGGAGAAGGTCGTGGCCGGTCTGGAGGCCTTCGTCGCCCCCGACTTCACGACCTGGGAGTCGATCGTCGCCTTCGAGGACGTCCCCGGATGGGAGAAGGCCGCCGCCGAGGTGCGCGAGGCCCAGGGCGGCACCCACCTCGTGCAGGACCACTCGGGCGTCCACACCCTCCTGACGGAGATGGACGTGCTCGACCAGGTCGAGTTCGGCTGGGGCACGACGGTGACCCGGTGACCGCGGCCGGTCCCGGGCCGGCCGGCCGCCCCGGCCTGCGCCCCGCCGCGGTCGCCGTGCGCGACATCCACAGCTTCCTCGTCGACCTCGGCATGGACTGCGACGTCAACCCGTGCACGGCCTTCGTGGGTGCCGTCGAGCCCGGCCGGGTCGAGGACCCGCGCGCGTGGCGGGAGTTCGTGAGCCGGCTCGGCCTCACCCGGGCCCTGGCGGACCTGGTCGAGGTGGCGGAGGAGGACGTCGTCGTCACCCTCGACCCGCGGCCCGGCCCCGCCGAGGGCGGCCCCGCGGAACTGGCGGACCTGGTCACCGCCTACCACAACGAGCATCCGCTGCGGATCGACGAGGCCGTGCGCCTCGCGTACTGGCGGCACACCGACGGCGCGTACCTGCTCTTCGTCAAGTTCAGCCATCTGATCGTCGACCTGACCGACGTGGTCGAGCTCCTCCGGCAGATCAGGGCCCATCTGCGGGGTGAGACACCGCCGGGCCGGATCGGGTCCCGCTACCGTCACCACGCCCGGACCGTCGAGCAGTACACGGCGCTGCCGGCGGCCGACCCCGCGGAGGTCACCCGCGCCCTCGGCGAGCTGCCCGTACCGGGCCGCAAGGGCATCCCGACGATCTCCGCGGCCGTGGAGGACTGGCTGCCCCTGCGCGAGGGCGTCACCTTCGACGAACTGCTCAGCGCCGTCACCGGCGTCCTGCTCCCCGCCCTCGGCGGCGGCCTGGTCCTCCAGTACCCCTTCTCCCGCTGGGAGTTCGCGACGAAGGGCGGCTACTACGTCGAGATCAAACCACTCGTCGTACGGCCCGGTCCGCCGTCCGAGTACACCCCCGAGTACTTCGCGAAGACCCGGCACGCCCAGGAGTCCCTCGGCCGGTTCACGATGTCCGACCTCGACTCCTTCGCGCGGGCGTTCACCACCGGCCGGATGCCCCGCGTCGTCGTCTCCGACACCACGTTCATGCGCCCCGAGCCGGACCGCTGGCGCTGGGTCCCGGTGCGCGGCGCCCGCGTCTTCGAGGACCTCAAGTTCCTCGCCGACCGGTCCTGGCCCGGCCCGCCGCTGTTGCGGATGCAGTACAAGCGCGGATTCCTCTCACCCGAGGCCGCGGCCCACGTCCTCGACGGACTCAAGCAGCGAATTGGAGCAAGCGGTGCAACTCCCTGACCTGTTGACCGACCTCTTCCGGCGTCATCGCGGACGGCCCGCGCTGCGGACCGCCGGGCGGACCTGGACCTACGAGGAGCTCGACCGGGTCACCGGCGCGCTCGCCCGCCGCATCGACAGCGAGTGCCCCGCGGGCCGCCGCGTCCTGGTCGCCGGGGAGCACACGGCCGAAGCCGTGGTCTGGGCCCTCGCGGCGATGCGCAGCCGTGCCGTGCACACCCCGATGAACCCCGGCCTGCCCGCCGACCGGTTCGAGGAGTTCGCGCGCGTCGCGGACGCGGCGCTCCTCGTCTGCTTCGAGCGCGAGGCGCTGGTGCGCGGCGAGAAGGCCGGCCTCCGCGTCCTGTACGCCGGTGACGTGGGCTGGCCCACGGACCCGGGACCGGACCCGGATCAGGGCCCGGCGGACGGCGCGGCCGAGGAGCCGGCCCGTCCCCGCGTCGCGTACTCCATCTTCACCTCGGGCTCGACCGGCAGCCCCAAGCTCGTCGACGTCGGGCACGGCGGTCTGCTCAACCTGTGCCGCTCCCTGCGGCGGCTGCTCGACATCACACCCGACGACGAGGTCCTGCACTTCGCGTCGCTCTCGTTCGACGCGTCCGTCAGCGAGATCCTCGGGACCCTGTACGCCGGGGCGACCCTCGTCGTCCCCGTGCGCGACCAGGCGTCCTGGCTGGGTTCCGTGTCGCGTCACCTCGCCGCCCACGGCTGCGACCTGGCCATGCTGTCACCGTCCGTCTACGCGCGGCTCGACGAGGCGGCGCGCAGCCGCATCCGCAAGGTGGAGTTCTGCGGCGAGGCCCTGGGGGAGGCCGAGTACCACAAGGCCGCCCGGTACAGCAGGGTGTTCAACGCGTACGGCCCGACCGAGGCCACCGTCTGCTTCTCCCTCGCCGAACTGACCACGTTCACGCCGGGCATCGGCACTCCCCTCGACGGGTTCCGGGCCTTCGTCCGCGACCCCGACACCGGTGAGCACGCCACGGCGGGCACCGGCGAGCTCGTCATCGTCGGCGACGGCGTGGCGCTCGGTTACGTCGGCGGGAGCGCGGCCGAGAACGAGGTGTTCGGCACCGTCGACGGCTCCCCGGCGTACGCCACCGGCGACGTCGTGACCCTCGCCGACGACGGCGCCCTCACCTACCTCGGACGGATCGACGAGCAGATCAAACGCCTCGGCCACCGGGTGAACCTCGCCCACGTCGGGTCCACGCTCTCCCGCCATCTGGGGCGCGAGCTGGCCCTCCTGCGCAAGGACGCCACGATCCTGCTGGTCACGGCCGCGGACGGCGACACCACGGAGGAGTCGCTGATGGCCCGGATCAGGGATCTGGTGCCCGTCTGGGAGGCGCCCGACCGGGTGGTCCTGTTCGACGCGCTCCCGCTCACCTCCGGCGGGAAGGTCGACCGCAGCGCCCTGCGCGAGCGGCTCGCGGCCCCGGCCGGCGCCCCGCACGCCGGGACGCCCGACGAGGACGCGGCGGAACTGCGGCGCGTGCTCGACGTCGTGACCGCCGTCCTGGGCCAGGAGATCGGCCCCGAGACGTCCATCTTCGACGCGGGCGGCAGCTCCCTCGCCATGATCCAGATCCAGGTCAAACTCTCCGACACGTACGGAGAGGAGGCCGTCGAGGCCGCGTTCGCCGCCATGGACTACGACTTCGCCCCGGCCGCCTTCCTGCGCCACCTGCGCGGAGAGGCCGCCGCCCCGGCGGAGTCCGCCGTCGAGACCCTGCTGCGCCGGGTGGAGACCGAGCGCGACGCCCTGCGCGCCGAACTGCCGGTGCTCCGCCGCGACACCCGGCACGTGACGGTGCCCGGAGCCGGGGGCGGCGACCGCGAGGTCCTCCTCACCGGCGCGTCCGGCTTCATCGGAGGACACGTCCTCGACCGGCTGCTCGCCGCCGGCCGCCGTGTCCTCGTCGTCAGCACCGGCGACCCCGACGGGCTCCTGACCGGCCACGCGGCCCGGTTCGGACGGCGGGCCGCCGACTACGCCCGGGTGCGGGCCATCTCCTACGCGGAACTCGAGCGGTGGGTCGAGCGGCGGCGCGGCCCCGTCATCGACGCGGTGGTGCACTGCGGCTACCAGGTCAACCACCTGCTGCCGCTCGACAGCCACATGAACGGCAGCGTGCGCAACACGGCTCTGGTCGTCCGCGCGGCGGCGGCCCTGGGCGCCCGTGCCTTCGCCTTCCTCTCGGCCGCCTCGGCCGGAGCCGCCTTCCTGCCCCTGTCGGCCGCGACCCTCACGGCCGCCGGCGACCCGTACTCGCGGTCGAAGCTGATCAGCGAGGCGTACGTCGACACCCTCGCCGTGCTGGGCTGCGACGTCGCCCACTACCGGCCCGGTCTGGTCTACGGACACCGGCCCGAGGACCGCCACCACCTCCAGGACGACTGGTTCACCGCCCTGCTTGAGACCGCGCGCCGGGTGGGCGCGATGCCCCGGCTCAGCGGCCACGTGCCCGTCTGCGACGTCGGCACCCTGGCCGAGACCCTCCTCGGCGACCTGGACGCGGACCCGGGGACGGCCGACGGCGCGTCCCCGGCCCCGGGCTCCCGTTCGAGGGTCGTGGTCCACCGCACGTACGCGCTCGACGAGCTGCTGCCCCACACGGGGCTCACCGCGGCGGACCTCCTGGCGCCCGCCGAGTGGTTCGACCGGGTACGGGACGGCGGAGAGGTCCCCGCCCCCCTCCTGGCCGCCATGCAGGCGGCCCTGAGCGGCCCCGGCTGGCCCACCCCCCACCGCGGGGCCGGGCACGACATCCTCGGCCGTCTCCTCGGCACCCCGGCGGGCGACGGGCCGGGGAGGACCGGATCCACCGCAGAGACCCCGAGCGGCGCCCCCGCGCCCTCACCGCGCTGACAGGAACGGAGCCGTCGCCCATGCGCTACTCGCTGCGCCAGGACATCGCGGTCGAGCCGGTCATCGCCGGCTGGTACGGCTGGTCGTACCTGCTGCCGCCGCAGACCCTCGCCCGCTTCGTCCACAACCGCTTCAACCGCATCGTCGAGAGCTACCTCGACGACCCGCAGGTCCACGCGGCGGCCGTCCGGCAACGCCGGATGCACGGCGGCCCCTGGATCCACGCCCACGAGCACCGCGACGCCATCGAGGCGTGGTACCGGGAGACGGCTCCCCGCCGGGCCCGGCTCGCCGAACTCTTCGAGGCCGTCCGCCGACTGGAGGTGGACATCCTGCCCCGCCACCACGGCGAGTGCCTCGACTCCGTCTACCAGGAGCTGCCGGCGGCCCTGGCCGGCCGGGTGGAGGTGTTCTACGGCAGGGACAACCGCACGGCCGACTACCGCTTCGTCGAGCCCCTGATGTACGCCTCCGAGTACTACGACGAGTCCTGGCAGCAGGTCCGCTTCCGCCCCGTCACGGAGGACGCCCGCGAGTTCGCGCTGACCACGCCGATGCTGGAGTACGGCCCGGAACAGCTGCTGGTCGACGTCCCGCTGAACTCCCCCCTGCTCGACAGCGTCTTCCGCGGCGGCCTGACCGCGGCCGGACTCGACGACCTGGCAGCCCGGTTCGGGCTGGAGGGCGAACGGGCCGCCCGGTTCGCCTCGTACTTCGAGCCCACCCCGGCGCCCCCCGCTCCCGCCGACGACGACGTCCTCGAATACGTCGGCCACGCCTGCGTGTTCGCCCGGTACCGGGGAACGACCTTCCTGGTGGACCCGGTGCTGAGCTACACCGGCTACCCCGGGGGCGCGGAGAACCGGTTCACCTTCGCCGACCTGCCGGAGCGCATCGACCACCTGCTCATCACCCACAACCACCAGGACCACATGCTCTTCGAGACCCTGCTGCGGATCCGGCACCGGGTCGGCAGGGTGCTGGTCCCCAGGTCCACCAACGCCAGCCTGGTCGACCCCGGACTCGGCGGCATCCTGCGCCGGCTGGGCTTCACCGACGTCGTCGAGGTCGACGACCTGGAGACGCTGTCCTGCGGCTCGGCCGAGGCCGTCGCCCTGCCCTTCCTGGGGGAACACGGCGATCTGCGCATCCGCAGCAAGACCGGCTGGCTGCTGCGGTTCGGTGAGCGCTCCGTCCTGTTCGCCGCCGACTCCACCAACATCTCCCCGACGATGTACACCAGGGTGGCCGAGGTGATCGGCGCCGTCGACACCGTCTTCATCGGCATGGAGAGCATCGGCGCGGCCGCCAGCTGGATCTACGGTCCGCTCTACGGCGAGCCGCTGGACCGCAGGACCGACCAGAGCCGACGACTCAACGGCTCCGACTTCCCGCAGGCGAGGGAGATCGTCGACGCCCTGGAGCCCGACGAGGTCTACGTGTACGCGATGGGCCTCGAACCCTGGATGGGCGTCGTGATGGCCGTCGACTACGACGAGAGCCATCCCGCCATCGTCGACAGCGACCTCCTCGTGCGGCACGTCCAGGACAAGGGCGGGACCGCCGAACGGCTGCACCTCCGGCGGACGCTGCCCCTCTGAGCGACGCGACGCCGGAGGCCGGGTCGGCGGCCCGCCGCCCCGGCCTCCGGCCCTTCCGGCCCGGCCCCTCCGGTCCGCCCCCCGCGGCATCGCCGCCCGTGGGCGAGCCCTTCGAGACAAGGTGCCCCATCATGCGCACACTTCTGATCGACAACTACGACTCGTTCACCCACAACCTCTTCCAGTACATCGGCGAGGCGACCGGCCGGCCCCCCGTCGTCGTCCCCAACGACGCCGACTGGTCGCGGCTGGCCCTCGACGACTTCGACGCGATCGTCGTCTCCCCGGGCCCGGGGAGCCCGGACCGGGAGCGCGACTTCGGGATCAGCCGACGGGCGATCACCGACAGCGGTCTGCCCGTCCTCGGCGTCTGCCTCGGCCACCAGGGCATCGCCCAGCTCTTCGGCGGAACCGTCGCCCTCGCCCCGGAACCCATGCATGGCCGCGTCTCCGAGGTGCGCCACACCGGAAGGGACGTCTTCCGGGGCCTGCCCTCACCGTTCGCCGCCGTGCGCTACCACTCCCTGGCCGCCACCGACCTCCCCGACGAGCTGGAACCCCTCGCCTGGAGCGACGACGGCGTCGTCATGGGGCTGCGGCACCGCGAGAAACCGCTGTGGGGCGTCCAGTTCCACCCGGAGTCGATCGGCAGCGACTTCGGCCGGGAGATCATGGCCAACTTCCGGGACCTCGCCCTCGCCCACCACCGGGCACGGCGGTCCGCGGCGGACTCCCCGTACGAACTCCACGTGCGCCGCGTCGACGTGCTCCCGGACGCGGAGGAGGTGCGCCGCGGCTGCCTGTCCGCGGAGGGCGCCACGTTCTGGCTGGACAGCAGCTCCGTCGTCGAAGGCGCCTCGCGCTTCTCGTTCCTCGGCGACGACCGCGGCCCGCTCGCGGAGTACCTCACCTACCGGGTCGCCGACGGAGTCGTCTCCGTCCGAGGCTCCGACGGCGCCACGACCCGGACGCGGCGCCCCTTCTTCACCTATCTGGAGGAGCAGCTCGACCGCCGGCGGGTGCCCCTCGCCCCCGGGCTGCCCTTCGAGTTCAACCTCGGCTACGTCGGCTATCTCGGCTACGAGCTGAAGGCGGAGACCAGCGGCGAACCCGCGCACCGCTCCCCGCACCCCGACGCCGCGTTCCTCTTCGCCGACCGCGTCATCGTCCTCGACCACCAGGAAGGCTGCTGCTACCTGCTGGCCCTCGACCGCCGCGGCCAGGACGACGGGGCCCGCGCCTGGCTGCGGGAGACGGCCGGGACCCTCACCGGTCTCGCCGTCCGCGCCCCGGCGGATCCGACCCCCGCCATGGTCTTCGGGGACCCCGAGGCGGCGACGGGCTTCGGCCCCCTGGCCCGGGCGCGGCACGACAAGGACGCGTACCTCAAGCGCATCGACGCGTGCCTGGAGGAGATCCGCAACGGGGAGTCGTACGAGATCTGCCTGACCAACATGGTGACGGCGCCGACCGAGGCGACCGCCCTGCCGCTCTACTCCGCGCTCCGCGCCATCAGCCCCGTCCCGTACGGCGCCCTGCTCGACTTCCCCGAACTCTCGGTGCTCAGCGCCTCGCCCGAGCGGTTCCTCACCATCGGCGCGGACGGCGCCGTCGAGTCCAAGCCCATCAAGGGGACCCGCCCCCGGGGTGGCACGGCGGAGGAGGACGAGCGGCTCCGCGCCGATCTGGCCGGCCGGGAGAAGGACCGGGCCGAGAACCTCATGATCGTCGACCTGGTGCGCAACGACCTCAACAGCGTCTGCGCGATCGGCTCCGTCCACGTGCCCCGGCTCTTCGAGGTGGAGACCTACGCGCCCGTGCACCAGCTGGTGTCGACGATCCGGGGACGGCTGCGGACCGGCACGAGCACCGCCGCCTGCGTACGCGCCGCCTTCCCCGGCGGCTCCATGACCGGTGCGCCCAAGAAGCGCACCATGGAGATCATCGACCGCCTGGAGGAAGGCCCCCGGGGCGTCTACTCCGGTGCGCTCGGCTGGTTCGCCCTGAGCGGGGCCGCCGACCTCAGCATCGTCATCCGCACCATCGTGCTGGCAGGCGGCCGGGCGGAGTTCGGCGTCGGCGGGGCGATCGTGTCCCTCTCCGACCAGGAGGAGGAGTTCACCGAGACCGTGGTGAAGGCACGTGCCATGGTCTCCGCCCTCGACGGCAGCGCGGTGGCGGGCGCCCGATGAGCGGCTTCGCCCGCAGCGTCGTCGTCGGCGGGAGCGGAGCGGTCGGCGGCATGTTCGCCGAGCTGCTGCGGGAGGCGGGTAGCCGCACGCTCGTCGTCGACCTCGTACCGCCTCCGGAGCGGCGGGACGCCTTCCTGACCGGTGACGTCACCGCGCCGGGGCCCGAGCTCGCGGCCGCCCTCCGGGACGCGGACCTGGTCCTGCTCGCCGTCCACGAGGAGATGGCCCTCAAGGCCGTCGCGCCCGTGACCCGGCTCCTGCGGCGGGGCGCGCTGCTCGCCGACACGCTGTCCGTCCGGACCGGCATGGCCGACGAGCTCGCGGCCCGCGCCCCCGGTGTCCAGCACGTGGGGCTCAACCCGATGTTCGCCCCGGCCGCCGGCATGACCGGCCGTCCCGTGGCCGCCGTGGTCACGAGGGACGGGCCGGGCGTCGCCGCCCTCCTGCGGCTCGTCGAGGACCGCGGCGGAAGGCCCGTACGCCTCTCGGCCGAGGAGCACGACCGGACGGTGGCGGCCACCCAGGCCCTGACGCACGCCGCGATCCTCTCCTTCGGGCTCGCCCTCGCCCGCCTCGGCGTGGACGCCGCGACGCTGAAGGAGACGGCGCCGCCGCCCCATCAGGTCCTGCTCGCCCTCCTCGCCCGCGTGCTCGGGGGCAGCCCCGAGGTGTACGGGGACATCCAGCGGTCCAACCCCCGGGCGGCGTCCGCGCGCCGTGCGCTCGCCGAGGCCCTGGGCTCCTTCGCCGAGGCCGCCGGTGACGGGCCCGACCCCGCCGAGGGTCTCGACGGCGTCTTCGAGGAGCTCCGCCGGTTCATGGGCCCCGAGCTCAGGGCGAGCCAGGACCACTGCCAGGAGCTGTTCCGCACCGTGCACCGCACCGACCACGAAGGCGAGAAGGACCGATGACCGAGCAGAACGAACTCGAGCGGCTGCGCGCGGAGCTCGACGCCCTCGACGGGACGCTCCTGGACACGGTGCGACGCCGCATCGGCCTGGGCGTCCGGATCGCCCGGTACAAGTCCCGGCACGACGTCCCGATGATGCAGCCCGGCCGGGTCGGCCTGGTCAAGGACCGCGCCGCCCGCTACGCCACCGACCACGGCCTCGACGAGACGTTCCTGGTGAACCTCTACGACGCGATCATCACGGAGATGTGCCGCGTCGAGGACCAGGTGATGCGGAGGGAGAGCCCGACGGCCGGGGAGCGGCGTTGACGCCGACCCCGCCGACCACCGCGCACGACCCCCACCACAGCCTCGCCGGCGGTGTTCCGACGAGGACGGAGGAGACCACGATGCACGCGACCACGACACTCACGACCCTGACCGGGCGGACGGCGGCACAACAACCCTATTGGCCCGATCCGGAGGCCGTCGACGCGGTGGAGCGGGAGCTCGCCGGGCTGCCCGTCCTCACCCCCGAGGAGGAGGTCGACGACCTGATGGGCGGGATGGAGCTGGTGGCCCGCGGCTCGGCGCTGCTCGTCCAGGGCGGCGACTGCGCCGAACGCTTCCACGAGGCCGTTCCCGACCTGGTCCGACGGAAGGTCGACAACCTTCAGGGCCTCGCCGCGATCATGCGGGCCGGCAGCGGACTGCCCGCGCTGGCCGTGGGCCGGATCGCGGGCCAGTACGGAAAACCGCGCTCCTCGCCCTTCGAGACCGAGGAGTCGGGCTCGGGCCGCCAGATGCCCAGCTACTGCGGCGACGCTGTCAACGAGCCCGCCTTCGAACCGGTCGCCAGGACCCCGGAGCCCCGCCGGCTCCTCACCGCGTACACCTGCTCGCAGATCGTCCTCGACGAGATCCGGCGCTCCTGGTCGGGGCGGCCCGTCCTGGAACGGCTCTACACCTCCCACGAGCTGCTCCTGCTGCCCTACGAGAGGCCGCTGGTGCGCGAGGGCGCCCACGGTGCGTACAGCGGGTCCGCGCACTTCGGCTGGATCGGCGAGCGCACCCGCCGGGAGGACGGCGCGCACGTCGCCCTCGCCCAGGCCGTGCACAACCCCGTCGGCGTCAAGCTGGGGCCGACGGTCTCGCCGCAGGACGCGGTCGCCCTGAGCCGGTCGCTGAACCCGGAGGGCCTGCCGGGACGGCTGACGTTCATCGTGCGCCTCGGTGCCGAGCGGGTGGACGAGCTCCTTCCGGCCGTCGTCAGGGCGGTCGCCCGCCACGGCGCACCGGTCGTCTGGCTCTGCGACCCGATGCACGGCAACGGGGTGAAGCTGGCCGGTCACAAGACGCGGCTGATCGAGCCGATGCGCGCCGAGACCGCCTCCTTCGTGCGGACGCTGCGGGAGCACGGGCAGTGGCCCGCGGGCCTCCACCTGGAGCTCACCCCGGACCCGGTCACCGAATGCGTGTCGGAGCTGGACCGGCCGCCGCGGTTCACGGACTACCGGTCCACCTGCGACCCCCGGCTGAACCCCGAGCAGTCGGCGGACATGGTCACCCACTTCCTGTCCCTGCTCTGAGCGGCGCCAGGACCGTCCGCCCCGACGGCCGGTGGCCCGCCCCGACGAGGGGGACGGGCCACCGGAGACGGGACGGACGGTCAGGAACGGGCCTCCACCGGGCGCTCGGTGGCCAGGGTCTCCGGGGCACCGGCGGCGCCCTTGGCGCCGGTGATGCCGGCGGCCCGGGCCACGCCCGCCAGGACGAGCGCGGTGGTGACGAGCACGGCGCTCACCACGAGCGGCGAGCGGTAGCCGAGCCCGGCGCCCAGGGCGAGACCGCCCAGGGCGGGACCGGCGGCGGCGCCGACGTTCAGGGCGGCGGTGGCGAATCCGCCCGCGAGCGTGGGGGCGTCCGACGCCGTGTAGAGGGCCTGCGCGATCAGCGTCGAGCCCACGCCGAACGAGAGCGCGCCCTGGACGAAGACGAGGACGAGCGCCACGACCGGGTTCCCGGCCGTGAGGGCGAAGACCAGCCAGCCGGCGAGGAGGGCCGCGCCACCGACCGCCAGGACCTGGCCGGGACGGGTGTCCGCGAGCCGGCCGCCCACGTTGACCCCGACGAAGGACCCGATGCCGAACAGCGCGAGCGTGGCGGGCACCCAGCCGGAGCTCAGCTCCGTCACCTTGGTGATGACCGGCGCGAGGTACGTGAACGAGCAGAACGTCGCTCCGTTGACCAGCGCCCCGAGCAGGAGCGTCACACCGACCCGGGGCGTGCGCAGCGCCCGCAGTTCGTGGCGGACGCTCGGAGCCGCGGGGTCGACGGGCGTCGCGGGCACGGACCACAGCACCGCGGCGATCGCGGGGGCGGAGATGAGCGCGACCCCCCAGAAGGCCGAGCGCCAGCCCCAGACCTCGCTGAGGACGGCGCCGAGCGGGACGCCGGCGATGCAGGCGAGGGTGACGCCGCTGAGCAGGATCGAGGTCGCCCGGCCCTTGGCCTGGGGGCCGGCCATGCTCGCCGCGGTGGCGAGGCCCACGGCGAGGAAGCCCGCGTTGGCGAGCGCGGCGATCACCCGCGTGAGGAAGAGGACTTCGAAGCTGTGGGTGAGAGCGCCGACGACATGCGCGAGGAGGAACGTGACGAGGAAGGCGAGCAGCGCCCGGCGGCGCGGCCAGCGCAGACTCAGCATCGCGACCAGCGGTGCGCCGACGATCATTCCGACGGCGAAGGCCGAGGTCAGCGAGCCGACGGCCTGGAGGGACACGCCGAAGTCGGCGGCCATGTCCTCCACGAGTCCGGACAGCATGAATTCCGACGTTCCCTGGGCGAACACGGCCAGCCCGAGAACGTAGATGGCGAATGGCATGAAGAAGCTCCAACTACATCGCAGAAGGGGGAGACGCGACGCAGGCACGAAGGGCCGTGCGGCGCGTGGGAGACGTCCCGGAGCGAACTCCGGACGTGGTCCCGCGATGCGGTGGATCCGTGGCGAATGCGCGACGCGCTGCTCGGCGGCGGAGGCCGGGGAGAAGCAGGGTCGTCAGAGAACTACGCGATCAGCCACCGGATCACCGGTGGCTCGCTTCTTTCCGCCTCAGGACTCGACATACCTCTCAACATAGCAACGCCCGGAACGCCGTGTCTAACGACGTGGACACCCCCGGCGCGGAGAAGGAGTGTTCATGACGACCCACCAGACAGCCATGATCATGATGGGGCTCGCGGTGGTCCTCGCACTGGCGCACGTGCTCGGGCGCCTCGCACGACGATGCGGCCAGCCGGCCGTGCTCGGCGAGATCCTCGCCGGCATCCTGCTCGGCCCGACGCTGTTCCACGGCGCGCTCTCGGACGCGGTCTTCCCCACGGACGTCCGGCCGATGCTCAGCACGCTCGGGAACCTGGGCGTCGCGCTGTTCATGTTCCTCGTCGGCCTCGAACTCGACCACCGGCTGCTGCGCGGGAACAAGCGCGCGGCGGTCGGGGTGTCCCTGGGGTCGATCGTCTGCTCGTTCGGACTCGGCGCGACGCTGGCGGTGTGGCTGTGGAACGCCCATCCGGCCGGCGACCGGCTCGCCTTCGTGCTGTTCCTCGGCGCGGCCATGTCCATCACGGCCTTCCCGGTCCTCGCCCGCATCCTCACCGACCGGGGCATCCAGCACACACGGGTCGGCGCGCTGGCGATGGCGAGCGCGGCCGCGGGGGACGTCGTCGCCTGGCTGCTGCTCGCGGCCGTCCTGACCTTCACGGGAAGCCAGGACTCCTGGCAGGTGCTGCTGATCCTGCCGTACGCCCTGGTCATGATCGCGGTGGTACGGCCGCTCCTCGGCAGGTTCCTGGCCGCCCGCGAACCGGGCGGGACGGGAGCGGGCGCGCGCGGCCCGGGAGCCGGACCGCTCGGGGTCCTGACGGTGCTGCTGCTCGTCTCCGGCGCACTCAGCGAGTGGTTCGGGCTGCACTTCATCTTCGGCGCGTTCCTCGCGGGAGCGATCGTGCCGCGGCAGGGCACGGAGCGGCTGCGCGCGGCGGTCGCCGACCGGTTCGAGTCGGTCACCTGGATGCTGCTGCCCGCGTACTTCACGGTCGCCGGGCTGAAGGTGGACCTGAGCACGGTGGACGCGGACGGACTCGGCGAGCTCGGCCTGATCCTCCTCGTGGCGATCGGCGGCAAGTTCGGCGGCGCCTACCTGGGAGCGCGCGCCACGGGCAGGCCCGGACGGTCGGCGACGACACTGGGCATCCTCATGAACACCCGCGGTCTCACCGAACTGATCATCCTGGGCGTCGGACTGCAACTGGGGCTGCTCGACGCCGACCTGTACTCCCTGATGGTCGTCATGGCCCTCGTCACCACCGCCATGACCGCGCCCCTGCTGCGCTGGGCCTACCCGCGCGAGATGGTCGACGCGGACCTGCGGGAGCTGGCCGCGGAGTGGGAGGCGGCGGTGCCCCGCCCCCAGGCCGGCCGGCCCGTGGGCGGGGAGACGTCGGGGGCGAAGCGGTGATGCCGACGCTCCTGACCGGGCTCGTACCGGAAGCGGCGCTGACCGCGGAGGAGTTCGGCGACGTGCCGGACGCCTGGATCTTCCCGGAGGAGGCGGCCGTACTGAGCCGGTCGGCGGACCGTCGCCGCCGGGAGTTCGCCACCGTACGGCACTGCGCGCGGCTCGCCCTGACCTCCCTCGGCCGGCCGGCCGGGCCGATGGTGCCGGGGGAGCGGGGCGCGCCGGCCTGGCCGGAGGGCGTGGTGGGTTCGATGACCCACTGCGAGGGCTACCGCGCGGCCGCCGTGTCCCGCAGGATCGACGTCGCCGCCCTGGGAATCGACGCCGAACCCCACGCGCCGCTGCCGCCGGGGCTGCTGCGGCGGATCGCGTCACCCGGCGAGCGGGCCCGGCTGACGGAGTTGTCCCGGGCCAGGCCCGCGCTCCACTGGGACCGGCTGTTCTTCAGCGCCAAGGAGTCGGTGTACAAGGCGTGGTTCCCCCTGACCGGGACCTGGCTGGACTTCCGCGAGGCCGAGCTGGTCATCGACCCGAACCGGCAGTCCTTCCGGGCCCGCCTCCTGCGCGCCGGCCACGACGAGGAGGGGCGACCGGTCCGCATCCTGCACGGGCGGTGGCGGGTCGGCCGCCGGCTCGTCGTCACCGCCGTGGCCCACCGGGTGGCGGCCGGCGTCCCGGGCGGCGCCGGCGCGGCCACCGCGTCCGGCCGGGCCTAGGGCGGGTCTCGTCGTCACCCTCCCGTCGTCGCCCGGGTCGCGGCGACGACGGGAGGGTGACGACACGCCTAGTCGGTCAGGGCGTCCTCGACGCACCGCAGCTCCCGGGCCATCCCCTTGAGGTCGTCCGCGCAGGCGGACAGGATGTCGGCCACCGCGCTCCGGCCGTGCAGGGGGATGGTCGGCGCGAGGCGCTTCCACTCCTCGGTGGTCCGCAGCTGCGTGTGCAGGCGCTGAAGGACGAGCCGGCCGCTCTCGCTGAGCCGGAGCGAAGGGTCGTTGCGGAGCCCGTCGAAGAGGGTGACGCGGCGGTCGAGGTCGGGCCCGCCCCGCCGGCCCGCGGGCCGCTCGTCCGGCACGGGCGGCGCGGGAGCGCCGGGACCGGCCTCGGGTGCGCCGGTGCGGCGGCCGTCGGGAACCGCCGACCGCCCGTCGGCCAGCCGGTGGCGCACGTCGCGGGCGGTGCCCACGGAGATCCCGGCCCGGCGGGCGATCTCCCGCAGCGAGGCCGCGGGATTCTGCCGGATCACCTCGGCCGCCACCCGGCGGCCCTCCGCCGTGGTGGACGGACGGATCCGGCCGTCCCGCCCCACCCGCGCCTCCGGCCGCGCGTCGGGGTCGGCGATGTCCCGTCGCAGCGCGCCCACGCCGGTGGCGCTCCAGCCGGTCCGCTCGGCGATGCTGCGGTCGGACCAGTGGGGGTGGGTGCGTAATATCCGCAGCGCCGCCTGCTTCCGCTCGTCGCTGGAGAGCGGGAGGCCGTGCCGCGTGTTGGACTCCACGGCGAGCAGGAAGGCCGCCTGCTCGTCCCCCTCGAACCAGCGGGCGCCGATGGTGTCCATCGCGCGCAGCTCCGCGGCCCGCACCCGGTGCATGCCGTCGATGACCCGCAGGGTCGCCCGGTGCACCAGGATCGGGGGGAACTCCGTCTCGCTCTCCGCCAGCGCCCTCACGTGCGCCTGGTCGAGCGCGAACCGTGGCGAGTCCGCCGGCAGCAGGGTGTGGATGTCGATGTCGAAGGTCGACGCCGGTCGTAGATCCGAAATCATGGATATCAACGCCTCCAGGAACGCACGTCATCGATGACAGGAAAACTGGTACGGCTCCGCGAGCACGGGCACGGCACAGGGGCGCGCGAAGGCGGGGCGGCGGCGCGGGGGAGAGCGATCACCGAGCGAGAGGGCGCGGGGACCACGAGTGAGGGGTGGGTGGGGTGTCTGAGGTGGGGGCGGGGTGTGGGGGGTGGGGGGTGTGGGGGTGAACAGGACACGGGGCCGTGACGACCGGGTGGGTCAGGACACGGCGCGTGGGCACGGAGCCGTACGGGGTGCGGCGGCGCCGGACGCGACGACGATGTGGCCGGTTCTCCGCAGGGTCACGGCGCCGCGTGAGTGCTCGGCACCCGACCTCCGCGCCCTGCGGTCCTGCATGTCAGGCGGCTGCACCATGCGATCGCGAACCTTTCGGGAGGGGCGACGCCTCGTCGGCGACCGTAGCCGAAATGTGACGCTAAGCCAGCGCATGATCAGGCGTCAACATGTCCGCTGACGTGGACAGCGCCGTCCGCCCCGGCATGTGTCCTGAATCGTTCTTGTCCGCTCCAGCGGACGGAGATACACATGATCAGATCCCTGCACGGGGTCTTCGGGAGGGGATGGTTCGCATGGCTGGGGAATCGGCGCACGGCGACGAAGTGCGGCCGCTGCTGCGGAAGTTCGACCAGCGGCTCACCGAACTGATCCACGCGGTCTACCCCGACGAACAGCAGCGGCCCGGATACGCCCGCCTCGCCCGGGAGATCAGAGCGGCGACGGGCGGCTCCATCTCGGGGACGTACCTGTGGGAACTCGCCACGGGCAAGAAGCGCAACATCACCCTCGAACAGCTCGACGTCCTCGCCCAGTTCTTCGGGGTGCCCCCGGAGTACTTCCTCAACGAGGAGGTGTCGCAGCGGGTGAAGGCCCAGCTTGCGCTCGCCACCGCCCTGAGGGACACCAAGGTGCGCAGCCTGGCGATGCGCGCCTCGGGGCTCTCGCCCGCGAGTCTCGACTCCCTGCTGACCATCGTGAACGAGACGAGGAAGGTGCAGAACCTCCCCGAGGTCGGCGTCCAGGAGGACGGACGGGCGCGCCGGGGCAGACGGGCGGACGACGGACGTGAGACGGAGGACGCCCTGTCACACGAGACCGAGGAGCGCTAGGTGCTGCGATCCCCCACACTGCATCGGCGATGTCAGAGAATCGCCGAACAGGTCCGGCTCCCCACGCCGTTCTCCATCGCGAGCTTCCGCGACCACGTCGCGGAGCAGCGGGGCAGGCCGCTGTACCTGCACCCGTTGCCGCTCGAAGCCGCTTCGGCCGGCGCCTGCGGCGTCTGGCTCGCGACGGCCGCGGACGACCACATCTTCTACGAGCAGCACACCTCACCGCTCCACCAGGAGCACATCGTGCTCCACGAGTTCGGCCACATGCTCTTCGACCACCGTCCGACGGCGGGCCGGCCGGAGGAGGACGACGCCCTGCGCGCGGTCCTGCCGGACCTCGATCCGCGGCTGATCGGACGGCTCTTCGGGCGGACCAACTACACGACGCTCCAGGAGCGCGAGGCCGAACTGCTCGCGAGCCTCCTGCGCACCGGGGCGGACCAGCCGCCGCGCCGTGAGCCGTACGGCCCGCTCGCCAGCCTGAGCGCGGCCCTCGGGGTCGAGCACCCCGGGTGCTGAGCTCGCATCTGGCCGCGTTCGGCACGTGGCTCGCGTACCCCGGCTGTCTCTGCGTCTGCCTCGCCGTGATCCTGCGCGCGGGCCCGTCGCTGCGCTCCGCCGACCAGCGCGGGCTGTGGCTCGCGGTGGCCACGGCGGGCGTGGCGATGGGCCTCGACCTGCCCGTCGTCACCCGGACGGCACGGGATCTCACCGGCACCGGTCACGCCGTCGACCTGGTGAGGAACCTGACCGGTGTCGTCTCGGCGGGTGCCGTCCTGTTCTTCGTCTTCGCCCCGCTCAGGAGCCGCCGGCTCCGGATCGGCGTGTTCGGCGCCACCGGGACGGTCCTGGCCGTCCTGACCGTCCTCGACCTCACAGCCCCGGCGCATCCCTCGCACTCGGTGATCGCGGCCGGGGGCGCGGTGCCGTCCTTCGCGTACTGGCTGACGCTGATCGCGACCCACGTGGTGGCGGACGCCGTGTGTCTGATCGTGTGCTGCTGGTACGGCCTGCGCTCCGACGACCGGCTCCTCGCCACCGCTCTCTGGCTCTTCGCCGCGGGCACCGCGTTCTCCGCGCTGTTCTGGACCGGCCGGCTGCTCCAGCTCGTCCTCGACGTGCAGGGGGTCTGGCCGTACCTGCCGCTCCTGATCAACCTGCACGCGGTGCTGCGCGCGGCGGCCGTCCTCGTCCCGACCGCGGTCGCGCTGGCCCGCGCGGTGACCGACGCCCGCACGGTGTGGCGGCTGTGGCCCCTCTGGCACGCGCTGGTGGACGCCGTCCCCCACGTCGTCCTGACCGGGCGCCGTACGAGACTGCTCGAACTCCTCTGGCCGCCGGTTCCGCGGAGACTGCTCGCCTATCGCAAGCTCATCGAGATCCGGGACGCCATGCTGGAGCTCGACCGCTATGTGCCCCCCGGGCTCGCGCTGCTGGCCCGGAACCACGTCCGGCCGCACGGCCTCGCCCCGGCGCAGGCCGACGCGGCGGTCCTGGCCTGTGTGATGAAGGAGGCCCGCAGGGCGAAGCTCGCGGGTGTGCCGCGCTGCGCCACGGAAGCAGAATCGTTTCCTCGCGGAGCGGCCACCGTGCTCCTCACCCGTCGGGAACACCCACCGACCCTCACGGCCGAGACGACCCACCTGATCGACGTGGCCCGCGCCTACACCTCGCCCCCGGCCCGCTCCTTCGCCCCGGCGTCTTCTCCGGAGGGACACGCGAGTAGCGCTGCCCCGGCCTCCTAGGCTGGGTCCGTGACTTCGGACCACCGGCCCCTGGCCGTCTTCGACCTCGACAACACCCTCGCCGGGACCGCGCACCGCCAGCACTTCCTGGAGCGCCGGCCCAAGGACTGGGAGGCCTTCTTCGCGGCGGCGCCCGAGGACCCGCCCCTGGCGGAGGGGGTCGCGCTGTGCCGCGAGGCGGCGGGGGAGTGCGACGTCGTGTACCTCACCGGACGGCCCGAGCGCTGCCGCCGCGCGACCCTGGAGTGGCTGGCCGCGCAGGGACTGCCCGAGGGGCCCGTCCACATGCGGCGCAACCGTGACTTCCGGCCCGCGCGGGTGACCAAGGTGGAGATCCTGCGCCGCCTCGCCGCCGACCGCCCGGTCAGGATGCTGGTCGACGACGACCTGGCGGTGTGCGACGCGGCGGAGGCGGCGGGCTTCCACGTCGTACGGGCCCGCTGGGCGGAGCCCTCCGAGACGCTGAAGGAGGCTCAGGAGACCGAGGGCCGCACCTGAGGGCGGCCGTCGGGACCGATCCTCGCGCGCCGTCCTCCAGGAAGACGGCCGCCGGGACCGATCCTCACTCGTCGTCCTCAAGGAGTACGGCCGCCGGGACCGATCCTCACGCGTCGTCCTCCAGGCGTACGGCCGCCGGGACCGATCCTCACCGGCCGTCCTCCGGGAGGACGGCCGCCGGGACCGGCCCTACTCCTCGTCCTCCAGGCGGAAGCCGACCTTCAGGCCCACCTGGTAGTGCTCGACCTCGCCGTCGACGAGGTGGCCGCGCACCTGGGTCACCTCGAACCAGTCGAGTCCCCTCAGGGTCTGCGAGGCGCGCTTGATGCCGTTGCGGATGGCCGCGTCGACGCCCTCGGTGGAGGTGCCGACGATCTCGGTGACGCGATAGGTGTGATTCGACATGGGGGCCGAACTCCTCTCGGTGCGTTCCCTCCACGGTGCCCCAGCGCGCCTCGGCGCGCGACACGGCGGACGTTCGGTGACCCATGGGTAACTACCGGCGGTAACGGAACAGATCGGCCGTCCGGGTGCGGAACGGAATCGTCAAGGACTTGACCATCTCGTTGGTCCAGACCAGAATCCAGGCCACATACCCGCGCGAACACCCCGTTCGGTCCCCCCATGCCGGGTCAGCCCCCCATGCGCACGACCCTGTGCTGAACCCGAGCAGAAGGTGACCCCCGTGAAGAACCGCCATCTCGCCTGTCCTCTGGCCGCCGCCGCGGCGCTCGCCCTCGCCGGCTGCGGGATGCTGCCGGGCGGCGGTGGCGGGACGAAGACCGTGCACGTCTGGCTCATGCGGGACAGCGTCAGCGAGGACTTCCTCACGCGCTTCACCGAGGCGTACGAGAAGGAGCACGACGGCGTCGAACTGGAGTTCACCGTCCAGGAGTGGACCGGCATCGGGAAGAAGGTCACCGAGGCCATCCAGGGCTCCGGCGGCCCCGACGTCATCGAGGTCGGCAACACCCAGGTCGCCCAGTACGCCGACACCGACAAGCTGTTCGACCTCACCCTGGAGTCGGTCCGCGACCTCGGCCGGGAGGACTGGCTGCCCGGTCTCGCCGAGCCCGGCAGCATCTCCGGCTCCCAGTACGGCATCCCCTGGTACGCGGCCAACCGCATCGTCATCTACAACAAGGACCTTTTCGACGAGGCCGGCGTCGACAAGCCGCCCGCCACCCGCGCGGAGTGGCTCGACGACACCGAGAAGCTCAACAAGAACGGCTCCCAGGGCATCTACCTCGCCGGGCAGGACTGGTACACGCTCTCCGGCTTCATCTGGGACGAGGGCGGCGAGCTCGCCGTCGACCGCGGCGGCCAGTGGACCGGAGCGCTCGACAGCCCGGCCGCCCGGCGCGGCATGGCCTTCTACAAGGAGCTCCAGGCGCTCGGCTCCGGCCCGAAGAACGCCGACGAGCAGACCCCGCCGCAGGCCGACGTCTTCGCCAAGGGCGACGTCGCCCAGCTCATCGCCACGCCCAGCGCGGTCGCCGCCATCCTCAAGGCCAACCCGGACCTCAAGGACAAGCTCGGCTACTTCCCGATACCCGGCAAGAAGGCCGGCCAGCCGTGCGCCGTCTTCACCGGCGGCTCCGACCTCATCATCCCGGAGAACGCGCCCCAGCGCGGCGCGGCCCTCGACGTCGTCAAGGCCCTCGCCGGCGAGAAGTGGCAGTCCGAACTCGCCCGCGCCATGGGCTACGTCCCCAACAAGAAGGGCCTCGCCTCCGTCGTCGCCGGCCAGGAGGCCACCGCCGTCATGGCGAAGGGGGCCGCCCGCGGCCGGGCCACGCCCAACTCCCCCCAGTGGGCGAACGTCGAGGCCGACAACCCCATCAAGCCCTACATGACGGCCGTCCTCCAGGGCGAGGACCCCGTGAAGGCGGCCAAGGACGCCTCGGAAGCGATCACGGACACCCTCGCCGAATAGCATTCGCCGTTCGCACACCCGCGAGCCCCCGGACGGTCATGTCGAATCCAGCCGGTGACGGGAGAAGTAAGGAGCCGGGCCACCGCTCACGCGGCCCGGTCCCGCCCCTTCCCCTTCCGTCCGCCGGAGGAGCCCGTCATGTCCGCACCGACCCCCGCGCTCGCCGTCCCCGCACAGCCCCTCGCCGTACCCGCCCCCGCCGTCCCCGCACAGCCCCGGGCCCGGACCGAGGAGCCCACGCCCCGGTACGTCGTCGGCCTCGCCCGGGACCAGGAGGACGTGCGGGCCGCCCAGCGGCTGCGCCACCAGGTCTTCGCCGGTGAGCTGGGCGCCCTGCTCGACGGCCCCGAGCCCGGCCTCGACGGCGACGCGTTCGACGCGTACTGCGACCACCTCCTGGTACGCGAGGAGAGCACCGGCGAGATCGTCGGCACCTACCGGCTCCTGCCGCCCGACCGGGCCGCCGTCGCCGGACGCCTCTACTCCGAGAGCGAGTTCGACCTCACCCGGCTCGCCCCCGTCCGCCACGACCTGGTCGAGGTCGGCCGCTCCTGCGTCCACCCCGCCCACCGCAACGGTGCCGTGATCGCCCTCATCTGGGCCGGCCTCGCCCGGTACATGACCCGCGCCGGCCACAACTGGCTCGCCGGCTGCTGCTCGATCCCGCTGGCCGACGGCGGCGGGCTCGCCGCCGCCACCTGGGACACCGTCAAGGCCAAGCACCTCGCCCCCGAGGAGTACTGGGTCACCCCGCACAGGCTCTGGAGCCCCGACGGCATCGCCCGCCCCGAGGGCCGCACCGAGCTCCCGGCCCTGCTCCGCGGCTATCTGCGGCTCGGCGCCTGGGTCTGCGGCGCCCCCGCGCACGACCCCGACTTCGGCGTCGCCGACCTCTACGTCCTGCTCTCGCTGCGCCGCACCAACCCCCGCTACCTCCACCACTTCCTCTCGCTCGCCCCGGCACGGTGAGCGGGTCCGCGGCCCTCCCGCCGTGGCTCCCCACGGCGCCCTGCACCCCCGGCGAGTGTGCTGCCCACCCGGACACCGGCCCCCGGGCCGAACGGGCCGGTGCCGTCCTCGCCGCCGCCCGGCTGGCCGGCGGGATCGGCACCGTCCTCCTCGGCCTCCTGCTCGCCCCGGCCACCGGCCTGCTCCCGGCGGCGGCCCGGCTCGCGCTCGTCCGGGGCTGGGTGCGGACCGTGCTGCGCGCCTTCGGCGTGCGCGTGCGGTACGAGGGGGCCGCCGACGTGCTCCCCGGCCCGCTGCTCGTCGTCGCCAACCACGTCTCCTGGCTGGACATCCCCCTGGTCGCGGCCGTGCTCCCCGGCCGCATGGTGGCCAAGACGGAGGTCCGCCGCTGGCCCGTCCTCGGCACGCTCGCCGCGCTGGGCGGCACCCTCTTCATCGACCGCGACCGGCTCCGGGCGCTGCCCGGCACCGTGCGCGCGATGACCGGGGTGCTCGACGCCGGGGGCCGGGTGGTGGTCTTCCCCGAGGGGTCGACGTGGTGCGGCCGGGCCGGGGGCCGGTTCCGCCCGGCCGCGTTCCAGGCGGCCCTGGACAGCGGCTGCGCCGTGCTGCCCGTACGGCTCGACTACCGGCCCACCGGGGCCGCCGCGTACGTCGGGGACGATCCGCTCGGCCCGTCCCTGTGGCGGGTCGTCCGCACCCGGCGGCTGACCGCCGACGTCCGGGTCATGGATCCGCTCCGCGGTCCCCGGCACCCGGACCGCCGCGCCCTGGCCGAGGCGGCTCAGCGCGCCGTCGCCAGGGACACCGCGAACCTGTCCTCGCCGTCCGTCCACCAGCGGGACAGCTCCAGGTCTGCGGCGGACAGCTCCTTGCGCACACCGGCCTGACGGAACTTCGCCGACACCTCCGTCCGCATCTCCTCGCCCGCCGCGAACGGCACCAGCAGATCCAGCTCCGGGATCTTCACGGTCAGCGCGCGGCGGGCGCGCAGCCGCATCTCGATCCACTCCCGCTCGCCGTCCCAGACCGCCACGTGCTCGAAGTCGGCCGGGTCGGCGTCCGCGCCCAGCTCGCGGTCGAGCACGGACAGCACGTTCTTGTTGAACTCGGCCGTCACCCCCGCCGCGTCGTCGTAGGCCGCCACCAGCGTGGCCTCGTCCTTCACCAGGTCCGTGCCGAGCAGCAGCGCGTCGCCCGGCGCGAGCATGGCGCGGACCGACTTCAGGAAGGTGTGCCGCTCGGCGGGCAGCAGATTGCCGATCGTGCCGCCGAGGAAGGCCACCAGCCGCGGCCCCGGGGTCCCCGGCAGCGCGAGCCCCCGCGTGAAGTCGGCGACCAGCGCGTGCACCCCCAGCCCGGGACGGTCCGCGAGCAGCGACTCCGCGGCCCCGACCAGCGCGGACTCGCTCACGTCCACCGGCACGTACGCGTCCAGACCCGGCAGCAGCGCGTCGATCAGGAACCGGGTCTTCTCCGAGGAACCGGACCCCAGCTCCACCAGCGTCCGGGCGCCGGTCGCGGCCGCGATCTCCGGCGCCCGCGCGGCCAGGATCTCCCGCTCCGCGCGCGTGGGGTAGTACTCGGGCAGCCGGGTGATCTCCTCGAACAGCACGCTGCCCCGGGCGTCGTAGAACCACTTGGGCGGCAGTTCCTTCGGGATGCGGGTCAGGCCGTGGAGGACGTCGGCACGCAGATCGGCGCCTGCGGCGTCCGCGGCGAGGGTGCGGGTCAACTGGAACGGGCTCACGCGGACGGCTCCTTGAGCGGGGTGAGGACGACATCGGCACGGTCGGCGGTGACGAGCGTGAACTCGGGCACCTCCCGCCAGCGCGGATCGTCGTCGTACGGTTCGGAGGCCACGACCACCCGGCCGGGGCCCGACAGGTACCAGAGGCTGTTCCGCCAGGCGGTCGCGGCGATCCGTTCGCCGTCGGTGACCAGCAGGTTCAGCCGGGAACCGGGCGCCGCCCCGGCGGCCTCCCGGACGGTGTCGGCGAGCGCCGCCCCCGGCGCGTCCCCGGCCCGCAGCCGGCGCAGCACCAGCGCCCACAGCAGCGCCGAGTCGGTGCGCGCCTCCAGACGCAGCAGCTCCCCGGCCGGCAGCGCCCCGGCGAGCGCCGCGAGCGAGTCCGGCCAGCCGCCCACCGCGCCGTTGTGGCTGAAGAGCCAGGGCCCGGCGGTGAACGGCGCCGCCGCGGCCTCCCCGTCGGCGCCGGGCAGCGTGGCCCCCCGGACCGCCCCGAGGAACGCCCCGGCGCGCACCACCCGCGCGAGGTCGGCGAAGGACGGGTCGCCCCAGATCGGCCCGGCCCGCCGGTACCGCGCGGGCACCGGATCGCCCTCGGCGTACCAGCCCACGCCGAAGCCGTCTGCGTTCACCACGCCGCTGTCCTGGGAACGGGGCTCCCAGGACTGGCGCAGCAGCGCGTGCGGCGGCCGGACCAGGAGCTCACCGAGCGCCACCGGATCGCCCACGTAGGCGAGATGACGGCACATCAGTCGAGCTCCGCGGTCCGCGCCGTCCGGAAGCCGGAGAAGATCTGGCGCCGCACCGGCAGGTCCCAGTTCCGGAAGGTCCCCCGGCAGGCGACCTGGTCCACCGCGAAGGAACCGCCCCGCAGCACCTTGTGCTCCGGGCCGAAGAACACCTCCGAGTACTCCTTGTACGGGAAGGGCTTGAAGCCCGGGTACGGCAGGAAGTCGCTCGCCGTCCACTCCCACACGTCACCGATCAACTGCCGTACGCCCAGCGGTGAGGCGCCCGCCGGATAGCTCCCCGCCGCCGCGGGCCGCAGGTGCCGCTGCCCGAGGTTGGCGTGCTCAGGACCGGGGTCCGCGTCACCCCACGGATAGCGCCGGGAACGCCCCGACACCGGATCGTGCCGGGCCGCCTTCTCCCACTCCTCCTCGGTCGGCAGCCGGCGCCCCGCCCAGCGCGCGTAGGCGTCCGCCTCGTACCAGCTGACGTGCAGGACCGGCTCCTCCTCGGGCACCGGCTCCGTCACGCCGAACCGGCGGCGCAGCCACTGCGCGCCCTCCCGGCGCCAGAACAGCGGCGCGCCGATGCCGTGCTCCCGGATCTGAGCCCAGCCCTCCGGACGCCACCAGCGACGGTCCGTGTAGCCGCCGTCCGCGATGAAGGCGAGGTAGGCGCCGTTCGTGACGGGTGTGGTGTCGATGTGGAAGGCGGGGACGATCCGGGGGTGTGCCGGCCGCTCGTTGTCCAGGGCCCACGGCTCGTCCGAGGTGCCCATCGTGAACGGGCCGCCGGGCACCAGGACTTCGGTGGGCAGCGGTCCGGAGCGCGGGACCGGCGGCGGGGGAGCCGTCAGCACCGCGGGCCCCTTCCGCAGCTGATGGGTGATCAGCATCGTCTCGTCGTGCTGCTGTTCGTGCTGGGCGATCATCCCGAAGGCGAACCCCGCGTCGAGCAGCGGCCGGCCCTCCAGCGGGGTCCGTTCCAGCACGTCGAGGACCCGCAGCCGGACGTCCGCCGCGTAGACCCGGGCCTCGCCCGGCGAGAGCAGCGGCAGCGACGGCCGGGAGGCGCGCGAGTGCTGGAAGGCGTCGTACAGCGAGTCGATCTCGGGCCGCAGCGCCTCGCGCCCCGCGACGGCCCGCCACAGCCACTGCTCCTCCTGGTTCCCGATGTGCGCCAGGTCCCAGACCAGCGGGGACATCAGGGGCGAGTGCTGCGCGGTGAGGTCGACGTCCTCCACGCAGGAGGTGAGGAGGGCGGTCCGCTCCCGCGCGGTCGTCAGGGCGTCCAGGGCCCGCCGCCGCAGGGCGTCGGGACCCGCTTCCGCTCCGGTCGCGGTCATGACGTCACCACCTGGAGTCCGTCGGCCGGGCAGCTCCCGGGGATCACGTACCGCTCGTGGAAGGCGGCGACCGCCCGCCGCACGTCCTCGCTCGCCCCGATCCGGGGCAGCGCGTCGAGCGCGGAGGAGAAGACCGTGCGCGCGGCCGCGTGCAGCCCGGGATCGGCGAGACCGTCACGGGCCGCCGTCTCCCACAGCGGGTTGCGCGGGGCGGGACCGGGACCGGCCTGCTCCGCGAGCGGCTTCACCGCCCGGTACACGGTCTCCGCCGCCTCCGGGTCGTCGAACACGGCCGTCGTCACCGCCACCGGCACCATCCAGCCGTCGCGGCCCGGCTGCGCGTCGACCATCCGCAGCTCCAGATGGCCGCGCGGCCGCACCGGCGGGAACAGCGTCGTCATGTGATAGCGCAGGTCGTCGGCGTCGGGCGGGCGGGGGACGCCCGTCCGCAGCCACTCCCGGAAGGTCAGGCCCTCCGGCACCGCCCACGGTCCCTCCTCGGCCCGCACGCACATCACCGGGGTGTCCAGGACGTGCGCCGCCCACTCCGCGCGCGGCTCCCCGTCCGGCGGCGGCGCGAGCGCCCGCAGGGGATCGAGGTCCGTCCACAGCGCCTGCCGCGTCGAGCGCCAGCCGGTGCGGCGCCCGCCGTGCACGGGGGAGTTGGCGAAGGCGGCCACCAGCACCGCGCCGAGCAGATGCGCCAGCTGCCAGCGCCGGTGGTAGCCCAGCGGACCCGGCTCCTCCAGCCCCGCGTCCAGGCAGATCTGCACCGACGCCGAGTCGCACATCATCGCCCGTCCGGCGGGCCCGGTCCGGTCGAGCGCGGCCTCCATGGCGTCGTACCGCGGCTCGCGCAGCACCCGGCCGCGCGGGCCGTGCCAGGGATCCACCCCGTATCCGCTGAGGGTCAGCCCGAGGGGGCCGAGTGCCTCCCGCACCGCGCGCAGATCGGCGGCGAGCGAGTCGAGGCACTCCATGAGGGAGCCGGCCGGGCGCGAGCTGAGCTCCAGCTGCCCGCCGGGTTCGAACGTGAGCGCCGACACCAGGGGCAGGGCCCGTACGGTGTCCAGCGCGGTCGCCAGTCTCGGCGGCCGTACGGGAAGGCATGGGTCGCGCAGGTCGTGCACGAGCCACTCCAGCTCCGCCCCGACCGTGCGGGGCGGGCCGGTCTTGAAACAGATACATCGCAGCAGCTCTTCCGCCTCCGCCTCGGTGAGAGGGGGGCCGCCACGCGGTATGCCGCCAGGCGACATCCGTGCACCTCCTGGTCCTCGGGTGAACCGCTGGTTCCACCTAAAGCCACCATCGGGCGGCGTGCAAGAGCGCCCCGGAGGGACCGCACGCGCCCCCCGTGCCCCCACAGGTCCGAAATTCCCCTCTGCCCCGGAAAACCCGTTGTTCCCCACGTGCTGAAACGATCACTCTGTGATCCATGAGTGCACGACTGCGCGAGATCGCGCGGCGGACCGAGGAGATCGTCGCGGCGGGCCACTACCGCGCCCCCGACGGCCGGACCGTCTCCCTGGACGAGGACCTGGCCGCGGCCCTGGCCGGAACCCGCCTCCACGGCCCCGAGCCCGTCCCGGTCACCCCCGACACCGACCGGACGCCCACTCTGGCCGTCACCCCCGAGAGCAGCCTGGCGGCGGCCCGCCGGATGACCACGGCCGACCCCGCCCGCCCGGTCGCCGTCCTGAACTTCGCCTCGGCCCGCAACCCGGGCGGCGGCTACCTCAACGGCGCCCAGGCCCAGGAGGAGGCCCTCTGCCGGGCCTCCGCCCTCCACTCCACCCTGCTGCGCGCCCCCGCCTCCTACGCGCACCACCGCGCGGAGCGGGACGCCTTCTACACCGACCGGGTCATCCACTCGCCCCGGGTCCCGGTCTTCCGGGACGACCGGGGCACGCTGCTCACCGAGCCGTTCACGGTCGGCTTCCTCACCTCGCCCGCCCCCAACGCGGGCGTCGTCCGCCGCGACACCCCCGCGCTCGCCGACCGCCTCCCCGCCGCGCTCGCCACCCGCGCCGAACGCGTCCTGGAGACGGCCGCCGCGGCCGGATACCGCCGGCTCGTGCTCGGCGCCTGGGGCTGCGGCGTCTTCCGGAACGACCCCGCGGAGGTCGCCCGCACCTTCCGGACCCACCTCACGGGCGCGGGCCGCTTCGCCGGCCACTTCGAGGAGATCACCTTCGCGATCCTGGACCGCGCCACCGGCACCCCGACGCTCGCCGCCTTCCGCCGCGTCTTCGGGGAGGACGCCTGACCGGCCGGGTCAGCGATACGCCGCCACATGGCCCGCCACGCCTCTGACGTGCGGGTCCGGTGGCCCCGTGCCAGGCTGAGGGGATACGGACCACTGTCCGAAACCCGTCACGGGAGGCACGATCGTGGGCAAGAAACAGACCCGGACGAACCGGGGAGCCCGAACCGGCGGCCACGAACACCGCGCCGACACGGCCGCGAAGGAGAAGAGCGCGCCGACCCCCACGAGAGAGACGTCCATGCCCCTCGTCGAGCACGCGTCCCACCGCAGGGAACGCAAGTTCGGCCACAACTGACACGACGGTCGGGCCCGCCGACGCCCGGCCGCGCGGGAAGGCCCGGCGCCGTGAGAGCGCCGGGCCTTCCCGCGTACGGGCTCACTCCCCGTCGCGCACCGTGATCTCCACGCTCTTGTCGGGGCGCCGGGCCGGCGGCACCGTGAGGGGCGACGCGTCCGGCTGCTCCTGGGCCGCCGGGCTCATCGTGGCGAGGAGCTGGCGGGCCAGGCCGAGGCCCGTTCCGCCCATGGTCAGCGCCTTGGCGAAGACGTCCGCCATGCCGTCGGCGCCGTTCAGCAGCACCATCTGGTCGACGTTCCCGAAGGCCGAGGCCCCCGCCGACACGATCTCCGGCCACTTCTCCGCCAACTGCTGGGCGACCACGGCCTCCTGGTTCTCCGCGAGCGCCGCAGCGCGCGCCTTGATGGCCTCGGCCTCCGCCAGACCCTTCGCCCGCGTCGCCTCGGCGACCGCGAGGCCCTGCGCGTGCTGGGCCGCCGCCTCCGCCTCACCGGTGAGCCGGGTCGCCGTCGCCCTGGCCGCGCTCGCCAGCTCCGTCTCCTTCGCCTCGGCCTCGGCGGCCGAGATCCGGGCGTCCCGCTCGGCCGCGGCCAGCGTCCTCGTCTCGTACGCCATCGCGTCGGCGGGCTTGCGGACCTCCGCCTGGAGCTGCTGCTCCTTGCGGTGCCCCTCCAGCTCGGCGACCCGGGTCTCCTGCACGACGACCTCCTGGCGGGAGGCCGCATCGGCGAGCGGACCGGCCTGCCGGGCCCGCGCGGACGCCTGGTCCCGCTCGGCCTGGTAGCCCGCCTGGAGGATCTCGCTGTCGCGGGTCGCCTCCGACATGCGCGCCGCGGCCTGCTGCTCGGCCTCGGTCGCCCGCCGGTTCGCCTCCGCCTGCGCGATCCGCGCGTCCCGCTGGACGGCGGCCGCGTGCGGGGCGGCCAGGTTCTTGATGTACCCGGTCGGGTCCTCGATCTCGTGGATCTGCAGCGAGTCGACGATCAGACCGAGCTTCTCCATCTCCGTGCCACAGGCCGACCGCGCCTGCCCGGTCAGCTTCTCCCGGTCACGGATCATGTCCTCCACGGTCAACCCGCCGACGATGGCCCGGAGATGACCGGCGAAGACGATGTGCACCCGCTCCGACATCAGCTTCTGCTGATCCAGGAAGCGGCGGGCGGCGTTGGCGATCGACACGAAGTCGTCACCGACCTTGAAGATCACCACACCGCGGACCTTGAGCGGAATGCCCTGGTGGGTGACGCACTCGACGGACAGCTGCGTCTCGTTGAGGTCCAGCGAGAGCTTCCGTACCGCCTGGACGCCGGGCAGCACGAGGGTGCCGCGGCCGGTCACGATGCGGAACCCCATGCCCGCGCCGAGACCCTCGTTCTTGTGGTTGGAACCGGAGATGATCAGCGCCTCGTTGGGTTCCGCGACGCGCCACATCATCTTGAACACACCGATCAGAACGGCGAACGCGCCGACGACGACGCCCGCCAGAATGCCGATGCCCATGGACAAGGTCCCCCTTCACCGGAGCCGAGCGGACCCGGTGAAGGGAGTGTGCGCCCGTGACGGGCGCCACTCAACGGTCCGGTCAACTGTCGTACGCGGCTGTGACATAGACGGTGCGTGGAGGGAGATGTTCCATGACCGTCACGACCGTGCCGACCTCGATCCGCTCCTTCGGAGCGGCGGGATGGGCGAGGAAGTGCTCGGCGCCGCCGCGGATCCGGACGATCACCTCGCCGACGAGACCGGGGCCGACGGTGCCGGTCACCCGGCCGAGCAGTCCCACCATCGAGCTGTCCATCGACGCGTCCATGCCTGAACGGTACGTCAGATCCATCCCTCCAGGGCCGACATGAACCCTTCGAAGTCGTCCCGGTGGATCGTGTGCCCCGCCCCCTTCACCGTACGGACCTCGAAGCCGCGCTCCGTCAGCATCCGGGCCCGCTCCGGCCGCACGAGGGTGCTCGGATCGGCGAGGGTGACGAGCGACGGCACGACGGGCCGGACCGGCCACATGTCGGCGCCCACGCTCGGGGTGAGGCCGTGGGCCGTCCGCTCGTCCCAGTCCCGTACCGACGCCATCTCGATGTCGATGTCCTCGTCGGCCCAGTGCGGGTTGAACCCCCGGATCTGCTCCCTGGTCATCGACTTGCCCCGGACGAACAGCTCGGCCCGGTAGCCGCAGGGGCCGGCCGCCAGGTGCCAGGCGGGGTCGGAGTACACCGCGCGGGCCGGTGCCAGGCGCTCCACCGCCCGCGCGAGGACGAGCCCGCCGAGCGAGTGGCCGATCGCCAGCTCCGCGCCGGACGGCAGCGTCTCGACGAGGTCGTCCGCGTGCTCCTTCGGCCCGTACTCCTCGGGACCCGCGGCCCGGCCGCTCGCGCCGTGCCCCCGCAGGTCCACGGCGATCACCCGGTAGCCGAGCCCGGCGAGCGCGGGTCCGACCCTGCGCCAGGTGCGGTGGTCGGCCATGATGCCGTGGACGAGCAGGGCCGTCCGGTCGCCGGACCCCCACGTGGTCGTGTGCAGGCGCACGATGCCGCCTCTCCTGCGGTGTTCGGCGGCGACGGCGGAGACCGGCGCACGCCGCGGACGGGTCGCGGCGCGCACCGGCCGGGGCCGGCACGCGCCGTCTCGGGACCGCGGCCCGCGCCGACGGCGTCAGCGCACGCTGCGGATGGGGCGCACGGCCAGCGCGCCGAGCACCGACAGTACGGCCGCGATCAGGAAGAGCGCCGTGTATCCGCCACTCAGCGACACGATCAGGGAGGCTACGAAGGGGGCGACGATCTGTGGTCCGGCGTTGGCGACGTTGAGGACGCCCATGTCCCGGGCCGCGTCCTCGGCCTTCGGCAGGACCATGGTCACCAGCGCGGTGTCCACGGCCATGTAGCAGCCGAAGCCGAGACCGTTGACGACGGAGAAGGCCAGCATCGCGGTCCAGCTCGTCGAGACGGCCGGGACGACCAGGGCGACTGCGGCGAGCGCCGCGGAGGCGCCGACGAAGAGCTTGCGGCGGTCGTAGCGGTCCGACAGCCAGCCGCCGAGGACGGTGGAGACCACCATGGCGACCGAGTTCACCGGCATGAGGATCGCCACGGCCTGCTCGGCGCTCAGACCGGCGGGCAGGTCGGTGTGGTCCTTCAGGATGTACAGCTGGAACCCGGCCACGGAGAAGTAACCGAGGACGAGCAGGGCGCGTCCGATGAAGGCCCAGCGGAAGTCGTGGTCCTTGAGGGCGCTGCCGAAGGCCGCGATCTGCTCCTTCACCGGGAGGGCCGCCTTCGGGGGCATCCGCTCCTCGCGGGCGCAGGCGGTGAAGACCACGGCGGTGACGGCGACGATCGCGCCGAAGGCGAGGTAGCCCGTGCGGTAGTGCTCGGAGAAGGCCGCGCCGAGGAGCGCGCCGATCGTGGAGCCGATGGGGAGGCCGAGCCCGACGGCGGCGGAGGCCTTGCCGCGCGCGGCGAGGGGGACCCGGTCGGGGACGACGGAGGTGAGGGCGGCCTGGTAGACGTTCATGACGGCCTGCCCCAGACACCAGGCGATGGTGACGAGCAGGATCGTGTGGACGCTGCCGAGGAGCAGCATCACGGGCAGGACGAGCAGGCCGCCGGCGAGGATCCACGGGTTGCGGCGGCCGGAGCGGTCCGAGAGGGCGCCCGCGACCGGGTTGAAGACCGTGGCGAAGATCGCGGATATGCCGGAGACGAGGCCGAAGTTCGCCACCTTGTCGGCGGGGTCGATGGCCTCGATCTGGAGGGCGAGGAGCATGCCGGGCACGCCGATGTACAGGGCGTACATCGCCGTGTTGCCGGCCAGGAGCAGGGGCAGCAGACCGCGCGTCGTACGGGGAGTCGCGGGGGAGCCGGGGACGGTGGCGGAGTCGGGGGCGCCCGTGTCGGAGCCGGTCCCGGGGGAGGAAAGGGCCACTTTGCCCTCCTGAGGAGATCGCCCGATGCGGGGGCGAGAAACGGATGGAACCAGGGAGGTGACACGTGTCAGTGACGCGTGTGAGCATTGTGTAGCACTCGATTCCGGCCATCCGCCAGACCCTGCGCCGGATTGTTCTGGAAAGATGCCGGATCGATGACTCAGCCAACCGAACAGTCCCCCGAACGCCCCTCCGGGCGCGCGGTCCCGACCAGCGCCGACGTCGCGCGGCTCGCGGGCGTCTCCCGGGCCACCGTCTCGTACGTCCTGAACAACACCTCGGCCGTCCGCATCAGCGAGCCCACCCGGCAGCGCGTGCGCGAGGCCGCCGAGGAGCTGGGCTACGTACCGCACGCCGCGGCCCGCAGCCTGCGCGCGGGCCACAGTCGGATGGTGCTGCTCCCCACCGCGCACGTCCCCGTCGGACCGCTCTACAGCCGGTTCTTCAACGACTTCCAGTGGGCCCTGCGCCGCCTGGACTACACGGTCGTGCAGTACGGCAGCGTCGGCCTGGAGCCCGGGGAGGCCGCCCGCGCCTGGGCCGAGCTGCGGCCGGTCGCCGTGGTCTCCCTCGGCGAGGTCGAGCTCAACGGGCACGCCGTCGAGATCCTCAAGCGGTCCGGCGCCCGCGCCGTGATCACCCTCGGCACCCAGCGCGTCGAGGGCACCCACGCCCTCGTCATGGACCAGGGGCGGGTCGGCGAGGTGGCCGCCCGGCACCTCGTGGAGACCGGCCGGCGCCGGATCGGCGTGGTCGTGCCCGAGGAGCCGGGGCTCACGATGTTCTCCGGACCGCGCCTCGACGGCGCGCGCCGCGCGGTCGAGGGGACCGGCGCCACCGTCGTCCCCCTGCCCCTGCGGTACGAGGAGGAGTCGGCCGAAGCGCTCGCCGGGCGGTGGCGCGAGCTCGGGCTCGATGGCGTCTTCGCCTACAACGACGAGTACGCGATGCTGCTGGCGCGGGCGCTCCAGGACGCCGGGATCTCCGTACCGGAGGAGACCGCCGTCGTCGGCGCCGACGACCTGCTCCTCGGCCGTCTCCTTCGGCCCCGGCTCAGCACCGTGCGGATCGACATGGTGGTCGGCCGCGAGCTGGCGGAGCTGGTCGACCGCGCCGTACGGGAGCCGGAGACCGCGCCCCTCGCCCGCGACCTGCTCGACTCACGGGTCCTCCGGCGGGAGTCCAGCTGAGCGGCCGCTGACCGGAGAGCCGCCGGCCGGACGCGCGCAGGCCGGCGGCGCCCCTCGTCGCGCGGGGCGCGAGGTGCCGGTGGGCATGGGCTCCCGTCGCGGCCGGGCCGGGGCGGAGTGCGGACCCCGGCCGGTTCCGGGCCGGGGCGGAGCGTCGTCCTCGGCCGGTCCCGGGCCGGGCGGAGGTCCCGGCCGGGCGACGGACGGGTGCGGGCCCCGGCCGGGCGTCCGCCCAGGGCGGGCGGGGCTCCCGTACAGCGCTTAGCTTCGGTGCATGAGCACAGTTCCGAAGCGTTTCGAGATCCTGCTGGTGCCCGAGCACGTCGAGGACCGCGGCGGCGCCGCCGTCGCGGACAGCGCCGTCCGCACGGCGGTCGTCGAGGCCACCGGGCACCGGGGCGAGTCGGGGTACCCGATCTACGAGGGGCACGGCATCCGGGCCGACATCGACCCCGACACGGGCACGGTCGAGGCGCTGCTCGTCGACGGCCGCGAGCTCGACTACGGACTGACGGCCCTGGTCCGCCCGGCCGCCCGGGGCTGACCTCCCGGGTCCGCCGACCGCGCGGGCCTCCCCGTGCTCCGGGGCCTCCCGGCCGGGTCCCGGCCCCCGGCTTCCGGCCCAGCCCCAGGCCGCCCCCGGCCCCCCGGCTTCCGGCTCGAGGCTCTCAGCCCAGCCCTTCCCCCCCGGCCTCCCACATGTCCGGAACCGGCACGACCCCGTGGAACGGCCCGTTGACAGGGCGGCCCGTCCGGCAGAGACTCTGCGCGCCCCAACGGGCGAAGATTGTTTCACCAGGCGAACAGAGTCGTTCCGCAGGTCACGTGGGAGAGAACCGATGAGCATCCGCGACGTCTACATCGTCGACGCCGTCCGCACCCCGATCGGGAAGTTCGGCGGCGCCCTCGCCTCCGTCCGCCCCGACGACCTCGCGGCCCACGTCGTCCGCGCCCTCGTCGACCGCTCGCCCGCGCTCGACCCCGCCCGCGTGGACGACGTCTACTTCGGCGACGCCAACGGCGCGGGCGAGGACAACCGCGACGTCGCGCGGATGGCGGTCCTCCTCGCGGGCCTGCCCGTCAGCGTCCCCGGCGTCACCGTCAACCGCCTCTGCGGCTCCGGCCTGGAGGCCGTCGTCCAGGCGGCCCGCGCCATCGCCCTCGGCGACGCCTCCGTGGCGATCGCGGGCGGCGTCGAGTCCATGTCCCGCGCCCCCTGGGTGCTCCAGAAGCCCGAGCGCGCCTTCCCGGCCGGCCACCAGCAGCTCCACTCCACGACTCTCGGCTGGCGCATGACGAACCCGAGGATGCCCGCCGAGTGGACGGTCTCGCTCGGCGAGGGCGCGGAGCTCGTCGCCGACCGGCACGGCATCACCCGCGAGCAGCAGGACGCGTTCGCGCTCGACAGTCACCGGAAGGCCGCCGAGGCCTGGGCAACGGGGCTGTACGACGACGAGGTCGTCCCGTACGAGGGCGTGGACCTCGCCCGTGACGAGTGCATCCGCGACAGCACGTCCATGGAGGCGCTCGCCAAGCTGAAGCCCGCCTTCCGGTCCGAGGGCGGCACGGTCACCCCGGGCAACTCCTCGCCGCTCAACGACGGCGCCGCCGCCCTGCTCCTCGTCGACGAGGAGGGACTGCGCGAGACCGGCCGCGAGCCGCTCGCCCGGATCCGCGCCTCCGCCGTCACCGGCATCGAGCCCCAGCTCTTCGGCCTCGGCCCGGTCGAGGCGGTCCGCAGGGCCCTGGGCAAGGCCGGGCGCTCCTTCGCCGACCTGACGACCTTCGAGCTCAACGAGGCCTTCGCGGCTCAGTCGCTCGGCTGCCTCGCCGAATGGCCGGAACTCGATCCCAAGATCGTGAATCCTCGCGGCGGAGCCGTCGCGATCGGGCATCCGCTCGGCGCGTCCGGTGCCCGCCTGGCCGGCTCGGTGGCCCACCAGCTGGCCGCGGCCGGGTCCGGGACGGGCCTCGCGGCGCTCTGCATCGGCGTCGGCCAGGGCCTCGCGCTGGTCCTGGAGCGATGAGCGGGACGCGGGCGCCGCACCCGCGGACATGACGCGAGGGGGGTACGGGAGACTCTCCCGTACCCCCCTCGTGACGGGTCACTTCGCCTGGGCGTCGGCGATCGACTTGCGGACCTCGTCCATGTCCAGCTGACGGGCCTGGCCGATGACGTCCTCCAGGGCGGCCTCCGGGAGCGCGCCCGGCTGGGCGAACACGGCCACGTTCTCCCGGACGATCATCAGCGTCGGGATGGAGCGGATCTCGAAGGCGGCCGCCAGCTCCTGCTGCGCCTCGGTGTCGACCTTGGCGAAGACGAGGTCCTGGTGCCGCTCGGACGCCGCCTCGAAGACCGGGCCGAACTGACGGCAGGGACCGCACCAGGAAGCCCAGAAGTCGATCAGGACGAAGTCTCCTCCGCTCACGACCTCGTCGAAGTTGTCCTTGGTGAGCTCTACGGTGCTCATGCTGCCTGCCTTTCGGGTCTCCTGGCGTGGTCCTCACGGTCCCCTGGGGACTCGCCCGGCACAACGGCGTATCGAGCCGCGCTATTCCGCACCGCTGCCACCAGACTGGAGCCATGACACGAACGGTGGAAGACGAGCACACCTACGACGTGGTGGTGATCGGGGCGGGCCCGGTCGGAGAGAACGTCGTCGACCGGGTGCGGGCGGGCGGCCTCACCGCGGCGATCGTCGAGAGCGAGCTGATCGGCGGCGAGTGCTCGTACTGGGCGTGCATGCCCAGCAAGGCGCTGCTCCGCCCCGCGATCGCCCGCTCCGACGCCCGCGGGGTCGCGGGACTGCGCGAGTCCGTGCACGGCCCGCTGGACGCGAGGGAGGTCTTCGCCCACCGGGACGAGGTCGTCGGGCACTGGAAGGACGACGGCCAGGTCGACTGGCTCGACTCCATCGGGGTCCGGGTCTTCCGGGGCCACGGCCGGCTCCTCGGGCCGCGCCGCGTCGAGGTCGCGAGTCCGGAGGGCGAGCCCCAGGTGCTCACCGCCCGGCACGCCGTCGCCGTCTGCACCGGCACCCGCGCGCTCCTGCCGGACCTGCCGGGGCTGCCGGGCGCGCACCCCTGGACCAGCCGCGAGGCGACCAGCGCCGACCGCGTGCCCGGGCGGCTCGTCGTGGTCGGCGGGGGAGTGGTCGGCGTGGAGATGGCCACCGCCTTCCAGGCCCTGGGCGCGCAGGTGACCCTGCTCGTACGGGGCGGGGGGCTGCTGCCGCGCATGGAGCCGTTCCTCGGCGAGCACGTCGCCGAGGCGCTCGCCGCGCGCGGCGCGGACGTGCGGACCGGGGCCGCGGTGAGCGCGGTGGTGCGCGACGGGGGCACCGGACCCGTCACCGTGGTCCTGGAGGGCGGCGACCACGTCGAGGGCGACGAGGTGCTCTTCGCGACCGGCCGCAGGCCGCGCACCGAGGACATCGGCCTGGAGACGGTCGGTCTGACGCCGGGCTCCTGGCTCGACGTCGACGACACGCTCCGGGTCACCGGAAACGACTGGCTCTACGCCGTGGGCGACGTCAACCACCGTGCGCTCATGACCCACCAGGGCAAGTACCAGGCCCGGATCGCGGGCGCGGCGATCGCGGCCCGCGCGCGCGGCGGCGCCCTGGACACCGGGCGGTGGGGCGCGCACGCGGCCACCGCCGACCACGCCGCCGTCCCGCAGGTGGTCTTCAGCGACCCCGAGGCCGCCTCGGTCGGGCTCAGCCTCGCCGAGGCGGAGCGCGCCGGGTACCGGGTGCGGGCCGTGGACCTCGACATGCGCCAGGTCGCCGGCGCCGGCCTCTACGCCCAGGGGTACCGGGGCCACGCCCGGATGGTCGTGGACCTGGACCGGGAGGTGGTCCTCGGCGCGGCCTTCGTCGGGCCCGGCATCGGGGAGCTCCTCCACTCGGCGACGGTCGCCGTGACCGGCGAGGTGCCGATCGCGCGCCTGTGGCACGCCGTCCCCGCCTATCCGACGCTGAGCGAGGCCTGGCTGCGCCTCCTGGAGGCCTACCGGGGCTGACGCTCCGTCAAGCGGACGGTTCGGCCGGGGAGTACGGAGGGACCAGGGCCCGCGCCGCCGAGCGGGCGACCTCCAGGGCGGGCCGGGGATCCCGGCCCGTCTCCTCGCCGAGGACCACCCGGGTGCTCAATCCGTCGAGGAGCGCCAGGAGTTCGGAGGCGCGGGCGCCGGCGTCCAGCGGCGCGAACCGTCCGCGCGCCGCGCCCGTCGCGAGCAGGGCCTCCAGGTCCTCGTGCCAGCCCGCGTCCAGTTCGGCCTGCGCCTCGCGGAGCGCGGAGTTGCCGGGGGTGCGGGCCCAGAGCTCGATCCACAGGGTCCAGCGCGGATCGCGCGGGCCGCGGGGCAGGTAGAGCCGCAGGAAGAGGTCGAGCTTGCGCTCGGCCGTGAGCCGCCGGGCGAGGAGGGCGCGCCGCTCCTCGGCGAGGGCGGCCTCGCTCCACCGGAGGGCGGCGAGCAGCAGCAGGTCCTTGCTGCCGAAGTAGTACAGGATGTGGCCGCCGCTGGTGCCGAGGCGCTCGGCGAGCGCCGACATGGTGAGCGTGGCGAGGCCGTTCTCGGCGATCGCCGCCATGGCCTCCTCCAGCATCCGCTCCTGGGTGACGTGTCCGTCCCGCCGTCGTGCCGCGCCTGCCACCGCCGCCCCCGTCCTGTCCGTCGCGGGGTCCCCGCGCCCTGTGTCTGCGGAATCGACCTTAACCGGAACCGCCGAAGGTCTTGACGTGGCCTGAATGTATCGCACATCTTGAATGGCGTTCTAAGAGTTAGAACAGCATTCAAGATCGATCCGCGACAGGAGTGCGATGTGCTCGACCACGAGACGGCGCCCGTGACCACGGGCCGGACGGCGACCGACGAGGTGTTCCAGGTCGAGGAGCACGGGATCGACCCCATCCCCGACGCCGAACGGCACGGCGGGGCCAAGGACGTCTTCTGGCTCTGGTTCGGCTCGAACCTCACCTTCACCTACGTCATCAACGGCGCCCTCGCCGTCGCCTTCGGGCTCTCCTTCTGGCAGGCGACCGCCGTCGTCGTGCTCGGCGGACTCTCCTTCGCCGCCATCGGCGCCGCCGGACTCAGCGGCGTCCGCACCGGCACCGCCACCCTGGTGATCTCCCGCGCGGCCTTCGGCCGCCGGGGCAACTGGCCCGCCGGCCTGCTGAACTGGATCGTCAGCATCGGCTACACCATCGTCAACACCGTGGTGGGCACCCTCGCCCTCGAAGCGTTCTTCAACGACCTCGGCTGGCACGGCGGACAGGCCGCCCGCGCCCTCGCGCTCGGCGTCACCCTCGCGCTGACCTTCGTCGTCGCCCTCTGGGGCCACGCCACCGTGCAGTTCGCCGAGCGCTGGATGGCGTACGTCCTCGCGGTCGGCTTCGCCGTCCTGCTCGTCCTCGTCCTGCCCGGCGCCGACACCGCGGCCCCCTCCGGCGCGCCCGGCGCCTCCGGCTGGAGCCTCGCCTTCGTCGTCATGCTGGCCGGCCCCTTCTCGTACCTCCCCATGCCCGCCGACTACACCCGCTACCTGCCCCGCACCACCACGCTCAAGGCCGTCACCTGGAGCGGTGCGCTCGGCGGCTTCGTCTCCTCCGTCGCCCTCGGCGTCGCCGGGGTGGCCGCCGCGACCCAGGTCGACATGACCGACGCCGTCGCCGGCACCGAGAGCCTCCTCCCCGGCTGGTTCCAGTCCCTCTTCCTGGCCCTCGTCCTCGGCGGCTCCGTCACCAACTCGATCATCACGCTCTACTCGTCGAGCCTGAACCTCCAGGTCCTCGGCATCCCCTGGAGCCGGGCCCGCGCCATCGTCATCAGCGCCGGCGTCACCGCCGCCGGTTCCCTCGGCGCCCTGTTCCTGACCGACTTCACGACCTCCCTCCTCTCCTTCCTCTCCCTCCTGATCATCGTCTTCGCACCCTGGGGCGGGGTCTTCCTCGCCGACATGGTGCTCCGACGCTGCACCTACGACTCCGCCGGCCTGCACGCGGACACCGGCGGCGCCTACTGGTACCGCTCCGGCTGGCACCCGGCCGGCCTGATCGCGCTCCTCTGCGGCCTCCTCTTCTCCGCGCTCACCTGCGACTCGGAGCTGTGGACCGGCCCCCTCGTGGCCCCGCTCGGCGGCGCCGACCTCACGCTCCTCGGCGCGGCCGTCTCCGCCCTGGTGTACGTGCTCCTCGCCCGCGGGCACGTCCGCCCGCTCCGCGCCGCCCGCTCCTGAACCACCCCGCCCCACCCCTCGTACGACACCGGAGTCCCACCCCATGAACCGCACCGCACCCGCCGACCTCGTCCTCACCGGGGCCCGCATCCACACCGTCGACCCGGAGCTCCCCGAGGCCCAGGCCCTCGCCGTCCGCGCCGGACGCGTCGTCTGGGTCGGCTCCGACGCCGAGGCGGCCGCCTGGACCGGCCCCGGCACGCGGATCCTCGACGCCGGCGGGCGGCTCGTCCTGCCCGGCTTCATCGACGCCCACAACCACGTCCGCCTCGGCTCCGACGACGCCTGCGTGCAGCTCGCCGGAGCGCGCACCCTCGACGAGATCCACGAGCGCGTCCGCACCTGGCACGCCGCCCACCCGGAGGCGGAGTGGATCGAGGCCGAGGCCTTCGACTACTCCGCCGTCCCCGACGGGCGCATGCCCACCGCCGCCGACCTCGACCCGGCCACCGGCGACACCCCCGCCCTCGTCCTCAGCTACGACGTCCACACCGCCTGGCTCAACACGGCGGCCCTCCGCAGGCTCGGCGTCGACCGCGACCACACCGACCTGCCCTTCGGCCGGGCCGTCACCGACCCCGAGACCGGCGAGCCCACCGGCTTCGTCAAGGACTTCGCCATCAAGGGCCTCTCCCGCGAGGGCCACCGCGCCCTGCGCGAGATCGGCCTCCCCTGGGCCTCGCCCGACCGGCAGTACGGACGCCTCGCCAAGAGCCTGGACGACGCCATCGGCTTCGGCATCACCACCGTCGTCGAACCGCAGAACTCCCTCGACGACCTCGCCCTCTTCGAGCGCGCCCGGAACGAGGGCCGCCTGCGCTCCCGGATCGTCGCCGCGCTCTTCCACCCGCGCGGTACCACCGAGGCGGACCTCGACGCCTTCGAGACGGCGGCCCACGAGTACGCCGACGACCGGCTGCGGGTGGGCCCGCTGAAGCTGTACATCGACGACGTCGTCGAGCCCCGCACCGCCGCCCTCCTGGAGCCGTACGCCGGCTGCTCGCACCACCGGGGCGACACCTTCTACCCGCCCGAGGAGTTCGCCGAGCTCCTCACCCGGCTGGACGCGCGCGGCTTCCAGTGCTTCGTCCACGCCACCGGCGACCGGGGCATCCGCACCGTCCTCGACGCCGTCGAGCGGGCCCGCGCCGTCAATGGGCCGCGCGACGCCCGCCACCAGGTCGTCCACGTCGAATGCCTCGACCCGGCCGACACCCCGCGCTTCGCCGAGCTCGGCGTCGTCGCCTGCATGCAGCCCCGGCACGCCGCCCCGGACATCGCGGGCCCCGGCCAGGACTGGGCCGAGAACGTCGGCCCCGAGCGCTGGCACAAGGCCTGGCCGCTGCGCAGCCTGCACGCGGCCGGCGCGGTCCTCGCCCTCTCCAGCGACTGGAACGTCGCCGAGATGGACCCCATGGTCGGCATCCACGCCGCCGTCACCCGCCGCGCGCCCGGCGGCGGCGAGGCCTGGACGGCGGGCGAGACGATCGACGTGGTCACCGCCGTCGAGGGCTACACGATGGGCTCGGCCCACGCGAACTTCCTGGAGCACGAGCGGGGCTCCCTGACGGTGGGCAAGCTGGCCGACTTCGTCGTGCTCTCCCGCGACATCCTGCGCATCGCCCCGGAGGAGATCCCCGGCACGGTGGCGGAGACGGTCGTCGTCGGCGGCGAGGTGGTCGTGGACCGGCGTCCGGAGGCGTAGGGGGAGCCCCGCTCCCCGTGGCGGCGCCCCCGCTCGTACGGGACGGGCGGGGGCGCGGCGGTGGGGCGGCCCGTCCCGGGAGGGGCGGGCCGCCGTGCGGGTGAGAGCGGCTGATGTGCCCACCACGCGGACGGGCCGGATCAGACCGGATCAGAGCGGATCCGGCCCGAATCAGAGCGGATCAGACCGAATCAGAGCCGATCAGGGCGCACCAGACAGGATCAGAGCCGGTCGAGGATCTTCCGCAGCTGGGCGACCTCGGCGGACTGGGTCCGCACGACGTCGTCGGCGAGCTTCCGGGCCGTGGCGTTGCGGCCGTCCCTCTGCTCGTCCTTCGCCATGGCGACGGCGCCCTCGTGGTGGGCGATCATCAGCTCGGCGAACTTCCGGTCGAAGGCCTTCCCCTTGACCGCCGCGAGGTCCTTCATGTCCTGGCCGGACATCATTCCGGACATGCCGTGCCCGGAGCCGTGGGCGGCGGACTCCGGCCTGCCCCAGCCCTTCAGCCAGGCCCGCATCTTCTGGATCTCCGGGTCCTGGGCCTGCTCGATCGCGGTGACCAGCTTCTTGACCTCGGGGTCCTCGGCCCGGCCGTCGGCGAGCTTCGCCATCTCCAGGGCCTGCTCGTGGTGGGGGATCATCATCTGCGCGAACATGACGTCCGCGTCGTCGAAGGCGCCGGGCGCGCCGGCCTCAGGCGCGGCGGTCGTCCCCGGAGTGGCGGTGGCGCTGGCGGTGGCGGACACGGAGGCGCCGCCGTGGTCCATGCCGCCGGCGCCGTCCTCGGTGCCGCAGGCGGCGAGCAGGAGCCCGGTCGCGGTGACGACGCCGACGAGCGCGAACGTCCGGGCGGTGCGGTGGGTGAAGGCACGCATGTGGGTGATACCTCGAATGCTGTTCGTACGTACGGAGTACGCGTACGGAAAAGGGCGGACCGAAGCGTTCACGGGCAGCGCGGGGCGCCCGCGTCGGCGGGGTACGGCCTAGATCCGCAGGACGGACAGCTGGGCGAGGTCGGGCGGCCGGCGCGGCGGGGCGTGCGGGCCGAGCACGGGCGCGAGCCGCGCGAGCAGCAGGGCGAGCCAGTCGGGGCGGCGGCCGAGCGCGGCCCGGACGAGTCCCGCGAGCAGCCAGACGCCGAGGACGGCCACACAGAGGGTGGTCATGTCCATCGCCATGCCCGGTGCGTGCCGGGCGTCGGCGTCCTGGCCGTCGTGTGGGGAGGGGGTCTGCGCGTGGGTGCCGTGGTGGGCGGCGGAGGCGGTGGTCGTGGCCTCGGCCGAGCCCTCGGGGTGGCCTGTGGAGTGCATCAGGAACACCCCGAGCGCGAGCAGGCCGACGAGCAGCAGGCGCGTCAGGGCAGCGCCCGCGCGATCACCGCGTTCCGCTCGTCGTGGATGCACTGCCAGGACCTCCTGGCGGTGAATATACCGCGTGGGGGTATCGGTCACGCGGTAGGGACGCTCCCGGGTCCGGGCCCCCGGGGAGCCCGGACCAGCGTCAGGCCGGCGTCTCGCCCGACATCGCGGCGGCCAGCCGCAGGTGCGGCGCGGCCTCGTCCTTGCGGCCCTGGCGCTCCAGGGTGCGCCCCAGCATCAGCCGGGCGTAGTGCTCGACCGGGTCGCGCTCCAGGATCGCGCGGAGCTCCGTCTCGGCCTGGGACAGCCGCGCGGAGTGGTAGTAGGCGCGGGCGAGCAGGAGCCGCTGGGCCGTCTGCTCCGGGTGCTCGGCGACGAGGCCGCGCAGGATGCGGGCGGCGGTTCCGTACTCCTTGGCGTCGAAGAACAGCCGCGCCCGGTCCCAGCGCTCGGCCGCCGTTCCGAACTCGTAGTACGTGTCGCTCACTTGCTCTCCCTTTCCAGAGCTCCGGATCTGCCACCCTGGGGGGTGGTCGACCAGCACAACACCGCCGGTCAGTTGAACATTCCACCAAAGATGGGCTGAGAGCCATGAGCAATCTCGATCGCCAGGCCGCGCTGACCGTGTGCGGTGGCCGGGGCTTCGTCGTCGCCGAACCGGTACGGGAGCTCCTCAGCCCCCGCCGCGTCCAGCTCGGCGAGTCGACCGAGGTCCGGCGGCTGCTCCCGAACCTGGGCCGCCGCATGATCGGCGCCTGGGCCTTCGTCGACCACTACGGCCCCGACGACATCGCCGACGAGCCCGGCATGCAGGTCCCGCCGCATCCGCACATGGGTCTCCAGACCGTCAGCTGGCTGCACGAGGGCGAGGTGCTGCACCGCGACTCCACCGGCAGCCTCCAGACCGTCCGCCCCCGCGAACTGGGCCTCATGACCTCCGGCCGGGCGATCTCCCACTCGGAGGAGAGCCCCCGGCCGCACGCCCGCCTCCTGCACGGAGCGCAGCTCTGGGTCGCGCTGCCCGACGCCCACCGGCACGTCGAGCCGCACTTCGAGCACCACGCGGAGCTGCCCCGGGTCACCGCCCCGGGCCTGACCGCCACGGTGATCCTGGGCTCGCTCGACGGCGCGGCCTCGCCCGGCACCACGTACAGCCCGCTCGTCGGCGCGGACCTCGCCCTCGCGGCGGGCACGGAGACCACCCTGCCCCTGGAGCCGGACTTCGAGTACGCGGTCCTCGCCATGTCCGGCGAGGCCGAGGTCGACGGCGTCCCCGTCCTGCCCGGCTCGATGCTCTACCTCGGCTGCGGCCGCACCGAACTCCCCCTCCGCGCGGTCTCGGACGCGGGCCTGATGCTCCTCGGCGGCGAGCCCTTCGAGGAGGAGATCGTCATGTGGTGGAACTTCGTGGGCCGCACGGACGAGGAGATCCGCGAGGCCCGGGAGGACTGGATGACGTCCGGCCGGTTCGGCGAGGTGAAGGGGTACGACGGGGGGCGGCTGGACGCGCCGGAGGTGCCGGCGACCCCCCTCAAGGCGCGGGGACGGGTGCGCTGACCCGGTTCTTGAGGGGGCCGAGGGCCGTGGCGGGCTTGGTCAGCCGATGGTCAGGACGCCCTTCCAGCCGCCGCCCGTGGCGCTGACGATCTCCGTTCCGGCGCCGGGAAGCACACCCGGCGCGCCGGCGTAGAACCGCACGGCCCCGTCGGTCCGCACGGTCCAGACGTCCGGGACGCCGTCTCCGGTGGCGTCGGGGGTGCCGTACACCATGCGGATGCTCGTGCGGCTCCAGCCACCGGAGCCGTACACGGTCTCCGCGGTCGTCGCTCCCAGCGAGGCCAGGTCGACGCCCGTGCCGGACGCGGCCTTCTTTCCCGTGCGCAGGAGCAGCCGACCGGTGGAGTGCTGACGGTAGACGAGATCGGTCACCGCGTCCCCGCCGATGTCCTGCACGGTGACGAGGTCCTGGTCGAGCCACCCGGAGGACGACACCAGAACCGCCCGTTCCACGGTGGCGCCGTTGTATCCGACGAGCGCCCAGAGGGCGTCGCCGACCTTGACGAAGAAGTCCGTCCTGCCGTCCCCCGTGGCGTCGCCGGCCGAGACGAGCTGGGTGATCGTGGCTGGTGCCGGGGCGTTGGAGGGGAGCAGGATTTCCTGGCGGCGGTCCACGTTCACGGCTCCATAGCCGTCGCCCGGGTAGACCCACATCCGGCCCTCCCGGACGGCGACCAGGTCCTGCAGTCCGTCACCGCCGTAGACGTCGCCGAGATGGGCGATCTGCGTCTTCTTCCAGTAGCCGGACGGCGCGCCGATGAAGACGGGCTTGCCGTCGTTGCGCGTCGGGTCCTTGTCGGGGTTTCCCCGGTAGGCGCCGGACATGGAGTAGTCGAGGTCGCCGGTGCCCTTCAGCAGATCGGTGGTTGCCTCGGACGGGTAGAGGCGCAGGTTGCCGCCGGCGTCGACGACCATGAGGTCGGCGAGCGCGTCACCGGTGAAGTCGCCGGGCTGGTCGGCCTTGTCGCGCGGCGTGACGTAGAAGAAGTACTTCCGCGGCTCAGAGCGGTTCCCCGCCCCGTCGACGGCCCGCGCGTACAGCACGTTCGGGCCCGCCAGCGGCGGTTTGACGTTGGAGACCGTCGTCGGGGTCGTCACCGGTGATCCCGCGGTGCGCGCGACGGAGAACGGGTACGACGCCTGGTTGAAGCCGTACTCGAACTTCACCACGTCCGTCTGGGAGGCGCGGAAGGTGAAGGAGCCTGCGGTGCCGAACTTGACCGTGCTCCACTTCATGTCCTCGGGCTCGTTGTTGAAGCCGTTGTCGTTGGCGTCGGCGTCGGGGAACTGGCTCGAGCCGACGATCGGCGGCGTGGGACGCGAGGTGTCGAAGACGAAGCGGCACGGCGTCGTCTTGTGCGAGTAGCCCGAACTCTTCCCGGCCTTGTCCACGGCCCGGGCGCGCCAGGAGTACGTCTTGCCGCTGACGAGCTTGAGACCGCCGGTCACGTTCCCGGTGGGGACCGGGTCGGTGTGCACGCGGGCGGACTTGGTCTGGCTGCCGGTGGAGACGGTGCCCTTCGCTCCCAGGAGGTTCGTGGTGGAGCCGCCAGACGGCCACAGGTCGAAGACCAGTGAGGCGAGGTTGCCGTCCTTGTCCGAGGCGTTGCCCCAGAAGGTGAGCGAGGAGGCGCTGACGTTAACGTATGGCGCCGTCGTGTCGCAGCTGAGGTCGGGGTCGAGGTCGAGACCGGTCGGCGGGGCGGGCGGCCGGTTGTACACCAGGTCCACGTAGGGGCCGGAGTCACCGTCCGCCTGGAACTTCTTCCAGGCGTACTGGGAGTTCTCGTCCCCCGCGCGGAAGCCCAGCGTCAACGTACGCCAGCCACCGGATACCGCCTTCTGCGCGGTGGGAGTGATATCGAACACGGCGTAATCGTCCGGGCAGTTGGCCGACTTCCAGCCGTGTGCGAACGACGCGCTGCCGATCTTGTTGGCGTTGTTCATGACCGGCATGTTCCGCCAGTTCGTCTTCGAGGAGATCGTGCCCGTCACGTGCACGGTCATGGTCCGCGCGTTGCAGGACCAGGAGTACGTCTCCAGGGCGCGCAGCTTCGCCCGCTGGACGACGGCGTCCTGGAGGTCGGAGTCCCAGTCGATGCTGAAGAAGGACCGGGACGTCCCCCAGGTGTCGGACTCGAAGCCGACCCGTGCCTCGTGGGTGCCGCCCTTGTTGAAGTTCTTTCCGTTGTAGAAGCTGGCGTCCTTGTGCCGGCTGTAGGCCGTGGTCCAGTCGTTCGTGTGCTGCTTCACCGAAGGGTCGATGAAGACCGGGTACACGGTTGACGGGTCCGACAGGAAGTTCTGGTCAGGCGTCAGAACCCAGTTCTCGCCCTCCAGGTCGGTGCCGACCAGCGCGCCCCGCGAGTCCGGCTGGGGGCCGTTGAGCGGAGCCAGGGAGAGGGTGGCCTCCGCCCCGGTCCGTGTGGGTTCGGGGGTCGGCTCCGCAGGGACAGGGGGCAGCGGGGCACTGGTCCAGGACGGATCGGCGGTTCCCTCGGGGGCGTCCGGAAGCACCTCGTCCAGGACGTCTCCCTGGTCGCCGTTGTCCACCGGCTCCGTGGGGCCGGGATCCGCCGGCTCCGTGTCCGTCGGCTCGGGCTCCGCCGGCGTGTCGGTGGGGTCGGGCGACGGGTCATCGTCCGTCGGGAGGACCTCGGGCTCGGGCGGAGTCGCGCCCGAGCCGCCGGGGCCGTCGGTCAGGGTGGCTGTGCCGGAGCTGTCCCACATGAAGGGCGTGGACGACTCGATGACGTCGCGGCCGTCCCGCGTGGCGTTGAGCACGCCGGACACGGAGTCCAGCCGGAAGTCCAGGCGGGTGGACCAGAGTCCGTACGCGAGCTGCGCCACGCGCGGGTCAGCCGCGGCCTGACGGTTCTTGACCACGAGCACCTGGGCGAAGCCGTTGTCGTCGGCAGTGATGACGAGGTCGGCTCCCGGGAGGATCTCCTGATACAGCAACCGGGAGCCGTCGACGACCGGCTTGGGGATGGGACCGGGCCAGGTCAGGACCATCCAGTCCTCTTCCTGGGTCTCGATCACCGCGAGGGAGTTCTCGGGGAGGGCCACCATCGGAAGCAGCGAGACGCGTCCGCCGCCCGCGCGGGAGGCACGGTCCGCCCCCGTGAGCGTGGACCGTTCGACGCCGTCCCGGGACGACCGGGCCGACGAGGAGCGGGAGCCCGGGGAGAACACCATGCGGGTGTTAGTCGCCCGGGGCGACCAGCCGGACGCCACGCGGGCGAGTGTGGTGTCGATGGGCTTCCACTCACCGCCCACCTTGGCCCGGACCGGGCTGGCGTGGATGCGGCGCTGAAGCATGCCGTCGGGCCTCGCCCACGTGGTGGAGTACGCGGTGCGCAGAGCCGTGGCCTCGACGGCCTTGCCGGACGCGGTCGCCGCGGTCGCCGCGTCGGCCTCGTCCAGCGATGCCGTTCTCGGCGGTGCGTGCTCCTGCGCGCGTGCCGGACGTGATTCCGGCCGCGGATCGCCGAGCCCCGTCGCGGCGAATCCGGCGGCGAGCACCGCCGTCGCCGCGACGACCGCGAGCACCGGTCGTCGGGACACCTGTCGCCCTCTGCTCGTCATGAGCGGTCCTTCCCCCCCTTGAGGCCGGGCCCGCGGGCTTCCCACCGGCCTTCGACCGGCCGTGGCGACCTGGCGGATTCCCGGGCGCGGCACGGCGGATGCGAGCAGATCATGACGCACCTCGCGCGAGGGCGCACGGGATGCCCGTACGATCCGTGCCGGTCACGGACGGGTCCGAGGGCGGACGGTGCGCGGCCGGTGTGTCGCCAGGACGACACAAATCGCCTGAACCGGGAGGGAACCCCGCCTTCCGGCGATGGTGTGCGAGGTGTCTGGCGGTTCGTCACCAGCCATTCCGTTCACCACTTTTGGCGGCGAACGCTGGATTGGTGCGCGTGACGATTCCCACATGATCGCCACCCTTGTGGCCATCTTCACGAGAGCCCCGCAGAATCGGCACGTCTGAGAATCGCGCCAGTCGCGGCCGCCCGACGGGCCGCCGTACCGTCCGGGGGGACAACTCGTGTCTGCGCCGCCTTCCGTCAGCCGTCGTCGCCTGCGCGCGCTCGGCACGACCCTGCTCGGCGCGGTGCTGCTGGGCACGCTCCTTCCCATCGAGGCGGTGGCGCTGCCACCCGACCCCGCGAAGAGCGAGACACCGCGTGAGGAGATCGCGCTCGATGCCCTTCCCGCCGACGCCAAGGTCGCCGGCGGAGTCCAGAACACGGGCCTGAAGAGCATCGCGGCCGACACCCCCGCGCCGCAGAACGAAGCCCCTCCCGGTACCGCCACGCCGCCGGCGGGCGGTGCCGGCACGGTGACCTTCGGCTCCCCGGCGCCGCTCGTGAACCGGGCCGACTCACTCTCGGCGGCGTCGGTCACCGCCGAGGCTGGCCTCGAACCGGCGGGTCCGCTCCCGGTCCGCCTTGGGCCCGCTCCGGGCGCCGCCGTGCCCACCGGGACCTGGGGCGTCACGATGGCCGACCGGGCGACCACCACCGCCGGGGGCATCGACGGCGCCCTCCTGACAGTGACCGCTCCGGCCGACGGCACGGTCCCCGTCCAGGTGCAACTGGACTACCGCACCTACGAGAACCTCTACGGTGCCGACTGGGCGTCACGCCTCACGTTCGTCCAGTTCCCCGAGTGCTACCGCACCACCCCCGAAGCGGAGGAGTGCCAGGCCTACGAGGAACTGGACACCGTCAACGACACGGACGGCAAGACGCTCACCGCGGTCGTCGACCCCTCCGCCGACGGCTCGCCCGCCCCCGCGATGGTGCCCCAGGACGGCCCGAACACCCTTACGGCCGCCCGCGCGAGCATCGCCGCCGCCGGCGCCGGGGACAGCGCCGTCGTGGGAGCCGTGGACTCCGGCGCCGGAGAGGGCGGCAGTTTCAAGGCCACGCCACTTCTCTCCAGTGGTCAGTGGACCGCGGGTGGCTCCTCCGGGGCCTTCACCTGGTCGTATCCGCTGACCGTGCCGCCGACCCCGGCGGGACCCCTGCCCAAGGTCTCGTTCGACTACAACTCCCAGATCGTGGACGGCAAGACGGCCACCACGTCGCCACAGGCGTCGTGGGTGGGCGAGGGCTGGAGCTACGACCCCGGACACATCGAGCGGCGCTACCGGCCCTGCAAGGACGACACCGCGGCCACGTCCGACGGGCCCGCCAACAACGCGGGCACCAAGCCGAAGAGCTCCGACCTGTGCTGGGTCTCGGACAACGCGGTCCTCACCCACGGCGGCAGCGCCGTGGAGCTGGTCAAGGTCGGCACCGGCAACGTCTACCGGCCGAAGACCGACGACGGCACACGCGTCGAGCGCAAGACCGGCGGCACCAACGGCGACGACGACGGCGAGTACTGGATCGTCACCTCGCGCGACGGCGTCCGGTCGTACTACGGCCTCAACAAGGTCGTCGGCCACGGTGACACCAACTCGGTCTTCACCGTTCCGGTCTTCGGCAACCACGAAGGCGAGCCCTGCCACTCCGCCACCTTCGCCGCCTCGCGCTGCGGCAAGGAACAGCAGGCATGGCACTGGGGCCTGGACAAGGTCGTGGACGTCCACGGCAACGTCATGATCGTGAACTGGCGCAAGGAACAGAACCACTACGCGGTCAACCGCAAGTTCTCCTCCCCCGAGCCCTATGTGCGGGGTGGCGCGCCCGTCTCCATCGAGTACGGCATGCGCGAGGGGGCCCTCGGCGCCGAACCCGCCGCCCGGGTCGACTTCGAGCTCGAGGAGCGCTGCCTCCTGGGCGGCTCCGCCTGCGACCCCACGCGCTTCGACAACACCGCCGACCCCGCTTCGTACCGCCCCTGGTGGGACACTCCCGGCAACCTCAACTGCAAGTCGAGCTCCAAGATGTGCCCGGCCTTCCCCTCCTTCTGGAGCCGCTATCGCCTGGGCGCCGTCACCACGTACGCCCACCGGCCCGGCACGACCGGCCTCGGCAAGGTCGACCGCTACGTCCTGGGCCACTCCTTCCCCCGTAACTGGTACGACTCCGCCCCGGGGCTCTGGCTCCAGTCCATCACCCGCTACGGATTCGCGCCCGGGGTCACCACGGGCGTCCCGCTGTCGCCGGCGGGCGTCACCTTCAAGCCGTACGTGGTGGGGACCGGCCCCGCGCACCCGTTGAACGGCCACCTCCCGGCGGACGCGCAGCTGCCGAACCTCGTGCCCCGTTACGCCGACGACCCCCGTCCGGGCATCACCCGGCCCCGCATCGGCGCCGTCGCCACCGAGCACGGCGGGGACATCGAGGTGACCTACGCCGGCGGCTGCGCGAAGGAACCCACCGTCGCGCCCGAGAGCAACCACGGCACCTGCTTCCCGGTGAAGTGGTCCCCCGACGCCGAGAACGACTCCCCCCGAACGGCCTGGTTCAACAAGTACGTCGTCCACACCGTCACCGAGACGGACCGCATCACCGGTGTCTCCGACCGCATCGTCACGCGATACGAGTACGCCGACGCCGCCTGGGCCAAGAGCGAGGACGAGTTCGCCCGGCCCACGTTCCGCACCCACAGTGACTGGCGGGGTTACCGGCGCGTCGACACCTACAAGGGCAGCCAGGGCCCGTCCGGCGAATACGACAAGCAGCGCCGGGAACACTCCGCCACCCGCTATTTCCTGGGCACCGGTGGCGTGGTCAAGGACTCGGCGGACAAGGAGACCCTCGCCCCCGCCGACCTGGAGCCCTACGCCGGCATGACCGCGGAGACGCTCGTCTACGGCGGCGCGGGCGCCAAGGTCGCGCGGCGCACGCTCGCCTTCCCGTGGAGCAAGCAGACCGCCTCCCGCGCCCGCGAGGGCGGTCTGCCGGTGCTGACCGCCCACCGCAAGGGCATCCGGCGCACGGACGACATCCGTCCGACCGGCACGGGCTGGGAATCGATCCGCACGGAGACCGAGGTCGAGCCCGACCACGGCATGCCCTCACAGGTCGAATCCTCCGTGGTGACCTGGGACGGCCAGAAGGAGACCGTCACCGATCCCACGTGCGTCACGACCTCGTACGTCGAGAACCCCGACGAGACCGTCAACATCTTCGGCCTGGCCAAGGAGATCCGCTCGACGGCGACTCCCTGCGCCGCACAGGGGACGGCGGACCCCGCGACCCGGCTCATCCGCACGCTACGCACCAGCTACGACGACAAGAAGTGGGGCGAGAGCCCGACCAAGGGCATGCCTACCTCCGCCTCTGAACTCGACGCCGGCGGAACCGGTTTCGCTCCGCCGTCGACCACCACGTACGACCCGCTCGGCCGGCCCCGCAAGGTGACCAACCCCCTCGGCGGCGTGACCGAGAAGATCTACACCCCGGGCGACGAGGGCGGCGCCCTCACCGGCCTGAAGACGATCAACCCGAAGAAGCACTCCACCAGCACCACCCTCGACCCGGGCCGTGGGCTCACACTGACCAGCACGGACACCAACAACCGGGTCATCCGCATCGAGTACGACGCGCTCGGACGCCTGGTCAAGGGCTGGTCGGCCGCCCGCTCCTCCGGCGGACCCGCCGACGTCGTCATCGACTACCAGATGGCACGGGCGACCACCTCCGAGAACCGGCCCACCGCTGTCACCGTCAACTCGCTCAAGGACGACGGCACCACCTACGCACGTCAGGTCACGCTCTACGACGGTCTGATGCGGCCCGTGCAGGAGCAGCGCGAGGCCCACGGTACGGGCCGTCTCGTCACGGACACCTCGTACGACGACCGTGGGCACGTCAGGGAACGGACCGGTGCCTACCTCGCTCCGGGCGAGCCCCAGACCAAGCAGTTCAAACGCGCCAACGACACGCTCGTGCCCACCATCACCCGCTCCTCGTACGACGCACTCGGGCGCTCGACGAACGACGTCGTTTACCACGGCGGCACCGCGGTCAGCAGCAACTGGACGGAGTACGGGGACAACTGGACGCTGAGGGTCTCGGGCACCGGGGCCACCCCCGCGGTCCGCACCTACACCGACGCCCGCGGTCGCGTCACCAAGATCGAGCACTCCACCGACACGTTCCGCGATGACTGGCGCGGCACGAGCTACGGCTACGACGCCCGCGGAAACCGCACCCGGGTGCGCGACCACGCGGGCAACGAGTGGACGTACACCTTCGACGCACGGGGCCTGCTGGTGGCCTCCCGCGACCCCGACATCGGCGACGCGTCCTTCACCTATGACGCGCTCGGCCGGCAGACCAGCGCCACCGACTCCAAGCAGCGCACCACCTTCACCGAGTACGACGCCATCGGCCGCATTCTCGCCGTCCGTCAGGGCTCCGCCACCGCCCCGCCGGTCAAGGAGTTCACGTACGACATGCCCGGCTCGCTCGGGAAGCCGTGGACGTCGACCCGCCACGACGCCACGGGCGACTGGATCGAGCGCGTCACCTCGTACGACAGCGAGTACCGGGTCACCGGCAAGGAGTTCGTCGTCCCGGCGCACGCCAGCACCGTCGGGCTCGCGGGCACGTACGCGTACGCCACCACCTACACGCCGGGCGGCAAGCCGCTGACGACGACCCTGCCCGCCGTGGCAGGCCTGTCCCAGGAGAAGGTCGTCACCCGCTACAACGACGACGGTCTCCCCGAGTCGACCTCCGGCCTCACCTGGTACACGGCCGACGTCACGTACTCGGCCTACGGCGAACCGCTGCGGACCGTCAGCGGCCCCCAGCCCTTCCGGGTCTGGACCACCAACTTCGTCGACCAGAACAGTGGACGCCTCCAGCGCGCGGTCTGGGACCGTGAGACCACCGACTCCCACCGGATCACCGACGCGTACTACTCCTACGACGGCGCCGGAAACGTCACGTCCGCCGCACGGAAGGAGACCACGGGCACGACGAGCACCTGGGACAACCAGTGCTTCACCTACGACTACCTGGGTGAACTGGTCAACGCCTGGACCTCGAACCGGGCCGGTGGCACCGACAAGGGCTGCGGCGCGGCCGAGGGCACGACCTGGGGCTACCAGGCGGACGGACGCCAGTCCTCCGGGCCGATCGCCGAGGCACCGGACGCGGTGACCGACGCGACCACGCCTGACGACGGCCTCCAGAACTCGCTCACGCGAGCGGGCCCCGCCACCGGCAGCGTCACCACGACAGGAGCGGCCTACTGGCAGTCGTACACCTACGACGTCGTCGGCAACCGCGCCTCGCTGACCGAGCACAACCCGGCCAACCCGGCGCTCGACCAGCGCGAGGCCTACGGCTACGGCGTCACCGTCCCGAACAACGGGACCCAGCCCACCACCCTGACGCAGCCGCACATCCTCACCTCCGTCGACCGGCCGAGCGGCACCGACCCCACGTACGTGGCCGAGGCCACCGGCAACACCACCGACCGCAACCTGGTCGGCGGGGCACAGAAGCTGACGTGGAACGCCGAGAACAAGCTGACGACCACCCAGGGCGCCGGCGACGGGGGCGTGGAGATCGTCTCCTCCGGCAAGTGCCTCGACCTCACGGGCAACGCCTCCACCGACGGCACCCCGATCCAACTGTTCCGGTGCAACGACTCCGCGGCCCAGCGCTGGAAGACCACCGGGGACACCCTGCGGATCCAGGGCAAATGCGCCACCGTCAACGGCACCCTCGTGCAGCTGGCGACGTGCAACGGCAGCACCGCGCAGAAGTTCACGTTCCGCCCCGCCGACAAGAGCGTCCTGCACGCCGCCACCGGCAAGTGCCTGGAGATCCCGGGCGGCACCACCGCCGACGGGACGGACCTCCAGGTCGCGACCTGCGCCGTGGCCGCCCCCCAGCAGTGGGTGCGCGCCGACACCGTCACCTACGTGTACGACGCCGCCGGAAATCGGGTCCTCAAGACCTCGGCCGCCGGAAGCAGCCTCACCCTCGGGGAGACCGAGGTCTCCACCGATCCCACCGGGGCGCCGATCCGGGCGAGCCGGTCCTATGCCCACGCGGGCGCGCCCACGGTGGTGCGGACGAGCGCTTACGCCTCGACCGCACACAAGCTCTATGTGCTCCTCGCCGACCCGGTGGGGACGGCGACGACCTCGGTCGAGCTCGCGACCGGACAAGCGGTCATGCGCCGCTCCTTCAAGCCCTTCGGCGAGACACGGACTGTCACGGCCACCTGGCCCAACAGCCGCAGCTACCTCGGCACGGGCATCGACGACACCGAGACCGGTCTCACCCACATCGGCGCGCGGGAGTACGACCAGTCGACGGGACGCTTCCTGTCGGCCGACCCCGTCCTCGACCTGGGTGACCCGCTCCAGATCAACGGATACGCCTACGCGAACAACAGCCCGATCACCAAGAGCGACCCGGACGGGCTCCTTCCCATCGAGTGCTGGGAGGGGATGGCCACCTGCTCGGGCAACACGATCGTGGCGGCGACGAACCCCGCGGTGCAGCCGAAGAACGCTCTCACGGACAAGAAGGTCACCACCAAGGATGGTGAGACCAGGCGGTTCATATACGACGAGAAGGGAGTTCCGCACACCATAGGCGCACCGACCTCCAAACCGTCGGAATACCGCTCGATCGAGTACATGAACGAGGACCTGCGGCAGGCGGGGAAGCTGTACGACGCGAAGACGGGCAACGGTCAGGAATACCTGTGGCAGAGCGACGGGGCCAAGAGCAGTGTGATGGAGGGGAAGAAGGGTCTCGTCCACGACGCCAATGGCGACCACCGGGTGGCGGGCGCCACCGCCGACTTCATCAAGGTCACCTGGATGAACGGCAAGATCGTCAGCGTCGACACCTGGGACGTCACCGAGAGCACGGGGGACACCAGCAGCAAGTCCGTGGACGATATGGCGAAGACCATCAACAACAAGATGGACACCGAGGGGGTGAAGCCCCAGACCCAGAACGTCATCTTCTGGGCGAACAGCGTCGAACAGGCACAGGCCGTCGCGGAGCGCTTCCACGGCAACGCCAACGTCCGGGTCATCTACCACTCGGGCAAGCTCGGTGAGACGAACATCGACACGCGCATGGTCTTCAAGGGCTTCAAGGGCGGATGGGGTCCCGAAGGACCTCCGCCGTCGGGCCGGAGCGGCCTCAAGGGCAGTGGGAAGGGAGGGCGCTTCGTGGGACGTATCGGGGCGGCCGGAGACATCGCCGGCCTGTTCACCATGGTCGTCCTCGGAATCGCCTCCCAGGGATGCCCCTACGATGAGGCCACCTGCCGCGACATGAACACCGCCTGACCCGAACGGACCGAGAGAGGCCATGAGCAAGCAAGTCGTCACCGTCTGTCTGCCGCCCTGCGAGCCGCATGAAGTGCGGGAAGCGCTCGCGGCGGCGATGGCCCCGTTCGAGTACGAGGCGCAGTACGGGAAGCCGGACGAGGAGTGGCAGGGGGAGTGGGACTACTGGTTCGTCGACGCGCGCGGCTGGGACCTCGCCGTCCGGCCCGGTCATGAGGACGATCCGCGGATAGTCCGGGGCGAGGACGCCCCGTCACGCCCCCGATCCTTGTGCGACGGGGGCCCCAAGGGCCTGCTCGACCTCGACACGGGTCGCGTGGCCGCCGCCCGGGAGGCCGGGGAGCGGTGGGACGCCTGGCAGGTCTTCGCCGCCGGCTTCCCGCCGAGCCTGCCGTACGCGCACTTCGCGCGGAGGGCGGCCGAGGATCCGGGCTATACGCAAGACCGGGTGGTGGCGGACTTCAATGCTCAGCCCCTGATCCGCGCGCTCGATCAGGACCCTTCCCTCGAAGAGCGGTTCACGTGGGACCCCGTGCCCTGGTTCGGCGAGGACCGTGCCGCTTTCGTGGAGCGGGCGGAGGCGGACGTCCTGCCATCCTTCGCCCTCCTCACGCTCGACGGCCGCTGGCTGGACGGCAGCTCCCACCCGGCCAACGTGCGCTTCAACGCGTACGTCGACGGCCTTCCGGACAGCACGCTCCTGGTCCGGGTGATGTACCACTCCTGAGCATCGTCCTCTCGCGTTGTCGTGAAAGGGGGGGAGGGGGGAGCGGGGGCGCTCAGGCCTTGGCGCGGCGGACCTCGATGTTGCCGTGCCGGGTGCGGGCGCGGACCTCGACCGTGTCTCGGTCTTCGCCGGGGTCTCGGACGCGGTGAGCGCGTTGCGCACCCGCCCGGAGGTCGAGTGGGCGTCGAGCCAGGCGGCGACACCCTCGCGGATGCCGACCTCGATGTCACCGTTGGCGCCGCGCAGCCGCACGTCGCCGGTCACGGTCCGGACAGTCGTGGAGCCGTGCTACGCGGTCAGGTCGAGCGGGCCGGTGGTGTCGAAGCGGGCGTCGCCGGACGAGGTCCTCACGCAGACCTCGCCGAGCGCCTGGGTCCAGGCGCCCGTCAGCTCGGCCCGGGAGCCGGCGGGCGGTTCGGGAGAGCGGAATGGCGCCCTGGGGCACCAAGTGGTGCCCCATGGCGCCCTGGGGAAGCGGCGGCCCTACAGGGCCATCAGGCCGCGTCCCTCACCCGCCCCGTGAACTCCGGGCCCAGGACCGGCTCCCAGGTCTCGTCGTACGTGAACGGCGCGCCGCGGAGCGACTCCGTCGGCTCCGCCACCCCGTCGCGCACGGTGGGGATGCTCACCTGCGCGGTCGTCGCGCCCGCGGGGACGGACAGCCACAGGCTCGTGCCGCCCTCGATCACCCCGGACACCGGCCGCGGCGGCTGCGGCACCTCTCCCAACTGGGCCTCCAGCCACGCCGGGTCGAGGTCCGCCGTCGAGAGCTCCGGGCCGTCGGTCACCGGCTTCAGGAGGATGCCGCCCGCGATCTCGACGTCCGCCGGCTCGGAGAGCGTCATCCGCCAGGTCAGGGCCGAGCCCTCGGTCACGTCGTCCGCGACCGGCGTCAGGCGCACGGCGGGCATGGCGTCGTCGTTGCGCGCGGTCACGCCGCCCCGGTGCGCGCCGACCACGGTGCCGCGCACGGCCTTGACGAAGGCGTCGTGGCGTACGTCGTAGCCGAAGCGGGTGTTGCCCCGGATCCGGACCGGCACGTCGATGTCGTGGCGCCCCGGACGCACCGTCACGATGCGGGAGGTGACCCGGTCGGAGTCCGGCACGGGCACGAAGACGCGGACCTGTCCGCTGCCCCGCCCGGACACGGTGACGGGCACCCGGTAGGTCCGGACCCCGGAGTCGCCCTCCGCGACGGTCATGCGGCCGATGTCGACGCGGGTGAGCGCGGTGGGACGCGCCGCCGGGGTGCCGGGGCGCCAGCCCCAGGCGTCCATCAGCCAGGCGCTTCCGGCGCCGCCGCGCGGGGTCAGTTCGAGCGTGCCGATCCGCCGGAGGTCGAGCCCGGCCCGCGTGGCGGCGGTCAGCGGCACGCGGACTTCGCGGGCCCAGTGCGCGGCGGTGCGGGGGCTCCCCGGCAGTCCGTCGACCCGGGCGCGGCCCAGCGAGGCGCGGCGTCCGGAGGTGTCGGTCACGGCGACGTCCAGCTCGGTGCCCGTGGTGTTCGGCGGGACGATCACGCGCAGGGCCAGCGACTCGGCGCCGGCGAGGGAGACCGGCCGGGACGCGCGGACCGCGACCCGGCTCCCGGTGCCCGTCCACCTCATCGCGACGGCGTCACGGCCCGGTTCGGCGGCCGTCTCCCAGTACGCGAAGTGCGGCGACGAGCCCGCCTCGGGCCTCAGGCAGGCGCGGACCGCGTCGGGGTCGATCTGGGCGCAGAGCCGGCCGCCGCCGGAGACGGTGACCGAGGATCCCGGCAGGAAGGCCGGGGTGCGGTGCCCGCCGACGGCGTGGGTGAGGACCCGGGCCGGTCCCGCCGAGGGCGCGCTGCGGCCGGTGCCGTCGAGCAGCGGACGCACCGCGTCGTCGCCCCCGACGAAGAGCCGGGCGGAGGCGGCGATGTACGTCGCGCCCGCGGCCTGCTGCTGCGTGGCGGTCAGTCGGGTCGCCGTGCCGGGGGAGCAGACCGGGTCGGTGCCGTCGTCCGAGGAGAAGTCGTCGATGGCCGGGGCCTTCGCCTGACCCGGGGTCCACTCGCTGTTGAAGAAGTTGTGGTTGGCTCCGACCACGTAGGCCGCGCTGTGCAGGGCGGTGCCCCGGCTGACGCCGCGCGTTCCGTCGAGGTAGATCTGGCCCTGGAGGTCGGAGACGTCGCCGTCGCAGCCCGGCAGGATGGTCGTGGAGGGCACGTCGGGGGCCGGGTTCTGGCCGAAGACGGTGGGCCCGATGAGGACGGTGCCGCGGATCTTCCACCGTACGGGGCCCCGGTAGCCGTCCTCGGCGGCCGGCGGCGGGTTCAGGCTGTCGACCGCGGCCCGGTTGACGCCCTCTCCGCCCCGGGAGTGACCGACGAGCAGCACCCGCGAGAGGTCGGCGGGCGCGGTCCTGCGCACGGCGGCGGGTGCGGAGGCCGGGTGCGCGGCCCAGTCCGCCCAGCGGGCGAGGTGGAGCCGGACCAGGGAGGAGCGGGCCTGCGCGCCCGCGTCCTCGGCGCTCTCGTCCTGGCCGTTGACGCCGTTGGCGGCGACGGACACCGTCACGTACCCCTGGGAGGCCAGGAGTCGCTGGGCCCGCAGGTATCCCCGCTCGCTGGGTATCGGCACGGTGCCCGCCGGGCACGGCCAGGCCATCCGGACGTCCTCGGTGCCCGGGGTGTAGCAGGTGGCGTGGCGGCCGTGCAGGAACAGGGCGACCGGGCGCCTGCCCGGCGCACCGGCCGGGCCGACGACCGTGGCGCGCATCTCGACCGGCTCCAGGTAGCCCGGCAGGCGCACGGACCGCAGGGCGTACTCGCCGCTGACGGTCCGGTACGGTCCGGGCCTTCCCGGGTCGACCCGGTTCGCGGGCAGCGGGGCCGGCGGCACGGGCGCGGGGGAGAGGGGACGCTCGCCGGCCGCGGCGGCGCGTCCCTGGGCGTCGAGGCGTCGTCCGCCGGCCGTCACCCGCAGCCGCGCGCCCTCGTCGAGCCGGGCGTCGCCGAGGGGCAGGGCGAAGGAGCGTCCGTCGGGCCGGGCGAGCGGGCGGCCGAGGAGCCGGTCGCCCGAGTGGAACTCGACCCGGGCGTCGCCCATGGGCACGGGCTCGGACGAGGTCCAGACGAGCTGTGCGCCCGCTCCGGTTCCCGTGATCCGCCAGCCCTCCGGGAGGGTGAGGCCTCCGGAACGGCTTCCCGGGGCCGAGGCCGACGGCGATCCGGGTGCCGGCTGCGCGGACGCCTCCCAGGGCGCCGCCGCCGTCAGAGCGAGTAACGCCACGGCGGTGGTCACGCCGCGTGTGACACGTATCAAAGCGGTCTTCCTCACGATCGGTTCGTCGGGGCGCCGGAGGACGGCCGGTCGTCCGGCCCCTCCGGTACCCCTCTCGTTCCGTGAGGACGGTGACGGACCCCCTTCGGTTGTCTCCTGCGCCGCTTGTCCCATTCGCCGTCAGATGTCTCACGCGGCGTCAGAAGCGGTACGGGGCAGGGGGGTCGTCACGCCGAAGGGCCGGCCCGGGTGGCGTGGAAGCCACCCGGGCCGGCCCCGGGGTGCGGTGAGGATCAGGCGATGTCGAACCGGTCCAGGTTCATGACCTTGTCCCACGCCGACACGAAGTCACGCACGAACTTCTGCTTCGCGTCGTCGCTCGCGTAGACCTCGGCCAGCGCGCGCAGCTCGCTGTTGGAGCCGAAGACGAGGTCGGCGCGGCTGCCCGTCCACTTGACGGCGCCGGTGGCCGTGTCACGGCCCTCGAACGTGGTCTGGTCGGCGGAGGTCGACTTCCACTCCGTGCCCAGGTCGAGCAGGTTGGCGAAGAAGTCGTTCGTCAGCCGGCCGGGCGTCTCGGTGAGGACACCGAGCGAGGTCTGCGGCTGCGTGACACCGAGGGCGCGCAGACCGCCGACGAGGACCGTCAGCTCGGGCGCGCTCAGGCTGAGCAGGTTCGCCCGGTCGATGAGCAGGTACTCGGCGGGGAGGCGGTTGCCCTTGCCGAGGTAGTTGCGGAAGCCGTCCGCGGCCGGCTCCAGGGCGGCGAAGGACTCGACGTCCGTCTGCTCCTGGGCGGCGTCCACCCGGCCCGCGGTGAACGGGACCTCGACGTCGTGGCCGGCGTCCTTGGCCGCCTTCTCGACCGCCGCGACGCCCGCGAGGACGACGAGGTCGGCGAGGGAGACCTGCTTGCCGCCGGTCTGGGCGGAGTTGAAGGACTCCTGGACGCCCTCCAGGACGCGCAGCACCTGCGCCAGCTCGTCCGGGTTGTTGACCTCCCAGTTGCGCTGCGGCTCGAGGCGGACGCGGCCGCCGTTGGCGCCACCGCGCTTGTCGCTGCCGCGGAAGGAGGCGGCGGCGGCCCAGGCGGCGGAGACCAGCTGGGTGACGGTGAGGTCCGAGCCGAGGATCTTCTCCTTGAGGGAGGCGATGTCCGCGGCGTCGACGAGCTCGCCGGTGCGGGCCGGCAGCGGGTCCTGCCAGAGGAGCTCCTCGGCCGGGACCTCGGAGCCGAGGTAGCGCACGACCGGGCCCATGTCACGGTGGGTGAGCTTGTACCAGGCGCGGGCGAAGGCGTCCGCGAAGTCGGCCGGGTTCTCGTAGAAGCGGCGCGAGATCTGCTCGTAGACCGGGTCGAAGCGCAGCGACAGGTCGGTGGTGAGCATCGTCGGGAGGTGCTTCTTCTCCGCGTCGTACGCGTCCGGGATGATCGCCTCGGCGTTCTTGGCGACCCACTGGTGGGCGCCCGCCGGGCTCTTCGTCAGCTCGTACTCGTACTCGAAGAGGTTCTTGAAGAAGCCGTTGCCCCACTGGGTCGGCGTGGTGGTCCAGGTGACCTCCAGGCCGCTGGTGATGGCGTCCGGGCCCTTGCCGCTGCGGAAGGTGCTCTTCCAGCCGAAGCCCTGGTCCTCCAGGGAGGCGGCCTCCGGGTCCGCGCCCACGTGGTCGGCCGGGCCGGCGCCGTGGGTCTTGCCGAAGGTGTGGCCACCGGCGATGAGGGCGACGGTCTCCTCGTCGTTCATCGCCATCCGGCGGAAGGTCTCGCGGATGTCGCGGGCCGCGGCGATCGGGTCCGGGTTGGCGTTCGGGCCCTCCGGGTTGACGTAGATGAGGCCCATCTGCACCGCGCCGAGCGGGTTCTCCAGCTCGCGGTCGCCGGTGTAGCGCTCGTCGCCGAGCCAGGTGGTCTCCGGGCCCCAGTAGACGTCCTCGTCGGGCTCCCACACGTCGGCGCGGCCACCGGCGAAGCCGAAGGTCTCGAAGCCCATCGACTCCAGGGCGACGTTGCCCGCGAGGATCATGAGGTCGGCCCAGGAGATGCTCTGGCCGTACTTCTTCTTCACCGGCCACAGCAGACGGCGGGCCTTGTCCAGGTTGCCGTTGTCCGGCCAGCTGTTCAGCGGCGCGAAGCGCTGCTGGCCGGCGCCGGCGCCGCCGCGGCCGTCGCTGATGCGGTAGGTGCCGGCGCTGTGCCAGGCCATGCGGATCATGAACGGGCCGTAGTGGCCGAAGTCGGCGGGCCACCACTCCTGCGACGTGGTCAGGACCTCGGCGATGTCCTGCTTCACGGCGGACAGGTCGAGGCCCTCGAAGGCCTGCGCGTAGTCGAAGTCCTCACCGAGCGGGTTGGACACCGCCGGGTTCTTGGCGAGGATCTTCAGGTTCAGCCGGTTCGGCCACCACTGGCTGTTGCCACCGCTCTGGGTGGGGTGCGCGGCGCGCCCGTGCGCGACGGGGCAACCGCCCTCGCCCTCCGCCTTCGCGTCGGTGACGATTGCTTCGTGGTTCTCAGACATCGGAATCCCTCCGGACCTGGCGGATCACAGTGCTCAGGAAGTGCGTTCGGCGGACGGGCCTGGCGCGGATCTCACGTGTGTGGTTCTCCCGCCGTGCTGGAATCTTCCTGTCCCTTGGCCATCTTCGAAACCGATCCTACGATGGACCTTGTCCAAGTCAAGAACCACGCCAAGTTTGCCGATGCCGAAGAGGTGAGAGATGAGTGACCTGCTGGAGCGCCTGCGGGCGCGTGGCTGGCGGATGACGTCCCAGCGCCGGGTGGTCGCGGAGGTCCTGGCCGGGGACCACGTGCACCTCACGGCGGACGAGGTGCACGCGCGCGCGGTGGAGCGGCTTCCGGAGATCGCGCGGGCGACGGTCTACAACACCCTGGGCGAGCTGGTCGCCCTCGGGGAGGTCGTCGAGCTCTCCACGGACGGACGGGCCAAGCGCTACGACCCGAACGCGCACCACCCGCACCAGCACCTGGTCTGCTCGAACTGCGGGCTCATCCGCGACGTCCGCCCGGCGGGCGACCCGCTCGCCGTCCTGCCGCCCGAGGAGCGCTTCGGCTTCACGGTGTCCAAGGCGGACGTCACGTACCGGGGGCTCTGCCCGGGCTGCGTCTGAGCGGGCACGCGGAGGAGCCCTCCACCGGTCCCGGTGGAGGGCTCCTCCGCTGCGTGCTCTTCTCGGTGCGGACTACTTCAGGACGGCGAGCGCCTCGTCGTAGCTCGGCTCGTCGGCGATCTCGCCCACGAGCTGCGCGTGCAGGACGGTGTCGTTCTCGTCGAGGACGACGACGGCGCGCGCGGTCAGACCGGCCAGCGGGCCGTCCGCGATCTCCACGCCGTAGTTGGTGTGGAACTCGCGGCCGCGGAGCGTCGAGAGGTTCTTGACGTTCTCCAGGCCCTCGGCGCCGCAGAAGCGGGCCTGGGCGAAGGGCAGGTCGGCGGAGATGCAGAGGACGACCGTGTTGTCCAGCTGCCCGGCCTTCTCGTTGAAGGCGCGGACCGAGGAGGCGCACGTCGGGGTGTCGACGCTCGGGAAGATGTTGAGGACCTTGCGCTGACCGGCGAAGTCCTTCAGCGTCTTGTCCGCCAGCCCCTCGGCGACGAGCGTGAAGTCGGGGGCCTGGCTACCGGGGGCCGGCAGAGCGCCGTTGACCTGTACGGGGCTGCCCTTCAGCGTGACCTGGGCCATGGGGATCTCCTTCAGACGTATGAGTGGCAACGGGGGAAATCGTACGGAAGCCGGGCCCGCTCCCACGACACGGGCCACGGCGGCCGTCTCTCGGCGGTTCTTGGACGTGCACGTCCGACCCTCGCGAGGGGGGCGACTCATGGCCGGTCGCGGGTTCACCCCCCTCTGTTCCCGGCTGGCGCGCGGCCTCGCTTGCGCGGGCGCCCCCCGCTGAACCGCGCGGAGTCGAAGGAGCGCCGCACCTCTTGACGACCCCTTCCCTCACTCCTTAAATCATGGAGGCGGTGAAGTGCGCCGTCCCGCCGCGACCCCCCACAGCCGACGGAAGAGACAGTCATGACCTCCTCCCGCCCCCGCGTGCGCCCCCTCTCCACCGCCTTGGCGGCCCTCGGCCTCGCCGTCGCCCTCGCGGCGCCCGGACCGGCCGCCGCCGGACCGCGTGAAGCGCTCCGGCCCGCGGCCGCCACCGCCGCCGTCACCTTCTCCGACGACTTCGACGGACCCGCGGGATCCGCCGTGGACGGCTCGCGCTGGCAGACCGAGACCGGCGACAACGTCAGCAACCACGAGCGCCAGTACTACACGGCCGGCACCCGCAACGCCGCGCTCGACGGCCAGGGCCACCTGGTGATCACCGCCCGCAAGGAGAACCCGGGCAACTACGCGTGCTGGTACGGGCGCTGCGAGTACACCTCCGCCCGGCTCAACACCGCAGGACGCTTCACCACCCGGTACGGGCACGTCGAGGCCCGCATGAAGGTGCCGCGCGGCCAGGGCATGTGGCCCGCCTTCTGGATGCTCGGCGACGACATCGGACAGGTCGGCTGGCCGAACTCGGGCGAGATCGACGTCATGGAGAACGTCGGCTTCGAACCCTCCACCGTCCACGGCACGCTGCACGGCCCCGGCTACTCCGGCTCCGGGGGCATCGGCGCCGGCCACACCCTGCCCGGCGGCCAGGTCTTCGCCGACGCCTTCCACACCTTCGCCGTCGACTGGTCGCCCAACCGGATCACCTGGTCCGTGGACGGCACGGTCTACCAGACCCGCACGCCCGCCGACCTCGGCGGCCGGACCTGGGTCTTCGACAAGCCCTTCTTCCTCATCCTCAACCTCGCCGTCGGCGGCTACTGGCCCGGCGACCCGGACGGCTCCACCGCCTTCCCGCAGCAGCTCGTCGTCGACCACGTCCGCGTCACGACCGCCGACGCGCCCGCCGGCGCCGGACCGATCACGGGGATCGGCGGCAGGTGCGCGGACGTGGCCGGAGCGAACCCCGCGAACGGCACCCCCGTCCAGCTCTGGGACTGCAACGGCACCGCGGCCCAGCAGTGGACCCTCGCGGCCGACGGAACCGTCCGCGCGCTCGGCAAGTGCCTCGACGTCACCTCCGCCGGCACGGCCGACGGCACCCCCGTCCAGCTCTGGGACTGCAACGGCACCGGAGCCCAGAAGTGGACCGCCAACTCCGCGCGGGACATCGTCAACCCGCAGTCCGGCAAGTGCCTGGACGCCACCGGCAACAGCTCCGCCAACGGCACCCGGCTCCAGATCTGGAGCTGCTCCGGCGGCGCCAACCAGAAGTGGACGGTGACGCGTTGAGCCGCTGAGCGCAGGGCCGGGGCGCTCAGCCCCGGCCCGCCGCGAAGCGGGACGGCGGCACGCCGAACACCCGCGTGAAGGCCGCCGTGAAAGCCGCCGGGGAGGCGTATCCCAGCCGCCCCGAGACCGCGCTCACCGAAGCGGTACGGAGCAGGGGCACGGCCGCCAGGAGTCGCGCCCGGGACCGCCAGACGGCGGGGCTCTCGCCCGTCTCCGCCCGGAAGCGCCGGGTGAACGCCCGCTCGCTCAGCGCGCTCCTGGCCGCCCAGTCGGTGTTGGTGACCGTGGCGTCCGGGGCCGCCAGATACTCCCGGCACAGCACCGCCAGGTCACCGGAGGCGGGGATCCCGACGTGGAAGGGGAGCGGCGAGCGCGCGGCGATCTCGTGCAGCAGCAGCGTCGCGATCGTCCCCTCCCGCCCCGACCGGCCGTACTCGGGCTCGAACTCCACGGCAGCGAGCAGCAGTTCCCGCAGCAGCGGGGGCACGTCCACGACCGTGCAGCGCCCCGGCCACCACGGGACCGCGCCCGGCTCCACGTACAGGCTGCACGTGCTCACGCCCAGCATCCGGACCCGGTGCGGGGTCCCGGCCGGGATCAGCACGGCCCGCTCCGGCGGCACCGTCCACGTGCCGTCCGCGGTGTCGACGACCATCACGCCGGTCGCCCCGTAGAGGAACTGCGCCCGCCGGTGCCGGTGCCACTCCAGGACGTGTCCGTCCGGATAGTCGGTGCCGATCGGCAGGACCGCCCGGTCGAGGGCGTCGACGTCGTCCAGCGGGATGTTCCTCACCGGATCACCGTAGTGGCCGAGACGCGAAAGAAGACCGCCGACCATCGCATGCAGGAACCCCGGTCCGCCTGATGGTCTTGGCGCATGGACGTGATGATGTTGACGGCGATCGGGCTCCTCACCGGGGCGACGACGGTCCTGTTCGGGTTCGGCGGCGGCTTCGTGGCCGTCCCGGTCGTGGTCCGGGCCGATGCGGCCCTCGGCCCGGCGGCCCTCCCGGTGGCCACCGCCACCTCGGCCCTGGTGATGGTCGTCGGCGCGGCCTTCGCCACGGCCGTCACGCCGCGGCCCGTGCTCCTCGCCCTGCGCGGCACCGGCGGCCTGCTGCCGCTCCTCGCGGCGGGCGCCTGCGCCGGGGCGTACGCGACCCGCTTCGCCCCGCCGGACCTGACCCGCTGGGCGTTCGTCGGGTACCTCGCGCTGACCGCCCTCGACCTCCTGCTCCGGCCCGGCTTCCTCGGCGCCGCGCCCCGGCGCCCCGCCGAGCGCGCCCGGCCCCCGAGGCCGCTGCCCGCCGCGGCGGGAGCACCGATCGGAGCGGTCGCCGCCTTCCTGGGCGTCGGCGGCAGCGTCATGACCGTGCCCGCGATGCGCCGGGCCGGCCACCCCATGAGGGTGGCGACCGCGCTGGCCAACCCCCTCACCCTCGCCGTCGCCCTCCCGGCCGCCGCGGTCTCCCTCGCCGGCTCCCCGCCGCCCGCCGCCGCGGCGGCCAGCGAACTCGTCGGCCTCGTCGACCCCTTCGCGGCGGGCGCCCTGCTCCTCGGCGCCCTGCCGGTCATCGCCGTACTGCGCCGCCGCCCGCCCCGCATCCCGGACCGCGTCCACGCGTGCGCGTACCTCGGTCTCCTGGCGGTGGTGGGCCTGGCGATGGCCGTCACCCCGGCGTGAGCCGGTCCTCCGCCCGCTCCGGCGCCCTGCGCAGGGCGCGGACCGCCGGGACGGACAGCATGACGGCGATCAGCACCAGGCCCATCACCGACGAGAAGAGCAGCACCCGGTCGGCGCCCACGCTCTCGGCAGCCGGTCCGGACAGGGCGCGGCCCAGCGGAATGACCATGATCGAGCCGGCGACGTCATAGGCGGAGACACGGCTCAGCACGGCCAGCGGGATGTGCGACTGCACGCTCGTCGCCCACATGACGCCCCAGAAGGCGAACCCGCAGCCGGCCACCACACCGGTGAGCGCCGTGACGGTGAACGACCACCCGAGGGCGGGCGCCAGCGGGTTGAGCGAGAAGAAGAACATCGCGCACGCGCCCGCGACGAGCGGGCGGCGCGGCCTGACCCGCATGCCGAGCAGTCCGCCGACGATCGTCCCCGCGCCGTCGGCGGAGGCGATCCAGCCGTACCCGCTCGCGCCGTGCTGTTCGGTGAGCAGCGCGGCGCCGAGCGGGAGCGCGGGACCGAACACGAACAGGCCGTAGACCGCCCACACGGCGATGACGCCCCAGAGCCACGAGCGGGACCGGAACTCGTGCCAGCCGGTCGCCAGCCGCCGCAGGATCGGTTCGTCGCTCTCGTCCCGGGCCGTGCCGAGCTTCCGCAGCGGCGCCAGGCCGAGCGCGCTGCACGCGTAGAAGGCCGCGATGACCACGAAGGACACGGCCACGTCCCCGTACGCCACGAGCAGGCCGGAGAGCCCCGGGCCCAGCAGGGTGCAGATCGACTCGGAGATGCGCAGCAGGGCGTTGGCCCGCTGGATGTCCTCGGCGACCCGGGGCACCAGGCTCGCCAGCCCCGGCTGGAACATGGCGGTCGCGGCGCCGCTGAGCGCGAGCAGCGCCATCATGTGCCACAGCCGCATGCCGCCGACGGCGAGGAGCGCCGCGAGCGCCAGCATGGCCACCATCCGCACCACGTCGGCCCCGACCATCATCACCTGTGGGGCGAAGCGGTCGGCGAGCACGCCGCCGAACAGTACGAGCAGGACGATCGGCGCCATCCACGCGGCCAGCGCGTAGCCCACGCCCGCCGCCCCGTACCCCGCGCCGAGCACGGCGGTGGTCAGCGAGACCATCAGCATGCCGTCGGCGAGGAGCGAGGTGCTGCGGGCGGCGAAGAACAGCCGGAAGCGGGGGGAGCGCCACGGGCTCGGAAGGGCGTTCTCCGCCCGGTCCACGGTCACGTCGTTCGTCGTCATGTCACCTGTGCCGGTCGCGGCCGGCCCCTTCCCTGAGAATCGGCTGCCGGAGCCACGCGCCGGGCGGGTCCGTCTCCGCCGGCGCGTCCCGCACGATCACGTACCGGCGGGGTGCCAGCACTCCCGGACGGCCCGGGAGCGAGTCCATCAGCGCCGTGTGCGCCTCCTCCGGGGTGAGCGGGGAGTCGCCGCCCGCGAGGTACGCCGTGAGGCCCTCCTCGTCCGACGCGCCTTCCACGACGTGCGCGGGTACGCCTCCCAGCGCCCCGCTCAGCGCCCGCGCCACCTCCGACGGCGACACCCACGAACCGTCCACCCGGGTCCATCCGGCGCCGCGCTCGACCGGGCGGACGCCCGTCACCGCGGTGAGCGCCGACAGCGGTACGTCCCCGTCCGCGGCCGCCTCCAGGAGCCGCACCAGCCCCGTGAGGAAGCCCTCGGCCTCGTCGGGCGGGAACAGCGCGGGGTCGACCCACATCCCGAGCCGGAGCAGCGGCGCCGTCTCGTGGACGAAGGTCAGCACCCGGGTCGGGAGCACCTGCGCGGGTCCCCGGACCAGGTCGAGCGCCGGGCCGTCGGCGTCGGCGGCCTTTTCGGCGGGCCGGGTGTCTGCTGCCTCCCCGGTCTCTCCGGCCTTCCCGGTCTCGCCGGCCTTCCCGGTCTCTCCGGCCTCCCCCTTCGCTCCGGCGGGCCGGGCCGCCGGGACCGTGCTGACGTCGTTGAAGACCACGTCCCGGGTGAAACGGCTGCCCCGCTCGTGGGTGACGGCGTCGATCATGTCCCAGAGGCGGACCGCGTCGAACTGACTGTGCCGGTAGGCGTTGAGCGCCGCCCCCCACGCCTTGCTCAGCAGCGCGTCGAAGGACGGCACCCCGACGTCGAGCGAGAGCAGCGCGTCCTGGGACACGGTGTTCACCGAGCGCGCCAGCCGGGGCAGGAAGCGGTTCGAGGTCGGGACGGCGGCCACGCACGAGGACTGGCCCGTGCGGTGGGCGACGAGCGCGCACCAGGCGGTGAGCAGCACCGTGGAGGGCAGACCGCCCGTGCGCTCCGCCACGCGGGCGAGCGCCCGCGCCCCGCGCGCCGAGCGCAGCGTCAGCTGCTCCGCCTCGACCTCGGCGCCCTCGGCGCCCGGCTCCGCGAACATCGCCTGGGGGCCGGTGCGGATGATCCGCTCCCAGTGCCGCAGCGACGCCTCGGACCGCCGGAGCCCGCTCGGTGTCGCCTCCTCGGCGGCCAGGTCGAGCGGGGTGAAGGCCGTCACGGCGGGGAGCGTCCGGCCGGCGAGGAGGTCGCGCCAGTCCTCCTCCAGGACGGAGAGGGCGCTGATGTCGGTCACGGCGTGGCTCGCCGCGAGGGCGACGAACAGCGGCCTGCCGTCCAGCGCGAGGAGCGAGATCCGGAGCCCGAAGTCCCGGTCCAGGTGGAAGCGTTCGACCCGGTTGCCGCGGGCCACGGCGTCGGCGTGGCGGGCGGCGTCGCGGGGGAGGGCCGTGTGGTCCAGGACCGTGACCGTGAACGCGCCCTCGGCCGCGACGACCTGCTCGCGCGGCGCCTCGCCCGGCGGGTGCGGGAAGGTCGTGCGCAGCGCCTCGTGCCGCACCACCAGGGCGCGCAGGGCGTCGATCGCGGACGCGGTCCGGGTGCCCGCGGGCACCGGCCACACGGCGTGGATGTTGATGTGCTCGGGCTCGTCCCGCAGCATGCAGCGGATCATGTTGGCCTGCCCCATGGTGACCGGCCCCCGGCGCTCCTCGCCGCCCGCGTAGCGGACGGTGACCGTGGACGACCTCGGCTCCGGCCCCGTCATGCGACGTCCTTCGCGGACAGGCCGTGGTCCGCGGCCGCCCGGACCACGGCCGGCCAGGCGTCGATCAGGACCGCGAACTCCGCCATGTCCTGACGAACCTCGTCGGCGAGCCGTTCCCCGTGGGCGGCGAGGAAGTCGGCCGCCTCGGCGTAGCGGCCGCCCAGCTTGCGGTAGGAGCGGTCGACGACGTCGAGGCGCCCGGCGTTCTCCGCCGGGTCGAGCCGTGCGCTCTCCCGGACCAGATCGGCGACGGCCGAGGACCGGAGACCGCCGTCGCCGTCGAGCAGTGACGCTCCGGCCGCCGCCGTCCCGGCGTACACGGCGTGCAGGTACGGGGTCGCCAGCAGGAACTTCGTGAACCGCAGCTGGTAGGCGAGGAATCCCTGGTCCGAACGCCGCTCGCCGGTGTGGAAGTTGACGATGTGGCGGTTGTGCAGCACGCCGGGCAGCCGGGCGTCGTGGACCAGGTGGAGGAGGAAGTAGTCGCTGCCGATGGTGTCCGTGGCGGGCGGCAGCGGCACCCGGCCGTACACCTCGCGGGCCAGTGCGACGTTGCACATGTCGACGCGGGTGGGGCTGACGGTGGTGAGCGTCGTCAGGTCACCGGTGAACGGGGCGGTGCCGGCGCCGCGGAACGCCTCGGCGATCAGGTTCGCGCGCCAGATCTCCGGATAGCCGTCCGGCAGGGACAGGCCGATGACCTCCTCGTAGACGAGGGGATCGAGCCGGCGGATCTCGGCGACGTCCACGGACATCTCGCCGACGAACGAGCCGCCGACCAGGGCCACCGGCCGGTGGGCGCACGCGGGGTCGAGCCGGCTGCGGGACACCTGGCCCCCGACCTCGGCGGCCGGCCGGCCCAGGGCCGCCAGCTCGTGGTGAAGGGGGTGGACCGGCGTCCCGTCCAGCTGCTGGTAGCGGCTGTCGGAGTCCCTGCGGTGCACGGACTCACAGCCGAGCGCCTCCGCGAACAGGAAGGCGCGGTTGGTGCAGGCGCCGTAGGACACGCGGGACGGCAGCATGAGGTCGAGCAGGCGCTCCGGCGCGGCGGCGCCGGAGCGGGCGAGCACCTCGCGCAGGAAGTCCCGCTGCGCGGTCTCGTCGAGGTGGTGGACGACCACGCCGGGCGCCGGGGGCAGCGCGGCCACCGTGCGCCGGTGTTCGGCGAGGACCGGGGCCTCGGAGGAGTCCAGGATCAGGAGGTGGACCTCGGCGCGGAAACGGCGGGCTCCCTCGGCGGCCTCCGCGGCCATCGCCCGGATCGTCTCGGGGCAGGCGCGATGGGTGGGAAGGGTCAGGCAGACACGGCGCACGCCGACTCCCCGTCCGCGTCCGACGCCGTGGCGGGGCTCGTGCCCGGGGCCGCGTGCGGGTCCGTGCCCGTCCCCGAGGCCGCACCGGCCGTCCGGCTCGCACCCGCACCAGCCTCCGCGTCCGCCTCCGCCCCGTGCCAGGAACCGAGCCCGAGGAGCTTGCTTCCGAGCTCGTTCAGGGTGGCCGTGGGGTAGCGCTTGGACTCGTGCAGGACGGGGTCGCCGACGAGGGTGCGGTTCCAGCGCGGGGTGCGCAGGTGCCGCCAGGACTCGACCCGGGACCTGCGCAGCTTCGTGTGCTCCTCCAGGGCCGGCATCATCGACAGGTACTGCACGGCCCGCACCTGGTCCTTCGAGGTGTTGCGGGCCACGCCGTGGGCGAGCAGGCCGTTCCAGATGAGCAGGTCGCCGGGGCGCAGGTCGGGACGGACGACGGGGAACTCCGCCCGGTCCACGGCGGGGCGGATCGGGTCGCGGTCGGCGGGCTGGCCGAGCTTCCACTCCTCGAACCGCCGGAAGAGCTCGGGGCAGCACTGGAAGCCGCCGGACTCCGGACGCGTGTCGTTGAGCGCGATGATCCCCTGCACCCGCTGCGGCGGCACGCCCAGCGTGGTGTCGATGTCCCAGTGCAGCTCGATGTCGAAGCCCCGGTCGGTCGGCTCGATCAGGGCGCGGTCGCGGTTGCGCACGTTGGGGGGGTTGAGGTTGAGGCGGTCCTGGGTGACCCAGAGCTCCTCGCAGTCCCACACGTCCACGAAGGCGTCGTAGACCCGCTGGGCCTGCCGGCTGTCCCAGAGCAGCTGGTGGTGGTACGCCTCGACGAAGCCGTACACGTGCAGCTGCTGGTCCAGTTCGGAGCGGAACGGCCGGTCCTCGTACCAGCTGTCCGGCCGCTCGGGGTCGAGGCCCTGGAAGTCCCAGGTGAAGTCGAGCAGGCGGCGTGCGGCCTCGGCGGGGATCGCCTCGCGGACGATCACGTAGCCGTACGTCTGCCAGTGGGCGAAGTCCTCCTCGGACAGCACCCGCAGCGGCCGCGACTTCTCCAGCTCCCGGAGGGTGGTCTGGGCGAGGTACGACTCGCCGTCCGCGCTGAAGTACGGCCGGTCCGACGCCGCCCGGTGCAGACGGGGGCGGCGCGCGGGTCGGTGGGCAGCGGGTGTCGTCATGGGTCCCTCCAGTGCCGGTGGCCGGAGGTCAGGCGGCCACGTCGTTCAGAAGAATTGGTTTAGACCAGCGTTTCTGTCAAGTGCCGCCTCGATATGGGGAGTCAAGGGTCCGATGGGTGGAATTGCACCCCTTCGGCCCCGACGGCTTTGGTCTAGACAACCATCGGTGAGCTGGCTTAGGGTCCCCATGCGCAGTCCGGTCCCTGATGGAGCATCAGGCGCCTTCTCCGGCGTGCCGTGGTCGACGAGGACCCCACGCCCCGACTGTTCGCCCACGCCCAGAGAGAGCGGTTCCATGAGCACATCCGGCACCACCAGCACCGTCGGCACCGCCGTCCTGCCGGACGGCGGCCTGAAGAGCCCGGGCCCCGGCCTGATCACCCTCGACCCGGTGCACGCCGCCCTGCTCCACGGCCTGGACGCACTCCTCACCGGCCTGGCCGCCCGGCTCTCCGCCCCCGAGGTGGTCGGTCCCCCGCTCCTCTCCGTGGAGAGCCTCGCGCGGCTCGACTTCTTCCGGAACTTCCCCCACCTCGGGGTCTCCGCCGGACGGTTCGCGCCCGAGGCCCTCGACGACCTCGCCGCCGGAGAGGCCCCGGGCACCCTGCCCCTCCGGCCGACCGGCTACCTCCTCCCGTCCGCCACCTGCTACGGCCTGCTGCTCTCCCTGGAGGGCCGGGACGTCGGCGAGGACGGACTGCGCCTCTCCGCGGCCGGCCGCTGCTTCCGCAACGAGACCCACTACGACGGACTGCGCCGCCTGTGGGGCTTCCACATGCGCGAGGTCCTCTACCTCGGCACCCGGCAGGGCGCGCTGGAACACCTGGACCAGGGTGCCGAGTTCATCCAGGAACTGGCCGTCCGCCTCGGCCTCGAACTCTCCCGGGCCGTGGCCGACGACCCGTTCTACGACAAGGGCGGCTCGCGGGCCCGGCTGATGGCGCTGGACCCCGTCAAGCACGAGTTCAGCGCCCCCGACGGCACGGCCATCGCCTCCGTCAACCGGCACCGCAACTTCTTCGGCGAGCGCCTGGACATCCGCGCCGGCTCCGAGGGCCCCGCGTACAGCGCCTGCGTCGCCTTCGGCGTCGAGCGCTGGGTGCACGCGATGATCCTCGCCCACGGCACCCCGGAGCGGGCCCTCGACCGGCTCCGTGACGCCGGCACCCGGGCCTGACCCGTACCACCGCACCCCACACCGCAAGGAGCGTCACCACCCCATGGATCCCATCGCCGCGTGGCTCCACGAGAAGAACCCCGGTCTCGACGGGCCGATCGGCGCCGACGAGGACCTCATCGAGGCCCGGCTCATCGACTCCATGGACTTCCTGGAGTTCATCGACCTCCTGGAGGAGCTCTCCGGCAGCTCCATCGACCTCCAGGAGGTCACCATCGACGACTTCCGCACGATCGGCCGCGTCCAGGAGCGCTTCCTGAGTGCCGCCGGGTGACCCCGCCCCGCCGGTGACGGCCGCCCTGGCCGTCGTGGCGACCACCGGCGAGGTCCTGGACCACCCGGCCCTGCACGAGGGCCTGCTCGCCCCCTGGGAACGCCGGCGGCTCGACCGGATCCGGGTGCCGGACCGCCGTGACGACGTCCTGGCGGCGCGGCTCCTGCTGCGGCTCTGCGTCGCCCGCTTCACCGGGCTCCCGCCCGGGGACGCGGGGCCGGACCAGTTCTGCGACTCCTGCCGGCGGCACGGGCACGGACGCCCCTACCTGGACGGCCGGCCCGGGACCGGCGTCAGTCTGAGCCACGCCGACGGTCTCGCGGCGGCGGCCGTCGGCCCCGGTCCGCTCGGCGTCGACGTGGAGCCCGCGACGCGCCGCCCCGGCCCCCTGCCCGTGCTGCGACGGCTCCTGCCCGGAGCCGAGACGGTCGCGGCGGCGGCCGGGCCGGACCGGGACGGGGCGCTGCTGCGCCTCTGGGTGCGCGGCGAGGCCCGCTTCAAGGCGGGCGGGGGCCCGGGGCTGCGGCTCCTGGAGTGGACCGACCGCGACCGGGCCGCCGTGGCCGCGGTCGCCGCGACCGGGCCCGTCACCGTCATCGCATCCGGGGACCCAGCGTCCGCACCACCTCGGTGAGGACCTTCTCGGTCCAGTTGCGCTCGGACGCCGGGTACTCCCCGACGCCGTCCGCGGTCGACATGCCGCTCACCTCGAACTGGTACGGGCCCTGGTGGCAGGTGGGCCCGTCGGAGACGTCCGGCAGGAAGCAGCCGTCGGTGCCGAGCGAGGTGCCCAGGTCGCGGAACTGCTTCCGGGACGTGCCCTCGCCCGCGCGCTTCCGGGCGTCCTCCAGGTCCTCGGCGTAGTGCCGCGCCACGAGCGCCGCGTCGGCGACCGCCGTGAAGGTGACCCGGACGCTGCTGTTGTGCGCGCTCTCGTACGCGGACGGCAGCCCGAACCTGATCTCGCAGCCGCCCGCGGGGACGTCGCCGGTGGTGCCGGGCGCGGCCGCGGACAGCGGGTCGAAGTCGATGATCGTGACCTTCACCGGGTCCCGCTCGAAGCCGGTCGCCTGCGGGAGTACCGCCCGGATCTCGTCGTCGCTCAGCACCTCGCAGGCGTTCGGCCACTGATCGAGCCTCAGGGAGGCGTTCGCGGGAGGCCGTGCCGCCAGCTTCGGGCCCGAGGGCTTCGCCGCGCCGAACTCCAGCGGTGGAGGGGCGCTGTCGCAGCCCGCGAGCGCGAGCGGAGCCGCCACGGCGAGGACCAGGTACCACCGGTTCAGTCTGGACACGTCACGTTCCCCCGAAAGTGAAGACGCCGGAATGCGGGGTCCATTCTGCACACCGGACGGCCGAACGACAGGACCGGGTCGGGCGAATCCCGGCCCGTGGGCGTGGCCCGGCCCGCCCGCGGTGGTACGTCGATGGCCATGCAGCCAGCCACGCCCCCGACGGTCAGCCCCTTCCTCCGCACGGCCGCCGCCTACGCGTGGCGGCTGCTCGCCGTCGGCCTCCTCGTCTACAGCCTGTTCGCGGTGCTCGGGCGCTTCCACGAGATCGGCGTCGCCCTCTTCCTCGGCCTCGTGATCACCGCGCTGCTGCGGCCCGTCGCCGACCTGGTCGCCCGCCGGCTGCCCCGAGGCCTGGCGGTCGCCGTCACCCTGCTGGCCGGCATCGTGCTGGTCCTGGGGGTGCTCACGCTGGTCGGGGAGGCGGTCGCGGGGCAGCGGACCACGCTGGTGCACGAGTTCCGGGACGGTGTCGGGCGGATCGAGCAGTGGCTCCGGCGGCCGCCGTTCCGCCTCGCCCCGGACGCGCTCTCCGGGCTCCAGTCCAAGGTCGGCGACTACCTCTCCAGCCACCGCTCGGACCTGCTCAACACGGCGGTGAGCAAGGCCGGCCAGGTCGTCGCCGTCCTCGCCGGGCTGGCCCTCGCCCTCTTCTCGGCGGTCTTCTTCATCCACTCGGGAGACCGGCAGTGGGCGTGGTTCCAGGAGCAGCTGCCCCGGTCGGTGCGCGGCCGGGTGGGCATCGGCGGGCGTGCGGCCTGGAAGACCTTCACCGGCTACACGCACGGCATCGTCCTGGTCGCGGCGACGAACGCGGTGCTGGTCGGCATCGCCCTGTGGGCCCTCGGCGTCCCGCTCGCGGTGCCGCTCGCCCTGCTGGAGTTCGTCGCCGCCTTCATCCCGCTGATCGGCTCGCCGATCGCCCTCGGCGTCGCCGCCGTCGTGGCCCTCGCCTCGCAGGGCCCGCTGGTGGCGGGGATCGTCGTCGCCCTGATCGTGGTCATCGGCCAGATCGAGGGACATCTGCTGCACCCGCTGGTCATGAGCTGGGCGGTGCGGCTGCATCCGCTCGTGGTGGCGGTCTCGGTCATCGCGGGCTCGATCGCCGCGGGCGTCGTGGGCGCGGTGGTGGCGGTGCCGCTGGTCTCGGTCGTCTGGTCGGTCCACACGGCGCTGCGGGCGGCGCGCACCTGACGTCCCCCGTGCGCGGGGTCTTGCGCCCGGCCGGTGGCCTCTCTACTCTCCCGGCCAATGGTTAGGAATATTTCCTAACGATTGGCCATGGAGGGAAAGGGAGTTGACATGCGTCGACGAAGCGTCACGCTTCTCGGGATCGCGGGTCTCCTGGCGGTGCCCCTGACGGTGCTGCCCCAGGCGCAGGCCGCCGACGGCCTGGTGTCCGGCGGGAGACAGGTGACCGCCTCGTCCGTCGAGACCTCGGCCTTCGGTCCGGGCCTCGCGGTGGACGGCAGCGCCTCCACCCGCTGGGCGAGCGCGGAAGGGGCGGATCCGCAGTGGATACGGATCGACCTCGGCGCCCGCCACACGATCTCCCGGGTGAGGCTCAACTGGGAGGACGCGTACGGCAAGGCCTACCGCGTCCAGACCTCCGACGACGGGTCGGCCTGGACCGACGTCTACTCCACCACCGCCGGCGACGGCGCCACCGACGACCTCACGGTCTCCGGCAGCGGACGGTACGTCAGGCTGTACGCGACCGGCCGGGGTACCCCGTACGGCTACTCCCTCTGGGAGTTCGAGGTGTACGGCGCGCCCGGCGGCGGCACCGGCGGGGGAGGCGGCACCGGGCCGGCCGTCCCCTTCGGCAGCCACCTCAGGCCCTACGCCGCCGGGACCCTGAAGCCCACCGGCACGCAGTCCGCCCTCGACCAGAAGGTCGTCGACCACTACGACAAGTGGAAGGCGGCCTTCGTCCGCCAGAACTGCGGCAACGGCTGGTACCAGATCATCTCGCCGGACGCCGACCACCCGTACGTCGCCGAGGCCCAGGGCTACGGCATGGTCATCACCGCCACCATGGCGGGCGCCGACCCGGACGCCAAGAAGATCTTCGACGGTCTCGTCAAGTGGACGATCGACCACCCCTCCTCGGTCAACCCGAACCTCCTCGCCGCCGAACAGGACACCGCGTGCAGGAGCGTCAACGGCGGGGACGGCGCCACCGACGGCGACATGGACGTGGCCTACGGCCTGCTCCTCGCCGACAAGCAGTGGGGCAGCACCGGCACGTACAACTACAGGGACCTCGCCCTCAAGCACATCGCCGCCATCAAGAAGGACGAGGTCAACCCCACGACCAAGCTCCTGAAGCTGGGCGACTGGAGCGGCTCGGGCGACCAGTACTACTACATCTCCCGCACCTCGGACTGGATGGTCGACCACTTCCGGGCCTTCCGCGCGGCCTCCGGCGACACCACCTGGGACTCCGTGCGCGGCGCGCACCAGACGCAGATCAGCCGCCTCCAGTCCACGTACGCCTCCGGCACCGGACTCCTGCCCGACTTCGTCGTCGACACGAACACCACCCCCAGGCCGGCCCCGGGGCAGGTCCTGGAGGACGCCCACGACGGCGCCTACTGGTGGAACGCCTGCCGGACACCGTGGCGCATCGCCGACGACGCCGTGACCAGCGGCGACGCCACCTCCCTCGCCGCCGCCCGCAAGGTCAACGGCTGGATCAAGAGCAAGACCGGGGGCGACCCGAACAAGATCGCCGTCGGCTACAAGCTCAACGGCACCCCGATCTCCTCGGGCAGCGAGGCGGCCTTCTTCGCCCCGTTCGCGGTCGCGGCGATGACCGACCCGGGCAGCCAGGCCTGGCTCGACGCCCTGTGGAACAAGATGGTGGCGACCCCCGTCGACACCAGCAGCTACTTCTCGGCCAGCATCCAGCTCCAGGTCATGATCACCGCCTCAGGGAACCACTGGGTCCCGTAGCGGGGTGTCCGGCCGCACCGACAGGGCCCTGAGGCAGCCGCTCAGCGCGTCCGCGGTACCCGCCAGCGGGAACCGGCCGCCCAGCTGCCCGTCGGGACGGACGAGGAAACCGGTGGCGCCGTCGGGGAGGTACAGCCGCGCGAACTCCCCGGCGGCGTCGCGGTACACCGGCAGGGACGGATCCACGGGGCCGGCGGCCCCGTCGGCCCCGTGGACTCCGTAAATCCCTCCGCCCCCGTCCGCCCCGGCCGCGAGGACCGCCACGGACGCGAGACCGCCCACCGTCCGGGCCGCCGCGGCGGCGTCCGCCAGCGCGCGCCCGTCCGACCCGTACAGCAGCACCACGTGCCCCGGGCGGTCCCGCAGCACGTCGAGGAGCCGCAGCGGGAAGGCCGCGACCGGAGTGGTCAGGCCCGCGCAGTCCGGGGCGCGGTCACCCGGCTGGGGCGCGTCCTCCGGGCCGTACGGGGCTCCGGAGAGCGGACCGCCCCGGTAGCCGACGAGCAGCTGGGCCTCGCGCAGGAGCAGCGTCCGCCGGTCCTCGGGGTCGGCCTCGATGCCCCGCACGGCGTGCCGCACGGTCCGTCCGACGACCTCCTCGCCGACCGGACGGCGCTCGGCGTCGTACGTGCCGAGCAGCTCGGGACCCGCCCCGCCCCGCACCACGAGGGCCAGCTTCCAGGCCAGGTTGCAGGCGTCCTGCACGCCCGTGTTCATCCCCTGGGCGCCCGTGGGCGGATGGATGTGCGCCGCGTCGCCCGCCACGAAGACCCGGCCCCGGCCGTACCGGTCGACGATGCGGTGGCTGATGCGGAAGACCGACGACCAGCGCAGCCCCGACAGCCGGGCCGGGCGCGGTGCGAGCCGGTCCACGACGTCCTGGAGGTCGGCGAGGCCGGGGCCCCCGCCGCTCTGGAGACCGTGCGCCACACCGTCGCCCGCGCCCGCGTCCGGAGAACCGGCGAGCTCCGGCGGGAGCTTCATCGACATCCGGTAGCGGCCCTCGCCCGGCAGCGGGATGCATACCAGCACGTCGGCCGAACCGTCGGCGGCCCTCCGGCTGGAGCGGATGCCGTACGCGTGGGGCAGGTCCCACGCGGCGACCACGTCCCCGAGCATGTACGCCTCCTGGAACGCGCCGCCCTCGAAGGACAGGCCCAGCGTCTTCCGCACCACGCTGTGCGCGCCGTCGCAGCCGATCAGGTACGGCACCCGCAGCTCCTCGTCGGCACCCGACGCCGTGCGCAGCCGCGCCGTGACCCCGTCCCGGTCCTGGGTGAAGGACAGCAGCTCGGTGCCGCGCTCGATCACCGTCCCCCGGCGGGCCACGTACTCCTCCAGGAGCCGCTCCGTCTCGTACTGCGGCAGCGCGGCGAACCCGTACGGCACCTCGGGCGGCATCGTGAGCTCGATGCGGTCCCGCTCCCGCCCGTCGACGTAGACCAGCTGCCCGCGCAGCGGCACGGCGGCCTCCAGGACGGATCTGACCAGGCCCATCCGGTCCCACAGCTCCAGGGTGCGCGGCTGGATCCCGACCGCCTTGGCGTACGGGAGCCGCGCCGGGAGCCGGTCGACGAGACGGCAGTGCACGCCGTGCCGGCGCAGCTCGGCGGCGGCGCTCAGGCCGACCGGGCCCGCGCCCACGATCAGGACGTCGGTGGTGGTGCGATGGTGTGCCACGGGTGCCTCCCGTACTGGCTCGCCCCCGGCGGGTCCCGTAGGCCATCGTCACCCGCCGCCGCCGGGTCGGCGAGCGGGGCCGACCGGGGGAGTGGCCCGCGCGGCCGGTACTGTCGCCGACATGCCCGAACGGATCACCCCCGCCGCCGGGCGGAGCACCGGATGATCGCGGACCTGCTGCCGGACACCGTCGCCTCCGTCTGGCGCCGCGACGACGCGGAGCCCGCGCCCCTCTTCCCCGAGGAGGCCGCCGCCGTCGCCCGCGCCGTCCCCGCGCGTCAGCGCGAGTTCGCCACCGTACGGCTCTGCGCCCGGCTCGCGCTGCGCCGCCTCGGCCTGCCCGAGGGCCCCCTCGCACCCGGCGCGCGCGGCGAGCCGCGCTGGCCGCACGGCGTGGCCGGCAGCATGACGCACTGCGCGGGCTACCGGGCCGCCGCCCTGGCCAGGACCACCGACGTGCACGCGCTCGGCATCGACGCGGAACCCGCCGCGCCCCTGCCCGAGGGGGTCCTCGACGGGGTGTCGCTGCCGGGGGAGCGCGCACACCTGGACGCGCTGGCGGCCCGCGCCCCGGGCGTCCCCTGGGACCGGCTGCTCTTCAGCGCCAAGGAGAGCGTCTTCAAGACCTGGTACCCGCTGACCCGGAGGGAGCTCGGATTCGACGAGGCGACCGTCGCGTTCGAGGCGGCCCCCGACGCGCCGAGCCGCACCGGCACGTTCACCGCCCGGCTGCTCGTCCCCGGCCCGGTCGTCGGCGGCGTCCGGCACGACCGTTTCACCGGGCGCTGGCTCGTGCGCGAGGGCCTGGTGCTCACGGCCGTCGTCCTGCCCCGGTAGCCGGCGCGGGCGACGGGGCACGGAACCGGGCGGCGCCTCCCGGCGTCCGTCCCGGGCATGAGCGAGAACCCGTCGGAGGAAGCGCGGGACCGGGCGGAGAGCGCCGTCGGCTGCCTGCTCGCCGTCATCGGCGTCGCGGTCGCGGGCGCCTTCGCGCTGCGCCGCGCCGCGTACAGCATCGACGGCGGCTTCGAGGCGCACGCCCGGGACTGGGGCGTGATCCTGGTCGACCTGCCGCTCATCCTCTTCGCCGGTCTCGTCGTCCCCCCGCTGACCTGGGCGGCCGCGGTCCGGCGGTTCCGGCCGTGGGTGGCGGCGCTCGTCTGCGTGGCCGTCGCGGCCCTCGCGCTGGGCGGCCTCGCGCTCTGGTGGCACCCGCGCCAGGGCCCCGACCCGGGGTACGGGCCCGGCATCTGACGGTCCCCCGCCGCTCCGCCCGGCCCGCGGTCTCCCCGACGGCGACGGAGCCTCAGCGCCGGGACGCCGCCGTGCGGGCCACGACGAGCAGGAAGAGGCCGCACGCCGCCACCACCAGCCAGCCCGGGCGGGTCGCCGCCGCGAGGGAGGCCGGGGCGGCGCCCGAGACGAGCCCGCCGGCGACGGCGATGCCGACCGCCACGCCGACCTGGCGCGACGTGGAGGTGATCGCCCCGGCCACCCCGGCCCGGGACGGCGGCAGACCGCCGACCGCGGTGTTCGTCAGCGGGGCGTTGGCGAACCCGAACCCGATCCCGGCCAGCAGGAAGGCGAGCAGGATCAGCGGCACCCCCGTGTCCCGTTCCAGACCCACCAGGCACAGACCGCCCGCGGCGGTGAACGCCCCGGCCAGGAGAAGCGGACGCCGGGGCCCGACGCGCCCCACCAGGACTCCGGACCACGGTGCGCACAGCGTGGCCCCGAGCGCCATCGGCAGCGTCGCCGCGCCGCTCGCGAGGGGCGACCAGCCACGGGCCTGCTGGAGGTAGAGGGTGCTGAGCAGCAGGGTCACGTTGAGGGCGACGAAGACCGCCGTCGCACCGAGCACGGCCATGACGAACGGCGGCCTGCGGAACAGCCCGAGGTCCATCAGGGGCTCCTCGCGCCGGATTTCGACCCGGACGAACGCGGCCGTCGCCGCCGCGGTCAGCACGTATCCGGTGAGGGCCGCGGGCGACGTCCAGCCGATGCGGGGGCCCTCGATGAGCAGCCCGACGGTGAGGAGGAGCGCCGCCGTGAGGAGCACCTGACCCGGCAGGTCGAGACGGCGCGCCCGCTCCCCGCGGGACTCCGGCACGAACAGTGCGACCAGGACCAGGGCGAGGACCACCACCGGCACGTTGATCCAGAAGACGGCACGCCAGCCGAACGCGGCGATCAGCGCCCCGCCGGTGACCGGTCCCGCCGCCATGCTCAGCCCGAACACCGAGGCCCAGACGCCGATCGCGCGCGCCCGCTCCCGGGGGTCGGGCATCGCGTTCACCACGATGGCCAGGGCCACCGGACTCAGCATCGAGGCGCCGACGCCCTGCGCGGCCCTGGCGGCCACCAGCACACCGAGGGACGGGGCGAAGGCGCAGGCGAGGGAGGCCAGCGCGAAGACCACCAGGCCGTACCGGAAGACCCTGCGGCGGCCGAGCCGGTCGGCGAGGGCGCCGGCGACCATGAGCAGACTGGCCATGACCACGGTGTAGGCGTCGACGACCCATTCGAGGCCCCGGGTCCCCACGTCGAGGCCCCGTCCGATCTCGGGCAGCCCGACGTTGACGATGGTGGCGTCGACACCGACCAGGAACATGCTGAGCGCGCAGACCGCGAGCACCGTCCAGCGCCGGCGCGCGCTCAGTGGGACGGGCGGTGGGACCACCGAGGACGTCGTGAGCACGTGAGTTCCCCCTTCGACGAGTGCGGACGACGTCCAGACTCGGACCGGAGGAGGGGAAACGGCAAAGAAATTTGCGGAAACCGCAAAGCAGCGATCGGGGCGGGAGAGGAGGAGGCGCGCGGGCCGGGCGGGAGGGGAGGGGCGCGGCCCGGGCGGGAGGAGGCAGGCCAGAGCGCGAGGGAGGAGGTCAGAGCGGCAGGAAGAGGTCCCCGGGGGCGTCGTCGAGCGCGAAGCCGTTGTCGAAGCGGACGCGGACGGTCAGCCGCAGCTTCCTCTCCCGGTACGCCGTCCACGCGGGTTCCAGCGCGGCGACCTGCTCCTCCAGCTGCCGCCTGCTGCCCGGGGGCATCTGGTGGCCGAAGTCGTCGAGCAGCGACTTGAGCCGCTCGTACTCGCGGACCTCGTGGCTCTGCGGCCGGTCCTCGTCCACCCGCTCGACCGTGCCCTCGACACCGGCCGCCAGGACCAGGAAGCCCGCTCCCGGATCCGACTCCGGGTCGGTCTCCGCGCGCGGTTCCCCGGCCGGGACCACCCGTCCCGCCAGCCGCAGGTCGTCCGCCAGCCGCACCCGTCGGCCCACTGTCAGTGTCATCGGTCCCTCGTCTCCAGGTGTGGGGTCGGCCGTCATTATCCGACGTCCGGCGGCCGGGACCGGGGGCCGTCCCGGCTCCCCGCGTGGCCCCGTACGGGTGGACTCGCCGGACGGGCCCCGGGCGGCGACGTCCCCGCGTCCGCCCCCGGTGGTGATGTGGCCGTCCCGAAGCTCTCCTGACCCGGAAGAGGCGCCTCCCCATGCGACGTACCCCCTCCCGTCGGCTGTTCGCCGCGACGCTGCTCGTGGCGGCCGTGCTGGCGCCGATCACGGCGACGCCCGCCGCCGCCGTCCACGCCGTGAGCGCCGTCGGAGCCCACCGGCACGGTGAGGACGACTGCCCGCCGGGCGGACTCGGACCCGAGCTCACCGCCCGGCTCGACCGGGCCGTCGAGGACGTCCGCCGGCAGGCCGGCATCCCCGGCGTCACCGTCGGCCTCTGGATGCCGGGGCGGGGCAGCTACGTCCGCGCGACGGGAGTCGCCGACAAGGTCACCGGCCGTCCGATGTCCACCGACGGCTACCTCCGCATCGGCAGCGAGACGAAGACCTTCACCGTCACCGCGCTCCTGAAGCTCGTCGACGACCACCGGATCGGCCTCGACGACCCCATCTCCCGCTACGTCCACGGCGTGCCGAACGGTCGCCGGATCACCCTGCGCCACCTCGCCGAGATGCGCAGCGGCCTCTTCCCGTACACCTCCGACCCGGACTTCGTGCACGACCTGCTGAGCGACCCGCAGCGCTCCTTCACCCCGGAGCAGTCGCTCGCGTACGGCTTCAAGCACAAGAACACGTTCGAGCCCGGCGCGAAGTTCGAGTACTCGAACTCCAACCTGGTCCTGCTCGGCCTGGTGGTCGAGAAGGTGACCGGGCAGCCCCTCGCCGGCTTCCTCCGCAACCGGGTGCTCCGGCCGGCCCACCTGCGCCACACGTTCCTGCCGAGCGGACCCGAGTTCCCCGAGCCCCACCCCCGGGGCTACACGAACCAGACGCTCAGCGGCGCGGTCGCGGACAGCACCGACTGGAACCCGAGCTGGGCCTGGGCGGCCGGCGCGATGATCTCCGACCTGCACGACCTGCGCCGCTGGGCGAAGACCGTGGCCACCGGCGAGCTGCTCAGCCCCGGGACGCAGGCCCAGCGCCTGAAGACCCTCCCGACCGGGGTCCCGGGGCTGAGCTACGGCCTCGGCATCTTCGAGACCGGCGGCTGGATCGGGCACAACGGATCGATCCCGGGCTACGAGACGGTCACGGTCTACCTGCCGGAGCGGGACGCCACGCTCGTCATCATGATCAACACGGACATCACCAGCCAGGGGCAGGAGCCGTCGACGCTCCTCGCCCGGGCGATCACGAAGGTCGTGACCCCCGACCACGTCTACGACGGCGCGGTCCAGCCCCGCTAGCCGACGGGCTCTCCGCCCCTTCCGAGCGGGCCCGCGGAGGTCATGTGTGGGCAGTTGTCCGAAACTGGGTAGGCGAGACACGGTCGCCGAGCGTACGAGGAGGTGGACGGTGTCCATGGACGCCGAGGAGAACGGCGGGGAGCGCTTCGCCGTCAGGATCCCGGCCGGTGCCGCGACGTCCGACGCGGTGGTGGTCCTCGCCCTGAGCGGCGAACTCGACCACGACACCATCGGCCCCTTGAGTGTCGCGCTCGGGGAGCACCCCCGGGCCCGCCGGGTCGTCGTCGACTGCTCCGGTCTCACCTTCTGCGACTCGACCGGCCTGAACGAACTCCTGCGGGCGCGTCTGCGGCTGCGGGAGACCGGAGGACGCCTGGACCTGGCGGGGCTGCGTCCTCCGGTGGACCGGATGTTCGAGATCACCGGGGCGGAGAGGGTTTTCCATGTGTACGACGACTTGGCCGAGGCGCTCGCCGACGACGAGCCCGGACCGGGGGACGGCGAGGGCGCCCGTGGCTGACGGAGCGGCCGGGCCGCCCCCGGAGCAGGTCCGCAGGCTCGTGCTGCACGGGTCGCGCGGGGTGGTCTCGCGCTGCCGGGACTTCACGGCACGGGCGCTGGCCGACTGGGGCTGGATCCCGGCGGAGGGCGAGGAGGCGGAGGAGCGGGTCGAGGACGTCCTGCTGCTCGTGTCGGAGGTCGTCACCAACGCCTGCCTGCACGCGGGAGGGCCCGAGGAACTGGTCCTCCGGCACGGCGGCGGCCGGCTGCGGGTCGAGGTGTACGACGCCAGCCCGGAGCACCCGCGGGCGCGGGTCCCCCGGTCACCGGCCCTGCCCGGCGGCCACGGCCTGATGGTCCTGGACCGCCTGGCCGGCTCCTGGGGCAGCGTGGACAAGGCCCCGGGCGCCGTGGGCAAGGTGGTGTGGCTGGAGATCGGCGCGCCGACGGGCGGGGCCGACTGACCCGGCCCCGCCGCCGGTGCGGGCGCGGGGCCCCGGATCAGCGGGCGCCGTCCCCGGCCCCGGCCTCGGCGCGCAGGGCCCGCGCCGCGTGCTGCTCGACCACCCGGGCGAGCGCCCAGCAGGCCGCCCCGTCCAGCCGCTTGTACGCGGCCTCGGGACGCGCCTCCACGACGGCGGCCGTCCCCTCGGGTCCGGTCGTGACCCGGACCCTTACGAAGACGGTCGCGTCCGACGGCCCGCGCAGGGTCAGGTCCAGGACGCCGTGCCCGAACGCGGTGACCTCGGGCCCCCGCAGGACCGGGTCCTTCTCGACCTCGTACCGCACGCTGTCCGTCAGCTGGAAGGCGGTCCTGCCCGCGACGGCCGGGACCCGCACCTCGCGGACGACCGGCAGCGCCACGGCGCCCGGGCCCAGCGCCGTCCCGTAGCGGCGGGCCGTGCGGGCGGCGCCCGCGGCCGTGGTGAGGGTCAGCACGGCGAGGAAGGCGAGGGCGACGCCCGCGCCCGCGGTCAGGGCCTCGGGAGCGGCACCGCTCCACGGCGCGCCGTCGCCCAGCACGAGCGCGGCGGTCATGGCCGCCGCGCAGACCGCGCCGACCGCCAGCGCGGGCAGGGCCAGTCGGCGGACGACCGCCAGGCAGTAGCCGAGCATCGCATCGTTCCTCTCACGGGCGGGCGAACCGCACGGCGGACCAGGGGCCGCGACCGAGGGCTCCGCCCCGGACTTGGCGCCGGGGAACCCGAGGGCGCGGTGCCCGGACCCGGGCGGCGTCGCCGCCGGGGAGTCCGTGTCGGTGATCTTCGCGAGGATCCTACCCAGCGCCCCGGCCCCGGGCGCACGCAGCGGAACGGGGCCGCCGGGGGCCTGACGGGGTCCGCATCCCTGGCTCGGTGGTCGTCCCGTTCACCACCCCCGGGTCACACGCCGTCCGGCGCCGCCCGGTCCACCACCCCCCGCACCACTCCCAGGGCCACCAGGTCCTGGGGGCGCAGGCGCAGCCGGTCCGCCGTGGCCGGGGCGTCCTCCGGAGGGAGCTTCAGGATCGCGGTGGCCGCCTCGGGGGCGATCACCGAGAAGTAACTGTCGGGCGTGGCCCAGGTGTTCCCCGGGGCCGCCAGCGCCAGGGCGCCGCCCGAACCGCCCTCGCCGACGAGCAGCGACGTCAGGGGCGTGCGGGCGGAGGCGACCGCGGCGAACAGTTCGGCGATCGCGGTCCCGGCGCCCGCGCGTTCCGCCTCCGGATCGTTCGCGGCACCCGGGGTGTCGACCAGGGTCAGCACCGGAATGCCGAGCCGGCCCGCGAGCCGCACCAGCCGGGCCGCCGTGCGGAAGCCGGCCGGGCGGGTCGCCGTGCCGCCCTGCGCCGCGTAGGCGACGGTGCTCCCGTCCGGGAGCCGCCCGAATCCGCACCGCATGCCCGGGTCGACGCCCCCGCACCGGTCGCCCGAGATCTCCTCGCGCAGCACGAAGTGGGCGTCGAGGTACGCCCCGGCCCGCGGCCGGTCCGGGTGCCGGGCGCGCGCCACCGCCTCCCGCCCGCTGAGGGCCCGCGACACCCCCGGACCGCCGATCGCGTACGGAGGCGGGACCGGACCCTCCGCGGGGCGGACCAGCAGCGAGAGCCACCGCCCGAGGGTCTCGCGCAGCGCGGCGGGCGCCACGATCCCGTCGATGTGGCCGTGCGCGAGCTGCGCCTCGGCCGTGTACGCCGCCGGGTCGGCGCCCGGCGGCCGCACCCGCGAGCCGGCGAAGCCGACCTGGGCGCCGGGCAGCGCGAGGACGACGTCGGAGCCCGCGCCGAGCGTGGCCCAGCCGCCGCCCGTGGTCGGATCCCGAAGGACCGCGATCTGCGGCAGCCCGGCGGCCCGGGTGAGCTCCGACTCGCGTGCCAGGAGCTGGAGTTGGAGCAGGGCGCGCATGCCCTCGTGCATCCGGCTGCCACCGGTGGCCGGCAGCACGACCACGGGCAGCCGCCGCTCCCGGGCCAGGGCGTGCGCGGCGGCGGCCCGCGCCCCGGTCCGCTCTCCGAGGGACCCGCCGAGGAACCGGAACTCGAAGGAGATCAGTACCGCCGTCACCCCGCCCACCACGGCCGTGCCGCAGACCACCGACTCGGTCTCGCCGGTGCGCCCGGCGGCCCGGGCGTGGGCCGCCGAGTAGCCGGGCCACCCGAGCGGCCCGTCGCCCGTCAAGGGGCCCTCGTCGAAGGGGAGTTCGGTGAAGTCGTCGGTGACGAGGGCGATCGCCTCGCGTGCCGTCCTCGGATCGCTCATGCGGGCCTCGCCGCTCCTCGCCGGAGTGTGCGTACGGGGTCGTGCCGGGTGCGCGGTGCGCGGGCACCACCGTACCGCCGCCCGGGGCGCGTACCGCGGCGGGGTCAGGCCATGATGCCGCTTCCGTGCGGTGCGTACAGGTCGAGCAGGCGGACCCGGGTCACATGGAGGCGGTGGGCGAGGATCGACCCCACCCAGAACACGACCGCGCCGCCGAACTCGGTGTCCGAGTGGCACATCGACCGGACGGCCTGCGCGTCGAACTCGTACGCCCGCACCGGCGTCATCGCCTCGGCCCCCGACTGGCACAGATACGGCGGGAACAGCCAGGACAGCCCGACCAGCTCGCCGTGGTGCAGGGTCTCGATGACGGGCGACCCCCGGCCGGGCACCTTCGCGTCGAGGGTGACCGCGCCCGTCCTGACGATCCAGAACCGGTCGGCGTGCTGCTGCTCCTCGAAGAGGCGGTGGCCGGACTCGAAGTACACGTTCTCGGCGAAGGCCATCAGACGCTCTCGGTGCTCCGTCGGCAACGTGCTGACCTTGGGCGCGGCTCTGCTCATGGCGGACCCTCCTCGCACACTCGGCTCCCCCCACCCCCAGTGTGGGCCCGCCCGCCCCCGCGCGCAGGGTCCGGTGCGACCGACCGGGTGCCGGCCGGTGCGGGGCCCGCCCGCCGCGCACCCTCCGTGCGCCCCGCTCACCCTCCGAACACCCTCCGTCCGGAATGCGCGCGCCGGGCCGAGGGCGGAGCATGAACCTGAGGAGGGAGCGGCCAGCGGGGGCGCGACCCAGGAGGGTGCCATGCCCGTCCCGGACGGGGGCGACGCGCTCGTCGTCCTGCGCGGGGTCGACAAGCACTTCGGCCCTCTCCATGTCCTGCGGTCCATCGACCTCACCGTCCACCGGGGCGAGGTGGTCGTCGTCATCGGGCCCTCGGGCTCGGGCAAGTCGACGCTGTGCCGGGCGATCAACCGCCTGGAGACCGTCGACGCGGGCGACATCCTCGTCGACGGACGGCCGCTGCCGGCCGAGGGCCGCGAACTGGCCGCCCTGCGGGCCGACGTGGGCATGGTCTTCCAGTCCTTCAACCTCTTCGCGCACAAGACCGTGCTCGGCAACGTGACCCTCGGGCAGATCAAGGTCCGCAAGAAGGAGCGCAAGCAGGTCGAGGAGCGGGCCCGGTCCCTCCTCGACCGGGTCGGGGTCGCCTCCCAGGCCGACAAGTACCCGGCCCAGCTCTCCGGGGGCCAGCAGCAGCGGGTGGCGATCGCCCGCGCCCTCGCCATGGATCCGAAGGTGATGCTCTTCGACGAGCCGACCTCCGCGCTCGACCCCGAGATGATCAACGAGGTCCTCGAAGTGATGCGGCAACTGGCCCGGGACGGCATGACGATGGTGGTCGTCACCCACGAGATGGGCTTCGCGCGCTCCGCCGCGAACCGCGTCGTCTTCATGGCCGACGGGACGATCGTCGAGGAGACGACCCCGGACGAGTTCTTCGGCAACCCGCGCACCGAGCGCGCCAAGGACTTCCTCTCCAAGATCCTCCATCACTGACCCGCCCGAGACCGCAGCACGGACCCCCGAGACCGCAGCACCGACCGGAGACAGCACGACAGACCCGAGATCCCTTCGCAGAGCCCGAGACCGCACCACCCGACCCGAGCCCCCTTCGCCGAGCCGAGACCGCAGCACCGACCCGAGACCGCACCACAGAGCCGCGGCCGCCCCCCGGTCGCCCGAACCGCAGTCCCCAGGGGTGATCCGCATGAACCCGTTCAGCACCCACAGGGCCGCCGTCGCCGTCGCGGCGGCCGTCGTCCTCTCCTTCACCTCCACCGGCTTCGCGAACGGCGCGGCCGGTGCGCTCCACCGCGACGACAACGGCAAGATCACCATCGGCATCAAGTTCGACCAGCCCGGCATCGGCCTGAAGACCCCCGACGGCACCTACACCGGCTTCGACGTGGACGTGGCGAAGTACGTCGCCAAGCAGCTCGGCCACGACCCCTCCGACATCGTCTGGAAGGAGGCGAAGAGCGCGGACCGGGAGACGCTGCTCCAGCGCGGGGACGTGGACTTCATCGCGGCCTCGTACTCGATCACCCCCAAGCGCGCCGAGAAGGTCGACTTCGCCGGCCCGTACCTCCTCGCCCACCAGGACGTCCTGATCCGGGCCGACGACGACTCCATCAAGAAGCCCTCGGACCTGAACAACAAGAAGCTCTGCTCGGTCACCGGATCCACCTCCGCGCAGAACGTCAAGGACAAGATCGCCCCCGACGCCCAGCTCCAGGAGTACGGCGGCTACTCCGAGTGCCTGACCGGTCTGGAGAACGGGGTCATCGACGCCGTCACCACCGACGACTCGATCCTCGCCGGGTACGCCGCGCAGCCCGAGTTCAAGGGCAAGTTCAAGCTCGGCGGCTTCAAGATGAGCAACGAGAACTACGGCATCGGCGTCCAGAAGGGCAGCGACCTCAAGGCCGAGATCAACAAGGCCCTGGAGAAGATGGTCGCCGACGGCTCCTGGCAGGCGGCGGTCACGAAGAACTTCGGCCCGGCCGGCTACCGCAACGAGCCGGCCCCCAAGATCGGCGTCGTCGTCCAGTGAGCCGGCCGCCGTGTTCGACTTCCTCCAGGGGTACGACCTGCTCGGAGCCTTCTGGGTGACGGTGCAGCTCACCGTCTACTCCGCGATCGGCTCCCTCGTCTGGGGGACGCTGCTGGCCGCGATGCGGGTCAGCCCCGTCCCCCTCATGCGGGGCTTCGGCACCGTCTACGTGAACATCGTCCGCAACATCCCGCTCACCGTCATCATCGTCTTCACCTCGCTGGGCCTCTTCCAGACCCTCGGGGTGACCCTCGGCGCCGACCGGTTCACCACCATCAACTTCCGGCTCGCCCTCCTCGGCCTGACCGCCTACACCAGTGCCTTCGTCTGCGAGGCCCTCCGCTCCGGCATCAACACCGTCCCCCTGGGCCAGGTCGAGGCCGCCCGCGCCATCGGCCTGAACTTCCCCCAGATCCTCCGCCTGATCGTGCTCCCGCAGGCCTTCCGCTCCGTCGTCGGCCCGCTCGCCAACGTCCTCATCGCCCTCACCAAGAACACCACCGTGGCCGCCGCCATCGGCGTCGCCGAGGCGGCCCTGCTGATGCGGGAGATGATCGAGAACGAGGCCCAGCTCCTCCTCATCTCCGCGATCTTCGCCGTCGGCTTCCTCTGCCTCACGCTGCCCACCGGCCTCTTCCTCGGCTGGGTGGCGAAGAAGGTCGCGGTGAAGCGGTGAAGGACTCACCCACCGTCCTCTACGACGTCCCCGGGCCGCGCGCCCGGCGGCGCAACCTCCTCTGGGCCCTGCTCTTCCTGATCGCCCTCGCGGCCGTCGTGTGGTGGGTCGTGGCGGGTCTGGCGGACAAGAACCAGCTCGCCTGGGACAAGTGGGCGCCCTTCTTCACCGACCCCCGCGTCTGGGAGACGTACCTCCTGCCGGCCCTGAAGAACACCGTGATCGCCGCCGCGCTCTCGATGGTGATCGCCCTGCCCCTCGGCGCGCTCCTCGGGATCCTCCGGCTCTCCGACCACCGCGCCGTCCGCGGCGCGGCCGGCACCGTCGTGGAGTTCTTCCGGGCCATCCCCGTCCTGATCCTGATGCTCTTCGCGAACGCGGCCTACTCCCAGTTCACCGACATCAGCCCGGACGTCCGGCCCCTGTACGCCGTCGTCACCGGCCTCGTCCTCTACAACGCCTCGGTGCTCGCCGAGGTCGTCCGCGCCGGCATCCTCGCCCTCCCCGCGGGCCAGACGGACGCGGCCAAGGCCATCGGCATGCGCAAGGGCCAGACGATGACGTACGTCCTCCTGCCGCAGTCCGTCACCGCCATGCTGCCCGCCCTGGTCAGCCAGCTCGTCGTCATCGTCAAGGACACCGCACTCGGCGGCGCCATGCTCGGCTTCTCCGAACTCCTCGCCTCCGTCCGCCCGATGAGCGCCAACTACGGAGCCAACACGATCGCCTGCTTCACCGTCGTCGCCGTCCTCTTCATCATCCTCAACTTCGCCCTCACCAGCTTCGCCTCCTGGCTCGAACGCAGGCTCCGCCGGGGCAAGAGGTCGACCGGGGCGGTCGTCGGCGCCGGGGCGGTGGAGGACCTGGCGACCCCCGGAGAACAGCCGGACCGGCCGTAGCGCGCACCGGGACAGCCCCGTGAGGCTGTCCGGCCCGAGGCAACGCGCCGGGGCCCCAACGGCCCAGGAGCCGCCCGCCCATCCCCGGCGCGCGTCCGCCGCACGGGTGAACCCGCCCAACCACGCCCCCCGGTGTGCCGAAGATCCCCCCATGAACGCCACCAGGACCGCGCCCGGGCCGGACCCCGCACCCGCCGGACCCACTCGCACCGACCGACTCCTCGCCGCGCTCGGCGGCCTGGTCTCGGCGTACGTCGCCCTGGCCGTCGCCGACCTCGCCTCCTTCTGGGTACGCCCCGAGGCGGGCCCCGTCGTGGCCGTCGGCGGCACCGTCGTCGACCGGACCCCCGCGGCCCTCAAGGAGTGGGCGATCCGCGCCTTCGGCGAGAACGACAAGACGGTCCTCCAGCTCGGCATCCTGCTCCTGCTCGCCCTCCTCGCGCTCGGGATCGGGCTGTTCGCCCTCCGGCACCGCGCGCTCGGCGCGGCGGCCGTCGGCGCCTTCGGTGTCCTCGGAGCCGTCGCCGCCGTCACCCGCCCCGACTCCGCGTCCGTCCTGGACGCCGTGCCCTCCCTCGTCGGAGGCGCCGCCGGCGCGCTCCTGCTGTACGTCCTGACCGGCCGGCTCCTCACCCCCCGGCCCGGCACCGCACGGGCCGACCGGCGCGGATTCCTGATCGTCGCCGCCACCACCGGGCTCGCCGCGACCGGGGCCGCCGCCATCGGCCGCGCCGTCGGCAGCCCCGTACAGGAGAACGCCACCGCCTCCCGCGAGGCCCTGCGCCTGCCCCGGCCCACGTCCGCCGCGCCTGCCGTGCCCGCCGGGGCGCAGCTCGACGTCCCCGGCATCAGCCCCTTCGTCACCCCGAACCGCGACTTCTACCGGGTCGACACCGCGCTCGTCGTCCCCCGGATCGACGCCGACCGCTGGCGGCTGCGCATCCACGGCAGCGGCGTCCGCGAGGAACGCACCGTCACCCTGCGCGAGCTGACCGCCCGGCCGACGGTGGAGCGGGACATCACGCTGGCCTGCGTCTCCAACGAGGTCGGCGGCCCCTACGTCGGCAACGCCCGCTGGCTCGGCGTCCGCCTCGCCGACCTCCTCCGCGAGGCGGGCGTCCGCCCGCCCTCCGAGGGCGGCCCCGCCGACCAGCTGGTCGCCCGCTCCGTCGACGGCATGACCATCGGCACCCCCGTCGAGGCCGTCATGGACGGCCGCGACGCCCTCCTCGCCTTCGGCATGAACGGCGAACCCCTGCCCTTCGCCCACGGATTCCCCGTCCGCATGGTCGTCCCCGGCCTGTACGGCTACGTCTCCGCCTGCAAGTGGATCGCGTCGATCGAACTCACCACCTTCGACGCGTACGACGCCTACTGGGTCCCGCGCGGCTGGGCGGCCCAGGCACCCGTCAAGACCCAGTCCCGGATCGACACCCCGCGCCCCTTCGCCCGCCCCGCCGCCGGCACCGTCATGGTCGCCGGGGTCGCCTGGGCCCAGCACCGCGGCATCCGCCGGGTCCAGGTACGGATCGACGACGGCCCCTGGCACGACGCCCGGCTCGCGGCCGAGGACAGCGCCGACACCTGGCGCCAGTGGGTCCACCCCTGGGCCGCCACCCCTGGCCGCCACACCCTCACCGTCCGCGCCACCGACGGCACCGGCGCCACCCAGCCGGAGGAGCGCACCGGCACCATGCCCGACGGGGCCCAGGGGTGGTATTCCGTGGACGTGACGGTCGAAGGGCCGTGACCCCGGCGGGCGGTCAGAACCAGTGCAGGCCGTGCGGGGCCCGCTCGCCCCGGAAGAGGGCGTCGGCGCGCGCGGCCGCGTCCGGGCGGTGAGCCGTCACGACGGCAATGGTCCCGTCGACCGGACTCCAGCGCGCGCCGCAGCGTCGCGCTCGTAACGAACCTGGTTCCGCCGGTCCGTTCGGGCCGGACATGGGGGAGACTGCTCCCGTGCGTGGACATCTGCCGGACGAGAACCCCGGTTTCGTGGGACGCCGCACGGAACTGGAGTGCGTGTCCGCCGCGTTGGCGGACCACCGCCTCGTCACCGTGACCGGCGTCGGGGGAGTCGGCAAGACCCGGCTCGCGCTGCGCGCGGCACACGGCGTCGCCCGCCGCTTTCCGGACGGCGCCTGGTGGACGGACCTCAGCCAGCTCGACGGCGACCGGCTCCTCGTCGCGCTCGTCGCCGACTCCGTCGACCTCGCCGACCACACCCCCGGCACCGCCACCACCGGACTGCGCCGCCGGCTCGCCGACGACCGCCTGCTGCTCGTCCTCGACTCCTGCGAGCACCTCACCGAGCCCTGCGCGCGGCTCGTCACCGAGCTCCTCGCCGCCGCACCCGGGCTCACCGTCCTCACCACCAGCCGCCGCCCCCTCGGCGTCGCCGGCGAGCACGTCGTCCCGCTCGACCCGTTGCCGCCCGCCGGCGGCGACGCCCTGGAACTGCTCCGCCGCGCCGCCGGACAGGACTTCCCCGCCGCCGGACCCGCCGGCGAGATCTGCGTACGCCTGGAGGGCATCCCGCTCGCGCTGGAGCTCGCCGCCGCGCAGATCCGCCTCCAGGGCGCCGAAGCCGTCCGCGACCAGCTCGGCACCCGCCTCGACGCCCCGCCGGAGGCCCGCTTCGACCTGCTCGCCCACACCGAGCGGGTCTGGCCGAGCCGCCACCAGACCCTGCGGGCCGCCATCGGCTGGAGCCACGAACTGAGCACCCCTCTCGAACGTCTCCTCTGGGCCCGGCTCTCCGTCTTCCGCGGCCCCTTCGACCTCTCCTCCGCGCTGGCGGTGTGCACGGGCGGCCCCCTGGACCGCGCGACCCTGCCCGCCGCCCTGGACGGACTCGTCCGCTCCTCCGTGGTCCGTCCGCCGGACGCCGGCGGACGGCTCCGCATGCTCGACACCATCCGCGAGTACGGGGCGACCTGGCTCGACCGGACCGGGGAGACCGGCACGGTCGCCGACCGCCACGCCGCGCACTTCCGCGGCCTGGCCCGCCGGGCCGAGACCGAGTGGCACGGAGCCCGCCAGCTCCGCTGGTACCGGACCGTCGACGCCCACCACACCGACCTGCGCACCGCCCTGGACCGGCTGCTGCGCACCGACCCCGACGCCGCCCTCGACCTCATCGGCTCCGTCGCCTTCGCCTGGTCCTGCCGCGGCCGGCTCCGCGAGGCCCGCGACGGCCTCGAACAGGCCCTGGTCCTCAGCGAGGCCCGGGGCCGCGTCCGGGCCCGCGCCCTGTGGGCCCTCGGCGTCACCCTCGTCCTCCAGGGGGAGTCCGACCCGGCCCAGGAGGTGAGCGAACGCTGTGCCCGCGAGGCCCGGAACACCGAATACGCTGAGTACACCGAGTACGCCGCACACGCCGAGCACACCGAGTACGCCGCGCCCGAGGAGGCCCCGCGCGGCGGCCGGGACCGCCCCGGCGAGCTCACCCTCGACGCCGCCGCCCTCGCCGGGCTCCTCGCCCTGACCACCGGGCGGCCGATGTCCGCGTACGTCGTCGTCGGCCACGTCCTCGACGCCGCTCGGGGCGGACCCGCCGACTCCGCCGCCCGGCTCCGCTGCCACCTGGTCCGCGTCTTCGCCCTCACCGGCCTCGGCCGGCTCGCCGAGGCCCGCCGGGGAGCGCTCCGCCTGCGCGCCCTGTGCCAGGAGCTCGACGAACACTGGACGCGGACCGCCCTCGAGTACCAGCTCGCCCTCACCGGCCTCCTGGAGGGCGACCCCCAGGCCGCCGCCGGCCACGCCCGCGCCATGCTCGAAGGCACCCGCGGGCTCGGCGCGAGCCTCGGCGTCGCCCTCGGCCTCGACGTCCTCGCCACCGCCCTCGCGGCGGCCGGGGACGGGGAGCGCGCGGCGGACGTCAGCGGCACCGGCGAGGCGTACTGGCGCGCCACGGGCCAGCCCCGGCGGGGCCTGCCCGGGCTGCGGGCCCTGCACGAGAAGTACACGGACACCGCCCGCGCGACCCTCGGCGAACCGGCCTACGAGGAGATCTTCGTCCGCGCCCTCACGGGCCTGCCCCAGGACGGCCTCGACCGCGCCCTGGAGGGACCCGGCACACCCGCGTGAACCGGGCCCGCCTCCGGACGCCGCCGAGGTGCCCGGTCGCCGGGCCGGGCGGACGACGGAGGGCCCGGCACACCCGCGTGAACCCGGCCCGCCTCCGGACGCCGCCGAGGTGCCCCGGCACCGGGCCGGGCGGACGATGGAGGGTATGGACGGATCCCGGCGCGGCCCGGGCGACATCAGCGCCCCCGGACGCGTGGCCGAGGAGGGCGAGGGGATCAGCGCGCACGAGCTCGCCCTCGCCGCCCGCAACCACGGCCTCCCCCTGGAGGCCCTGCGGTACGACGTCACCCCGCCCGGACTGCACTACCTCCTCGTGCACTACGACATCCCCGCCGCCGACCCGGACCGCTGGCGGCTCACCGTCGGCGGGCGGGTCCTGCGCCCCCTCGACCTGGACGTCGCCGCGCTCCGGGCCCGGCCGTCCGTGACCCGACGGGTCACCCTGGAGTGCGCGGGCAACGGCCGGGCGCTGCTCACCCCGCGCCCCGTCAGTCAGCCCTGGCTCGTCGAGGCCGTCGGCACCGCCGAGTGGACCGGCGTCCCGCTGGCCGCCCTCCTCGCGGAGGCCGGCACCGCCGAGGAGGCGGCCGAGGTGGTCTTCACCGGCGCCGACCACGGCGTCGAGCGGGGCGTCGAGCAGGACTACCGCCGGAGCCTGCCGCTGACGACCGCCGCCGACCCCGCCCGCGACGTCCTCGTCGCGTACGCGATGAACGGCGCGCCCCTGCCGCCGCAGCACGGCAGCCCGCTCCGCCTCGTCGTCCCCGGCTGGTACGGCATGGCCCACGTGAAGTGGCTCCGGGACATCACCGTCACCGGCAGCCCGTTCACCGGCTTCCAGCAGAGCGTCGCCTACCGCCTGCGCCGGACGGCGGACCAACCGGGCGAGCCCGTCACCCTCATCGCGCCCCGGGCCCTCATGGTGCCGCCCGGCTTCCCCGACTTCATGTCCCGCACCCGCGTCGTCCGCCCCGGGCCCGTCCCGCTCACCGGCCGCGCCTGGTCCGGGCACGGCCCGGTCACCCGCGTCGAGATCAGCGAGGACGGCGGCGCGGCCTGGACCGACGCCGTGCTCGACCGGGACCCCGCCCACCCCTGGGCCTGGTCCGCCTGGCACGCCACCTGGACGGCGACGCCCGGCCTGCGCCACCTGGCCGTGCGGGCCACCGACGCGGCGGGGAACGTCCAGCCGCTCACCGAGCCGTGGAACCGCGGCGGCTTCGCCAACAACGGCGTCCAGCGGGTCGAGGTGCTCTGCGCCCCGGACACGTCCGACGGCCGGCCGGGCGGCGCGTAGAGTCGACCCCGGCGCACCTCGTACGTCCCGGTGCGCCGCCGTGCCTCCCGCACGTCCCGCACCCCTCGGTCCGCCGCCGACCGACCCCCGACGAGGAGACCTCCGTGACCCACCCGGCGTCCACCGCCCTCCAGCAGCAGATCGCCCGGGACCTCCAGGTCGCCGAGACCTTCGACCCGAAGGCGGAGATCGAGCGCCGGGTGGCCTTCCTCACCGAGCGGCTCACCTCCACCGGCCTGCGCTCCCTGGTCCTCGGCATCAGCGGCGGCGTCGACTCCACCACGGCCGGGCGGCTCTGCCAGCTCGCCGTGGAGCGGGCCCGCGCCGCCGGGCACGACGCCACCTTCTACGCGATGCGCCTGCCCTACGGCGTCCAGGCCGACGAGCGGGACGCGCAGACCGCCCTCGGCTTCATCCGCGCCGACCAGGTCCTCACCGTGGACGTCAAGGCGGCCAGCGACGCGGCCCTGGAGGCCGGCCTGGCCGGCGGGGTGACCTTCCGCGACGCCCACCACCAGGACTTCGTGCAGGGCAACATCAAGGCACGGCAGCGCATGATCGCCCAGTACGCGGTGGCCGGCGCCCACGACGGGCTCGTGGTCGGCACCGACCACGCGGCCGAGGCCGTCTCCGGCTTCTTCACCAAGTTCGGCGACGGCGCCGCCGACGTCGTCCCGCTGACCGGCCTGACCAAGCGCCGCGTGCGCGCGATCGCCGACGAGCTGGGCGCTCCCGCCTCGCTGGTGTGGAAGGTCCCCACGGCCGACCTGGAGACCCTCGACCCGGGCAAGGCCGACGAGGACGCCCTCGGCGTCACCTACGACGACATCGACGACTTCCTGGAGGGGAAGCCGGTCGCCGAGGCCGCGTACGCCACGATCGTCCGCCGCTACGAGCTCACCGAGCACAAGCGCCAGCTGCCGATCGCACCCTGAGTACCCGGTCGCCCACCGCGCGGGGACGGTCGCTCTCCGCTCCGGGGCGCCGTCCCGCGCCGTACCGGTCCCCTCCCGGGCGGACGGCGCGGCGCGGCCGGAGGATCCTGGAAGGGGTGCCCGGCACCGGGCCCCGGAAGGGAGCACGACATGTTCGGCGACACCACGGCGTACAGCGGCTTCTCGGTGGACGACCTCGACGCCGCGCGCGGTTTCTACGGCGACGTCCTCGGCCTCACGGTGGAGGACTCCGGCCCGGAGGGGATGCGCATGCTGAACCTCGTCCTTCCCGGCGGCGCGCGGATCCTCGTCTACCCCAAGGAGAACCACGCCCCCGCCTCCTTCACGATCCTCAACTTCGAGGTCGACGACATCGACCGTGCCGTGGACGAGCTGGCGGGCCGCGGCGTGACCTTCGCCCGCTATCCCGACTTCGAGACCGACGACAAGGGCGTCGTACGCGGCGCCGGCGGCGGCGAGGGGCCCGCCATCGCCTGGTTCACCGACCCGGCGGGCAACGTCCTCGCGGTCATGTCGAGCGGCTGACGGAGACGGCACCAGGGCCCCGAACGGCCCGGCCGGGGTGCGCGGCGCCCACCCGCGGTCTCGAATGGGATCGTGACCGCTGAGAGGGCGACCGCGCCACCCGACGACTGCCTCGCCCGTAACGAGTGGATCTGCGGCGACTACCTCTCGACCCGGCGCGAGATCCTCACCGACGCCGTCGTCCAGCACCTCCAGCTGGCCGGAGCCGCCCTCGGCATCGCCCTGCTGCTCGCGCTGCCCCTCGCGATCGCCGCCCGCCGCTGGCGCTGGGCGGCCGGGCCCGTCCTCGGACTCACCACGCTCCTGTACACGATCCCGGCGCTCGCGATGTTCTCGCTGCTCCTGCCCGTGTACGGGCTCTCCGCCGGCCTCGTCGTGGCCGGGCTCGTCCTGTACTCGCTCACGCTCCTCGTCCGCAACCTCCTCGCCGGGCTCCGCGCCGTCCCCGAGGAGACCCGGCAGGCCGCCCGCGGCCTGGGCTACGGTCCGATCCGGCTGCTCCTCGCCGTCGAACTGCCGCTGGCGCTGCCCGCCGCGATGGCCGGGCTCCGCATCGCCGCGGTCTCGGCCGTCTCCCTCGTCACCATCGGCGCGATCGTCGGCCACGGCGGCCTCGGGAACCTCATCTACTCCGGGATGAACACCTACTTCAAGGCGCAGGTCCTGACCGCCTCCCTGCTGTGCGTCGCCATCGCCGTCGCCGCCGACCTGCTCCTCCTCGGCGCGCAGCGGCTCCTCACCCCCTGGAACCGGGGGCGGTCCGCGTGAACACCCTCGCCGACGCCTGGTCCTGGCTCACCACCGCCGCGAACTGGTCCGGCGAGAACGGCATCGGGCACCGGCTGGGCGAGCACCTCTTCCTGACCGTCGTCTGCCTCGCCCTCAGCTGCCTGATCGCCCTGCCCGTCGCCCTCGTCCTCGGGCACCTCGGCAAGGGCGGCGCGCTCGCCGTCAACCTCGCCAACGCCGGCCGGGCCGTCCCCACCTTCGCCGTCCTCGTGCTGCTCCTGCTCAGCCCCCTCGGCCCGTACGCGCCGTGGCCGACGGTCATCGCCCTGGTGCTGTTCGCCGTGCCGCCGCTGCTCACCAACGCCTACGTCGGGATGCGCGGCGTGGACCCCGACGTCGTCCGGGCCGCCCGGGGCACGGGCATGACGGGCCGCCAGACCCTGACCCTGGTCGAACTGCCGCTGGCCCTGCCGATGATCGTCACCGGCGTACGGATCGCCGCCGTCCAGCTCGTCGCCACCGCGACCGTCGCCGCGCTCGCCGGAGGCGGCGGCCTCGGCCGGATCATCACCGCCGGATTCAATCTCGCGTCCACCCCGCAGGTCGTCGCCGGGGCCTTCCTCGTCGCCGTCCTGGCCCTCCTCGTCGAAGCGCTCTTCGAGGGCGTCCAGCGCGTCCGCCCGGCGCGGGCCCGGGGGAGCGACGGGTGAGGCGGCCCGGGGCCGCCGGGGGAGCGGCGCGCCCGGAGCGGCCCGCGACCGCGCGGGAGCGCCGGCCGGGCCGGGTGCCCGCCGCTCTGTGCTGCCTCGCGCTGATCGCGGGGGCGGGCGGGCTCGCCGGGTGCGCCACCGGCCCCGCCCTGGAGAACCGGGAGGCCGTCACCGGCCGCCCCGGCGACAGCCACGGGCTGGTCGTCGGCTCGGCCGGATTCACCGAGAGCGACCTCCTGGCCCAGATGTACGCGCTGCTGCTCCAGGAGGCCGGCTACCGCACCAGGATCCTCTCCGTCACCAACCGCGAGCTGTACGAGCCCGCCCTGGAGAACGGCCAGATCGATGTCGTCCCGGAGTACGCGGCGACCTTCGCCGACTGGCTGAACGCCAAGGTCAACGGCGCGGACGCGCCCACCGTCGGCTCGCCCGACCTGACCGCGACCATGACGGCGCTGCGGGCCCTGGCGGAACCGCGCGGGCTCACGGTCCTCGACCCCGGCCGGGCCGTCGACCAGAACGCCTTCGCGGTCGCCGCCGACTACGCCGCCGAGCACCGCCTGAAGACCCTCAGCGACCTCGGCGCCGCCCGGCTGCCCGTCCGCCTCGCCGCCGGCGACGAGTGCGTCCAGCGGCCGTACTGCGCGCCCGGCCTGAAGAAGGTCTACGGCATCGACGTCACCGCCGTCGACCCCAAGGGCGTCGGCACCACCCAGGCCAAACAGGCCGTGCAGAGCGGGCAGGACCAGCTCGTCCTGACCACGACCACCGACGCCACGCTCGACGCGTTCGGGCTCGTCCTGCTCGCCGACGACAAGCACCTGCAGAACGCCGACTTCATCGTCCCCGTCGTCAACCGGGCCCGCGCCGGGAGCCCGGCCGTCACCCGCGCGCTCGCCCGGCTCGCCGCGGTCCTCACCACCGCCGACCTCGCCCACCTCAACGAACAGGTCGACAGCTGGCGCCGGCTCCCGGAGGACGTGGCCCGCGCCTACCTCACGGACAAGGGCCTCCTTCCGCGCTGACCCCGCACCCCCTGTGATCCACTGTCCTCGCGGGGGCGTACCGAACAGGAGCAGCGTTGACCACCTTCCGCCAGCCGGGCCTCGTCCTCACCGACCACCGCTTCCCCGTCCCCCTCGACCACGACCGCCCCGACGGCGAGCGCATCGAGGTCTTCGGCCGCGAGGTCGTCGCGAGCGGCCACGCCGGACCGGACCGCGAGAAGCTCCCCTGGCTGGTCTACCTGGAGGGCGGGCCCGGCTTCGGGGCCCGCCGCTTCACCGGCCCGCAGGCCTGGCTCGGCCGGGCCGTGCGGGAGTTCCGCGTCCTCCTCCTCGACCAGCGCGGCACCGGCCGCTCCACCCCCGCCAACCGCCAGACCCTCCCGCTGCGCGGCGGGCCGGCCGAGCAGGCCGACTACCTGGCGCACTTCCGCGCCGACTCCATCGTGCGCGACTGCGAGCTGATCCGGCGCCGGCTCACCGGCGGCGCCCCCTGGACCGTCCTGGGCCAGAGCTTCGGCGGCTTCTGCGCCACCCACTACCTGTCCGCCGCCCCCGAGGGCCTGGAACGGGTCCTCGTCACGGGCGGCCTGCCCTCCCTGGACGCCACCGCCGACGAGGTCTACCGCGCCGCCTATCCCCGCGTCCGGCGGAAGAACGAGGCGCACTTCACCCGCTACCCGCAGGACGCCGCACGGGTCCGCGCGATCGCCGACCACCTCCTCGGCCGGGAGGTCACGCTGCCCGGCGGCGGTCTCCTCACGGTCGAGGCCTTCCAGTCCCTCGGCATCCTCCTCGGCTCCGGCGACGGAACCCACCAGCTGCACCTGCTCCTGGAGGGCGCGTTCGTGCCGACCCCGGGCGGGCCCGCGCTCTCCGACGCCTTCCTGGAGCAGGTCCAGGCGCACCTCTCGTACGCGGGACACCCGCTGTACGCCGTCCTCCACGAGTCCATCTACGCGCAGGGCCGGGGGCCCACCGACTGGGCCGCCGAGCGGATCCGCGCCGAGCACCCCGAGTTCGACGCCCGCGCGGCGCTCGCCGGGGGCGCCACCCCGCTCCTCACCGGCGAGACCGTCCACCCCTGGCACTTCACCACCGACCCCGCGCTGCGGCCGCTGCGCGAGACCGCGGAACGGCTCGCCGCGCGCACCGACTGGACCCCGCTGTACGACCCGGAGCGCCTGGCCGCCAACCAGGTCCCGGTGGCGGCCGCCGTCTACCACGACGACATGTACGTCGACACCGCCCACTCCCTGGAGACCGCGCGCGCCGTGCGGGGCCTGCGGACCTGGGTGACCGACGAGTTCGAGCACGACGGGGTGCGGGCCGGCGGGCCGCGCGTCCTCGACCGGCTGCTGGCCCTCGCCCGCGACGAGCTCTGACCCGGCGCCGCGGCCGGGCATAGGATGCGGCGCGCGAAGGATCGGCGGGGGACGGGGAGGCGCGCCCCGTCCCGTACGAGGGGGCCCGGATGACGGCACGCGAGACACCGGCGTCCGGCCGGGAGCTGAAGTTCCGGGCCCTGACGGCGGAACTGCGGCGCGGCATCCTCGACGGCACCTGGCCCCCGGGCAGCAAGCTCCCCACCGAACGGGCCCTCGCCACCGAGACGGGCCTGTCCGTCACGACCGTCCGCCGCGCCTACGAGGACCTGGTCGCCCTCGGCCTGGTCGAACGGCGCCAGGGCGCCGGAACGTTCGCCGCCCCCGGGGCCGGGCGGGACCGGGCGGACCGCCAGGTCGTCGGCGTCCTCGTCCCCGACACCACGTTCTACTACCCGCGCGTCCTCCAGGGCATCGAGAAGGAGCTCGCGGAGGCCGGCGCCCGGCTCGTCCTCGCCTGCTCGCACTACGACCCCGCCGAGGAGGACGCCGCCGTCGCACGGCTCCTCTCCGCCGGGGTCCACGGGCTGCTCCTCGTCCCCGGCCTGCACACCGCGACCGACCCGGGACGGCGCGCCGAGGAGCTCCTCGCCCTGCCCGTGCCCGCCGTCCTCGTCGAGCGCCGGCTCGCCGCCCACGGACCCGGCGACCCCACCGAGCACGTCTGCACGGACCACGAGGGCGGCGCCTACGACGCGGTGCGCCATCTGCGGGCCCTCGGCCACGAGCGGTTCGGCCTCGTCGCCCGCACGGACGCGCCCACCACGGCCCCCGTCGAGTCCGGCTTCGCCCGCGCCCTCGCCGACCTCGGCCTGCCCGCCGCGACGTACGAGCGGGACGAGATGGCCCGCTGGGACCCGGACCGTGCCGACCGGGCCCTCGCCGCGCTGCGGGACGGCGCGGTGACCGCGGCGCTCTGCTTCGGCGACCGGGAGGCCGCGCTGATGCTCGGAGCGGCCCGCCGCGCCGGGCTGCGGGTGCCCCGGGACCTCGCCCTGATCAGCTACGACAACGAGTTCGCCGACGTCGCCGAGACCCCGCTGACGGCGGTCTCGCCGCCCAAGTACCAGCTCGGCCGCCTCGCCGCGCAGATCCTGCTGCGGCGGCTCGCCGAGGGCGACGCGGCCCCGCTGCACCAGGTGCAGCTGCGCCCGCGCCTGGTGGTCCGCGCGTCCTGCGGGGCGCGGACGGACGGGGGACCACAAAAGTCCAAGCGGTGAGTGCGGATTGCTCATGGTGTGCTCCGGTCGCGGACCGGTACAACTCGGTCCGGACCCGCGGGGGCCCCTGCGAGGAGAGGACCGACATGAGCACTCACGTCAGCGCGGAGATCGCCGGCCAGCCCGACTGCTGGCGCCGTGCCGCCGAGATCGCCGCCCACGCCACGGACCTCCTGCCGGCCCGCGGCGAGCGGGTCGCGGTCGTCGGCTGCGGCACCTCGTACTTCATCGCCCGCGCCTACGCGGCCCTGCGGGAGTCCCTCGGCGCGGGGGAGACCGACGCGTTCCCCGCCTCCGACACCACCCCGCTCGGCCGGGGCTACGACCGGATCGTCGCGCTCACCCGCTCCGGCACCACCACGGAGGTCGGGGACCTGCTCGCCCGCGCCGCCGGCCGGATCCCGACGCTCGTCGTCACCGGCGTCCCGGACAGCCCCGCCGGGCGGCTCGCCGACCGGGTCGTCGATCTCGGCTTCGCCGACGAACGGTCCGTCGTCCAGACCCGGTTCGCCACCACCGCGCTGCAACTCCTGCGCGCGGGGCTCGGGGTGGACCTCGGCCCCGCGATCGCCGACGCGGAACTCGTCCTGTACGAGCGGCTGCCCGCCGCCTGGGAGCGGCGCGGCCAGTTCACCTTCCTCGGCACCGGGTGGACCGTGGGGCTCGCCGACGAGGCGGCGCTGAAGCTGCGCGAGGTGGCCCGCGCCTGGACGGAGTCGTACGCGGCGATGGAGTACCGGCACGGCCCCATCACCATCAGCGACCGGGCGAGCCTGGTCTGCTGCCTCGGACCGGAGCCCTCGGGTCTGCGCGACGAAGTGGAGTCCACCGGCGCCCTGTTCGCCGCCGACGCGATCGACCCCGTCGCCGCCCTGGTCCGCGTCCAGCGGCTCGCGGTGGCCCTCGCGGACCGGCGCGGGCTCAACCCTGACCGGCCGCGCCACGTCTCCCGTTCGGTGATCCTCGCCGGAGCGTTCCGCCCGACCGTCTCCGAGGCGAGCCGTATCCTGCGTTCATGATCGACACAGAGGCCCAGGACCTCCTGGAGATGCCCGGCGACTGGACGCGCGCGCTCGCCGTCGTCGCCCACCCCGACGACCTGGAGTACGGCTGCGCGGCGGCCGTCGCCGCCTGGACGGACGCGGGGAAGGAGGTCACGTACGTCCTCGCGACCCGCGGCGAGGCCGGCATCGACACCCTCGCCCCGGACGTCTGCGGCCCGCTCCGCGAGCGCGAACAGCGGGACAGCGCGGCCGTCGTGGGCGTGGAGACCGTCGACTTCCTCGACCACCGCGACGGTGTGATCGAGTACGGCCTCGGGCTGCGCCGGGACATCGCGGCGGCCATCCGCCGCCACCGCCCGGAGCTCGTGATCACCCTCAACCACCGGGACACCTGGGGCGGCGGCCCCGGCGCCCCCTGGAACACCCCCGACCACCTGGCCGTCGGGCGCGCCACGCTGGACGCGGCCGCCGACGCGGGCAACCGCTGGATCTTCCCGGAGCTGACCGAGGAGGGCCTCGACCCGTGGAACGGCGTGCGCTGGGTCGCGGTCGCGGCCTCCAGCACCCCGACCCACGCCGTGGACGCCGGCCCCGGCCTGGACCGGGCGATCCGCTCGCTGCTCTGCCACCGCGCCTACATCGAGGCACTGACGGACGAGGAGCCGGAGGCGTACGTCAGGGACTTCCTGACCACGGCGACGTCCCGCGCCGCCGGCCGCTTCGGCGGCCGGCCGGCGGTGACGTTCGAACTCTTCGCCCGCTAGGGCGTGTCGTCACACTCCCGTCGTCGCGGGGCAGACGGGAGTGTGACGACCCGCCCCAGGCCCGCCGCCGGCCGACACCGAGGGGCGAAGGGGCTACGCGCGGGGCGAGGGCTTCATCACCGCGAAGACCGCGCCGAAGGGGTCGGCGAGCCAGGCGATGCGGCCGACGTCCGGGACGTCGGCGGCCGGCATCACGACCGAGCCGCCGCCGCCCTGGGCGGTGCGGGAGGCCGTGTCGGGGTCCGCGACCATGAAGTACGGCACCCAGCGCGTGGCCTCCCCCTCGTTCCGCAGCGCGGCGGCGCCGCCGAAGGAGGTGTCCTCCTGGTCGCCCTCGGCGGTGGAGATCACCTGGTAGGTCATGCCGGGCGCGTCCATCAGCGACCACCGCCAGCCGAACAGGGTCCGGTAGAAGCCGAGGGTGGACTCCGGGTCGGCGACGTGCAGTTCGGCCCAGAGGAGGGTGTTGGGGGAGGAGGTCCGCTCCAGGCCCTTGACCTGCCCCGGCTGCCAGACGGCGAACTCGGCTCCGGCCGGGTCCGTGAGGCAGGCCATGCGGCCCGCCTCCATGACGTCGAAGGCCGCGACGCGCACCGTGCCGCCCGCGGCCGCGGCCTCCCGCGCGGTGGCGTCCGCGTCCGGGGTCTGGAAGTACAGGGTCCAGGCGGAGCGCGCGTCCTCCTCGGTGAGGGGGCCGAGGGCGCCGACGGTGGCGCCGTCCTGCTGGAAGAAGCCGTAGCCGCCGGCGTCGGGGCCCGCCGAGTGGAAGGTCCAGCCGAAGACGGCGCTGTAGAAGGCGGCCGAGGCGTCGGTGTCCGGGGTGCCGAGGTCGATCCAGCTGGGGGAGCCCTTGGTGAACTGCGTACCGAGCATGGGTGGTGTTCCGTCCTTGCGTCGTGCGGGGCCGAATGTGGTCACCATGGCCGATCCTCACCCACGTGCCGTGACGGCGCAGCTCCGGCCGCCGCGTTTCATCCGGGCGGCCGACGGACGGCCGCCCGGATCCGGATCCGTGAGCGGCGGCCCGCCGCCCGTCGTCCCGCCGCGCGGGCGAGGTCATGGAGCGAGACTTTCCCCTGGTGATCTCTCCGCAAGAAGTCTTGCCGTTTCTGCAACACTGGACGCATGACCGAAGACGACCGCATCGATGCCGTCCTGACCGAGGTCGGCCCCCGGCTCCGCCGAGTCCGACGTGACCGGGGGGTGACCCTCGCCGAGCTCTCCGCCGCCACCGGGATCTCCGTGAGCACCCTCTCCCGGCTGGAGTCCGGACAGCGCAAGCCCAGTCTCGAACTGCTCCTGCCGCTCGCCCGCGCCCATCAGGTCCCGCTCGACGAGCTGGTCGGCGCGCCGCCGGTGGGCGACCCCCGGGTCAAGGCCAAGCCCATCGTGCGCCACGGCCGCACGATGTACCCGCTGACCCGGCAGCCCGGCGGGCTCCAGGCGTACAAGGTGATCCAGGAGAAGGCCCAGGAGGCCCCGGAGCCCCGGGTGCACGAGGGGTACGAGTGGCTGTACGTGCTCTCCGGGAGGCTCCGGCTCGTCCTGGGCGAGCACGACGTCGTGCTGGCCGCCGGCGAGGCGGCCGAGTTCGACACCCGGGTCCCGCACTGGTTCGGCCCGGCCGGGGAAGGCCCGGTCGAGTTCCTGAGCCTCTTCGGACCGCAGGGCGAGCGCATGCACGTGCGGGCGCGTCCCAAGAAGTCCGGCTGACCCGGTTCCCCCGCCAGCAAGCGACCGCTTAGTATGCCACCGACCGCTCGGTACGGAGGAGGCTTCCGGATGCAGGCATGGCGTGTGTACGAGAACGGCGAACCGGGCGCGGTGATGCGCCGCGAGGAGGTCGGACCACCCGTGCCCGGTGACGGCCAGGTCCTCCTCAGGGTCCGCGCCGCCAACGTCAACTTCCCCGACGCGCTGCTCTGCCGCGGCCAGTACCAGGTGCGGCCCCCGCTGCCCTTCACCCCCGGCGTCGAGGTCTGCGCCGAGACCGAGGACGGGCGCCGGGTCGTCACCACCGTCGCCCTCCCGCACGGCGGATTCGCCGAGTACACCCTCGCCGACGCCGCCGGGCTCCTGCCCGCCCCGGAAGCGCTCGACGACGCCGAGGCCGCCGCGCTGCACATCGGCTACCAGACCGGCTGGTTCGGCCTCCACCGCCGCGCCGCCCTCCAGGAGGGCGAGACCCTCCTCGTGCACGCGGCGGCCGGTGGCGTCGGCAGCGCCGCCGTCCAGCTGGGCAAGGCGGCCGGTGCCACCGTCATCGGCGTCGTCGGCGGCCCGGAGAAGGCCGCCGCCGCCCGCGCCCTCGGCTGCGACCTGGTGATCGACCGCCGCTCCGAGGACGTCGTCGCCACCGTCAAGGCCGCGACCGGCGGCCGGGGCGCGGACGTCGTCTACGACCCCGTCGGCGGCGAGGCCTACCAGCAGTCCGCCAAGTGCGTGGCCTTCGAGGGCCGGATCGTGATCGTCGGCTTCGCCTCCGGCACCGTCCCGGCCCCCGCCCTCAACCACGCCCTGGTGAAGAACTACTCGGTCCTCGGCCTCCACTGGGGCCTCTACGCGGCCAAGGACCCCGCCGCGATCGGCCGCTGCCACGAGGACCTGACGGCCTACGCCGCCAAGGGGATCGTCAAGCCCCTCATCGGCGAACGCGTCCCCTTCGCCGCCGCCGCCGACGCCGTCCAGCGCGTCGCCGACGGCACGACCACCGGCCGCCTCGTCGTCCTCCCGGAAGGAGCCCGCGCATGACCGACGCCGAGGAACTCCGCGCCCGCGTACGGAAGCTGCTCGCCGAGCACCCGCCCGCCACGACCGACCGCACCGACTTCCTGAAGGCCCGCTTCGACGCCGGACTGGCCTGGGTGCACTACCCCGCGGGACTCGGCGGCCTCGACGCGCCCCGCTCCCTCCAGGCCGTCGTCGACGCCGAACTCGCCGCCGCGGACGCCCCCGACAACGACCCGCGCCGGATCGGCATCGGCCTCGGCATGGCCGCCCCCACCCTCCTCGCCTACGGCTCCGAGGACGTCAAGTCCCGCTTCCTGCGCCCCCTCTGGGTCGGCGAGGAGGTCTGGTGCCAGCTCTTCAGCGAACCGGGAGCCGGCTCGGACCTGGCCGCGCTCGGCACCCGCGCCGTGCGGGACGGTGACGACTGGGTGATCGACGGACAGAAGGTGTGGACCTCCAGCGCCCACGTCGCCCGCTGGGCCATCCTCATCGCCCGCACCGACCCGGACGTGCCCAAGCACCGCGGCATCACCTACTTCGTCTGCGACATGACCGACCCCGGGGTCGAGGTCCGGCCGCTGCGCCAGATCACCGGCGAGGCCGAGTTCAACGAGGTGTTCCTCACCGGCGTCCGCATCCCCGACGCCCACCGCCTCGGCGAGGTCGGTGACGGCTGGCGGGTCGCCCAGACCACCCTCATGAACGAGCGGGTCTCGATCGGCGGCGCCCGCATCCCCCGCGAGGGCGGCATGATCGGGAAGCTCGCCACCACCTGGCGCGAGCGCCCCGAACTGCGCACCCACGACCTGCACCGGCGCCTCCTCGATCTCTGGGTCGACGCCGAGGTCGCCCGGCTCACCGGCGAGCGCCTGCGCCAGCAGCTCGTCGCCGGACAGCCCGGTCCCGAGGGCAGCGCCATGAAGCTCGCCTTCGCCCGGCTCAACCAGGCCATCAGCGGCCTCGAGGTCGAACTGCTCGGCGACGAGGGCCTGCTGTACGGGGACTGGGAGATGCGCCGCCCCGAGCTCGTCGACTTCACCGGCCGCGACGCCGGCTACCGCTATCTGCGATCCAAGGGCAACTCGATCGAGGGCGGGACCAGCGAGGTGCTCCTCAACATCGTCGCCGAGCGGGTCCTCGGCCTGCCCCCCGAGCCCCGCAACGACAAGGACGTCGCCTGGAAGGACCTGGCCCGATGACCGCGCAGACCGATCTCCTGTACTCCGAGACCGAGGACGACCTGCGGGCCGCCGTCCGCGCGCTCCTCGCCGACCGGGCCGGTCACCAGGTGCTCCTCGACCGGATCGAGACGGCCGATCCGTACGTCCCCGGCCTCTGGAAGTCCCTCGCCGGCGACATCGGCGCCGCCGGACTCCTGGTCCCCGAGGAGCTGGGCGGCCAGGGCGCGAGCCACCGCGAGGCCGCCGTGGTCCTGGAGGAGCTGGGCCGCGCCGTGACTCCGCTGCCGTACCTCACGAGCGCGGTGGTGGCCACCGAGACGCTGCTCGGCCTCGCGGAGCAGGGCGGACCGGCCGCCGCGCTGCTCGCCTCGCTCGCCTCCGGCGAGCGGGTCGCGGTGCTCGCGGTGCCCTTCGCGACCGCGCCGCACGCGGGGGACGGGGACCTCGCGGAGGGCCCGGTGCGGGCGGTCGCCGACGCGGTCGCCGCCGACGTGTTCCTCGTCCCCCGCCCCGACGGCTTGTACGCGGTCCCGGCCGCGGACGCCGCCGTCACCCCGCTGACCCCGCTGGACCTGACCCGCCCGCTCGCCGTCGTCGAGCCCGGCGCCGCCTCGGGCACGCGGCTCGCCGAGGGCGACGCGGCCCGCGCGGCCGTCCGGCGCGGACTGCTCGCGGGCGCCGGGCTCCTCGCCTCCGAGCAGCTCGGTCTCGCCGAGCGCTGCCTGGAGGAGACCGTCCGCCACACCCGGGAGCGCCACCAGTTCAACCGGCCCGTCGGCTCCTTCCAGGCCCTGAAACACCGCATGGCCCAGCTCTGGCTGGACGTCGTCGGGGCCAGGGCCGCGGCCCGCGCCGCCGCCGACGCCCTCGCCACCGCGAGCCCGGACGCGCCGCTGACCGTGGCGGTCGCGCAGGCGTACTGTTCCAAGGTCGCGGTCCGCGCCGCCGAGGAGTGCGTGCAGCTGCACGGCGGCATCGGAATGACCTGGGAGCACTCGGCCCACCTGGCCCTGAAGCGGGCCAAGGCGGACCAGATCGCGCTCGGCTCGGCCGGCCGCCACCAGGACGCGATCGCGACGCTGACGAACCTTCCGGCACCCCGCTGAGCAGCCCCTCGGCCGGACGGCGCGCTCCGAGCTCCTCTCGGAGCGCACCGGGCCGGCCGGGGACGCTACGGCCCCGGAGGCCACGGGCGCGCTCGGAGCGAAGGGACGCCTGGCCGCCCCGTACGCCTGGATCCCTTCGACACCGTCATCCACTACCGGTGACCGACGCCCGCGCGGCGACCTACGATCCCACCCGAATGGCCGCCCCGCCGTTCCCCCGGACGGACCGCGCATTCCGCCACACTGTCCGCCGAACGCCGCAATTCCGGTGCGGCGACGGAGGGACGTGAGACCGATGGCCGTTTCCATTTCTGTCGTGGTGCTGCTGCTCGTGCTGGCCGTGATCTTCCTGCGCAACGGCGGCCTCAAGGTCACCCACGCCCTCGTCTGCGCGCTGCTCGGCTTCTTCCTCGCCGACACCAGCATGGCGCCCACCATCCACAACGGCGTGGCCGCCACCGCCGACGTGGTCTCCAGCCTGAGGCCCTGACGGCCTGCCGGGGCCAGGGCCCGACCAGGACACCGTCTTCACCGCCGACCGTGACACACCTCAGTCGGGTCACCCGGCCGGACGCTTGCCCTGCGGACGCTCGCTCTCCCGGCCGCCCAGGTCATGGACGGCCGGGTGCCGGCGATCGCCGGAAGGCCGCATGACGCGCGGCACCCGGGGCAGGCGCAGCACGTGGCGCACCGCGGCGCCCGGCGGACGGGTGCCGTGCTCAGCCTTCGGAGGTGCACGATGTCCCGTACGGCCCCGCCCGTGAGCACGCTGCCCGGCGGCCTCGTGGCCCTCCCCAGCGTGTACCGCCCGCAGGCCGACACCCGACTGCTGGCCGAGGCGCTGGCTCGTGAGGATGTGGATACCGACACCCGGGTGCTGGAGATCGGCACCGGTACGGGCGCTCTCGCGCTGAACGCCGCACGCAGGGGCGCGGAGGTCACGGCCGTCGACGTCTCGTGGACCGCGGTCGCCACGGCACGGGTGAACGCCCTGCTCCGGCGGTTGCCGGTGCGTGTCCTGCACGGTGATTTCGTGGCGTGTACCGCGGGTCGTCGCTACGACCTGATCGTCACCAATCCGCCGTACGTCCCCGCTCCGGCGGCCCTGCCGTCACACGGTCCTGAACGGGCCTGGGACGCGGGTCCCGACGGGCGCATGGTCATCGACCGCATCTGCGCGCACGCCTCGGCGCTGCTGGGGCCGGGCGGGGTTCTCCTGATGGTCCACTCGGCCATGAGCAGGGCGGGGGAGACGCTGGAGCGGCTGAGCGGCGCGGGACTCACCGCCGAGATCACCGCCGAGGCCACGGTCCCCTGGGGGCCCGTCCTCCGTTCACGACGTTCCTGGCTCGAAGGGCAAGGGCTGGCGAACGCGGCCGAGACGCGGGAGGAACTGGTGGTCATCCGTGCCCGGAACACCTGACGCCGACGCCCACCCGCCCCATGACGACCCGGCGCGCCGTGTGTGCGTGGACCCGGAGGGGCCGGTCCTCGTCGAGGGACCGGTCGAGATCGTCCTCGAAGACGGGACCGTCGTGCGCTCCGACCGCTTCATGACCGCCGTGTGCACCTGCCGCCGCAGCCGTACGTATCCCTGGTGCGACACCAGCCACCGTCGGCGCGAGCGCACCCCTCCCACCCCGCACGAAGGGACTCCCTGATGCCTCTCCGCAGTCCGACGCCCCTCTCGTCCGGCGCGGCTCCCCGGCTGACCGAGGGCCGGGGTGCGTTGTCCGCCGCCGTCGTCCGGGCGCTGCGGTCGGGCGACGCGCCCCTGTACGGCGCGGACGCCTCGGCCGAGGCCGATCCCTGGGGCGAGGACCTCCAGCTGGCGCTCTACCTGCTGTACGAGCTGCACTACCGGGGCTTCGCGGGCGTAGACGACGCACGGGAGTGGGACCCCGACCTGCTGCGGCTGCGCCGGGCCCTGGAGGCCCGCTTCCTCCATGCCCTGCGAGAGGAACTCTCCGCCGCACCCGGAACCGTCGAGGACGCCTTCGCCCCGCTGCTCGTCGAGCCCGTGGACCTGTCCGGCAGCCTCAGCCGGTACCTGGAGACCGAAGGGGAGCTGTGGCAGCTGCGTGAGTACGCGGCTCTGCGATCGCTGTACCACCTGAAGGAGGCCGA